>NZ_JCALDM010000001.1:0-995808 GCF_059812845.1 Mycobacterium sp. NGS34
CTTCGGCACGTCGAACAACGGCGGGGCCGGCGGGGCCGGCGGCAACGCCGGCGTCCTGTTCGGCGCCGGCGGCGCAGGCGGGATCGGCGGGTTCGGCGAGCTCATCGGCGGGGCCGGCGGGGCGGGCGGTAACGCCGCCTTCTTGTTCGGCGGCGGCGGCGCCGGCGGCGCCGGCGGGCTCAGCGACACCGGCACCGGGGGTCACGGCGGAGCCGGCGGCAACGGCGGCAAGCTGATCGGCGGCGGCGGGACCGGCGGCGCGGGCGGCGACGCCCTCGGCAGCATCGGCGGGGACGGCGGCAACGGCGGCAGCGCCGGGCTGATCGGCAACGGCGGCAACGGCGGGGACCCGGGGACAGGCGGAACCAAGGGCAACGGCGGCATCGGCGGCGCCGGCGGGCTGTTCGGGTTGCCCGGCGTGAATGGAACGTAGCCCGACCGACCGGGTCGACCGTTTCGAAACTCGTCGTTGAACGCCCCTACCGAGTCTGGCAACATCGGCTGCTACCAACGCCGCGCATACCCGCCGGAGGAACCGTGACCGCGGGCAACATCATGATGGTCGCGCTTCTGGCGTGGGCCATCGTGGCTCCGCCGGCCTTCCTGTGGCTGGGCGTCCTGCTCGAACAACGTAGGCGGCGATGACGGGCCGGAAAGCCGGCTCCGGCTACGGCTTGAACGGGTTGACCGCGAACTGGATCACCCGGTACGGCGCGCGGGCCCGGGCGCGGGTGTCCCATTGGCTGACAAAGATGCGCAGCTCGTCGACGGTGGACCCAGGCGAGATGTATCCGCCGTACGGCTGCGCGAGCCGGTTGTCGTAGGCGGGCGGCAGGCTCTCGGCCGGATCGGGCCACTCGTCGTGCTGCACCACCGTCGTCACGGGCGCGGCGCCCAGCGATGTCGGGTCGTCGGCCACCCGGACCTCCATGTTGCCGGTGCTGGCGTTGAAATAGGACAGCACCGCCTTGCCGTCGATCTGCCGGATGGACATCTCGCCCACCTGATCGGGCCACAGGGGTGTCGGCGGCCTGCCCCAGCCGCCGTCGGGCCCGGACGCCCAGCCCTGCCACCGGGACCGGTCGACGAACGTCTGCGGTGTGGCCCGGTAGAGCAGCACGGGATCTCGCCGGGTGAAGCTGTTGGCCACGATGTACACCCAGCCGCCCGGCGAGTCCGGCGTGGGGATCGGGTCGTAGTAGCCGCTGATCTGCGACTGCCGACCACCCTGATAGGAACCGTCGCGGCGGGTTCCGGCGACGGTCTGCCAGCCGCCGTGCGCGGGTTCGGCCATTACCAGCCGGGAGCTTTGCGGCTCAAGGTTTTTCGTTGTTGTGACCATCAGGTAGTTGCGCCGGTTGACCTGCACCACGCCGGCCGGCAGCTGAGAATCCCCGGGCGGCGTGGGGTCGGCCAGTAGCGGCTTCCCGATTCCGGTGACCCCGGTGTAGCGCACCCCGGCGGGGTCGTCGACCGACGCGGTGTCGACGTGCAGCGCGATCGGCGAGTACCAGCCGCCGAACCCGACGCCCTGGCCCGCGAAGCTGTCGCCGCAGACCTGCAGCAGCTCGGTTGGGAACTCGACGAACTCACACAGGTCCGTCGCGCCGACGCCGTAGTCGCCGGTCGGGGTTCCGGTGCCGGCCGTCGGCCCGATCCGCACCACCTGCCCCGGCGCCAGCGGCTGCAGGACGGGCTCCGGCGCCGGCGCCGGCGGATCGGCGCGCGCCTGCCAAACAGGCTGGGGCGCAACCAAACACAAAACGCTTAGCAGGGCGACCCGGGCCGAGCTCACCCGCGAACTATAGTTCGGCGGCCAGCAGCTCGGCGATCTGGATGGTGTTCAGCGCGGCCCCCTTGCGCAGGTTGTCCCCCGACACGAACAGCGCCAGGCCACGCCCGTCGGGGACGCCCTGGTCATTACGGATCCGGCCGACCAACGACTCGTCGACACCGGCCGCGGCCAGCGGCGTCGGCACGTCGACGACCTTGACGCCCGGGGCGCCGTCGAGCAGCTCGCGGGCGCGCTCGGGCGAGAGCGGCCGGGCGAATTCGGCGTTGATCGACAGCGAGTGACCGGTGAACACCGGAACCCGCACGCAGGTGCCGCTGACCGACAGGTCGGGGATGCCGAGAATCTTGCGGCTCTCGAAGCGCAGCTTCGCGTCCTCGTCGGTCTCCCCGGAACCGTCGTCCAACAGCGATCCGGCGAGCGGCAGCACGTTGAACGCGATCGGCGCGACATACGTCTTGGGCGCCGGGAATTCCAGCGCGCCGCCGTCGTGCACCAGCCGCTCGATGTCGTCGGCGACCACCGCGCGGGCTTGCGTGGCGAGCTCGTCCACGCCGGCCAGGCCGCTGCCCGAGACCGCCTGATAGGTCGAGGCCACCATGCGCACCAGTTGTGCCTCGTCGTGCAGCACCTTGAGCACCGGCATGGCGGCCATCGTGGTGCAGTTCGGGTTGGCGATGATGCCCTTGGGGCGGCGCCCGGCGTCACGGGTGAAGTTGACCTCGGACACCACCAACGGCACGTCGGGGTCCTTGCGCCAGGCCGAGGAGTTGTCGATAACCGTGACCCCGGCCGCGGCGAACCGCGGCGCCTGCACCAACGACATCGTCTTGCCGGCCGAGAAAAGCGCGATGTCCAGCCCGGACGGGTCCGCCGTCGCGGCGTCTTCGACCTCGATCTCCTGGCCGCGGAACTCCAGCTTGCGGCCCTGCGAGCGGGCGGACGCGAAGAACCGCACCGTGGTCGCCGGAAAGTCGCGCTCGTCGAGCAACCGACGCATCACCTGGCCCACCTGACCGGTGGCCCCCACTACGCCTATGGCAACCATCTACCTACCCGTCCCCGCATATACCGTCGCCGACTCGTCGCCGCCGAGACCGAACGCCTCGTGCAACGCCACGACGGCCTTGTCTAGTTCGGTGTCGCGGCACAGCACCGAGATCCGGATCTCGGAGGTGGAGATCAGCTCGATGTTGACGCCGACGGCGGCCAGCGCCTCACAGAAGGTCGCGGTGACGCCCGGGTGGCTGCGCATGCCCGCCCCGATCAGCGACACCTTGCCGATGTGGTCGTCGTAGAGCAGCTGGGTGAAGCCGATCTCGTCTTGCAGCGCGGCCAGCTTCTCCACCGCGGTCGGACCGCTGTCGCGCGAGCACGTGAAGGTGATGTCGGTCTTGCCGTCTTCGACCTTGGACACGTTCTGCAGCACCATGTCGATGTTCACGTCGGCGTCGGCGACGGCGCGGAAAACCCGCGCGGCATAGCCGGGTATGTCGGGCAGCCCGACGATGGTCACCTTGGCCTCGCTGCGGTCGTGCGCGACGCCGGTCAGGATGGGGTCTTCCATGGGTTTGTCCTTGATCGATCCGGTAACGATGGTGCCCGGCTTGTCCGAGTACGACGAGCGGACGTGCACCGGAATGTCGTAGCGGCGAGCGTATTCCACGCAACGCAGCATCAGCACCTTGGCGCCGCAGGCCGCCATTTCGAGCATCTCCTCGAACGTCACCGTGTCGAGCCGACGGGCGTTGTGCACGATCCGCGGGTCGGCGCTGAAGATGCCGTCCACGTCGGTGTAGATCTCGCAGACGTCGGCCTTGAGCGCCGCGGCCAGCGCGATGGCGGTGGTGTCCGAACCCCCGCGGCCGAGCGTGGTGACATCGCGGGTGTCCTGGCTGACCCCCTGGAAGCCGGCGACCAAGACGATGCGGCCTTCGTCGAGCGCGGTCCGCAGCCGCCCCGGGGTCACCTCGATGATCTTCGCGTTGCCGTGGGTGCCGGTGGTGATCACGCCGGCCTGCGAACCGGTGAACGAGCGGGCCTGCGCGCCGAGCGATTCGATCGCCATGGCCACCAACGCGTTGGAGATGCGTTCACCCGCGGTCAGCAGCATGTCGAGCTCCCGCGGCGGCGGGGCCGGGCACACCTGCTGGGCCAGGTCCAGCAGGTCGTCGGTGGTGTCGCCCATCGCGGAAACCACCACCACGACGTCGTTGCCCTGCTTCTTGGTCGCGACGATGCGCTCCGCGACGCGGCGGATCCGGTCGGCGTCCGCCACCGACGATCCGCCGTATTTCTGCACGACGAGCGCCACTGTTGTTCTTTCGGTCCTCGGGGTATAGGTCCACAACAGAATACGTGTGACGCCGAATCGTTTTTTGCGGCCGCCGACCCGCCCGGTCAGTTCATGTTGGCGATGACGGCCCACGTCGCGATGGCCGACCCGACCGAGGTCCAGTAGCCGTAGCGCTGGTAGATCTGGTTGGCCCAGCGCGCCTGGGCCCGCAGGTCGCCGACGGCCGTGGAGACCTGCGGGTCGCTGGCGTTGCGGATCGAGCACCACGCCGGCGGGTGCGCCAGGCCGGAAAGGGCCAGCGGCAACGTCGCGTCGTCCATCTCTTCCGTGCGCGCGTTCGGGTAGTTGCGGACGATGCCGTACGAGTCGTCGGTGTTGGCGAAGCCGAAGTAGTCGACGGTTTCCACACCGCCCAGCGCCGCGCCGAAGGTCAGCGCGGGCGGGCGGGTGGCCTGCGGCTGCAGCCGCCCGGCGTTGGGCGCCACCAGCGCGTCGAAGGCGGCCGCATGCCCGCCGCCCTGCACCGGCGAACCCGTGAACAATTGCTGGGCCCACGGCTTGCCCTTGAAGTCCTTGGTGCAGTTGAACTTCGCGTTGGTGACGACGAAGACGTCGCCGAGCTGGGTGGCCGCCCCGATGCCGCCGGCGGTGCCGGTGGTGATGACCAGCTTGGGCTTGGCCTCGCTCACCATTTGCTGCCACAGCGCCACCAGCGGCGCCGAGACGCTGTCGGTGGCCAGGTGCAGCTCGGACTTCACCGCCAGCACCGCGACATCCCCGATCCTGACCCGGGCCACATAGGCCAGGCAGCCGGCGTCGCGAGCCGGTGAGCGCCAGGTGAGCTGGGGCTCGTAGCTCGCCCATCCGTGGGCGTAGGGCTTCCAGCTGCGGCTGGGCATGCCCGGGGTGAGCACGTCGGCGAGGGCCTGTGCCTCCGCCACCGTCCAGGTCACCACCAGCACGTCGCAGGACGGCAGCGGCTGGCTCGCGGCCCGGTCATACGGCGTCGCGATGGGCGCCAGCCCGTCGGGCCACGGGATCGGGGCGGGCGCCTGGTGGGGCGCCTCGTATGTGATGCGCTCGAGCAGGAGATCGTTGTTGAGCTGCGCGATCGACATGGCAGTTCCCTTCCAGGTGCCGTGGGCCGCTACGGCGAGACCATCTGGATCGCCCAGAAATCGCTCGCCAGCTTCACGTGGCTGATCGGCGAAGCGTCCGAGCTGACCTTCGAGCCGGTCAGGTACTCGTACGGCATGTAGAAGTAGCCGTGGTCTCCCCACGAGGGTCCCCACGAGTTGCGAACAATCAAGTGGCTCTTGGGATCCGAGTAGCCAACGGCGAGAACGGCGTGGCCGCCGACGACGGGGTCACCCTGTTTGGGCATCGGCATCACGCCCGTCTCGGCGACGGCCTGCGATTCGAAACTCTGGTGCACGGTGAACCCGAACACGACCGCCAGATTCGATGCGATCGCATCCTTGAGGTCCCCCAGCGTGTGGATCGCCTCGTACTGCACGGCCTTGTCTTTCTGCGCGGCGACGTAGCAGCGCCGCGGCGGCTTGACCGTGAACACCCCGATGTCGTACGGCCACAATGTCTCCGGGCAGACGCCCTCGCGGTTGACCACCTTGATCCCGTCCCTGATCACCGCGCCCGCGTCGCTGGCCACCGTGCCCTCTAGGGCGCGTTCGTTGTAGTAGATGAACAGCCGCGAAGGGATGAAATCGGGTAAGCCCTGCCGGTCCCGCTCGTACTCCATCGCGGCGGCGATGGCGTTTCCGGTGCACGACCCGAGCTGGCCCTGGTCGTAGACCTGAGGCATCGACGGACGCAGGTCGTACTCGGGCGGCGGCGCGGCCTTGAGCCGGGCCGTGTAGAGCAGGTCGCGGGCGTCCGGGAGCTGTGGGCGCCACCCGAATCCGCGAACATGACTCCAGTCCTGTTCTCGCCCATTGCTTTTGACATGCCGGGGCTCTTGCAGAGTGGTCATTGAATCCTCCTGAGGTGGGGCCGTAGCTGAGACCGTAGGCGCGGGGATCCGGGGATGGGATGCGTAGTGCGCTACCCCATTCCTCGCCGGGTACCACTCATGCCCGCGGACGGACCGCCGGCGAAAACATAGGTAGCGCGTTACTCGTGCCCACGGCGGCGTGCACAGGCATCGTTGTTGTCTAGAACTTGCCAACGACTGCGGAGGAACCATGCCGAAGGCTGACGCGGCTTTGCGCAAGCGAGCACTGTGCAGGCTGCGCTCGGGGGAGAAGGCCGCCACGATCGCGGCCGACTGCGGCGTCAGCGTTTCCACCGTGTACCGGTGGCGACGCGAAAGTGGCTGTGCGGCAACTCAACCCACGCCAGTCGAGGGGTACGTGGGGGACATCACCGGCCCGGGCATCACCGAAAAATGGGGAGTGACGTGCACCGACCTGGGCGTTTGCGCGGTCGCTCCGAACGGCAAGCTGGTGTCGGTGTTCGGGGACACCTTTTCCGGCCTCGCCGTCGGCCAGGGCGACTGGCGCGCCCCCGTCGCCCTGATCGGCAGTGGGGACACCAACAACCGGATCCGCTACGAGAGCGCGGGCGGCACCGACGCGGCCTACGCGCAGCAGTTGTGGCCCTATGTGCACGACGGCCCGCCCTGGAACCATGGCGGGATCAGCACGGTGATCCCCTCCGACCTCCTGGTCATCGGGAAGACGATGTACCTACACGCCATCGTCAACCGCGGGTTCGGAAACGTGATCTGGACCGGGATCTGGGCCTCCACCGACAACGGCGTCAGCTGGCGGGAAATGGGCGCCAAGGCAACGTTTCCCGCGTCGTTGCACAACGGCTACGCGCAGCTGTGGTCGTGGGACTACGACCCGACGGACGGTTGGGTCTACGTCGTCTCGACGGGGTTCCAGCGCGACAAGGGCATCATCCTGCGGCGCGTGCGTCGGCGCCATATCGGCGACATGACCAAGTACTCCGGCTGGGGCTGGGACGGCAACCAGTGGGCGTGGGGCAACCCACCCACGCCCATCACACCCCCGGCCGAAACCTGGGGCGAGCTGACGTTGCGCAGGCTCGAGACCGGCAAGTGGATCCTTGGCGGCTTCCTGTCGTCCGGCTATGCGCTGGGATACCGGACGATCGACTCCCCGACCGCCAACCTCTACGAGGCCGAGGTCCAAACACCCGTGATCGGGACGAGCTGGGACGCCCAGGACCTTTCGAACAATCGGGTCGCCCAGCTGTACGGCGGATACATCCTTCCGTCCTCGCGGCTGGACGTTCAGGGCGGCGTCGGGCTGGTGGTGTCCCAGTGGGACACGGCGACGGGCTGGCCGTACCGGACGATGCAGTTCCGGGTGACGCTCAAGGACACCACCACTGGTTTTGGCGCCCGGCCTCGGCGCGGTAGAGTGCACAACGTGCAGCGGGTGCTCCTCCTCGGACGCCGCGACGGGGTCTGATCAAGACCGGCTTCCCGTCGCGGGAGTTCGCGATGCGCCGGTCTGAGGTTCCTTCTCATCCCCCGGAGCAATTACCGTGACCCATCCAGATTCGCCCGACGCCTACAAGTCGGCACGCACCATCGTCAAACCCGCGGGCCCGCCCGGGCCCGAACAACCCTCGTGGAATCCCCAGCGCGGCTCGTCGATGCCGATCAACCGGTACCGGCCCTTCGCCGAGGAAGTCGAGCCCGTCCGCGTGGCCGACCGCACCTGGCCGGACCGGGTCACCACCCGCGCCCCGCTCTGGTGCGCGGTGGATCTGCGCGACGGCAACCAGGCGCTGATCGACCCGATGAGCCCGGCCCGCAAGCGCCGCATGTTCGACCTGCTGGTGCGGATGGGCTACAAGGAGATCGAGGTCGGATTCCCGTCGGCCAGCCAGACCGACTTCGACTTCGTCCGCGAGATCATCACCGACGGCGCCATCCCTGACGACGTCACGATCCAGGTGCTGACCCAGTGCCGGCCGGAGCTCATCGAGCGCACCTTCCAGGCGTGCGAGGGCGCGCCTCGCGCGATCGTGCACTTCTACAACTCGACGTCGATCCTGCAGCGCCGCGTGGTGTTTCGCGCCGACCGGGCCGCCGTTCAGGCCATCGCGACCGACGGCGCGCGCAAGTGCGTCGAGGAGGCGGCGAAGCATCCGGCCACGCAGTGGCGTTTCGAGTACTCACCGGAGTCCTACACGGGCACCGAGCTGGAGTACGCCAAGCAGGTGTGCGACGCCGTCGGCGAGATCATTGCCCCGACGCCGGACAACCCGATCATCTTCAACCTGCCCGCCACCGTCGAGATGGCCACGCCCAACGTCTACGCCGACTCGATCGAGTGGATGAGCCGCAACCTGGCCAACCGGGAGTCGGTGATCCTGAGCCTGCATCCGCACAACGACCGCGGAACCGCCGTCGCCGCAGCCGAATTGGGCTACCAGGCGGGCGCGGACCGGATCGAGGGGTGCCTGTTCGGCAACGGGGAGCGCACCGGCAACGTGTGCCTGGTGACGCTGGGGCTCAACCTGTTCTCCCGCGGCGTGGACCCGCAGATCGACTTCTCGAACATCGACGAGATCCGCCGCACCGTCGAGTACTGCAACCAGCTGCCGGTGCCCGAGCGTCACCCATACGGCGGTGACCTCGTCTACACCGCGTTCTCCGGCAGCCACCAGGACGCCATCAACAAGGGCCTCGACCAGATGAAGATCGACGCCGACGAGGCGGACACCGACGTCGGGGACATGCTCTGGCAGGTGCCGTATCTGCCGATCGACCCCAAGGACGTCGGGCGCACCTACGAGGCGGTGATCCGGGTCAACTCGCAGTCCGGCAAGGGTGGGGTGGCCTACATCATGAAGGCCGACCACGGCCTGGCGCTGCCGCGCCGGCTGCAGATCGAGTTCTCGCAGGTGATCCAGAAGATCGCGGAGGGCACGGGCGGCGAGGGCGGCGAGGTCTCGCCGAAGGAGATGTGGGACGCGTTCTCCGAGGAGTACCTGGCCCCGATCTGGCCGCTGGAGCGGATCAAGCAGCGGGTCGACGCCTCGGAGGAAGACGGCGGCAGCACCACGATCACCACCACCGTCAAGGTCAACGGGTCGGAGACCGAGATCGTCGGCGTCGGCAACGGGCCCCTCGCTGCGTTCGTGCACGCGCTGGGCAGTGTCGGGTTCGACGTCGCCGTGCTGGACTACTCCGAGCACGCGATGAGCTCGGGTGACGACGCGCAGGCCGCCGCGTATGTGGAGGCCTCGGTCGGCGGCAGGACCGTGTGGGGCGTCGGCATCGCGCCGTCGATCACCACGGCGTCGCTGCGGGCCGTGGTCTCGGCGGTGAACCGGGCTTCCCGGGCCTAATCGTCGAAGAACGCGCGCAGCAGGCGGTCGACCAGCCCCGCGGGGTCGTCACCGCCCGGGATCGTGAGGTTGCTGAACACGTAGCCGTTCAGCAACCGGCTCAGCTCCTCCATCTGCTGCGGCTGCGGGGTGAAGCCCGCCGCCTCGAAGATGAGGGTCGCGGACTTCACCGCGGCGGCCTGCAGGTCTTTGAGGAACGGCCGCAGCTCAGGGCGGCGCGTGCCCTCCATGAACAGCTCGAACCGCGCCAGCGTGTAGCGACGGGCCTGTTCGTCGGGGTCGGAGAGCATCCGGGTCAGCAGCGCCTTGATGCCGTCGCGGGTGAGCGACCCGATCGCGGCCTGTAACGCCTCGACACGCTGCCAGTGCAGGTCCACGGTGCGCGCGGCCGTGGCTTCGAGCAGCGCCTGGCGCGTGCGGAAGTAGTTCGATGTGGTGCCCGCGGGCAGGCCCGCGCGCTCGTCGACCTGGCGATGCGTCAGGCCCCCGACGCCGGTGTCGGCGAGGATGCCGATGGCGGCGTCGAGGAGCTGGGCGCGGCGTTCGGGGTTGGGGGGCATCAGTCTTTGTAGCGCAGCCGCCAGAACATCGTCAGGAAGGCGGGATACACCACGATCAGCAACAGGTAGCTGAACCACATCCCAAACCACATGTAGAGCGAAAGATCCTGGGTCACATACGAGCAATAGATGTGCAGCGGCACGCTGCCGGCGATGTACACGAGCGACGCCGTGAAGAACGCCCGATGCGGCTTGTTGGCGAACCGCACGCGCCGCCACACCAGGATGCCGGTGACGGCCGCATACGTCATCGGGACGAGCAGGATCCGGTCGGTCGTCAGGTTCAGCGCGTATTTCAGCGTGAGATCGTCGCCGAAGATCACCCGGTAGAGGTGGATGAGCACACCGAGCGAGATGGTCAGCATGGCCGCCGGGCGGAAGAAGTAGCCGTGCCGGCGGTAGGACGCCCACCAGGACCTCCGCTGTACTACAGCCGTAGTGGTTGTCATACCGCAAACGGTACTACTACGGATGTAGTGATGCAAGAGGCCGCTCAGAACAGCGCGAGCTGCGGGTGCGCCGTGTTGACGTCGGTGAATTCCTCCATGCTGGTGCCGCCGGCGACGGCGCCCACGCAGTCCATGAACTGCGCGTCGGACACCACCGGAACCCCCAGCTGTCGGGCGTGATAGCCCTTGCCCTGCTCGGGCGCGGCGTCGTTGCAGACCACCAGCGAGGTTTCGCCGTCCACGACGTCGCTGTAGGCCAGCCCGGCGTGCAGGATCCGCTCGACCAGTTCCTCGTGAGTGCGGGCCACCTCGGCGGCCAGCGCCACCCGCATGCCCTGGACCAGCGGCCGGCCGCGGACGTACGGGCCCGGGTTGAGATAGGGGCACGGCATCCGCGAGGCCAGCACCTTGAGCGGGCGCAGCTCGTCGTGGGTGACCCGCCCGTTGGGCCATTGGCGCCGGGTCACCGGGCGCACCGGCAGCCAGACGTCGCGTTCGCGCGCCCGCTCGAGCGCCGACTCCAGCACGCCGGTCAGCACCATCGCGTCGTCGAAGGCGTCGTGCGGCCGCTCCTGGACCACGCCCCAGTGCGCCGCGAGCGTCTCCAGCCGTAGGTTGTCGACCCCGAGGTCCAGCCGGCGCGCCAGCTCGACCGTGCACATGACGTGGTCGATGGGCAGCTCCGCCTCGGCGAGCTCGGCCTCGGCCGCCAGAAACGAGTAGTCGAAGGCGACGTTGTGCGCCACCAGCGTGCGGCCCCGCAGCACCTCGACGAGGTCACCGACGATGTCGCCGAACTGCGGCTGGTCCTCCAGCATTGCGGGGGTGAGGCCGTGGACGTGGGTGGGGCCGGGGTCCACCCCCGGGTTGAGCAGGCTGACCACGGATTGCTCGACCCGGCCGTGCGCGTCGAGGCCGAGCGCGGCAATGCTGATGATCCGCGCCTGACCCGGCCGAAACCCAGAGGTCTCGACGTCGATAACGGCCCAACCCCCGACCGGCTCGCTGGCCGGCCGCCCCCAGGACACCCGGTTCATGAACTGAGGATGGCACGTCAGACCGACATCACCTGGTCGCTCAGGCCCCGTGTCGCAAACGCCCTTAAACTCTGCCGGGTGATCACCACCCGTGCGCGCCTGGCCCTCGCCGCGGGAGCGAGCGCGCGGTGGGCGTCGCGGGTCACCGGTCGCGGGGCCGGGGCCATGATCGGCGGCCTGGTCGCGATGACGCTGGACCGCTCGGTGCTGCGCCAGCTGGGCGCCGGGCGGCGCACCGTCGTCGTCACCGGCACCAACGGCAAGTCGACCACCACGCGGATGACGGCGGCCGCGCTCGCGACCCTGGGCCCGGTGGCCACCAACGCCGAGGGCGCCAACATGGACGCGGGCCTGGTGGCCGCGCTGGCCGCCGACCGCGACGCCGGGCTGGCCGCCCTCGAGGTCGACGAGATGCACGTGCCGCACGTCGCCGATGCGGTGGAACCCAGCGTCATCGTGCTGCTCAACCTGTCGCGCGACCAGCTGGACCGGGTCGGCGAGATCAACGTGATCGAACGCACGCTGCGGGGCGGCCTGGCCCGGCACCCGGACGCGCTCGTCGTCGCCAACTGCGACGACGTGCTGATGACCTCCGCGGCCTACGACAGCCCCCACGTCGTGTGGGTGGCCGCCGGCGGGGCGTGGGCGAACGACTCGGTCAGCTGCCCGCGCAGCGGCGAGGTGATCGTCCGGGACCAGGGGCACTGGTACTCCACCGGCGCCGACTTCAAGCGGCCCAGCCCGCAGTGGTGGTTCGGCCCAGAAGATGGCGACACGCTGCACGGGCCCGACGGCCTGGCCCTGCCGATGCGGTTGGCGCTGCCCGGCGCGGTCAACCGGGGCAACGCCGCCCAGGCCGTCGCCGCCGCCGTCGCGCTGGGCGCCGACCCCGCACAAGCTGTGGCGGCCGTCTCCAAGGTCGACGAGGTCGCGGGACGCTACCGCAGCGTGCGCGTCGGCGAGCACGAGGCGCGGATCCTGCTGGCCAAGAACCCGGCCGGCTGGCAGGAGGCGCTGTCGATGGTGGACAAGCACGCGGCCGGGGTGGTGATCGCGGTCAACGGGCAGGTGCCCGACGGCGAGGACCTGTCCTGGCTGTGGGACGTGCGCTTCGAGCAGCTCGCTCGTGAGCCTCGTGCGCCACGAGGCGAATCGGGCGAGGGGCGACCGAGCGAAAAGACGGCGGTCGTCGCGGCGGGCGAACGCGGCACCGACCTGGCGGTGCGCCTCGGCTACGCGGGCGTCGAGCACACGCTCGTGCACGACACCATGGCGGCCATCGCGTCGTGCCCGCCCGGGCGCGTCGAGGTCGTCGCCAACTACACCGCGTTCCTGCAACTGCAGCGAGCATTGGCGCGCCATGGCTGACTCGATCGTGCGGATCGGGCTGGTGCTGCCCGATGTGATGGGCACCTACGGCGACGGCGGCAACGCGGTGGTGCTGCGCCAACGCCTGCGGCTGCGGGGTATCGACGCCGAGATCGTCGAGATCACGCTGGCCGATCCGGTGCCCGAGTCGCTGGACCTGTACACGCTGGGTGGCGCCGAGGACTACGCGCAACGGCTGGCCACCAAGCACCTGATCAAGCACCCGGGTCTGCAGCGCGCGGCGGAGCGGGGCGCACCGGTGCTGGCGATCTGCGCGGCGATCCAGGTGCTCGGGCACTGGTACGAGACGTCGGCCGGGGAACGGGTCGATGGCGTGGGCATGCTGGACCTGACCACCTCGCCGCAAGACCGACGCACCATCGGCGAGCTGGTGAGCGAGCCGCTGCCGACTGGGTTGACGCAACCGCTCACCGGCTTCGAAAACCACCGCGGCGGAACGGTTTTGGGGCCCGCGGCGTCGCCGCTGGGGACGGTGGTCAAGGGCGCGGGGAACCGGGCCGGCGACGGCGTCGACGGCGCGGTGCAGGGCAGCGTGGTCGCGACCTATATGCACGGGCCGTGCCTGGCCCGCAACCCCGAGCTGGCCGACCTGTTGCTGGGCAAGGTGGTGGGCGAGCTGCCGCCGCTGCAGCTGCCCGAGGTGGATCTGCTGCGCCGCGAGCGGCTGGCGGCCCGCTAGCCCGCCGACCTGCGCTCCAAGGATCCTTCAAGGATCCGTCTAGGGCCGCAGCCCAGCCTTTTCTCGAAGCCCACTGAGAAAAGGAACCCAATGCGCAACACGAGAACCAGGGTCACCGGCGCGGCGCGCATCGTCGGGCTCGCGGTCGTGCTGAGCGCGGCCGCCGGCTCGATGGTCGCGTTCGCGGCGACGGCCGACGCGGCCCCCGCCCCGCGCCACGAGGGGATGCACGGCGACCCCGCCGCCGCCGCGCCGTACTGGCGCTACCAGCAGCAGGACCTCGATTGCGGCGAAATGGCGGTCGCCGACGTGGTCGGCCAGATCACCGGCCGGCAGCCCAGCGAGGACGAGATCACCGGCGTGGCCGGAAACATCCCGAGCGTGAGCCACAGCGGGCCGATCTACAAGCCCGGAAGCAAGACCAAGAACTCGGATCTACCCGTGCTGCTGTCGCACTACGGCATCGCCTCCGACGCGGTGCACACCAACGTCGGCGCCCTCGAGCAGGATCTCGACCAGGGGCGCAAGGTGATCGTCGGGCTCAACGACAGGGTCATCTGGAACGACTCCGGCGACCGCAGCGTGGAAAACCACTTCGTCGTCGTCATCGGCATCGACACCCAGGCAAACCTGGTGCACCTCAACGACAGCGGCATCAGGGCCGGCCGCGACGAACAGGTTTCCATCGCCACCTTCGAAGCCGCGTGGAACACCAGCGACAACTTCGCCGTCGTGACGAGGTAACACTCTTTGCGCCAGAAGCCGCCGAGCCGGTAAATCCGCAGGGAAAGTGTGAGTAAGGGCCTGCAAAATTACAGGCTCGCCGCAAAGCTGATCGTCAGACCATCGCCCGGCGGCCGGTGAGTGCGCGGCCCAGCGTCAGCTCGTCGGCGAACTCCAGGTCGCCGCCCATCGGCAGCCCCGACGCGATCCGCGTCACCGTCAGGCCGGGGATGTCGCGCAGCATCCGAACCAGGTAGGTGGCGGTCGCCTCGCCCTCGGTGTTGGGGTCGGTGGCGATGATCACCTCGGTGATGTCGACGTCGTCGACGCGCTCACCGATACGGGTCAGCAGCTCGCGGATGCGCAGCTGCTCGGGACCCACCCCGGACAACGGATCGAGCGCGCCGCCGAGCACGTGGTAGCGGCCGCGGAATTCGCGGGTGCGCTCGACGGCCTGGATGTCCTTCGGTTCCTCGACGACGCACACCTGCGAGCCGTCCCGGCGGGGATCGGCGCAGATTCTGCAGCGCTCGTCGTCGGAGACGTTTCCGCACACCGCGCAGAACCGCACGCCGTCGCGGACCTTCGCCAGCACCGCGGTCAGCCGGTCGATGTCGGGCGGCTCGACCGACAACAGGTGAAACGCGATGCGCTGCGCGCTCTTAGGGCCGATGCCCGGCAGCTTGCCCAGCTCGTCGATCAGGTCCTGGACGGGTCCCTCAAACATGTCGGTATGGCGTCACAGCCCCGGCAGTTGGGTGGGCGGCGCCGGCGGTTTGGCCGGGGCGACCATGCCGCCGGCCAGCGCGCCCAGCCGCTCCTGCGCCATCTTGGTGACCTGCGCCGAGGCGTCGCCCATGGCGCCGACGATCAGGTCCTGCAGGGTCTCGATATCCGCGGGGTCGACGACCTTGGGGTCGATCTGCACGCCGACGACCTCGCCGCTGCCCTTGACCGTCACCTTGACCAGGCCGCCACCGGCCTCACCGTGCACCTCGGAGTTGGCGAGCTGTTGCTGGGCTTCCAATAGCTTTTGCTGCATCTGCTGCGCCTGGGCGAGCAGTTGCGACATGTCGCCTCCGGGTTGCATGACAATCCCCTCGCATCTTGGTCTCGAGTTGGTTTCGCCTGCGGGTGTCGGGCGATTCGGAACACCCAGCGTAGACCGCGCGACGTTACCTTTGCGCGGTGGACCTACGACTGAGCAGGCGTGTCGGAATCAAATTGGTGGTCGGTGTGTTAGTCGCCGCCTCGACGGCGATCATGCCGACGGCGACAGCCGTTCCGTCCAACATCGCCGGGATGGTCGTTTTCATCGACCCCGGCCACAACGGCTCGAACGACGCGTCCATCAGCCGTCAGGTGCCAACCGGGCGCGGCGGCACGAAGGACTGCCAGGCCAGCGGGACGTCGACCAACAGCGGCTACGGGGAGCACACGTTCACCTGGGACACCGCGCTGCGGGTCCGCGCCGAACTGAACGCCCTGGGCGTGCGCACCGCGATGTCGCGCGGTGACGACACGGGGCTGGGTCCGTGCGTCGACGCGCGCGCCAACATGGCCAATTCGTTGCACCCCAACGCGATCCTGAGCATCCACGCCGACGGCGGCCCGCCGTCCGGGCGGGGCTTTCACGTCAACTACTCGGCGCCGCCGCTGAACCAGGCGCAGGCCGGGCCGTCGGTGCAGTACGCCCGAATCATGCGCGATCAGTTGCAGGCCTCGGGCATTCCGCCGGCCAACTACATCGGCCAGGACGGTCTGTACGGCCGCTCGGACCTCGCCGGCCTGAACCTGGCGCAGTACCCGTCGATCCTCGTCGAATGCGGGAACATGAAGAACCCGGTGGATTCGGCGCTGATGGAATCGGCCGACGGCCGGCAGAAATACGCCGACGCGCTGGTCCGCGGCGTCGCGGGCTTCCTGGCCACCCAGGGCCAGGCGCGCTAGCCTTCCAGTTCGTTTTTCAGATTCGTCAACACCTCGGACTGAATCCTCTTCAGCCCCAACGGCGCAAAGGTTTTCTCGAAGAACCCCTTGACGCCGCCCGCGCCGGTCCAGGTGGTCTTCACCGTGACGCTAGACCCCGGTCCGGCCGGAGCCACCGTCCAGTTGATGACCATCGACGAGTTCGCATCCTTCTCGATGACGGTGTGGCCGGCGACGTCGACGTCGACCTGCACGTCGCGCACCCGCGACTTGGTGGCCTGCAGCTTCCACCTGGCGACGGTGCCCGCACCCTGGCCGCCCTGCACCACCTGGTACTCGCTGTACTGCGGGGACAGGATCTTCGGACGCACCTTCTGGTAGTCCGCGACCGCGGCCAGCGTGGCCTCTGGCCCGACGTTGATCAAGATCGTGCTGGCTGCGCTCACCTGGCCCATCAGGCCCGACTCCTCCGTTGATGCCGCCCGCGCGCGGGTGCACGGGCTGTTTTCGAAGACTAGGGTATATGTGGTGCCTGTCCCTGGATCTGCACTCTCGGCCCACGCAGCGGGCGTCGATCGGTTGATGGCGAGTTATCGATCCATCCCCGCAACGTCCGCCGTCCGGCTCGCCAAGCCCACCTCAAACCTGTTCCGCGCCCGCACCAAACGCGATAGCCGCGGCCTGGACACCTCCGGTTTGACCGGCGTTCTCTCGGTCGATCCCGATACCCGCACGGCCGATGTCGCCGGCATGTGCACATACGAGGACCTGGTGGCCGCGACCCTGCCGTATGGCCTTTCGCCACTGGTGGTCCCGCAATTGAGGACCATCACCCTCGGCGGCGCGGTCAGCGGCCTGGGCATCGAGTCGGCGTCGTTTCGCAACGGCCTGCCGCACGAATCGGTGCTGGAGATGGACATCCTCACCGGTGCCGGCGAATTGCTCACCGCGTCCCGCACCCAGCATCCCGACCTGTTCCGCGCCTTCCCGAATTCCTATGGCACACTGGGTTATTCGACTCGACTTCGGATCGAGCTGGAACCCGTTGCACCGTTCGTGGCGCTGCGGCACATCCGCTTCCGCTCGCTGCCCGACCTGGTCGCGGCGATGGAACGCATCATCGACACCGGCGGGCAGGGCGGCACCCCGGTGGACTACCTGGACGGCGTGGTGTTCAGCGCCGACGAATGCTACCTGTGCGTGGGCCGGCGGACCGCCACGCCGGGCCCGGTCAGCGACTACACCGGGAAAAACATTTACTACCAATCGATTCGGCACGACGCGGTGGGGGTGGAGGCCACCAAGGACGATCGGCTGACGATCCACGACTACCTGTGGCGTTGGGACACCGACTGGTTTTGGTGCTCGCGCGCGTTCGGCGCGCAGAACTCGCGGGTGCGGCGCTGGTGGCCGCGCCGGTACCGGCGCAGCAGCTTCTATTGGAAGCTCGTCGCCCTGGACCAGCGTTTCGGCATCGCCGACCGGATCGAGAAACGCAGTATTCGTTCGCCGGGCAGTCCTCTGCGCGAGCGCGTCGTGCAGGACGTCGAGGTTCCGGTCGAGCGGACCTGTGGGTTCTTGGAGTGGTTCGGAGACAACGTGCCCATCACCCCCATCTGGCTGTGCCCGCTGCGGTTGCGCGATCACGAGGGCTGGCCGCTGTATCCGATGCGGCCGGATCACACATACGTCAACATAGGGTTCTGGTCCTCGGTGCCGGCCGGCCCCGAGGGAAGCTCGGCGGGGGTGACGAACCGTGCCATCGAGGCCAAGGTCAGTGAGCTCGACGGCCACAAGTCGCTGTACTCGGACTCCTTCTACACCCGCGAGGAGTTTGACGAGCTCTACGGCGGGGAGACCTACAACACCGTGAAAAAGACCTACGATCCCGACTCGCGTCTTTTGGACCTGTACGCAAAGGCGGTGCAACGGCGATGACGACCACCAAAGAGCCCCACCACACCACGACCGGCAAGCTCAGCATGGCCGAGATCCTGGAGATCTTCGCCGCGACCGGGCGCCACCCACTGAAGTTCACCGCGTACGACGGCAGCACCGCCGGCAACGAGGACGCCGAGCTGGGCCTGGACCTGTGTTCGCCGCGCGGCGCCACCTATCTGGCCACCGCCCCCGGCGAACTCGGCCTCGCCCGCGCCTACGTCTCGGGTGACCTGCAGACGTACGGCGTGCATCCCGGCGACCCGTACCAGTTGCTCAAGACGCTGACCGACCGCGTCGACTTCAAGCGGCCGTCCGCGCGGGTGCTCGCCAACGTCGTCCGCTCGCTGGGCTTCGAGCATTTGCTGCCCGTCGCCCCACCGCCGGAGGAGGCGCCGCCGCGGTGGCGGCGGGTCGCCGCCGGCGTCATGCACAGCAAGACCCGGGACGCCGAGGCCATCCACCACCACTACGACGTCTCCAACACCTTCTACGAATGGGTGCTCGGCCCGTCGATGACCTACACCTGCGCCGTCTATCCGCACGCCGACGCGACGCTGGAAGAGGCCCAGGACAACAAGTACCGGCTGATCTTCGAAAAGCTGCGGCTGCGGGAGGGCGACCGGCTACTCGACGTCGGTTGCGGCTGGGGCGGCATGGTGCGCTACGCGGCTCGCCGCGGTGTCCGCGCGATCGGCGCCACGCTGTCGGCCGAGCAGGCGAAGTGGGCGCGGCAGGCGATCGAGGACGATGGCCTGGCGGACCTCGCCGAGGTGCGCCACTCCGACTACCGCGACGTCGACGAGGACGAATTCGACGCCGTCTCCTCCATCGGCCTGACCGAACACATCGGCGTCAAGAACTACCCCACATACTTCGGCTTTTTGAAGTCCAAGCTGCGCACCGGCGGCCTGCTGCTCAATCACTGCATCACCCGCCACGACAACAAGGCGACCTCCTTCGCCGGCGGGTTCACCGACCGTTATGTGTTCCCGGACGGCGAGCTGACCGGCTCGGGCCGCATCGTCACCGAAGTCCAGGATGCCGGTTTCGAGGTGCTGCACGAGGAGAACTTCCGGCATCACTACGCGATGACGCTGCGCGACTGGTGCCGCAACCTCGTCGACCACTGGGACGAAGGGGTCGCCGAGGTCGGGTTGGCGACGGCCAAGGTGTGGGGCCTGTACATGGCGGCCTCACGAGTTGCCTTCGAGCAGAACAACCTTCAGCTCCACCACGTGCTGGCGGCCAACGTCGACGCCCGCGGCGATGACGAACTGCCGCTGCGGCCGTGGTGGACGCCTTAGCCTGGGCTAGTCCGATGGTGGCGACCCGTTGCGCCCGGCTACGCCGCGCTTACGGTCGCCACTAGCCCGATGGTGGCGACCCGTTGCGCCCGGCTACGCCGCGCTTACGGTCGCCACTAGGCGCCGTCGATCCGGCGCGCGCCCAACTCGTTCTGCAGCAGCTCGAGCGCGGCCTCTTCCGGATCGCGCCGCGGCCCTGCCTCACTGCGACCGGCCTCGGCCAGCATGTGCTCCTCTTCGTCACGCTGGGCCGAACCCCCGTCGGGCGGCTCGTCCGGGGGCGCTTCCCGCCTGGCGGCCGGGGCGGCGGTCGGCCCGGGTTCGGCCGCACCGACCTCGCAGCGCACCCTCCAGCTCACCCCCAGCGCGTCCTTGAGGGCTTCGGCGATGACGTCGGCGTTGCGCTGTTCGGACAGCCGCTTGGCCAGCGGCGCCGACGCGTGGGTCAGCACCAGCGTGTTGTCCTCCACCGCGCGGACGGTGGCGCCCGCGAGCATCACCTCGGTGGTGCGGGAACGCTGGCGCACCTTGTCGCGCACCGTCGGCCACATGGTCCGCACCGCCGAGGCGTTGAGTTCGCCTGGGGCAGCGGCGGATTCGGGCTCGGGCTCCGGCGCGGGCGCGGGCGCGGGAGCCAGCGGTGGAGCCTGCTCGGCGGCGGGCTCCGGGGTGGGCTCGGGTTTCGGTTCGGGTTTCGGCTGGGGCCGGGAAAAGGCCGGCCGCCGCGGCGGGGGGCTCGGCTCGGTGGCCGCCGCTTCCGACGCCGGGATGGAGACGCTCAGGCGGGCCTCGATCCGCTCGACGCGCTGCAGCAGTGCGGACTCGGCGTCGCTGGCCGAGGGCAGCAGCAGGCGCGCGCAGATCACTTCGAGCAGCAGGCGCGGCGCCGTCGCGCCGCGCATCTCCCCCAGCCCGGCCTGCACCACCTCGGCGTAGCGGGTCAGGGTCGCCGGGCCGATCCGCGCCGCCTGCTCACGCATCCGGTCCAGCACGTCCTCTGGCGCGTCCACCACGCCGCGGCTCACGGCATCCGGAACCGCTTGCAGCACAATGAGATCGCGGAAACGCTCCAACAGATCGGTGGCGAAGCGCCGCGGGTCATGCCCGGCGTCGATCACCGATTCGACCGCGCCGAACAACGCGGCGGCATCCGCGGCGGCCAGCGCGTCGACGGCGTCGTCGATCAGGGCGACGTCGGTGGCGCCCAGCAGGCCCAGCGCCCGCTGATAGGTCACGTGATTGCCCTCGGCACCGGCCAGCAACTGATCCAGCACCGAAAGCGTGTCGCGCGGCGAGCCCCCGCCGGCGCGAATCACCAGCGGATACACCGCGTCGTCGACGACGACGCCCTCCTGTTCGCAGATCCGCCCGACCAGGGCCCGCATGGTCTTCGGCGGCAGCAGCCGGAACGGGTAGTGGTGCGTGCGCGAGCGGATCGTCGGCAGCACCTTCTCCGGCTCGGTGGTGGCGAAGATGAAGATGAGGTGCTCGGGCGGTTCCTCCACGATCTTCAGCAGCGCGTTGAACCCGGCGGTGGTCACCATGTGCGCCTCGTCGACGATGAAAACCCGGTAGCGCGACTGCGCGGGGGCGTAGAAGGCGCGGTCGCGCAGCTCGCGGGTGTCGTCCACACCACCGTGGCTGGCGGCGTCGAGCTCCACCACGTCGATGCTGCCCGGCGCGTTGGGCGCCAGCGCGACACAGGAGTCGCACACCCCGCACGGGTTGGCCGTCGGGCCCTGCGCGCAGTTCAACGACCGGGCCAGGATGCGCGCCGACGACGTTTTTCCGCAGCCGCGCGGCCCGGAAAACAAGTAGGCGTGGTTGATTCGGCCGGCTTCCAGGGCGATGGACAGCGGCTCGGTGACGTGCTCCTGCCCCACTACTTCGGCGAAGGTTGCCGGTCGGTATTTGCGGTAGAGGGCCACGGTCAGCAGGCTACCGGCGCGCGCTGACTAAAGCCCGGGCGGCGTCGAGTGTGAGAAAGCGTCAGCTCACGCTCGACGGGGAGGCGACCAGCAGGGACTCGGAGGCGGCCAGCAGCGCGCAGGTCGCCAGCCCGTCGACCGCGTCGCGCAGGTTCGGCAGCGACGGGAAGGTCGGCGCGATCCGGATGTTCTTGTCGTCCGGATCCTTGCGGTACGGGAACGACGCGCCCGCCTCGGTCACCGCGATGCCCGCGTCCTTGGCCAGGGCGACGGTCCGTCGCGCCGTGCCGGGCAGCACGTCGAGGCTGATGAAGTAGCCGCCCTTGGGGTCGGTCCACGACGCGATCTTCGAGTCGCTCAGCCGCTGATCCAGGATCTCGAGCGTCAGCGCGAATTTGGGCGCCAGGATCTGCTGGTGGCGCAGCATCTGCAGGCGAACGCCGTCGGCGTCGCCGAAGAACCGCAGGTGCCGCAGCTGGTTCACCTTGTCCGGGCCGATCGATTTCTTGCCCGCGTATTGCAGGTACCAGGCGATGTTGCCCAGCGACCCGCCCAGGAAGCTGACCCCGGAGCCGGCGAAGGTGATCTTCGAGGTGGACGCGAAGACGTAGGGCCGGTTGGGATTGCCTGCCGCGGCCGCCAGACCGAGCACGTCGACCTGCCGGATGAAGTCGTGCGTCAGCGTGTGCACCGCGTAAGCGTTGTCCCAGAACAGCCGGAAGTCGGGCGCCGCGGTCCGCATCTGCACCAGCCGCCGAACCGTCTCCCACGAGTACGTGACTCCGGTTGGGTTGCCGAACACGGGTACCGCCCACATCCCCTTGATGGCGGGGTCGACGGCGACCAGCTCCTCGATGAGGTCGACGTCCGGGCCGTCGGCCAGCATCGGGACGGGGATCATCTCGACGCCCATCGTCTCGGTGATGGCGAAGTGCCGGTCGTAGCCGGGCACCGGGCACAGGAATTTGACGCTCGCCTCGTCCTTCCAGGGCCGCGGCGAGTCCACGCCGCCGTACAACATCGAGAACGCGACGAGATCGTGCATCAGCTCGAGGCTGGAGTTGTTGCCGGCGATCAGGTTCTGCACCGGGATGCCGAGCAGCTCCCCGAAGATTGCCCGCAGTTCCGGCAGGCCGTGCAGGCCGCCGTAGTTGCGGGTGTCGGTGCCCTCGGCGTCGCGGTAATCGTCGCCGGGCAGGCTCAGCAGCTGGTTGGACAGGTCGAGCTGCTCGGGCGAGGGTTTGCCGCGGGTCAGATCCAAAGCCAGCTTCTTGCCCTGCAACTCCGCATAATCCTGCTGGTTGCGCGCGTGCACCGCGGTCAGCTCGTCAGGGCTGAGGGAATCGAACGACGCCATAGCTATGCGGGCCCTTTCGCGGTCCGACCGGGGGTGGGATACCTGGCGATCGCAAGCGCGGCGGAGCCGGGCGAAGCGGGTCGCCAGTCATTCAACATAGGGGACCCCGCGCACCCGACAGAGCCCATTGACCCTTGCTGCCTTCCGGCCCTGGGGGAGTTCACAGGATAGACGCCGCGCGGGGTCCTTCGGCGAGTCTAGTACCTGGGCCCCAAGCAACCGGCGGCGACCGCGCGCCACTCGGTTACCATGGCCCACGGAGGATTCGCCTAGTGGCCTATGGCGCTCGCCTGGAACGCGGGTTGGGTTAACAGCCCTCGCGGGTTCAAATCCCGCATCCTCCGCCACCGGTCGTCCTCGCTTGAGGCGCGACCACGCACGGGGTTGTTTGGAATCGCTTTGACCGGCCTTTAGGCTGGCTTGGGCTTACCCGCAGCATGAGGAGGCGTATGGGGCGCAAGGTCGCCATACCGTGGCACGCGTCGTTTTCGGTCGCTGCCGGCGTCCTCTACTTCTTTTTCGTGCTGCCCCGCTGGCCTGAGCTGATGGGCGACACCACGCATTCGGTGGGGACGACGCTTCGGATTGTGACGGGTGTGCTGATGGCCCTGGCCGCGCTGCCCGTGGTGTTCACCCAGTTGCGGACCCGCAAGCCGGAGCTGGGGACCCCGCAGCTGGCCCTGACCATCAGGCTGTGGTCGATCGTCGCCCACGTGCTGTCCGGTGTGCTGATCATCGGGACGGCGATCAGCGAGATCTGGCTCAGCCTGGACCACGCGGGTCAGTGGTTGTTCGCGATTTACGGGGCCGCCGCCGCGATCGGCGTCATCGGCATCTTCGCCTTCTACCTGTCGTTCATCGCCGAGTTGCCGCCGCCACCGCCGAAACCGATCAAGCCGAAGAAGGCCAAGGAGCCCAAGAAGCGCGGCCTGCGCCGCAAGAAGGCGGACGAGGCCGACGAAGTGGCCGAAGAGCCCGACGCCGACGAGACCGACGAGACCGAAGAACCCGACGAAGCCGAAGAACCCAAGAAGGCGGAAGAGTCCGTCGAGGCCACTGCCGAAGCAGAATCGGACGCCGAGGACACCGAGGACACCGACGAGGCGCCGGCGGAAGCCGAGGACGCCGAGGAGCCCCGGGGCGGCCTGCAGAACCGCCGGCCGACCGGCAAGGGCTCACACCGGATGCGGCGCCGGCGCACCCGCGGCGGCATCGCGCTCGACGAGTGATTCGGCTGCTAAGCCAGCTTCAGCGACGCCGCAGGCTCTCGACGTAGGCGGCGAGGCGCCGCTGCGTCTCGGCCGCGCCCCACAACTGCCGGACTTCGCTGTCGACCAGGGCACCCTCGCGCATCCGCGCCAGGGTGGGGGCTCGCAACTGGGCCTTCGTGTGGCGATACGCCTCGGCCGCGATGCCGGCGAGGTCGGACGCCTCCGCCACCGCCGCCCCGAGGAGGTCGTCAGCGACGACGCGGTGGGCGAGCCCGTTGGCGATGGCGTCGTCGCCGCGGTAGACGCCGCCGCCGAGTAGCACGTCCTCGGCGCGGTCCCCGCACGCGTAGCGCATCACCTCGAGCGCGGCGACCGGGAACGGCACCCCGACCCGGACCTCGGACGCCCCGATCTGCGCTTCAGGGCTGATCAACCGGCGGTCGCAGGCGCAGGCCAGCACGCACCCGCCCGCGATGGCGGCACCGTTGATCGCGGCCACCGTGGGGCCCGGGTAGCAGAACATCGCCTCGAACGCCTCGGACAGCGCCGGGATCAGCCGGTCGGTGTAGCCGGCACCGCCCTCCACCACCCGGTTGAGGTCGACCCCGGCGCTGAACGCGCGGCCGGCGCCGGTGATCACGAGGGCGCCGCCGCCGGAGTGCTGCAGCTGCCCGAGCGCCTCGGTCAGCTCCTTCAGCAGCTCTACGTCCTGGGCGTTGACGCGCCCCGAGGAAAGGGTCAGTACCTGGACCGCGCCGGCGGCTTCGATCTCGATCACGGTGAAACGATAACGACGGGGATGTCGGTGTTTTCGTCGGTGTGATAGCTCGCGCACACTCGGTGGTAGCCGTCGGCGATCTGCAGCGGGACACCCGTCGTGAAATCGCCGCGCACCAGCAGAATCGGGGACAGCGCCTGCCCTTTCTTGATCTTGGACAGGTCGGCGGCGACGTGCGGGTTGTCGTCGGGCAGCAGCCTCAGCTGCGCCGCCCGCAGGATGTCTTTGGCCTTCTTGTGGCTGACGACTCCCGCCTTCAGTTTTTCGGCCAACGCATTGGCGGTGCCCGGCGCCGCGAGCAAGGCGAGGTAGTCGGCCGCCGCCGGGAAGTCATGCGCCTCAGGCTGTTCCAGCCACTTCACGCTCGCCACTGCGCGTCTCCCTTCGTGGGCCGTGTCGAGGCAGCCTACCGGGTGGGCTCCGAAATTGGGATCGGTAGCGAGGCGGCCGGTCTGTACTTGCGCCCATGACGACGCCACTGGGGCGGCGCATGAAGGAAGGAACTGCAGTGAAACGTCTTCTCGTGGGAGCCATTGGAACCCTCGGGGTCGCATCTGCGCTGGTGGGCTGCTCGAGCGGCGACCACTCAGCCAGCCCGGCGTCCAGCACAGCGCCCAGTGCCTCCACCGGCACCGGCACCAACGCGCAGGTCAAGGTTGGCGGCACCGACCTGGCCGGCCTGAACCCGTCCGCGGTGACTTGCGTCAGGACCGGCGGCAAGATCGACATCGGCAGCGGCTCCACCGGCGGTCCCCAGCAGGCGCTGGCCGTGGTCATGACCGACGCGAACCCCCCGGCGGTCGAGTCGCTGGCGCTCTTCGTCGACGGCAACGCCCTGTCGGTCAGCAACGGCATGGGTGCGAAGGTCGGGTCGGCCAACGTGGCGGTGGACGGCAAGACCTACACCATCACCGGCCAGGCGCAGGGCGCCGACATGAAGAACCCGATGGCGGGGATGATCACCAAGGACTTCAGCATCAAGGTCACTTGCGGTTGATCGATCGAACGCCGGGACGGCGGGCGTGCCTTCACTCACACGCCCGCCGCTCCGGTTCCTCGCCACGTTCGCGGCGGCGGACTTATGATGCAGCCGTGTCGATCCCCGGCGAATTGGAGAACGCGCGCCGGTTGGCGTTTGCCGCCGACGAAACCCGGGCGCGCGATCTGCTGCTGTCGCTGATACCGCAGATCGAGCGGGAAGACCGGGACGATCTGATGCTGGAGGCCCTCGCGCAGCTCGGTGAGATCTACTTGGCGCGCGGAGTGAATGACGGAGTGCGCGAGTCGATCCGGCGCATCCGCGACTGCGTGGCCGTCTACGAAGGAATCGCCGCGGGCACCATGCCGGAGGCCGCCGAACAGGTGCACATGTCCGACGCCGAGCTGGCGCACATGACCGCGCGGTACTCGCGGCGGGCGCAGTTTCTTCAGACGGGCCTGGCCGCCGCGCTCGGCGATCACGAGGGCGCCGCGACGGCACTGGCGGCGTTGGCGGACCAGGGCCCGCCGAACGATTTCGCCGACCTCGCCGACGAGCACGGCTACCTCGTCACGTATGCGCAAACGCTGTGCGCGAGCGCGCTCTGCGACGACGACCTGCACGTGCAGTCGGTTCCGTTGTGGGAGCAGATACTCGCCGCGCTCGAAGACCCCGATCGCCTGCGCGGCGACACCCCGTTCGGCGACTATCTCCGGGTCGCGGCGGCCACCGAGTACGGCAGGTTCTGCGTCGAGACGGGGCGATTGGCCGAGGCGGAACCCTGGCTGCGCCGCGCGGGAGCCCGCGCGCAAGCGAACGGCTGGGAATTGGCCGCGGCCAGAACGCAATTGGAACGCGCGGCGGCCCGCTGGGCGTCGGCCGATCACGCCGGAACCGAGAAATTGGTGTCGGAGGCCTACCCCGTGATCGCGCGTTACGACCGGGCGCACGACATCGCCCGATGCTGGCTGTACATGGGATTCACCAGGCTGGGATCCGGCGCCCTGCAGGAGGCCGACGACTGCTGGGAGCATGCCGAGCGGCACTGGCGCGAGCTCGGCAAGCCGCTGTACCTACACCGTATTCTGTTGCAACGCAGCTGGATCGCGATCTTTTGGAGCAAGTTCGCCGAGGCGGTCGAGCTGATCGCCGAGGCGCGCGAACTGCTCGACTCGTCGCCGCGCAGCAGTTGGCTGCAGTACGCGCAGCTCGACAACCACCTCGGCACGGTGTGGCGCGCGGATGCGTTGGCGGACCTCGGCTTCGACAGCTCGGGCGATCCCGACGAGACGCTGGAGGAAACCGAGGCGCGCCAGGCCGAGGGCCTCGGCATCCTCAAGGGCGAGATCGGCACCCCGGAGTACTGGCGCGGCATGAGCAAGCTCGAACAGGCGGCGGAGCTCAAGGTGCCGGCCGCGCTCGCGGTCGACTCGGTGCGGTATTCGATCGCCGACGCCGACGCGAGATCGCGCTGGGCGACCAGCGTTTCGGCGCCCATCCTGGCCGGGGCCTTCGCCGTCGCGTGGGAATGGGAGAACACCGAGCTCATCAGCGAGCTGGTCGAATACCACAGCGCCCGGGGGACTTTCGACATGGAACCCGAGCGCGCCAAGATCGGCGAGTGGGCGTCCACCGCGGCCCCCCCGGTGCTCATCGAGGACGGTCAGGCGCTGGCCGCGGCCGGCCCGCCGGCGGGCGGTGGCCGTTCACTCACGCGGCTGGGCCCGTTGCCGCCGCTGCGGATGCAGCCGGACGCCGCGCCGATCATGAGCCACTATCGCGAACTGGCGTTGCAGCGCTACGGCCGCGAGGTCACCGCCGGCGAACCCGCCTGGTCCACGTGGCCATGAGCGATCCGGACCGGCCGACTCTGGTCCTGCGGTTCGCCGACGTCGGGATCGTCACGTACGCGAGTTTGCGGGTGGTCGGGCAGCCGTCCCGGACCGTCAACTGGGTGGTGGAAGACCCGATCCTGCTTGCGGCCCTACAGGAGCTGGTCGGCGCCCTGCCGGAGCCGCACGGCACCGAGAGCCGCCGCGACGCGATCGAGCGGGCGCTGACGACGGGGCCTTTCGCGGCCCCGGACACCGAGCTGACGATGGCCTACATCCTCGGTGTGCTGCTCATCGGCGCCGCCGGCTGGCAGCTGTTGACGGAGTGCGTGGCGACGCCGCGTGCCGTGCTGTTCGTCTCGCCCAGCTCCCGGCTGGCGCGCGTGCCGTGGGGCCTGCTGGCGGTGCCGAAATCGGGGCCGAGCAAGGAAGAACTCGTGCGGGCCCGCCAGGACGCCATCACCGCCAGCGGCCGGGTGGCCGCCCAGATCCCCTGGCAGCTCGACGATATCGACGCCCGCACCGACGGCCACCGCCTGATGGAACTCGTCGACGTGCTGATGGCGGTGCCGCCCAACATCGTGCACTCGCCGCGGGCGCCGGCCGGCTGGGAAGCCCGCCGCGACCAGCCGCCGGTCCTGGTCCTCGACCCCCGGGTGCCCGGGCAGCGCCCGGACTCCGCGCTCGGCTCGGTGCTGGGCAGACCCTCGGCGGAAACCCAACTGGCGCAACACTTCACCGGGCTGATGAAGCGCCGGCCGGTGCTGCCGGACGTCGACGACGCGGTCGAACTGTTCCGCCGCCAGGACGCCGACCGCGTCTGGCTGGCCAAGCAGCTCGCGCAATCCCCGAGCCGGCTCATGTACGTCGGCCACGCCAGTTCGGCACACGGCCAGGCCGACCGCGCGGCGCTGCACCTGGCCTGCACGGCCGAGATTCCCGGCGACGCCGAGGCAATCGGCGACCATCGCCCGCTGACCGCGTCGGACCTGATGTCCTTGCAACTGCCCATCCCCCCGCGGGTCGCCCTGCTGGCCTGCGGATCCGGCGGCGACTATCAATTCGACGAGGCGACCGGCCTGGTGGCCGCGATGGTCCTGGGTGGCGCCCAGTTGGTCAGCGCCACCTTGTGGTCGCTGCCCACCTCCGCGGCCTATCGAATGTTCGCGGGCCACGAATCCGCCGACCCGATGGCCGACACCGTTATGGCCGTGGACGACGCGCACGACGGCGACGACGCGGGGTGCGCGGTCAACCGTTGGCAGCGCGCGCAGATGCGCCGCTGGCGTGACGGCGTCCTCGCCGCCAGCCCCCTGTATTGGGGCGCCATGGTCAGTTTCGCGGTGGACGGCGCGCGATAGCGATCAGATCGACGCCAGCCAGGACGCGTTGACGGCCATCACGTCGTCGGGCAGCGAAAGCTCCTCGCGGGCAGCGGGATCGAACGCCACCAACACGACCAGGCCGGGGCGAAGCATCGACAAGTCGGCGTCGTCGCCGCAGTGTGCCAACTTTCCGATGAACGTCTCACCGGACACGGCCACCACCTCGATGAAAACCTGGCGCTCGTCGCCGACGGTGCGCACGGTGCCGACCCCGACGGTTGGTCCCGCCGCGTTCCGGCGCCGGGCGAACCGGAGCCCGAGGGCCCCCAACAGCAGCATGATCAGCTTCTTCATGCCACCAGGCTCTAACGGCCAAACGGCTACCGAACCCAACTTTTCGGCTGCCGATATTTTTCAAAAGCCCCTATCCTGTCCAGGTGAGCGCGGATTCGCAGGTTGCGACGGTCGCCGCCGTGGGCCACCCGCGCCGGTCGGTGATCGAGGCTGCGTGGCGCGCGATCGGCCCCGGCGTCGAGGTGCTCAGCAGCGACGACGGCGGACCCTTGAGCCGGACCGTCAAGCGCATCATCGATCCGCTGGTGCTCCGGCTGCGATCCAATCCCCAGTATTCTGCCCCCGTCGTCGCACCGGAGACCGCGTCGGCGATGCACGAGCTCATCGTCGGCAGCGCACGCGAACTGCGTTCCGCCGCAGCGTGGTTCGATACCCTCAAGCTCGAGCGCCGCCGGCAGCGCATCCGCACCGGCAACGCCCAGGAACTGTACTTTCCGGTCTGCTTCGAGCTGGCGGTGACGAAAGGCCCACCGGCGCCGCAGGATAGCGAGACGGCGGCCGCGGTGCTGCACGACATTCACCAGGGCCGCGACCGCACCGCGATCGAGGTGCTGCATCAATACGTGGCGAACGCCGACGTGGTGGCGGCGCTGGCCGCTCAGCTCGACCGCAGCTGGCGCGACGTGCGTCCCGCGGAAACGGACCGGACCGGGGCGTTTTTCGCCGAGCTCGGCACGGTGCTGGGGCCGGCCAACAGCCACCGGGCCGCGGCGGCGCGGGAGCGGGTCTGGTCGGCCGTGATCGCCGACGCCACGCCGTACAACCTGGGCGCCCTGGCCCGGGTCGAGGCCGCCGAGCTGCCGTGGTCGATCGTCGGGCTGGGCCTGAGTTCCGTTCAACCACAACGGCAACCACCGATCGCGGGCGGCTCCGACAGCGATCGCCCGCTGGATCGCACCGTGGTCGACCGGGTGCGCGGGACGCTGCGGCGCGCGCTGGACCGCGACGCGCTGCCCGACATCCCGCTGCTGTGCGAGGAGGAGGTCGACCGCGCCGCGGCGCCCTGGGGGCTGCTGTCCGAGGACAAACAGGCGACCCTGGTGGCCGGCATCGAGATCGCCGTCGAGCTGTCGCCGCTGGACCCCTCGGTCTCCAGCCGCTACGCGCTGGCGGCCCAGATCCAGGCCCGCCTGCGCAAGGAGGCCTACGTGCTGCACGCGCGGCGCTACCTCGCCGAGGGCGGCCCGATTCATCCGCGCCAGCGGCAGGTGGTCGACGACCTCGCCGCGTACGCCCAGCCCTACCTGAGCCGGCTGTGGGCACGGCTGCACGGGCGCGACGTCTGGCAGGAGCCGTGCGACGACGTCGACGAGGTGCGCTCGCTGCTGGAGGGCGTCGCGCGATCGGTGAGCCTCGACCATCGGCAACGCATCAAGGCGATGCTGGAATTGCAGGTGGCCGGATGAGACTGGTCGCCGATTCCGGGCTGTGGAGCACCGGCCCCGCCACCGCCGATTCGCCGCTGGCCGCGGTGCTGGAGGTCAGCGGCGGCGTGCTGTCGTGGACGATCGACGAACCGACCGGCGACGCGTCGGCCTCGGAGGCCCGGATCACCTTCACCGATTTGTCCCGCGCCGACTGGCTTTGGCGCGTGCTGGGCGAAGCCGGGCACGTGGCACTTGCGGGCGCGGTCGACGGCGCGCCCGACGAGCCGCGCGCCATCGAGCTCGCCGGGGTCGACATCGTGCCGGGCTCGGTCGACCCGCTGCGGCGGCTGGCCATCGGGCATTGGCTGCGGCGGTGGTGGCCCGCCAGCCGCCTCGACGGCATCGCCGGCCTCGATCGCGCGCTGCTCGACGTCGAGGTTGCGCTGCTGACCTCGGGCGCGCAGGGTTTCTTCACCGACGACACGCTGGATTCCGACGTGGTGGGGTTGCTGGCACCGCACGGCCCCGCGCTGCTCGCGCACCTGCGCGACGGCGATCCGCGGATCCGCGATTTGGTGCGGGCCGGCGCCGGGCTGGCCGAGGAGGTCGGTGTGGACGGCGACGGCTGGCCGGAGCTGTATGCGGCGCTGGATGATCCGAGCGCAGAACTCGGCGTCGGTAGCGGGCGGCAAGACGACTACGCGCTGGCAGCCGGCGCCGACGCAGCTCCGCGCGGCGCGGTCCCGATCGCCCGCGGTGTCGCGTCCATCGGCTGGGGCGCGGTTCCGCCCGGCATCTTCGACGCGGGCGAGGACACGATCGACTGGACCGTCCAGATGGCCGACGCGGCGGTGGTCGCCGTCGTGCGGGCGGCCGTCATCGGCCCGGACCCGGCCACCGGCATCGCGGTGCGGCTGCGGTCCGGGGAGGTCAGCGGCAGCGGCGCCCTGGACGCCCACGGCGGCGCGGTCCTGCCGCTCGTCGACGGCGAGCAGCGCCCGGTGACGGAGGCGGCCGCCTGGGACCACGATTGGTCGACGACGTCGGTGATCGTCGGCGCCCAGGCGTCGGAGGCGCGCGAGACCCGGGAGCGGGTTCGCCGGTGGGCCAGGGCACGGCTAGACCGGCCGCCGCACGACGCGTTCCTTGCGGAGATCGTGGCCGGCGAATCCGACTACTGAGCTTCTCGGCGGCCCCGCCGGTCCCTATGCTGAGCGAGTGCCAAACAACTATCGGGTCGTCCAGTGGAACACCGGAAACGTCGGCAAGAGCTCGCTGCAGTCGATCGCCGACAATCCCATGCTCGAACTCGTGGGCTGCTACGCCTGGTCGCAAGACAAGGTCGGTCGCGACGCCGGTGAACTCGTCGGCATCGCGCCCCTGGGCGTGAGCGCCACCAACGACGTCGACGCGCTGCTCGCCCTGAAACCGGACTGCGTCGTCTACAACCCCATGTGGATCAGCGTCGACGAACTGGTCCGCATCCTGTCCGCGGGCGTCAACGTGGTGACGACGGCGTCGTTCATCACCGGCGCCAACCTCGGCGAGGGGCGTGACCGGATCGTCGAAGCCTGCCAGAAGGGCGGCTCGACGATGTTCGGCTCCGGGGTCAGCCCGGGCTTCGCCGAGCTGTTGGCCATCGTCTCGGCGATGGTGTGCAACCGGATCGACAAGGTCTCCGTCATCGAGGCGGCGGACACCACGTTCTACGACTCGCCCGACACCGAGAAGCCGGTCGGCTTCGGCCAGCCGATCGACCACCCGGAGTTGGCGGAGATGGCGGAGAAAGGGACTGCCATTTTCGGCGAGGCCGTGCGGCTGGTGGCCGACGCGCTCGGCGTCGAGCTCGACGAGGTGCGTTGCGTGGCCGAATTCGCCCAGACCACAGCCGATCTCGAGATGGCGTCCTGGACCATCCCGGCCGGATGCGTCGCGGGCGTCTACATCAGCTGGCAGGGCGTCGTCGGCGGCAAGACGTTGATCGACCTCAACGTCCGGTGGCGCAAGGGACAGACACTCGAGCCCGATTGGAAGATCGACCAGGACGGCTGGGTCATCCAGATCGACGGGCAGCCAACGGTGACAACCAAGGTCGGCTTCCTGCCGCCCCCGTACTTCCAGGCCGAGACGATCGCCGACTTCATGGCGCTCGGGCACATCATGACCGCGCTGCCCGCCATCAACGCGATCCCGGCGGTCGTCGCCGCCCCGCCGGGCATCGTCACCTACACCGATCTGCCGCTCACGCTTCCCCGCGGCTTCGCGAAGGTGTGACCGGGCGAAAGGCCCACGCAATTTTTGAGTTTGAACCGAATTGGCGAAAACGGCCACAGTCGATCGGTCTGCTCGTATAGTCTGCTTCGTTCCGCTGCGGGGGCGGGCGCTTTGAGGTCGGCATGGCGTGCGCCGCCGCAGCATCTTGCGCCCAGAAGGGACTGCGGCGATGAACTTTTCGATTTTTCCCCCGGAGATCAATTCCTCGCTGATATTCAGCGGCGCTGGATCCGGTCCCATGTTGGCCGCGGCGACGGCGTGGGACGGGCTGGCCGCCGAGTTGGGATCGGCGGCCGACTCGTTTTCGTCGGTGACCAACGGCCTGGCGGGCCAGGCGTGGCAGGGCCCGGCGTCGGCGGCGATGATTGCCGCGGCAACCCCCTACAGCGGATGGTTGAGCACCGCGGCGGCCCAGGCGCAGACCGCGGCCGCACAGGCCAAGGCGGTGGCGAGCGCCTTCGAGTCCGCCCTGGCGTCCACGGTGCACCCGGTGCTCGTCGCCGCCAACCGCAACCAGCTGGTGCAGCTGGTGCGCTCAAACCTGTTGGGCTTCAACGCCCCAGCGATTGCCGCCGTCGAGGGCCAATACGAACAGATGTGGGCCGCCGACGTGGCCGCGATGGTCGGCTATCACGGTGGGGCGTCGGCCGCGGCCGCGCAATTGGCGTCGCTGCCGCAGCTGCTGCAGAGCCTGCCCGCCGCGGCCACCCAGGCGGCGGCGGTCGCCATATCCGACGATCCCGTGGTCGCCGCCGTCAGGCAGACGTGCGACGGGTCGGTGTCCAAAGCGCTGACCATCCGCCAGGCCGCGGCCAGAAAGGTCGATGGTAGCGTCCGCACGCTCACCAGCACCGTGCCCTCGGCCGGGGCCGCGGCCGCGCCCGCCATCAACCTCGGCCCCGGCAACACCGGAAACTCGAATCTCGGCAGCGGCAACGTCGGCGACCTCAATTTGGGCAGCGGAAACATCGGCAACCAAAACCTCGGCAACGGCAACACCGGAGCCACCAACCTGGGCAGCGGCAACACCGGCAACCTCAACGTGGGTAGCGGCAACATCGGCAGCCAAAACATCGGCTCGGGCAACATCGGCTTCCAAAATCTCGGCCTCGGCAACAACGGCAGCAACAACGATGGCAACGGCAACATCGGCAGCGGAAACTTCGGCAGCGGCAACAACGGCAACGCCAACTTCGGGTTCGGCAACTTCGGTAGCAACAACATCGGCTTCGGGAACTCGGGTGCCGGCGGCACCGCGGGCAACGGCAACATCGGCGCCGGGAACACTGGGAACAACAACATCGGCTTCGGGCTTACCGGCAACAACGAGATCGGCGTCGGCAACACCTACTTCAACACCGCGACCAATCAGTTCAATTTCGGCGGGCTGAACTCCGGCAGCGGCAACATCGGCCTGTTCAACTCCGGCACCAACAACGTCGGCTTCTTCAACTCCGGCCACGGCAATTTCGGCATCGGGAACTCGGGCGTCACCGATACCGGCCTCTTCAACTCCGGTCACGTCGACACCGGCATCTCAAACTCGGGCGGTCTCGACATGGGCTTCGGCAATGCTGGTCCGGACCAGTTCTCCGGCGGCAACCTGGGATTCGGTAACTCCGGCAACGGGAACTTCGGCTTCGCCAACTCGGGCAGCCTCAACGCCGGCTTCGGGAACTCGGGCGTGCAGAACATGGGCATGTTCGATTCGGGCGTCGGCAACACCGGCAACTTCAACGCGGGTACCGACAACACCGGCGACTTCAACGCGGGCGACTTCAACACCGGTAGCGGCAATTCGGGTGAGATCAACACCGGGTTCTTCAATTCGGGCACCCTCAACACCGGCGTCGGCAGCTCAGCCATCCAGTCGGTTAACAATTCCGGCTTCGGCAACGCCGGCGCGGATCAGTCGGGCTTCTTCAACACGGGCGGCGGCAGCTTCAACTCGGGCTTCTTCAACAGCGGCGGCACCGCCTTTAATAGCGGCTTCATGAATTCCGGCAGCGGCATCGGGAACGTGGGCTTCTTCAACTCCGGCACATCGGCGTCGGTCGGGTTCATGAACTCCGGCGGCGGCAATGACGTCGGCTTCTTCAACTCGTCCACAGGCACGTTCAACATCGGCATCGGGAACTTCGGCAACGCCGCCTTCGACACCGGCCTCTTCAACGCCGGCAGCTTCAGCTCGGGCCTGGCGAACATGGCCACCTCCTTCCTGAGCTCGGGCGCCTTCAACGCGGGCATCGGCCAGTCGGGCTTCTTCGGGTTCTGAGGGGCCTAACCGCTGGACGCGACGGCCCGGCGCCTGGCGGCCTTGTAGGCCGCGCCCAGCTGCGGCACCTCGAGCGGGCCCTGGTGGCGGGCGGCCTCGATGGCGTTACGCAGCGGGCTGGCCAGGCCCGCAAAGGATCCCATGTCGAACAGCAGCGGCGTCAAGAGCCGGTTGTGCACAAAACCGAAGGCGCTGCCGGATTCCGGGTCGGCCCAGCCGAGGGTGCCGCCCAGGCCCACGTGGCCGAAACCCTTGAGCAGGCCGGGCACCGGTGACTCGTGGTAGCCCAGGTGAAAAGGCATGGGCACCACCATGTTTGCGTCGGGCCACTTGCGTTGCGCCTGCCCCGCCAGACCGCCCGCCAACTCCTCCGAGAGATATTTCTTGCCGTCCATCCGGCCGCCGTTGGCCAGCGCGGCGTACATCTTGGCCAGCCCGCGGCCGGTCACCACGCCGTTGGCTGCCGGCACCTCGCCGTCCAGGAATCCGGTGTCGCCCTTGATGAGGGATACGACGCCGGGGAAATACATCGCCCCCAGGGCGCCCGAGAATGGCAGGCCGGCCAGTTTCGGTGCGATGAAGTTGAACACCGGGGCGCGCAGCCTGCCCTGCGGTATCAGGATCTGCGCCGCCTTGGTCGGCGCCCCCTCGGGTGGGCGGCCCAAATGCAGGCCGTCGGTGTTGAGCGGGCGCGCGATCTCCTGGCGGATCAGCTCTCGCATGCCCTTTCCGGTCACCGCCCGGGCCAGGCCGGAGAGCAGCCATCCGTAGGTCAGCGCGTGATAGGCCTGCACGCCGCGCAGATGGTCGACGGGCGCGGCGGCCAGGCGCTCCTCCATGAGCGCGTGGTCCATCAGCTCCGTCTTCGTGACGCCGCGCAGGTGCGACAGCCCCGATCGATGCCGCAGCACGTCGCGCACCGTGATGTCGGCCTTCCCGTTGGCCGCGAATTCGGGCCAGTATTCGGCGACCGGATCGTCATAGGACAACAGGCCGCGGTCGGCCAGCCGGTGAATCACGGTCGACGCGACGCCCTTGGTCGCCGAGAACACCATCGCGCCGGTGTCGGCGGTCCAGCGCTCGGTGCCGGCGCGGTCCGACCAGCCCGTCCAGACGTCGACGACGGGCACGCCGTCGATGAACACGGCCAGCGCTCCGCCGCCGAAGCGGCGGCCGGGGAACAGCCGGGCGAAGATGCCGATGACGTTCGCGAAATGGGGGTCCGCGGCGCCGGACACGCCCCGCGGCAAGCCCTCGTCGGCCACCAGCAGGGTCGATCCCCGGCGCGATGCCATCACGGCATCAAGCTATCAGCCGGCAAAAGCGCTGAACACAGCTCAATCCGGGGGACCATGGGGCGGTTCGCCGGGCGGGTGATCCGGGGGCGGGGCGTTCAACCACTTCCTGAGCCGAAAAAGCTGATTGACCACCATGCCGATGCCCAACAACATGAGTGTCGCCACGATCGCCACCACCACTGCGGTGCCCACAACGTCCATGATGACAGGCGGAGTCCATGATGACAGGCTGGGCGACCTGCGGTTTCGATATGGCCCGCCGCTGGGTAGCCACAATCCCATGAGCGCTACAGACAAAGCAAAGAACAAGATCGAGGACGTGGGCGGCCGGGCCAAGGAGGCCATCGGCCGGGTCACCGGGGACGACCGGACCAGGGACGAGGGCCGGGCCGACCGGGCGAAGTCCAGCCTCAAGGACGCCGGCGAGAAGGTGAAGGACGCCTTCAAGCGGTAATCGATCGCCCGACCAGTCTGGCAATCCACGGCCTTCGTGGCGTCGAATGTCAGGTAAAGGACACCGATGAGACGAAGGTCTACAAACATGCGCCGATTCACGACATCCCTGGGAGTGGCGGCGCTGTCGGCCGCCTCCGCACTGCTCGGCGCGCCCGCGCCCGCCTCGTCGGCCGACTCGTGCCCCGACGTCGAGGTCGTCTTCGCCCGCGGTTCTGGCGAACCGCCCGGTGTCGGCGGCGTCGGCGGGTCGTTCGTCGATGCGCTGCGCGGGCAGATCGGCGGCCGGTCACTAGGGGTCTATCCGGTCAATTACCCCGCCAGCACCGACTTTTCCAACAGCGATTTCCCGCTGACCGTCATCGACGGCATCCGTGACGCGGGGTCGCACATCGAGTCGATGGCGGCGAACTGCCCGAAGACCCGCGAGGTTCTCGGCGGCTACTCGCAGGGGGCGGCGGTGGCCGGATTCGTCACCTCCGCGGCCGTGCCGCCGGGCGTACCGGCGTCCGCAGTGCCTCAGCCCATGCCGCGCGAGGTCGCTAACCATGTCGCCGCAGTCACGCTGTTCGGGACACCGTCGGGTCCGTGGCTGCAGAAGTACGGCGCGCCGGTGATCGCGATCGGGCCGCTGTATCAGCCCAAGACCCTCGAATTGTGCGCGCCCGGCGACGGGATCTGCGGTGACGGCAACGACGCCTTCGCGCACGTGTCCTATTCGGTGAACGGGATGACGGAGCAAGGGGCGACCTACGCCGCGAGCCATCTGTAGGCCCGTGCAGAATCGCAGCATGCATGTTCTGGTCACGGGCGGCACGGGTTTCGTCGGCGGTTGGACCGCCAAGGTCATCGCGGACGCCGGGCACTCGATCCGGTTCCTGGTTCGCAATCCCGATCGGCTGAAGACGTCCGTCGCCAAGTTGGGCGTCGACATCTCGGACTTCGCCGTCGGCGACATCACCGATCGCGTTTCGGTGCGCGAGGCGCTGCGCGGCTGCGACGCCGTCGTGCACAGCGCCGCCCTGGTGGCGACCGACCCGCGCCAGACCAAAGAGATGCTGACGACGAACATGCAGGGCGCGCAGAACGTCCTCGGCCAGTCCGTCGAGCTGGGTCTGGATCCGATCATTCACGTGTCGAGCTTCACCGCGCTGTTTCATCCAGGCCTGGAGACGCTCACGGCGGACCTGCCGGTCGTCGGCGGGGCCGACGGCTACGGAACGTCCAAGGCGCAGGTGGAAATCTATGCCCGCGGACTGCAGGACGCCGGCGCGCCCGTCAACATCACCTATCCCGGGATGGTGCTCGGGCCCCCGGTCGGCGATCAGTTCGGTGAGGCCGGCGAGGGCGTCAGGGCGGCGGTGCAGATGCACGCGATTCCGGGGCGCAGCGCGGCCTGGTTGATTGTCGACGTCCGCGATCTGGCCGCGTTGCACGCCGCGCTGTTGGAGCCCGGGCGCGGGCCGCGCCGCTACACGGCTGGCGGGCATCGGGTCCCCGCGGCCGAGCTCGCGACCATGCTCGGCGAGGTCGCCGGCACCCCGATGGTCGCGATTCCCATCCCGGACACCGCGCTGCGCGTCGCCGGGGCGGTGCTCGACCGGGCGGGCCGGTTCTTGCCGTTCGAGACGCCCTTCACGTCGGCGGGGATGCAGTACTACACGCAGATGCCGGCGTCGGACGACTCGCCCAGCGAGCGGGAACTCGGCATCACCTATCGGGACCCGAAGGACACCGTGGCCGACACGTTCGAGGCGCTGCGCGCGGCCAGCAATTGACGTTTGCTGGAAGTCCTCCCGTGGTTGTGCCATTCTGCGTTGGTGTCCGGCTCCCCGGAGGCTGCCCCTGCCGGGGTGGTGACGTTCCTGTTCACCGACGTCGAGGGTTCGACCCGCCGGTGGGAGGCGGACCCGGACGGCATGCGGGCGGCGCTCGCCGCCCACGACGAGGTGTTGCAGCGGGCCATCGATAAGCACGGGGGTTGGCTGTTCAAGCACACCGGTGACGGTGTCTGCGCCGCGTTCTCGTCGGCCAGACTCGCGGTCGATGCCGCAATCGCGGCCCAGCTGAACCTCGCGCTACCGGTTCGGATGGGGTTGGCCACCGGTGAAGCGGAACTGCGCGACGGAGACTATTTCGGCCCGGTGCTCAACCGCGCCGCACGCGTGATGACCGCCGGCCATGGTGGTCAGGTTCTGGTGGCGGATTCGACGGCCAGCCTGGTCAGTGGGGTTGATTTCGCCGATTTGGGACGGCGCCGGCTGCGTGATCTGCCGACACCGGTGGGGGTGTTCCAAGTGCGTGCGCCCGGGCTGCGGACCGACTTCCCCCCGTTGCGGGCCGTGGACACGAGCCGGGGAAACCTGCGGCCGCGGACGACGAGCTTCGTTGGGCGCCAAACCGAAATCGCCGAAGTGCAATCGGTGCTGCGCGCACATCGCTTGGTGACGTTGACCGGGGTGGGCGGCGTCGGCAAGACCCGCCTCGCCGTGGAATGCGCCGCACGCATGGCCGATCAATTCCCCGATGGCGTTTGGCTTTTCGAGCTCGCCGCGGTCACCGACCCCGCGGCCGTCCCCGACGCCGTGGCCGCGGTACTCGGCGTCACCCGGCAGCCGGACAAGTCCATGGCCGACAGCGTAACGAGCGCACTCGAAGACAAGACACGGCTGCTGGTGTTCGACAACTGCGAGCACCTGCGCGAGGCCACCGCCGATCTGTTCGAGGCCATTCTGGTGCGCTCGGCGAGCGTAACGATTCTCGCGACCAGCCGCGAGGGCCTCGGAATCGCGGACGAACAACTATGGCCGGTGCCGTCTTTGGAGGTTGCCGCCGGAACGGAATCGGCCGCGGTGGCCCTGTTCGCCGAGCGCGCGCGCAGCGTGTCGCCGCGGTTCTCGCTAACCGACGCCGGTCAGGCCGTGGTCGAGATCTGCCACCGTCTGGACGGGATCCCGCTGGCAATCGAGCTGGCCGCCTCGCGGATGGCCTCGATGACCCCGATCGAGGTTCGTGACCGGCTGGACCAGCGCTTCAGGCTATTGGTCGGCTCACGGCGCGGACTGGAACGCCACCAGACGCTGCGCCACGCGGTCGCCTGGTCCTACGACCACCTTGGCGAGGATGAAAAAGCGATGATGGACCGGTGTTCGGTGTTCGCCGGCGGCTTCGACCTCGAAAGCGCCTGCGCGGTAGCGGATTTCGATGACGACTTCGCCGCGCTGGACCTGCTCGACGCCCTGGTGCGCAAATCGCTGCTCGTCGCCGACCGGTCGGCCGGGCGCACCAGGTTTTCGATGCTGGAGACGATCCGCCAGCTCGCCGAGGAACAACTCGTCGCGCGCGGGGAGGCAGCCGAAGTCCGCAGCGCGCATGCCCGCTACTTCGCCGGGTGCGAGACCCACATCATGGCCCTCTGGGACAGCCCTCGTCAGCGCGAAGCCTACGAATGGTTCGGCATAGAACTGCCGAACTTGCGCACCGCGTTTCGGTGGGCAGCCGACCAGAACGACCTCGATACGGCCGCCTCCATCGCGTTTACCGCGGGGCTCCTCGCGTTTCTCCTCGAGAACAACGAGCCGGTCGCCTGGGCCGAAGAACTGATCGAGCCCGCGCGCGCCACCGACCATCCTCGGCTTGCCGTCCTGCTGGTGCTGGCGGCGCTGTGCTGGACCCAGGGTCGAATGCAGGCGTCGGTCAACTACGTGATGACCGGCGAGGCGGCGGCGAGCGACGGCAGTGACCGCCAAGAAGTCCCGTTCGGCCTCGACAGCCTGTACTACGGCGTTTACATCGTGACCGGCGATCCCGAACGATGCATCGCGTTATGCCGCGCGCATCTCGCATCCGGTCGCGACACCCTCAACATCTCGTGGACAAATCTTGTCCTGGCCCTGGTGGTGGCGGGTCGCAATGACGAGGCACGGGCCACCGCGAACGGACTGATCGAAGCCGCGCACACCACCGACAACCCGTGGGCGACTTCCTACGCGCTGCTGGCCTTTGGTTTCGCATCTTGGGACACCGAGCCGGCGGCCGCCCTAGATGCTCTGCGCCGCGGCCTGGCGATCGCGCAGGACATCGGCATCCGCTGGAACGAGTCGTACCTGGCCCTCAATCTGGCCCGCCTCGAGATCGAGCACGGCGACCCGACTGCCGCCCTGGACTTCCTCACGCTGTCCATCCGCAACACCCACGACTCGGGCAACATCGTCTCCATGCATACCCCGCTGGCGGTGCTCGCCACAGCGCTACACCGCTACGGGTGTGACGAGCAGGCCGCCACCATCGTCGGTTTCGCCTCCAGCCCGATGACCTTGGCGGTGTTCCCGGAGTTCAGGGCGGCCGTCGCAGAACTTCGCGACGCCTTGGGCGAGCAGCGGTATGAGTCGCTCAGCCATCGGGGCGCGACGATGCCCACCGCCGCGATGGTGGCTTATGCGTACGAGCAGATCGACCAAGCCCGTGCCGGGCTTGAGCACACTTCCTGAGTGACTTTCGGCGGCCGTACCGGGGGCCTAATGCCCTCGCCGACCGTCGTCCGCGGAGGGAGCATCGCCGTACGGACAGGAGAAGCGGCATGACCAAACCCATTCCACCCCTGGACCTTTCGTGGCTATTGATCGAGTCACCGGCTGGCACGACGCATGTCGGCGCGATGCTGCTGTTCAAGAAGCCGGCCAGCCGCGCGCCCATCGTTCGCGAGATCGTGAACACCTACCGGTCGTGCACGCCGGTACCGCCGTTCAACTACGTTCCCGAGCTGCTGGGTCGGGGTGCGCCCCACTTCCGGGAGGTAACGGACTGGGACCCGTACTACCACGTCGGGCACCTGGCGCTCCCCGCTGGAGCGTCCTACGACGACCTGTTGCGGCTCGTCGCCGATCTGCATGAGCCACAACTCGACCGTGACCGGCCGCTCTTTCGCTGCTGGGTCATCGATGGCGTACCGGACGGAATGTTCGCGATCTACACCAAGACCCACCACTCGATCATCGATGGAGAGTCGGGCCTGCGGCGGCTCTACGCCGGGCTGAGCACGACCGACCGGCGCACCGTCCCGCTCCCCGCCTTCGCGTTGGCCACGCCGGAACCCACGACGCACCCCGCTTCGTCACTGGCAGCGCGCATCGCCGATTCGGTTCGCGGGGCGCTTACACAAGTCGGAGCGCTGAACCAGGTTTCGCTCGGTGCGCTGCGCAAGGTGATCGCGGGCGTGTTGCGGTCGCATCTCGAGGGCAGCCTGCCGTTCGTTGCACAGCACGGCCCCACCAACGCGCCGCTGCACATCGGGCGAAGCTTCGCGACGCTGTCGCTGCCGCTCGACGAGATGCATGAGGTCGGCCGCCACTTCGGGGCGACTCTGAACGACGTGGCGGTCACCATCATCGACGCGGGACTGCACGCCTACCTACGAGAGACGGGCAAGGCCGTCGCGCATCCCTTCATCGCGATGTGTCCGGTGTCGATGCGGGTGGACGGGGACACGGCGATCGGCACGCGCGTGTCGGCGATCTTCCCGCGGCTCGGTGAGCCCAGCGCGGGCGCGACGAAACGACTCCGCCAAGTTGCCGACTCGGTCGCGGCGTGCAAGAAGGAACTCGGCCGCATGTCCAGCGAGGCGGCCATGACCTACGCGGTGGGGTTGGTCGCGCTCGCTGGCCTCGGGGCGTCGACACACCTGGACCGGGTGGCACGCCCGGCGTGCAACCTCGTCATTTCAAATGTGGCGGGCGCCAAGGAGACCCGATACCTCAATGGTGCGCGCCTCGTCGGCATCTACCCGGTCTCGGCCCTTGCCGCCTCGATCGGGCTCAATGCCACGTTGGCGTCCTACCACGACAGCATGGACTTCGGGTTTGTCGGCAATAGCGCCGCGCTCGACGGCCTTCCGCAACTCGCTCGCTGCACGAGGCAGGCCTACGAGGAGTTGAGGGAGGCGGCGGGACTGCAACCCGCGGCGGTGTAGGAGGATCGGCAGATGAAATCCGTCACGTGCACCAACGCAAAGCTCGAAGTCGTCGACGCCCCGACCCCGACCCCGGCGAAGGGCCAGTTGCTGATCGAGGTGCTGCGGTGCGGCATCTGCGGATCCGACCTGCATGCGCGCCACCACTGCGACGAACTGGCCGACGTGATGGTCGAATCCGGGTATGACGCGTTCATGCGATCGGACCAACATGTGGTGTTCGGCCACGAATTCTGCGGCGAGGTGCTCGATTACGGGCCCGGCACCCGCAAGGCCCCGCGGCCCGGCACCCGCGTCGTCTCCCTGCCATTGCTGCGCCGCGGCAAGGAGGTGCACGGGATCGGGCTGTCGACGATGGCCCCCGGCGCCTACGCCGAGCAACTCCTCGTCGAGCAGTCGCTGACGTTGCCCGTCCCCAACGGGCTGGCGCCCGAGGTGGCCGCCCTGACCGAACCGATGGCCGTCGGCTGGCACGCGGTGCGCCGTGGCGAGGTCGGCAAGGGCGACGTCGCGATCGTGATCGGTTGCGGGCCAATCGGTCTCGCGGTTATCTGCATGCTCAAGGCGCACGGCGTGCGCACCGTGATCGCCAGCGACTTCTCGCCCGGCCGGCGCGCGCTGGCCACCGCCTGCGGCGCCGACACGGTCGTCGATCCCGCTCAGGACTCCCCCTACACGACGGACGCGAGCGGCAAACACCTGCAGGGCATCCTCGAGGCGTTCGATCTGGCGGTCGGCACCATCGAGAAGCTGCAACGGCTGCGGCTGCCCTGGTGGCACGTGTGGCGCGCCGCCGAAGCCGCCGGCGCCACGACGCCGAAGCACCCCGTCATCTTCGAATGTGTTGGCGTCCCAGGCATTATCGACGGCATCATCGCGGGCGCGCCGCTGTTCTCGCGCATCGTGGTGGTCGGCGTCTGCATGGGCTCGGACCACATTCGCCCGGCGATGGCGATCAACAAGGAGACGGACCTTCGGTTCGTGCTCGGCTATACCCCGCTGGAGTTCCGCGACACGCTGCACATGCTCGCCGACGGCAAGGTCGACGTCGCCCCGTTGATCACCGGGACGGTTGGGCTGCCCGGCGTCGAGGCCGCGTTCGACGCGCTCGGCGATCCCGAGGCGCATGCGAAGATCCTCATCGACCCCAAGAGCGATGCCGCGAGTCCCGTTCCGGCCGGCGCCATTCCGCGCCGCCGAGATTGAAACCACGCACACCCGCCGCGGCGTGTCGTGTGCCTGGTGTCAGTGTCGCGGCACCTACTCGTCAGCCGGCCGGTTCGATCTCCAGCCCGACGTGCACCTTGTCGATGCCGCCGCGCACGATCGAGTGCGCATAGAACCACCAGGCGTGATACCAGTACCGCTTGAGCACGGCGTTGTAGACGCGCCGCGTCTCGGATTTCGGCAGCACCCGGGCGACCCCTTCGACCGGGTCGCCCTTGGGCTTGCCGAGTGCGGTGCTGCGCGCGATCGTCACCCGGGGCGTGTTGTTGATCCGCCTCACCTTCCACGACCCGTCGTCGGTGATGACGAGCAGCTTGCCGCCCTCGGGAACGCCCCAGATCGCGGTCGGCTTGGGACGGCCGTCCTTGGTGAAGGTGGTCAGGAGCAAATACTTGGACTTGATCACGTCCTGGAAACTGGAAGCCACACCTAATGCTTATCAGGTGTTTCGTCCGCCGTTGACCCCCAGAATCTGCCCGGTGATGTAGCCGGCCTCCTCGGACACGAAGAACGCGCACGCCGCCGCGATGTCCTCGGGCCTGCCCACCCGGCGCACCGGGGTGCGTGCGATGTGGTCCTCGACGGTGCCGCCGAGCAGCTGACGGCGCTCGGCGCTGCGCAGCATCGGGGTGTCGACGAACCCCGGCGGCACTGCGTTGACGGTGATCCCGCTCGGACCGTATTCGAGGGCCAGCGATTTGGTCAGGCCGTTCACCGCGGACTTGGCCGCCACATAGTGGGCCATGAACGGCTGGCCGGAATGAGTGCTCGACGAGGAGATGTTGACGATGCGCCCCCATCCGGCCTCGACCATGTCGGGGAGCACGGCCTGGATGGTGTGGAACACGCCGTTCAGGTTGACGTCGATCACCTTCGACCACGCCTCGAAGGACATGTCCAGGAATTTCTTGAAGCCTTCCACGCCGGCCGCGTTGACCAGCACCAGGATTGGGCCGAGCGCCGCGCGGATGGCCGCGGTCGCCGCGTCGACCTGCGCGCGGTCGGTGACGTCCGCGACGTAACCGAAGCCGTCGTCGGTGGGCGACAAGTCGATGACGGCCACGCGGAAGCCGTCGCTGCGCAGTCGCTCCGCGACCGCGCGGCCAATCCCGGAGGCACCGCCGGTCACCACCGCCGTCTTCACCCGCGCCCCTTCCTGAGCGATCGCCCAGCACGTGGGCTCGACACTGCCTATCACCCCTCCGCGAGGTCGGTCAAGTGGTCCCACGGTCATCGCGGAGGCCGGTTGATTTTTGGCGATCGCCCAATTTAGGGTCGGGGGATGGCCAGGGACTCGACGACGCGCGACATGCTGATCGACGCGACGAGTCGGATCATGGTCGACGAGGGTTACGCCGCGGCCACGTCGCGGCGGGTGGCGGCCGAAGCCGGCGTCAAGCCGGCCCTGGTGCACTACTACTTCCCGACGATGGACGAGCTGTACCTCGACGTGTTCCGGCGTGGGGCCGCCGCCTACCTGGAACGGCAGAGCGAAGCGCTGGCTTCCGACCGGCCGCTGCACGCCTTCTGGCAGACGCTCATCGAACCCAAGGACGCCCGGCTGCTGCTGGAGTTCATGGGACTTGCCAACCACCGCAAGGAGATACGGGCGGAGATCTCGGCATGGCAGGAGCGCTGGCGGGAGCAGCAGATCACCGCGCTGAACTTCATCGTCCGCGAACATGGCTATGAAACAAGCGAATTCCCGCCCGCGGGTATCGCGGTCGTCATCGCCGCGGTCGGGCGCACGCTGATCCTCGAGCAGACGCTCGGCACCAAAGGCGGGCACGAGGAGGCCATCGAGCTGGTCAACCGGTTTCTGGATCGGTTCGAGATGCCGACCCCGAAAAAAGCCGGGCGGCTAACCTAGGGCAGCACCACCCGCAGGCGTTCCCAGCCGCGCACGGTCGACGTCGACGCCAATTGCGCCGTGTCGTAGTCGATGTCCCACTCGGGCCACCGGTTGAGGATCTCGTCCAGCGCGACGCGGCCCTCGAGGCGCGCGAGGTTGGCCCCGAGGCAGTAGTGCACGCCCTTGCCGAAGGTGATGTGCGAGATGTTGTCGCGGCGGATGTTGAAGGTGTCCGGATCCTCATAGCGGCGATGGTCGCGGTTGGCGGCGCCGAACAGCAGCAGCATGGCGCTGCCGGCCGGGACGGTCCGGCCGTAGCACTCGAAATCCTTTGCCATCCAACGGGCGACGTGGGGGCCGGTGGGCTCGAACCGCAGCGTCTCGTCGACGGTCCGGGTGAGCAGCGACCGGTCCTGGTGTACCTCGCGGCGCTGGTCGGGGTGCTCGGCGAGCACCTTGGCCAGCCAGCCGATCAGCCGGCCCGTCGTCTCGTTGCCGGCGCCCGCGACCACCTGGGTGTAGTGCAGCACCTCCTTGCGGGTCAGCTTTCGGTGCACCCCGTGCTCGTCGTCGAACTCGACGTTGAGCAGCGTGGTCATCAGGTCGTCAGACGGGTTCTTCGAGCGCCACTCGACGTAGTCGGCGTAGATCCGCCCGTCGGCGATCGAGTCGGCGTCGGCGACCTTCATCGGCGTGCCCGGCTTGGTGCGCAGGTTGGCGTCGTTGGCGTCGCGGACCGAAACCTGTTCGGACTCGGGGATTCCCAGCAGCATCCCGATCACCCGCATCGGCATCATCGACGCGAGTTCGGCGATGATGTCGAAGCCCCCCGACCCGACCAGCGGGTCCAGGCACCGCACGCAGTACCGCCGGATCTGGTCCTCGAGCTCGGCCATCCGGCGCGGGGTGAACACGCGCGACATCAGGCCGCGCAGCCGCGTGTGTTCGGGCGGATCCTGGAACATCATGACGCCGCCGGGCATGTCGAATTTCGACTGGATCAGCTCGAGGATGTCGCTCCTTCTGTTGGAGAACGTTTCCCAGTTCGCCAGCGCGCGTTCGACGTCGGAATGCCTTGATACCGCCCAGAAGTCGTACCGCTCGTTGTAATAGATCGGCGCCTCTTCGCGCAGCCGCGCGTAGGTCGGGTACGGGTCGGCGATGATGCCGGTGTCGTAGGGGTCGTAATAGACGTCGGTGTCGTTGGTGACGGTCATCGATGCATCCTTACTTCAGGCAGCTGCCGGCATCCACCGGCAGCGCGACGCCGGTGATGTAGCGCGCTTCGTCGGAGGCCAGGAACAGCACGGCGTTGCTGATGTCTTGCGGGGTCACCCAGGGGATCGGCAGATAGTGGAAGCTCTGGCACACCGGCGCCAGGTCGTCGGGTCCCGGGTTCTCCAACTCCGGCCGGAAGGCGCGGTAGGTGGCCTCGTTCATCAGCAGCGGCGAGTTGACGTGCGTCGGCAGGACGGCGTTGACCCTGATCATCCGCTGGCCCAGTTCGACCGCGAACGAACGCATCAGCCCGATCACGCCGTGCTTGGCCGCAACGTAATGGCCGACGTGCGGATAGGCCTTGTTGCCGGCCACCGAGGACGTCAGAACGATCGACCCGCCGCGGCCGCCGTCCAGCATGTGGGGGACGCCGGCCTTCACCGTCTTCCAGACCCCGCTCAGGTTGACGTCGATCATCTCCTGCCACAGCGCCTCGTCGGTCTTGTGCAGCTTTCCCGCCGTCGTGCCGATGCCGGCGTTGGCGATGACGACGTCCAGGCGCCCCAGCTGTTCGACCCCGCTGTCGACGGCGGCGCGCAACGCGTCGAAATCGCGAACGTCGACTTCGGCGGTGACGACGCGGCCGCCGGCGTCCTTCACCAATCCCGCCGTCTCGTCGAGGTCTTCGGGTGTCGCGCCGTCGGCCGGCGAGGCCTCGAACTTGCGGCAGATGTCGACGGCGATGATGTCGGCGCCCTCCTGCGCGAGCCGGACCGCGTGACTCCTGCCCTGCCCGCGCGCGGCTCCGGTCACGAACGCGACCTTGCCCTCCATCCGGCCCATTGCCACTCCGATCCCGATATTTGGGCGATCGCCCAAATTTGGGCGCACGCCATGTGTAGCAGCCCCGAGAGGCGCTCGTCAAGGGCGTAACGCGGCATCGATCAGGGTGGTGGCGGCGGCGCGGGCGTGGACGACGGGCGCGGTGTCGTTCAGCGACGTCGCCATCGCCGCGGCGCCCTCGAAGAGCACGGCCAGCTGCTGGCCGAGCAGGTGGGGATCGGCGGCACCTGCCTGCTGCGCGATGGCGATGAGGCGGCGGGTGAACTCCTGTTTGTGCGCCCGCACGATCTCGTCCGCGCCCGGCAGCGACCCGGCGGATTCCACGGCCGCGTTGTGAAAGGGGCAGCCCCGCAACACTTTCCGAGGCGGCATTTCGAAGATCGCCAGCAGGCGTTCGCGCGGGGGCAGGGCGGTGTCTGCCAGCCGCTGCTCCGTGGCCGAGCCGCCACGGGCCTCGAAGCCGCGCAGGTAGTTGTCCACGAGGTCGTTCTTGCTGGCGAAGTGCTGGTAGAGCGTGCGCTTGGAGACGTTGGCCTCCTGGGCGATGCGTTCGACGCCGGTCGCGTGGATTCCGTCGCGGTAGAAGAGCCGCGCCGCCGCGCCCTCGATGCGCTCGCGGGCCCCCCGCCCGCCGGCCGGACGCGTCTGGGATGTGGCATCGTTCACACTTTCATCGTACACCGATCGGTTTACACCGTACGAAAGCCGCGGTAGGTTCATCCGAGAAAGTAAACCGATCAGTTTTCACGAAGGCGGGCGGATGAAGACTTTCCCGGGCTGGGGCGTGGAAGAGTCGCGAGTGGTCACCTGGCGCGACCCAGTGGCCACGCAGGCCGCGGCCGCGTCGATGTCCGGCCTCGCGTACTGGCGGGCGGTCGCCGACGGGCAGCTGCCCCCCTCACCGATCGCCAGGCTGCTGCGGATGCGCCTCGAGGATGTGCAAAACGGGCGCATCGAGTTCTCCTGCGTCCCGGACGGGTCCATGTACAACCCGCTGGGCATGGTGCACGGCGGCGCCGTGTGCACGCTGCTGGACACCGCGGCCGCCTGCGCGCTGCACACCACGTTGCCCGAAGGCATCGGCTACACCTCGGTCGAGATCAAGGTCAACTACCTCAAGGCGGTCACCGTTGCCAGCGGCGAGCTGACCGCCGTCGGCACCGTCGTCAAAGCGGGATCGCGGATCGGATTCGCCGAAGGAGAGGTGACCGACGCGTCAGGCAAGCTCGTCGCGACCGCGACCAGCACCCTGCTGATCTTCGAGTTGCCCAGTGCGCCAAAGCTTCCCAGCTCCAACGGAAACCACTCCTGAAAGGACTTCCCCGCCATGCCATCCGTTCTGATCACCGGAGCCAGCCGCGGCATTGGCCGCGCCCTCGCCACCGAATTCGCCCGCCGGGGCCATCGCGTCGTGGCCACCGCGCGTGACCCGCGCGCGCTTGCCGACCTCGACGTCGGCGAGCGGCTGGCGCTCGACGTCACCGACGACGCCAGCGTGGCGGCGGCCGTCGCGGCCGCAGGCCAGATCGACATCCTGATCTCCAACGCCGCCGAGATCGTGTACGCCGCCGTGGAGGCCACCCCGCTGGCCGAGCTGCAGCGGCTGCTCAACCTCAACACCGTCGGCGCCATCCGAGTGGCCCAGGCGGTCCTGCCCCAGATGCGCGCCCGCGGCAACGGGAAGCTGCTGTTCATGTCCAGCGTCGTCGGCCGCGTCGTGCTGCCACCCGGCGCGGCCTATGCGTCGACGAAATGGGCGCTGGAAGCCCTGGTCGAGGCGCTCACCATCGAGATCGCACCGTTCGGCGTCCAGGCCGCCCTGCTGGAACCGGGCGCGGTGAGCTCCGGCGCCCTCGACGACGTGACCACCTACACGCTGCCCGACGATCCGTACTCCGCGATTCTCGCGGGCGGCGGCGCACGCGCCGGGATCATCACACCCGAGCAGGTCGCCGCAGAGGTTGCCGACGCCGCCGAGAAACCGCAGCTACCGCTGCGTATCCCTATCGGTGACGCAGCGCGGGCGCTGTTGGGGGCCCGTCATAATGCGCCGGACGACGTTCCGTTCGTTCCGTCGGACTACTTCGCTTGAGCGAGCCGACGAGGCGGTCCGCCGTGCCGAATCCGTGAAGATTAATCACACGCGTGTGAAAGCTTCGTTAAGAGCGAGGCGGACCGCGCTTTACGCCTGCACCGTGGAAGCATGACGCTGTCCGAGCTGCTTTCGTCGCAGCGGCGCGAGGTGCGACCGCACCTCGACCGCGCGATCTGGCCGCTGAGCAGCTCCGTCGACGAAATGGGCCGGTTGTGCATCGGCGGGTTGGCGGTCACCGAACTCGCGGCCGAGTTCGGCACGCCCGCCTACGTGCTCGACGAAGAGGACTTCCGGGCCCGCATCCGGGGTTATCGCGCGGCGCTGCCAGGTGTCGAGCTGATCTACGCCGGCAGGGCCCTGCTCAGTGCGGCCGTCGCGGGGTGGGCCGCCGAGGAGGGCGCCGGCGTGGAGGTCTGCTCGGGCGGCGAACTGGCCACCGCGCTGACCGGCGAGGTGCCGCCGTCGGACATCGTCCTCAACGGCACCGCCAAGAGCGCCGCGGAACTCGACGACGCGGTCGCGGCCGGGGTGGGCCGAATCGTGATCGACACCCCGAACGAGATCGCGCTGCTGGCCGGGCGGGTGCGCCGTCGTCAACGCGTGCTGATCCGGGTGATCCCCGACATCGACGCCGGCGACCAGAAATTCGGCTTCGCCCTGGCGGGCGGCCAGGCGGCCGGTGCGGTCAAGCGCCTCCTGGGCGAGCCGTGGCTCGACCTGGTGGGGCTGCACTGCCAGCTGGGTTCGCAGCTGGCCGACGCCGCGCTCTACGGCGCGGCCATCCGGCAGATTCTGGCCTTGATGGCCGAGGTTCGCAATCGTCATCACGTCGTGCTGACCGAGCTCAGCCTCGGCGGCGGACACGCGGTGCCCTACCGGAGCGGCGAACCCGCCTTCAACCCGCGGGCATTCGGCACGGTGCTCGACGCCGCGCTCCAATCCGCTTGTGCGGAACATGATTATCCGCGACCACGCATCGCCATCGGGCCGGGCCGCGCGATCGCGGCGCGCGCGGGGATGACGCTGTACCGGGTGGTCGCCGTCAAGCGCCGGCCCGACGGGCACACCTTTGTTGCGGTGGACGGCGGGATGAGCGACAACCCGCGGTTGGCTCCCGCCGGCGCGAAATACACGGTGGCACTGGCCAACCGGCACGCGTCGACGCCTACCGCGCCGGTCACGGTGGTGGGCCGGCACTGCGAGGCCGGCGACGAGATCGCTCGCGACGTCGAGCTGCCCGCCGACATCCATCCCGGCGATCTGCTGGCGGTGGCCTGTACCGGCGCCTACCACTACTCGATGGGATCGAGCTGCAGCGTGGTGGGGCGCCCGCCGCTGGTCGCGGTCACCGCGGGCCGGGCGCGTGAACTGGTGCGCCGCGAAACCACCGCAGACCTGCTCGGCCGGGACCGGGGCTGGTCGGGCCATTCGGACGAAGGCGAATCACGATGTACGCGATAGCTATTCGTGAGAGCACCTGGGCCGCGCGGGCGTTGTCTCGCGCGGCCCAGGTGCGCATCACGGCGGCCTACGCCGTCCTGCTGACCGCGGTCTCGGTCATGTTGAATGCGCTCGGTCCGCACGCGCGCGAGGTTGCTGTGAGTCGCATGAGCACCAATTTGCACAACCTCGCGCACGGCCACCTGAGCACGCTGGTCGGCAGCGCGTTCGTCGACGAGGGCGGAGACATCCATCTTTGGCTGCCATGGCTGGTGTGTCTGCTGGCCCTGGGCGAACTGATTTGGCGCGGAACGGGTTTGATCATCGCTTTCGCGGTCGGTCATGTCGGCGCCACGCTCCTCGTGGCGGTCGGGCTGGTCGTCGCGGTGGAGGTTGGCTGGCTACCGGTCTCCATTGCGCGGGCGAGCGACGTGGGAGTCAGCTACGGCGCGGTGTGTGTCCTCGGCGCGCTGACGGCTTCCATACCGACGCGCTGGCGAGCGGCGTGGGTCGGGTGGTGGCTCGGGATCGCGCTGATGGCGGCCTCGGGAGCCGACTTCACCGCAATCGGCCACGTCCTTGCGCTGCTGCTCGGCATCGGTCTGTCCTATCGGCTGCCGGCGACGGCCGCCTGGACGCCCACGCGCGTCGCCTTGCTGATCGGCGGTGCCACCTTTGGGTACTTCATGCTGTCCGGGTCATCGCCGGTGACAACGGTCGCCGGTTTTGCGGGGATACTGGTCGCGCTTCTCACCGCCCGGGTATCGCGGCCGCGCAGCGACGCCTCGCGGTCGGAATTCGTCCCGCAGCCCGCGCGGGCTTAGTCGCCTGCCGTCAGGCTACGACAACCCGTTCGCTCCGTTCAGGCCGAAGAGCACCCCGCCGGTGCCGCCCTGGCCCCCGGCCCCCGTCGTCGTGCCGGACCCGCCGTCGCCGCCGTTACCGCCGTCTCCGATCAGGACCGCGTTGCCGCCCTTGCCCCCGGTGCCGCCGGGATTCAAGGAATTGCCACCAGTGCCGCCGACGCCGCCGTCGCCGTAGAGGAGGCCGCCGTTGCCGCCGCCCCCGCCACTGCCCCCGGCTCCGAGGCCGAACCCGCCGAAGCCGCCGCCACCACCGGAGCCCGCCAGCACGCCGCCGGTGCCGCCGAACCCGCCGGCGCCGCCGAGTCCGCCGCCGGGCGTGAGGGGGCTGCCGCCGCCGACGCCGCCGGTGCCGCCGATGCCGCCAGTGCCGAAGAGGAGGCCAGCGTTGCCGCCGATGCCGCCAATGCCGCCGTTTCCGAGCGAACCAGGGGTGACGGCGGCGCCGGAGCCACCGTCGCCCCCGCCGCCGCCGGAGCCCAAGAGGAGGCCACCGTTGCCGCCGATGCCGCCGGCCCCGCCGGTGCCGGCAAGGGCGAACCCGCCGGTGCCCCCAGTGCCGCCGGTGCCGAACACTCCGCCGGCCCCGCCGGCGCCGCCGGCGCCACCGCTGCCGTTGACAAGCTGCGTGATGCCGCCAGTGCCCCCGGTGCCGCCGTGGCCGAACAGACCGGCAGCCCCGCCGGCGCCGCCCATCCCGCCGTTGCCCGCCCCTTCGTTCCCGCCGGTTCCCCCAGCACCGCCGTGGCCGAACAGCAGCCCGCCGGCCCCGCCGTTACCGCCAGCGGTCCCGGACACCGCGCCGCCCGCGCCGGTTCCGCCGGGGCCACCGTTGCCGATCAGCCCGGCCGCCCCGCCGCTACCGCCGTTCTGACCGAACGCGCCGGACCCGCCGGCCCCGCCGTCGCCGTACAAGATCCCGCCGGGCCCACCGGGCAGCCCGCTGCCCGGGGCGGCGTTGGCGCCGTTGCCGACCAGCGGGCGCCCCAACAACGCCAGGAAGGGCGCATTGACCACGTCGAGCAGATCCTGCTCTACCGTCTGCGCCGGATTGGCGACAAACGCCGCGACATTGGCGGCCTCCGCGCTCGCATAGGCCCCCGCACCCGCGCTCAACGCGCGCACAAACTGGTCGTGAAACGCCGCCGCCCGCGCGCCGAGTGCCTGAAAGCCCTGACCATGCGCGGAAAACACCGCCGCAATGGCCGCCGACACCTCATCCTCGGCCGCGACCAGAATCCCCGTCGTTGGGGCCGCCGCGGCGGATTTGGCCGCGTTGAGCGTCGAACCGATATTCGCCAGATCCGTTGCAGCCGCCGTCACCCATTCCGGCGTCGCGATCACTAACGACATGGGACACCTCCCACGCGTCATGACCGATGCATCATGGCGACCCGGCATCGTCTGGCCTGCATCGGGTCACGCGCAGAGTCAAAGCCTATCGCTGTGGAGGCAGCCGATACCGGGTTTTGCACCCATCACTTCGATTTGTTTTTCCTGGTCAGGTCCGTATCCCGGCTCGGCTGAACGCGTTTCGGCTCGCCCGGCATCTTCGGGTAGTTCGGCGGATACGGCATGTCGCCCAGCCCGCGGTCGGCATCGGCCGCTGCCATCTCCAGCAGTGGCGCGATCGACTGGGCCACGTCGTCGATGCCGGCCCACGGATCGTCGCGCCGTGTCACGAAATCGGGCACGGTAGCCATCGTGTAGTCGTCGGGATCCGCGACGGCCAGTTCCTCCCACGTCAGCGGCGTCGACACCGTCGCGATCGGCGTGCGCCGCACCGAATAGGGCGACGCCATCGTCCGGTCGCGGGCGTTCTGGTTGAAGTCGATGAAGATCCGCTCGCCCCGTTCTTCCTTCCACCACGACGTCGTCACCGCGTCGGGGGCGCGCCGTTCCACCTCGCGAGCGAGCGCGATGCCTGCGCGGCGGACTTCGACGAAGTCCCAGTCGGTGGCGACGCGCAGGAAGACATGCACCCCGCGGCCGCCGGACGTCTTCGGGTAGCCGACCAGACCGAGTTCGTCGAGCAGCGGCCGCAGCACGTCGACGGCCACCGACCGCGCCTCCTGAAAGCCGGTGCCCGGCTGGGGATCCAGGTCGATGCGCAATTCGTCGGGATGGTCGGTGTCCGGGCAGCGCACCTGCCAGGGATGCAGCGTGACGGTGCCCATCTGCGCCGCCCACACGATCGCCGACGGATGGGTCACCTTCAGCGCGTCGGCGGTGCGTCCCGACGGGAACGTCACCCGGCAGGTCTCCAGATAGTCGGGATGGTGCTGCGGCACCCGCTTCTGGTAAATCTCTTCGCCGTCGATGCCGTCGGGGAAGCGCTGCAGATGGGTGGGCCGGTCGCGCAGCGCGGTCAGCATCGGGCCGGGAGCCACGGCCAGGTAGTACTCGACCAGCCGGCGTTTGGTCCCGTTCGACCCCAGCGCGGGGAAGTACACCTTGTCGGGGCTGGTCAGCCGCACCGAGATGCCGTCAACGTCGATCTCTTCTGCTGCAGCCATATCCTCAGCCTATGGACTTGCCTGTCATGCCGCCGGTGTCGCCGATGCTGGCCAAGCCGGTGCGGTCGATGCCGCCGGACGCGTCGTACGAGCCCAAGTGGGACGGATTCCGGTCCATTTGTTTCCGCGACGGCGACAAAGTCGAGCTCGGCAGCCGCAACGAGCGGCCGATGACCCGCTATTTCCCCGAGCTGGTCGCGGCCGCCAAGGCCGCGCTACCGGAGCGCTGCGTGATCGACGGCGAGATCGTCGTCGCCACCGCGCACGGCCTGGACTTCGAGGCGCTGCAACAGCGCATCCACCCGGCCGACTCGCGGGTGCGGATGCTCGCCGAAAAGACGCCCGCGTCCTTCATCGCGTTCGACCTGCTCGCCCTGGGCGACGACGACTACACCCGGCGCCCGTTCAGCGAGCGGCGCGCGGCCCTCGTCGACGCCCTGGCGGACTCCGGGCCGTCGATCCACGTCACGCCGGCCACCACGGACATGCAAACCGCGCAACGCTGGTTCGAGGAGTTCGAGGGCGCCGGCCTCGACGGCGTCATCGCCAAGCCGCTGACCATCACCTACCAGCCGGACAAGCGCGTCATGTTCAAGGTCAAACACGAGCGGACCGCCGACTGCGTGGTCGCCGGCTACCGGGTGCACAAGTCCGGCGGTGACGCGATCGGCTCGCTGCTGCTGGGGCTCTACACCGACGACGGCCAGCTCGCGTCCGTCGGCGTGATCGGCGCCTTCCCGATGGCCGAACGGCGACGGCTGTTCACCGAATTGCAGCCGCTGGTAACCACTTTCGAGGGGCACCCGTGGAACTGGGCCGCGCACGAGGCCGGCGAACGGACGCCGCGCAAGAACGAATTCTCGCGCTGGAACGCCGGCAAGGACCTCTCGTTCGTACCGCTACGACCCGAGCGGGTCGTCGAGGTCCGCTACGACCACATGGAAGGCCCGCGGTTCCGCCACACCGCCCAATTCAGCCGGTGGCGCCCCGACCGCGATCCGCGCTCGTGCACCTACGCGCAACTCGAACAGCCGGTCACGTTCAGCCTCGGCGACATCGTGCCGGGCCTGGGTCATGCGTGAGGGCAGAACATCCCGAGGATCTGCTGGCAGTTGTCCTTGTTGATCAGGGCCGGTGGCGCCGGCGGGGGCGGCGGCGGCGGATTGTCACCGTCCCAGATGTTCTGGGCGACGTTGCCCTGCCCGAAGTACACGTAGTAGTAGGTGTGGCAGATGTTGTTGTCCCAGATCACCGGGTTCGTGACGTGGTTGCCCGTCGGCGGCAGCGCTTGCCCCGGGCACCAGTGGCACGGCCCCTGCGGGTGATCCTCCGGGCAGCCGGGCCAGGCATTCAGCGGCGCGGGACCGGGATGGGCCGACGCGGTTCCCACGGTCAGGCCCAAACCGGCAACCCCGAGGCCGCCGGCCACCACGGCGGTGGTCGCCAGCCGAGCAATGCGCCTTGTCATGGAACGAACGTTGTTCATCGTTGTCCTTTCCGGTGATTGCGGTCCTGGTGGGCCGCGTTGCTATGCAAAGTCGACATCGCCCGCGTCGCTACCGCTCCCAATTTGCGGCTACGGGCACATGAACGAGATCGGCGGACACGCTCGCGGTGTGATCGCTTCCGGCGGCGGGTTATCGCCGTCCCAAATGGAAATGGGCCGGCCCTGGCTGGTCACGTTGCCCATGCCGTAATTGGTGGGGTACCAGGTGTGGCAGACGTTCCAATCCCAGTCGATCAGGCCGTTGACCACATAGGGCATGTTCTTCGGGTTACCCGGGCACCAGCGGTGTGGGCCGTCGGCGTGGGCGGCGCCCGCGCCCAGCCCGAGTGCGGCCGCCGCCAGCCCTCCCGAAAGCAGCGCGCCGGCAAAAATCGTTCGCAGCGTGCGGGTGCTATCCATAGGGGTTCCTTTCGCCACTATGGGCCGTAAGGTATCGCCCCCCACTTGCGAAATTCTTGCGATCGCTACCACTAAGCTGTCGTGATGCTGAATGTCGCCGCGCTGTTCGTGGCCGGTACCGCCACGCTCGACGAGACCGGCGCGATCTACGCCACCCGCGTCCCCACGACGGGCTTTCAGGTCGCGCAAATCCCTTTGACGGCAAAGGTTCCGGTCGTCCTGGTGGTGCACGCACGCTGCGGCGGTGACTACGACGCGGAACTACATGTCGTGTGCAAAGACCCGACGGGGGTGCCGCGCGGCAGCCTCCAGGGATCCTGGCACTGGCCGGACGAAGCCGATAAACCGTCAAAGTACCGGTGCTTTACCCAGGACCTCGTCATTTCCGTCGAGGCCGAAGGCGAGTACACAATCGGCGCCTATTACGACCCGCACGGCAAAATCGAGATGGCCACACCAATACCGATTTCGATTTCCTTGGTCGCGGCAAGTCCGGCCGACGATGCCGGGGACGGCACGAACCCCGAAGGCTAGGCGGCGTTTACCCGGGCCCGGGAGCGGGCACGCGAAAAGCATGTCAGTAACAGCATTTCAGGACCTTCCGCTGGCCGATCGCGACCGCAAGTGGGACGGCGGTGCCGCCGAAAAGCGGGTGCGCAAATGGGCCGGCGCGGAAGGCAAGCCGAACCAGAAATACCGGGACGCCCACATCTGGTACGACAGCGACAGGAAGGACAACTTCACCGGCTACAAGCTGCTGTTCGCCGACGTGATCGACGGCAAACTCAAGGCGGTTCCGCGGGGAGTGATGATCGCCGGGGCGATCATGGACGGTGCGCGTGGCGGCATCGATCTGCCGAAGGCCGACGTCGACCGCGCCAAGAGCCACCTGGCGAAGTACTACAAGAAGATGGACGAAAGCGCGCCGTGGGAGCGCGGCTGAACTCACCGTCCGCGGCGGTTGCCAGTGAGCAGGTTGTAGCAAGTCGATCATCGCGGGCAGCGTTGCCGCAACAGCGGTTTCGTACGGTGATGGCATGCTAGGACAAGAAGCACCTCAATGACTTGGTACTGCTGGGTCACCCAGGCGATCATGGTCATTGCCCTTACCGCACGTCACCTGAAATCGCACGGGACGGAACACGACCGGCCCGTGCCCACTTGGCCGGTGGTGCGCAGCGGGATCAACGACGAGACGTACCGCCAGCGCATCATGTGACCGTTCGCCCGGCGCGGACTAGACGGAGACCATCAGCTCCGACAGGCCGCGCAACGTGACGTTCGCCTTGTATTGCGGCTCGCCGGCCAGCCGGGCGCCGGGGAAGCGCGCGGTCAGCGCCGACAAGGCGACGCCGGCTTCCAGTCGCGCCAGCGGCGCACCCAGGCAGTAATGGATGCCGCGGCCAAACCCCAAGTGCCGCACGGTCCCTCGATCCGGATCGAAGGTGTCGGGCCGGTCGAACTCGGCGGGATCACGCTGGGCCGCGCCCAGCAGCACCATCATGATGTCGCCCGCCGGCACCTCGAGGTCCCCGATCGTCATGTCCGCGAGCGCGACCCGCCCGGCGAGCTGCACCGGCGGGTCGTAACGCAGGGTCTCCTCGACGATCGCCGGCGCCCGGCCGGGGTCGGCGCCCAACGCGGCCCAGTGAACGGGGTTGCGCAGCATGGCCAGGATGGCGTTTCCGATCAAATTCACGGTCGTCTCGTGTCCAGCGATCAGCAGCAGGTTGCAGGTGGAGACGATCTCCTCCTCGGTCAGCTGATCGCCGGACTCCTCCACCGCGATCAAGCCCGACAACAGGTCGTCGCCGGGCTCGGATCGGCGCCGCTCGACCAACTCGTGGAGGTATCCGCGCAGCCGCTGCACCGCCTGCATCCGCTCGTTCATCACGTCCGGCGGCACGCCGGTGATCGTCGAGAACGGGTCCAGCGCCTGCGCCAGCACCGCCGAGGCGCGGCTGAACAGCGGCTCGTCGTCCAGCGGCACGCCGAGCAGCCGGCAGATCACCGCGACCGGCAGCGGGTAGGCGAAGTCCTCGACGACATCGAACTTGCCTTTCTCGGCGATCCCGTCGAGCAGCCCGCCCACCAGGGCGCTGATTTCGGGCTGCAACGCGTTGACCACCTTCGGCGAGAACGCCTTGGCGACCAGCTTGCGCAGCCGGGTGTGGTCGGGCGGATCGAGGAACAAGAAACCCGGCGGGAACGTCCGGGGCTGCACGACGCCCTCCTCGAGCTGGCGCTTGGTGACCGTCGAGTTCGCGTTGCTGCTACTCGACGACGGGTGCCGCAAAACCTCGTCGCAGTCCCGGTACGCCGAGAAGACGACCAGCGTCGTCTCCGGCAGCACGATCGGTCCGTGGTCGCGGAACTGCGCGAACAGCCGGTAGGGGTCGGCGCGATTGGCCGGGTCGAGCAGCTGCAGCAGCAGGCCTTGCGATTCGGCTTGGGCGGTCGTCATCCCCACATTCTGCCCGCGCCGCGCGGGCGGTTCAGCGGCGCAGGAACTCGACGATGCGGTTGGCCAGTTCCTCGCCGGCGTCCTCCTGCAGGAAGTGGCCGGCCCCGGCGATCGTGGGGTGATCGATGCCCTGCGCGCCGCGCATCTCACGCTGGAAGATCGCGGCCATCGGCCCGGTGATGGGATCGCTGTCGCTGAACGCGACGAGCATCGGCGTCGGGCTCACGGACAGCTTGGCCCACGCCACCTTGTTGGCCGCCGCCGCGGGATCGTCCGGAGAGACGGGCACCAGACCGGGCATGGCGCGCGGCCCGGCGCAATAACTGTCGTCCGGGAACGGCGCGTCGTAGCCCGCGCGCACCTCGCCGGACAGCTCCTGGACGCACCCGCCCTGCACGAACCAGCCGATGTTCAGATTGGGAGCGACGGCGATCGCGTTGCGGAAGCGCCACCAGTCGTCGGCCATCGGCTGCTCGCCGTTGGGCAGCCCGGTGTTGGCGACGACCAGCCGGGCGAACCGTTCGGGATGCTCGGCCGCCAGCCGCAAGCCGATCAACCCGCCCCAGTCCTGGCCGACCAGGGTCACGCTGCGCAGGTCGAGGACGTCGAAAGCCACGGCGCGCATCCATTCGACATGGCGCGCGTAGCTGTGGTCCTCGCGGCGGGTCGGCTTGTCCGAGCGGCCGAACCCGACCAGGTCGGGGCAGACGACGCGATGCCCGGCGGCGGCCAGGATCGGGATCATCTTGCGGTACAGGTACGACCACGACGGCTCGCCGTGCAGCATCAGAACCGGGTCGGCGCCAGGCGGGCCGTCCTCCACCCAGGCCACCCGCAACGTCCCGCCGTCACCATCCGGGATCTCGCAATAGCTTGGGGCGTAAGCAAAGTCGGCCAGGTTGTCGAACCGCTCGTCGGGTGTGCGCAGTGTTTGCATGTCAATCCCCTTCGCTTAGGCCCGCCAACGCCGGGTGTGCCATCAATCGATCGAGAAATGGGCGCTGCCCCTTGAGCAGCTTGGTGCGCGCCTGCACCACCGCGAACCAGCCGACCCGGTCGACCTCGGGGAACTCCCGCATCCGGCCCGAGCCCTTCGGCCATTCGATCTGAAAGGTGTTGCTGTGCGCGTCGGTGACGTCGAGGTCGGCCCCGACGCCGAAGGCGGTGACGACCTTGCCGCTGGGTTGTTTCAGGGCGCCGAAGTCGAGTCGCGGTCCGGCCGGCACCGACAGCCCGAGCTCCTCGGAAAACTCGCGCTGCGCGACCGTCCAGGGGTCCTCGCCGTCGGTGTACTCACCCTTGGGTATCGACCAGGCCCCCTCGTCTTTGCGGGCCCAAAACGGACCACCGGGATGCGCGATCAGGACTTCGACGACGCCCTCGCGCGCCCGGTACAAGAGCACACCCGCACTGAGCGTGGGCATGGACGGTCAGACCCCGACGGCCCGTTCCAGATCCTTGAGCGACGACTCCAGGTGCGTGAGCAGGTGCTGCAGGTGCGGAACGCTGCGACGGCATCCGACCAGACCGAAATCGAGGTTGCCCGCGTTGTTCACCAGGGTGATGTTCAGCGCTTGTCCCTCCGGGAGCGCCGACAATGGGTAGCTGCCGTCAAGCCGCGCGCCGCCGTAGTACATCGGCTCCGCCAGCCCCGGGACGTTCGAAATGACGAGGTTGAACGGCGGCGGTGTGGACGAGATGAAACCCGGGACAAGCGCCAGGGTCAGCGGTGCCATGTACAGGGCCGATAACGCCAACACCTGCATTCGTGGCAGTTCGGCCAAGACTTTCTTGTTGCCGCGCATCGACCCGCTGATCGCCTGTATCCGCTCCGCGGGGTCCTCGACGTCGGTCGCGAGGTTGCACAGGATGCTGCCGACCATGTTGCCGCCGGCGTCGGCCTCCTCCTTCGAGCGAAGACTCACCGGAACCATCGCGATCAGCGGCGCGTCCGGCAGCGCATTCCGCTCGAGCAGGTAGTAGCGCAGCGCGCCCGAACACATGGCCAGCACGGCGTCGTTGAAGCTCACCCCGGCGGCCCTCTTGACGCTCAAGATGCGATCCGCCGGCCAGGACTGGGCGGCGCACCGGCGCGCGCCGCCTATCTTGACGTTGAACATCGTGTGCGGAGCCGCCATCGGCAGGCTCAACTGCTGCTCGATGAGCGCGGCGCGGGCCAGCTTCACCGTCGAAGGGGCAAGTCCCACAACGGATCCCGCCGCATTGACCAGCGACCTCAGCGGCGAGGAGCCGGCCGACTTGGGACGCGGTCGGCGCGGCAGGCTCCACATCGCCCGAACGTCCGGGTCGTCCGGGTCGATCGACAACGTGCGCTGCATCAACTTCATCGCCGAAATGCCGTCGATCAGCGCGTGATGCATCTTGCTGTACATGGCGAACCGGCCGTCGTCCAGCCCCTCCACCACGTACAGCTCCCAGAGCGGGCGGTGGCGATCGAGCAGGCTGGTATGCAGCCTCGAGGCCAGCTCGAGCAGTTCGCGGACCCGTCCCGGCGACGCCAACGCCGAGCGCCGAACGTGGTAGTCGACGTCGATCTCGTCGTCGTAGGCCCAGGCCATGGGGGCGATCCCGCCCATGACCGTCCCGGGATGTTTGCGGAACGTGGGCTGGAATTCGTTATTGGCGACCATGGCGTCGGTGAACTCCCGGACGAACTCCGGCCCGGCGCCCTCCGGCGGCTCGAACAGCGACAGACCACCGACGTGCATCGGATGCTCTCGGGATTCCGCGATAAGAAATACCGAGTCGGTGGGCGCCATCAATTCCATGCACCAATTAGACCCCCAACTGCGCGGGACGCGAAGGGCTGTTAGAACATCGCCGCCGAACCGACTTCGGGATGGCTGCGCATGTACTCGACCAGCCGATCCACGTAGCTTCCGAACGCGGGCACCTCGATGCCGCTGCCCTCGAGGTCGGCGCGGCAATGCGCGGTCAGGTACGTGGTGGGGTGCGCGAAGTAGTCGACCGCCTCGGGCGGGATCCGCATCAGGCGGTAGAGCCCCGGAACATGCGCCAGGGCGGCCTTGGCCAGGCTGCGCGGCAACGGGACCTTGATGAGCTCCTTGCCGGTCGCCTCGGCCAGCGTCCTCGTCATCTCGTCGACGGTGAGCGGACGCGGATCCGCCAGCTGGTAGGTCCGGCCCTCGGCGGCGGGGAGTCCGCTCAGATATCCGGCCGCGTCGATGACGAAGTCGCGGGGGACGACGTTCACGCGAGTTGCGGTCGGGTCGCCCACCATTGGCAGGATCGCGCGCCGACCCTGTCGCAACAGCCATTGCATGATGAAGTACGGTCCGTCGAACTTCTGCGTCTCACCGGTGCGGCTGTCGCCGACGACGATCGCGGGGCGGTAGATCGTCGCCGGCATGCCCGCGGACATGTGCCAGCGGACATCCGCCTCGGCGAGATTCTTCGTCTCCTCGTAGAAGTTGTTGAACGGCGCACCGACTTCGAGGTCGTCCTCGCCGAACGGCCCGGCGTAGCGACCGCTGACGTAGCACGTGCTGAAGTAGTGCAGGCGCGTCAGCATGGGGCAGCGCTCGAGTGCCTCGAGGACGTTTCGGGTGCCGTCGACGTTGACCCGTACCGCCACGTCACGGGGCACGGTCAGGTCGTACGCGGCGGCCAGGTGCCACGCCTCGGTGACCCCCACGAGGGCGCCCGCGGCGAGGCCCAGCCCCGGTCGGGTGATGTCGCCCTCGACCACCTGGATGCGGCCCTCCAGGAACGGGTCTGCGCTGCTGAGCTCGCCCACCCGTCGCTCCGCGAGCGTGGCGAACTTGGGCTGCACCAGGCAGATCGCCGAACTGTCAACGCGTTTGAGGATGCTCGGCAGCAGCGCGCTGCCGAGAAACCCGGGAAACCCCGTCATCAATACCGTCATCGCTGCACCTCGCCAGCCACGTTAGCGATGACCGGCGGCGTTCAAACGGGTCTTTAGTCCCCGCCATGCGGGGATTGCGGCTCTGCGCAGTCATCGCCGGCCGCGGGAGGATGACCCCACTGGAACACATGGCGCAATAGTCGGCGGGTGACGAAATGACATATCCCGAAACCGCGAAGTGGGACCCGACCTTCACCGAGATGCTGATCAACGCGGTGAACCCGGTCATCAAACGCTGGTTCCGCCCGGAAGTGCGGGGCCTGGAAACCTTCCCGCCGGCCGGCGGCGCCCTGCTGGTGTCCAACCATTCCGGCGGCGTGCTCACGCCCGATTGGAACGTGCTGGCTCCGGCCATCTACGGCAAGTTCGGCTACGACCGCCCTCTCTATACGGTTGCCCACTACGGCGTGTTCTTCACGCCGTTCCGCGCCGCGCTGGGACGCCTCGGCGTTATCCACGCCAGCCGGGAAAACGCCGGCGAAGCGTTGCGTTCGGGCGCCGTTGTGCTGGCCTTCCCCGGCGGCGACTACGACGCGTTCCGCCCGACGCTGAGGCAGAACGTCATCGACTTCGATGGCCGCACCGGATACGTGCGGACCGCCCTGGAGGCCGGCGTGCCGATCGTGCCGGCGGTGTCGATCGGCGGGCAGGAGACCCAGCTTTTCCTCACGCGCGGCAACTGGCTGGCGAAGAGGTTGGGGCTCAAGCGCTTTCGCATCGAGATCCTGCCGATCACGATCGGCTTCCCCTTCGGCATGTCGGTGTTCTTCCCGGCCAACATGCCGTTACCCACCAAGATCGTCTATCAGCTGCTGGAGCCCATCGACATCGCCGAGCGGTTCGGCGAGGAGCCCGACGTCGACGAGGTCGACGCCTACGTCCGCTCGGTCATGCAGGCCGCGCTCGATCGGCTGGGGCGCGAGCGCCGCATCCCCGTCCTGGGTTAGGCGACCGACCACGCGGAGGTGGCGATGAGGTCGCCACGCTCCAGCCCGGCCGCGCGGTGCTCGTGCACCTTGGCGTACTCGGGCGTCGACACCATGTCGAGGAACGCCTGCGGCGTCGGGTATTCGACGATGAGAATCGCGTCCCACCAAGGTCGTTCACCGTCGCCGATGACGACGGTCGGCGCCGCGCCGGCGTATCGGAGGGTGGCGCCGACGCGTTCGAGGTGCGGCGCGACCTCCTGCCCGTATCGCAGATACGACTCCAGGCCACCCGAAGCCTTGAACTTCAGCAGGTTGACCATCAGAACGGGTTGGTCCGCCGGTCGCGAGGTCAGCGCCGCGAACTGTTCCGTGGTGGGCTCCAACGTTGTGCTCACGTGAATCTCCTTGTCTTAGTGAGACTTCTGGACAGTCGTGCCGACCCGCTCACGCAAGAACGGCACCACTAAGCCGGCAACCCGGTCGGGTTGCTCTAGCCACGCCCAGTGACCGACACCGGGCAAGATTTCCACACGCGCGCGCGGGAACACCCGGCGCTGGCGTTCGGCCTGCGCGACCGGGATGTAGACGTCCGCGGCGCCGAAGACCACTAGGGTGTCTGGATCGAGGGCACGTAGCGGGCTGACGAGCCTGTCCATGTCCTCTTGGCGGGTGGAGCGGTAGAGCCGCAGCACCGCGCGCTTCGTCCCGGGCGGGAGCAGGTGCTCGGTGATCCGATTCACCCACTCCTCCGGTAGCCCGGGGTTGTCGTGCCCGATCACGAGGCGCCCAACGCGGCGGGTGGTGGCGCGCATCAGCAGTTCCCCGGCGACGGGAGCACGCCAGACTCGAGCCAGCCGGTGCCACCCGTAGTCGAGCAGCACTCCGGTGTTGATCAGCGTCACGCTGGCGACCTTTTCGGGATTGGCGGCGGCCCACGTCAGCGCCATCGGTCCGCCGAAATCGTGCGCGACCAGGTGCACCCTGGCGACGCCGACCTGGTTGATAAGTCCGCCCAGATGCGCGGCATAGGTGGCCAAGGTGTAGTCCTGGTCTGCTCGTGCGTCCGCCGCGCCGAACCCGGGCATGTCCGGTGCGACGACTGTGGCGAATTCGGCCACACGCGTCATCAGCGGTTCCCAGTCGGCGCCCGCGTCGGGATTCCCGTGCACGAAAACGACGGCCTCGCCGGCGCGGCCCGCGCCACCGATCAGCACCGGCGAGCGAACACCGTCGACCACAACCTGTCGGGTCTGCAATCCGGTCATAACCGCGCCTCCTCGATCTCGGAGTCCATCCGCTGTCGGTACGACTCGCGGGCGTCCGCGTCGGCATGCGCCATGATGACGTCCGCCTTCAGCGCCCGCTTGATTCGATCGGCGATGGCGGGCGGGCTGCCCGCGATCAACCGGGCAATCGGCCCAAGTTCACGCGGAACGAACACCTCTTCGCGTCCGCCGTGGATGGCATCGACGATCGCGGCGGCCACCACTTCGGGACCGACAATCCTTGTGCCCCTTGCTTTTCTGAAGCCACTGATCATTTCGGTGCGGATCAGCCCGGGCATCACGATGGTAGTGCGGACCCCCGTGCCGCGGGTTTCGGCCCGAACGGCGCGGGTGAAGCCGACGACCGCGTGCTTGGTGCCCGCGTAGGTTGCCGCGCCGGCGGGCGCGATCTGTCCGGCCGACGACGCCACGTTCACGATGTGGCCGTGACCGCGGGGAACGAATCGGCGCAATGCCAACCTGGTCCCGGTGAGCACGCCGCCGAGGTTGATGTCCACCATCCGTTGAGTGTCGCGGGGATCTTCGTCGATGAACAGACCGATCGGAGCGACGCCGGCATTGTTGACCAGGGCGTCGAGGGGTCCGATGCGCCTTTCGGTCTCGGCAAGGAACGCGTCGAAACTCTGCGGGTCACGCACGTCGAGCGGCAGCCCAATGGCCCCTTCACCCAGCTCGTCGGCGACCCGTGCGACCAGGGAGCCATCGATGTCGCCGATGACAACGGACATGCCCTCGCGCAAGCAGGCCGCGGCGGTGGCGCGACCGATGCCGCGGGCCCCGCCCGTGATGGCGACGCGTTGATTCGACATGCGTTCTCCTGATGGGGATTCGGGTTTGTTGCTCGATTTCACTATGCGCCCTCAGCCAGGCCCCGGTCTTGACACTTCAAGACAAGCTTTTGACAGTTGACGACACGCCGTGGGACTACCTTTGACCCTTGACAGGGCGGCGTCATCCGCTGAGGGTCATCGATATGTCCGTGGTGCGCGGGACCGCGCTCTCGAACTACCCGGGCCTGGTCGCCGAACTGGGTGGTGACCCGGTCGGCCTCCTTCGCCAAGCGGGCGTCCGGATCCAGGACGCCGGCAACTACGACGCGTTCATTTCCTACCTCGCGGCGATAAATGCGATCGAGTCCGCCGCCCAGGCCACGAACACACCGGACTTCGGGCGACGGCTGGCGGAGCGGCAGGGCATCGAGATTCTGGGGCCGGTCGGCGTGGCCGCCCGCACCGCCGCCACAGTGGCGGACGCCCTGGGAATCTTCGGAACCTACATGGCGGCCTACAGCCCGGTCATCGCCCTCCGCGTCACGCCGCTGGGCGACGCGCAACGGTCGTTCGTGACACTCGACTTTCTCTTGGACAACCCGCCGCCGCACCCGCAGACCACGGAGCTGTCGCTGGGTGTCTCGCTACGGGTCTTCCGGCTGCTCATGGGTGCCGATTACCTCCCACTGAAGGTGCATCTGCCGCATGATCCGCTCACGCCCAAAGCCGACTACCTGCGGTATTTCGGATGCACACCCGAGTTCGCCGCGCGGGCGGCGGGTTTCACGGTGCGGACGGCCGACTTACACCGGCCATTGCACCGCGATGACGTCGCCCATAAGGCCGTCGTCGAATATCTGAACGCCATCACCCCTCGAGATGCCGGGATAGTGGAATCGGTGCGCATCATCGTTCGCCAGCTGTTGCCTACCGGAACTGCCACGCTCGAGTTGGTTGCCGACCAGTTCAACCTGCACCCAAAATCGCTGCAGCGCAGGCTCGCCGAGGAGGACACAACGTTCGCGGCACTCGTCGATCAGGTCCGCAGGGACATCGCCGACCGGTACCTGCGCAACACCGGCATCAGCCTCACGCACTTGGCCCGTGAGCTCGGCTACGCCGAACAGAGCGTGCTGACCCGCTCGTGCAAACGCTGGTTCGGGACCGGGCCGGCCGCTTACCGGAGTCGAATCCGCACGCCGGCGATGGCGCGGGCTTGACGTCACTTTTCACAGCCCTGCGCAACGCTCCAGATCCTTGAGCGCCGTCTCCAGATGCCCGAGCAGCCGCTGCAGGTGCGGCACGCTGCGACGGCATCCCACCAGCCCGAAGTCGATACTGTCGCCACTGCTGGTCAACGTGATGTTGAGCGCTTGCCCATTGAGCGCAATCGACATCGGGTAACTGCCGTCCAGCCGGGCACCCTTGCAGTACAAGGGCTCCCGCGCGCCGGGCACATTTGAAATGCAGACGTTGAACGCCGGCGGGGCCGCCTTGGCGAAGCCGGGCAGGCTGGTGATGACGGCCGGGCTCAGCAGCAGCAGCGACAGCGCCATCGCCTGCGCGCGGGGCAGCTGCGACATCACCTTCTTGTTAGCGCGCATCGACGCGTGGATGGTCTGCAGGCGCTCTGCCGGGTCATCAAGGTCGGTGGCAAGGTTACACAGCACCGCCCCGACCATGTTGCCGCCGACCGAGTCGCCGTCGTTGCGCAAGCTCACCGGGACCATTGCGACCAGCGGCGCGTCGGGCAGTCCGTCGTAATCGAGGAGATAGGCGCGCAGCGCACCCGAGCACATGGCAAGGACCACGTCGTTGACGCTCACGCCGGCGGCGTTCTTGATCGCCTTGATGCGGTCCAGGGGCCACGACTGTGCGGCACACCGCCGCGCGCCCCCGATCGGAACGTTCAACATGGTGCGCGGCGCCCGCAGCGGCAGCGTCAATTGCTGTTCGAGCAGCGCGGCGCGCGCCAGTCGGAGCGTCGACGGAGCCGCTGCCGCAACGGATCCCAGCTTGCCGGTGATGCTGCGCAACCGAGTGCCGCGGTGCAGGCCGGGGGCGGCCGCTGCCTCCGGCGGTGACCACGGCGCCCTGAAGTTTGTGTCCTCAGGGTCGGTGGTCAGCGACCGCTGCAACAGCGTGAGGGCCGATATCCCATCGACGAGCGCATGGTGCATTTTGGTGTAAACCGCGAAGCGCCCGTCGCTCAGACCATCGATGACGTGCGTTTCCCACAGGGGACGGTGGCGATCCAGTGGGTTGCCATGCAGCCGTGACGTTAGCTCCAGCAGTTCGCGGACCCGGCCCGGTGCCGGCAAGGCAGATCGCCGAACGTGGTAGCCCATATCGATGTCATTGCCCGACGACCACCCCACATTGACGAGCGCACCGTGAAAGGCCATGGGGCGCTTGCGGAAGATCGGCGCCACGTCGTCGCACTCCAGCATCGCCCGGTGGACATCGCGGACAAAGGTGGGTCCCGCATCGGTGGGCGGGGTGAACAGCTGCAACGCGCCGACGTGCAGGGGGTGCTCCCGGGTCTCGGCCGACAGGAACAGCGCGTCGAGCGGCGTCATGAGTTCCACGGTGTGCTCCTCGGTTTACGAAGGGACGGTTATCCGGCCAGCGCCGGCTCGAGCGCGCCGGCCGCTGACGGGCTGGCGAAGCACAGGTTCTCGTCGTCGACCGGACCCTCGCGCAGCGTCTTGTAGTCGCCGCGGTAGTCCATGGAGGTCCGCCACGGCCCCTCGGCGCCCTGGCGCGGGAACTGGTCGACGGACCGCTTGACGTAGCCGGCGGTGACCTCCAGGAGCGGCTTGGTCGGCATGGACCCGGGCAGCCGCGGGTAGCAGACGGTGTGGCCGTACGCGTCCATGTGGGCCAGCAGCCGGCAGAAGTGCTCGCATATCAGCCCGACCTTCAGCGTCCACGACGAGTTGGTGTAGCCGAACACGTAGGCGAAGTTGGGGACGTCGCTGAGCAGGAAGCCCTTGAACGCCACCTTGGCCGACATGTCGACGGGGACACCGTCCACCGAGAAGCTGATCCCGCCGAAGGCCAGCAGGTTCAACCCGGTGGCGGTGACGATGACGTCGGCTTCCAGTTCCCGCCCGGACCGCAGCCGGATCCCCCGCTCGGTGAAGGTCTCGATCTGGTCGGTGACCACCGAGGCGCGGCCCTCGCGGATGGCCTTGAACATGTCGGCGTCGGGCACCGCGCACAGCCGCTGGTCCCACGGGTCGTAGGAAGGACGGAAGTGCTCGTCGACCGGGTAGCCCGCCGGCAGCTGCCGGGCGTTGAGGTAGCGGATCAGCCGGCGTGCGGCACTCGGGTACTGCTGGCAGAACCGCCACACGAGCCGTTGCTTGGCGACGTTCTTGCGCCGCGTGATCGCGTAGGCGCGGTCGCGGCCGATCAGCTTGGGCAGGGTGTTGGCGATGCGGTCCTCCGACGGCACCGGCACGATGTAGGTCGGCGAGCGCTGCAGCATGGTCACGTGCCCGGCGGTCTCGGCCATGGCGGGCACCAGCGTGACGGCGGTCGCGCCGCTGCCGATGATCACCACCCGCTTGCCGCGGTAGTCCAGGTCCTCGGGCCAGTGCTGCGGGTGGACGATTTGTCCGGCGAACCGCTCTCGCCCCGGGAATTCCGGGGTGAACCCCTCGTCGTAGCGGTAGTAGCCGCTGGCGCAGAAGAACCAGCCGCAGCTCATCGTGATGCGTTCGCCGTCGCGCTCGATCTCGACCAGCCAGCGCGCGTCCTCGGTGGACCAGGCCGCGCTGATCACCTTGTGACCGAATCGGATCGACTCGCGGATTCCGTTCTCGGCGACCGTCTCGCGCAGGTAGGCCATGATCGCGTCGGCGCTCGCGATCGCCTTCTCGTTCTCCCACGCCTTGAACTCGTAGCTGAAGGTGTGCAGGTCGGAGTCGGAGCGAATTCCGGGGTACCGGAACAGGTCCCACGTCCCGCCGATCTCGTGGCGGGCCTCCAGAATCGTGAACGTCTTGCCCGGCTGCATGGTCCGCAGGTAGTAGGCGGCGCCGATGCCCGAGATGCCGGCGCCGATGATCAACACGTCGACGTGTTCGATGCTGCTGGAGTTCATGGTGCTTCCTTGACTGTGGTGTCCGGGCGGTGGCTTACCGCTGCATCCACTGTGCGGCGGCAAGCGCCCCCGGGTCTTGACAGTCGAGGACAACCTTTTGACATTTCCGGACATCACCGGAAGGGGCTATCCGACGGGCATGATCCCCGCGTTGGAGATGGAAAAGCCGCGGCCGGAGGTCACCTTGCAGGTGATGCCGCTGGGTTCCGACCGGCAGCTGAACGGGCCGAGCCAGGCGGTTTGGCCGTAGGGCAGGGTGGGCGTGCCCTCCCCCGCGTTGCCGAGACAGGTCTCTCCCGTGCAGCTCTTGAACGTCCCGTCGGTGGACAGATGCACGGACTGCGGCGGTGCCGTCGACTGGCAATACGCTTCGTCGGGAATGTCGTGGCCACGTTGATAGTCCATCTCGCAGCCGATGTTGCGCGACGGGGACAGGAAGGAACACCACGTCTGGCTGCAAACGGGATTGTCCGCGGCGGCCGGAGGCGCCCCGACGCAGCCGACCAAGGCGAATCCGAGCGCGGCGCCCATTGCGGCGGCGACTGTCCGATGCACGATGCCTCCCCGGGGCTCACCGAGCCGTTGGCGTGTCCGCAACGTAGCAGACCGGCGCCGGTCGAGGGAGAGATTTCTACAGCAGGTCGGTGATGGTCTTCAGGCCCGCGTCGTAGAGCACGCCGGGCAGCATGCCGCCGTCGCATTCGATGGTGGTGCCGTTGACGAAGTCCGCGTCCCCGCCGGCCAGGAACACACAGACGCGGCCCACCTCCGCCGGTTCCCCCGCGCGGCGCAACGGCACTGCGGCGAAGTACTTTTCGCCGGTCGGGTCGTCCTTGGGCAGCACGAACGACCGGAAGTTCTCGGTCATCGTCGGGCCCAGCGCGACGCAGTTGACCCGAACCTTCGGCCCCCACTCCTCGGCCAGCGACCGGGTGAGCTGGTTCAGCCCGCTCTTGGCCGCGCCATACGAGACCAGTGTCGGAGATCCGGCCGGGTGTCCCGCGCCGCTGGAGATGTTGATGACGCAGCCCACGCCGTCCTGGGTGCGCATCTGCCGGTAGGCGCGGATCGCGAACCAGAGCGGGCTGATGAGGTTCATCTGCACGGCGAACGCGTGAAACAGCGCCGTGCGCTCGTACTCGTCGTCGCTGCCCGGTGCGCCCTGAATGCGTGAGACCAGCGCGGGAATGCTTTCGGCGTGCGGCGCTGGCACCGTGCCGCCGGCATTGTTCACCAGAATGTCGATGCGTCCGTGGGTGGCGACGACGTCGGCGACGAACGAGTCGATCGAGCGGTAATCGCCTTGATCGCAAACCTTTTGGGAAGCGCGACCCGCCCAGTCGTCGTCGATGTCCGGGATGTTGTCCAGCGGCGAGCGGGAGCAGCCGATGACCGTGGCACCGGCGCGCAGCAGCTCGTGCGCGATGCCGACGCCCACGCCGCGGCTGGTCCCGGTGACGATCGCGATCTTGCCGTCGAGCACGCCCATCGGCCGCCTTCCCATGCTTCATTGACAGTGACTGTCAGCGGGTCATACTGTGCCATTTCAGGCGTCGGCGTGTAAAGCACTCGGGAGGTCACAGGTGAGCATTCGGGTCATCCAATGGGCGACCGGGGGCGTCGGCAAGGCCGCCATCGCGTGCGTGGTGAACCATCCGCAGCTCGAACTCGTCGGGTGCTGGGTGCACAGCGCCGGCAAGGACGGCGTCGACGTCGGCGAGATCGTCGGGTCCGCGCCCCTGGGGGTCACGGCGACCACCAACGTGGACGACGTGCTGGCCCTCGACGCGGATTGTGTCGTCTACAGCCCCCTGATCCCCAACGACGACGAGGTCATCGCGATTCTGCGGTCCGGCAAGAACGTAGTGACCCCGGTCGGCTGGGTATACCCCGACCCGGACAACCCGCGCCACCAAGCCGTCGCCGACGCCGCGCTCGAAAGCGGTGTGACCCTGCACGGTTCGGGGATCCACCCCGGCGGCATCACCGAACGATTCCCGCTGATGTTGTCCTCGCTCTCCTCGGCGGTCACCCATGTGCGCGCCGAGGAGTTCTCCGACATCCGCACCTACAACGCGCCGGACGTGGTGCGCCACATCATGGGGTTCGGTGGCACCCCCGAGGAGGCCATGCAGGGGCCCATGGCCAGCCTGCTCGAGGCGGGTTTCAAGCAGTCGGTGCGAATGGTCGCCGAGCACATGGGCTTTCGCATCGAGCCGAACATCAGGACCATCCAGGACGTCGCGGTGGCGACCGCCGACATCGACTACGCGCCGTTCCCCCTGACCCCGGGAACGGTGGCCGCACGCCGGTTCCGCTGGCAGGCCCTCGTCGACGGCGAGCCGGTCATCACCGCCGCGGTCAACTGGCTGATGGGCGAGGAAAACCTGGACCCGGCCTGGGATTTCGGTGGGCGCGGCGAACGCTTCGAGGTCGAGATCACCGGCGACCCGAGCGTGAGCCTCACCTTCAAGGGACTGCAGCCGGAGACCATCGCCGAAGGGCTGGTGAAGAATCCGGGTGTAGTGGCCACCGCCAACCACTGCGTCAACGCCATCCCCGACGTCTGCGCCGCCGGGCCGGGCATCAAGACCTACCTGGACCTGCCCCTGTTCGCCGGGCGCCCCGCTGCCAATCTCGCGGAGACGCCGTGACCGCGCTCAACGACGTGTCGTTCTGTCACCTCGTCGTCGGGGTGACCGACATGGACCGCGCGCTTGCGTTCTACCGCGACGCGCTCGGCATGGACGTCGTCTTCGAGACCCTGATCTCGGGTGAGCCCTTCGACGCCGCACTGCACGCGAAGCGAAAGCAGGAGGGCCGGGTGGTGGGCGGCCTGCTGGGCGGGCTGATGGTCGAGCTCCTCTCACTCGGCGCCAAACCCGACGCCGAGAAGCCGCGGCGCGGCATCACCGGCATCCACAACGTCTCGCTGCGGGTGCCCGATCTCGACGACGCGCACCGCCGCATTGCCGCCGCCGGCTACCCGCCCGACCAGGAGCCGTTCGAAATAGGCGGGGTGCGAATGTTTTTCGTCCAGGATCCCGACGGGACACCCGTCGAGTTCATCGAGCTGCCCGACGGCGCGCGCAGCACCTATGAGATGCACCGCGGCGTGCCGCTCCAGTTGGGGCCGGTGCGATGAGCTATTCACATCCCGACTCGATGCGCGGCCACGTCGCGATCGTCACCGGCGCCGCGCAAGGCGTCGGCAAGGGCATCGCCGCCGCCCTGCTCGAACGCGGCGCGTCGGTGCTGCTGGTCGACATCCAGGACGAGGTCCTGAACGCGACGGCCACGGAGCTGAGGGAGTTGGGGCGCGTCGAACAGCTCGTCGCCGACTTGCGGGACCCGGCAACCGCGCCGCGAACGGTGGCGGCCGCGGTCGAGGCGTTCGGCACCGTGCACGGCCTGGTGAACAACGCCATCGCCACCAACGAGCCCAAGCGATTCATCGACATCACCACCGAGGACCTGGCGCTCGGGTACGACGTCGGGCCCCGCGCCACCTTCCTGCTGATGCAGGCCGTGTACCCGCTGATGCTCGAGGCGGGCGGCGGGTCGATCGTCAACCTCGGCTCCGGCACCGGCACCGGCGGCGAACCCAAGTGGGGCGGTTACGCCGCCGCCAAGGAGGGCATCCGCGGGCTGTCCAAGGTCGCCGCGCTGGAGTGGGGGCGGGACAACATCCGAGTCAACGTCATCTGCCCGTTCGCCGAGTCTGACGGCGTCAAGGCGTGGAAGCAGTTCGCGCCCAACGACTATGCGAAGGCAGTGGGACGAGTCCCGATGAAGCGCATCGGCGACGTCCGCACCGACGTGGGCGCGCTGGTGGCGTTCCTGCTCAGCACCGACGCCACATTCATCACCGGCCAGACGATCCAAGTCGACGGCGGAATCGGCTGCTTCCGTTGAGTCAGTCGTTGCGGGAACGACAGCGCGCCCAGATCCGGGCCGACATCAGGCGCGCGGCGTTCCGGCTGTTCATCGAGCGCGGCTACGACGCGGTGACGACGGAGGAAATCGCCTCGGCCGCAGGCGTTTCGGCGCGAACCTTCTTCCGGCATGTACCGACCAAGGAGGAACTGCTACTCGCACCACTGCGCCACGGTGGCGCCGCGATCGTCAGCCTCCTCGAGGAGCGGCCCGCCGCCGAATCACCCGACGTCGCGCTGGTCAACGCGATCGTCTTCCGCACGCGGTCATTCGACCCGGCCGACTGCGAGGAGTGGCGCGAGGCGCTGCTGGTGGCGCCCGGCCTGCTCGACAAGGTCACGCTGCACACGCCCGCCGACAAGGAGCGGGCGACGAGGCTGATCGGCGAACGGATGGGCGCCAATCCCGACACCGATATCCGGCCCGGCCTGCTGGTCCAACTCGGCTTCGCCGCAGGCGATTTCGCGTTTCAGCGGTGGGTGCGCCAGTCGAACAAGAAACCGCGCCCGCTCGACCGCTACGTCACCGACGCCGTCGAGGCCATCAAGAGTCCGCACTGGAAAAGGAAGCCGAAATCGTGAACGACACGTACAAGGTCGCGGTCTGGGCCACCGGCGGGGTGGGAAGGTACGCGATCCGAACCATCACCGACCGCCCCAACCTCGAGCTCGTCGGGGTATGGGTGCACTCGGACAGCAAGAATGGCAAGGACGCCGGCGAGCTCGCGGGCATCGATCCGGTCGGCGTCGCCGCCACCCGGGACGAGTCGGTGATCCTGGGCGGCGACGCGGACTGCGTCGTCTACGCGGCGCCCGCGCCACCCCGGATGAAGGAAGCGATCGGCGACCTGTGCCGAATCCTGGCCGCCGGAAAGAACGTGGTGACGACCGCGATACCCGGGCTGGTGTACCCGCGGGGCTCGCTGCCCGCCAAGGTGACCGATGCGATCCGCGGCGCGGCCGAAGCCGGTGGCAGCTCGTTGTTTTCCAGCGGCATCGAGCCGGGCTTCGGCGCCGACCTGTTCCCCATCGCGCTGATGTCGATGTCGCACAAGGTGTATTCGGTGCGCGGCATCGAAATCACGAACTACTCCGAGTATCCGGCCGAATACGACATGCGCGAGCTGTTCGGCTTCGGCCAGTCGCTGGACTACCAGGGCGGGTTGATGATGCCCGGCGTGCTGCGCTGGGGCTGGGGCGCCGCCGTCACCATGGTCGCCGAGGCGCTCGGGGGGGAACTCGACGACATCCGCGAGACGTGCGAGTTCCTGCCCACGCCGCGCGAAATCCCCACCGCCTTCGGCCTTGTCGAGGCGGGCACGGTCGGCGCCACCCGGGCCCGCTGCATCGGCGTCGTCGACGGCGTCGACGTCATCACCATCGAGCACGTCGACCGCATCGCCGACGACCTAGCCCCGGACTGGCCGAAGGGCCGGACCGGCGGGACCGACGGCATCTGGCGCGTCATCATCGACGGCGAACCGAGCTTTGACGCCGAGTTCGAGGTGGGGCATCGGCCCGGCGACAGCCACAACGATCACGGCCTGCTGGCCACCGGCATGCGCGCGGTCAACGCCATCCCGTGGGTCTGCGCCGCCGAGCCCGGAATCGTTGACGCGCTGCACCTTCCGCTCACCTCACCGGTGGGAGCGCTGCACCCGCACCGCGACGGAATCTCGGCCTTCTGAGGTCAGAAGCTGTCGTTGCCGCCGCCGGAGTCAAAGCCTCCGCCGGAGTCGAACCCACCGCCGAAGTCCGACCCGCCCGAGTCGAACCCGCCACCGGAGTCCCAACCGCCACCGAAACCGGCGTCGCCACCGCCGGAGTACGAGTCGCCGCCGAAACCGGTGTCGCCGCCGCCCGAGTACTGGTAATTGCCGTCGAATCCGACATCGCCCTGCTGGCTGTCGTAACCGCTGTCGTAGCCGCCCTGGCTGCCGTCATAGCCCGAATTGGCCAGGGCCGAATCCCGCCCGTCCTCGAACCCGCGGTCGTAACTGCCGCCCCAGTGGTCGTCCAGCAGGGCATCGATCAGCAGAACGTTGGCGACGGCCCAACCCCAGCCCGGACCCCAGAACGCGTACGGGTAGTAGCCGGGGTAGAAGAACATCCCGTTGTGGTAGCCACCCGGGTAGTAATTCCCGTAACCCGGCTGCGGGGTGGTGCTGTAGTTGTTGTTGTTGATCGTCACGACCTGCCCGGTGTCCGGGTTCCTGGCCTGCACCGTGGCCTGCTTGCGGTCCTGGGGCGGCACCGACGTCACGGCGTTCACATTCGGGATCGCGGCCGGGTTCAGCTTGCGGTTGGCCTTGTCGACGGTGGCCTGCACGGCCCGCAGGTGCGCCCGTGCGGCGGTGTAGTCGCCCGCCTGGTACGCCTTGCGGGCATCGGAGAGGCTGGAGTTGGCCTTCAACGCCTCGGCGCTGACGTCGGTCTCGGCGTTGGTGACCACCGCGCTATCGAGGTCGGCCACTTCGGATTCGGCGGCGATCAACTGTTCCTTGATCCGCTCTCGCGCCTCGGCATCCTTGCGGCGCTTGCGGTTTCGGCTCACCGCGAACCAGATCGCCAGCCCGACGCCGACGAAGGTCAGCAACAGCCACAGCCAGGTCCAGCTGGTGTGCTTGGCGGTCCCGACGGGCGAGGTCGTCACCGGCCCGCCCGACGCGACGCTCGCCCCGGCCAGCTTGCCGACGAAGTCACGGGTCGCGCCGTCGGGGTCGTTGCGGTGCGCCCGGGCGGACTGGTCCAAGAAGGAGTTCACGCTGTCGGCGATCTCCCTCGGCACGTTGTAGGCCCGCACGTGGTAGCCCTTGGCGTCGATCACCAGGATGACGCCGCTGAAGCCGGGATCGCGGCCCACGATGATGTTGTGAATGGCGTCCGCCGTCGTCACGCCGCTCTGGGCGGGCGCCACCGCGGCCACCCACAGCCGGGGCGCCGAGCTCCACACCCACCTACTTGTCAGGATCTGGTCGTTCAGCCTGTCCGGGTCCTGCAGGGGCGGTCGGGCCGCCGGGTCGGCCACGACGTGCGTCTGCGCGTTGAACCTGTCCACCACCTGCTCGGTGTAGCCGTCGGCCGACGCCGACGGCGCGAGCAGCATCGCCAGGGCCGAGATGAACGGGATCACAAGGATCCGGCCGATTCGTCGCGTCACTTTTCTCCCGCCTCTGGCATCGTTGTCGCTGGTGCTGATCGAACCACACGGTCGCACGTCGCCGCCGGGCGATTCACGGCGAGCTGAATGGGCACAGTACTTGCGCTGCTGATCGATATCGTCGGCCGGCCACCGGAACACATACTGCTGGAGGACGTGCCGGACAGCTCGCTGGCTCGAGTCGACGATCTCGACCGGTGCGCCGCACTATGGGAGGCCGCCGACACCGTCTCCATTCAGCTGCAGCAGCCGCCCGCCACCGCGCTGGAGGCGGCGCGGCGGGCCCGGCAACGGGGCTGCAGGTGGTCGCGGACGGCGTGCCGGCACCTGAGGTTCGCGACGACCTCCTCGCGATGGTCGACGTACTGGGCGCCGACGCCAGCGCCGCCGTCGTGGCCGGTGTTCAGCGCCGCCAGCAAATCGACCACCTCGGAGACCCTGACCTCGCCGACCACGATGCGGTCGGGCCGCATCCGCAACGCCTGGCGGACCAGTTCACGCACCGAAACCTCGCCGACGCCCTCGACGTTGGGACACCGCGCGACCAGCCTGACCAGATGCGGACGCCGGTGCGCCAGCTCGGCCGCATCCTGGACGCACACGATGCGTTCGGTGGCCGGCACGGGGCCCGGCACCGCCGCGAGCAAGGTCGTCTTGACCACATCTCACTAACAACCCCTCTGCACACCTCATCAGTAACCTGTCGGCTTCCCGTCCGGGCGCGGGCACCCCGCGGCCGGTGTAACGCGAGATGCTATTTGCGCGGATGCCCGTGGATCGTGTTACAGTCATGCTGGTACACGAGAGGAGGGTATCAACGTGGCGTTACAAGAGGTCGAACAGATGGGATACGCGTCGCCCGCGACGGTCCGTACTGTCATTAGCCGATTTCGTGACCAGGGTCTTCCGTCGCCGCTGACCGTCGAGTCGATTCAACGTGTCGGCGTTACGGAAAGCCAGGCCCCTCGGACCCTTCAGAGTTTGAAGATACTCGGGCTGATCGACGGCGACGGCATGCCGACTGACCAGTTCGAAGAGCTACGCCGGGTCCCTGCCGCCGATTTCAAGCCGGCGTTGGTAGCACTTCTGCGCCAGGCCTACGCCCCTGTGTTTGGGGTTTTGGAACCTGCTGGCGCGACGTACGAGGCGGTCCACGACGCATTCCGTACGTTCAAGCCTGAGGGACAGCGCGATCGGATGGTTGCGCTATTTCTTGGCCTTCTTGAATTTGCCGAATACAGCGAGGACCTGCCCACTGGACGAGGTGCGGGCGGGCAGCGTGCATCGTCAGTGACCGGGCAGTACCGAGTTGCCGGTACAAGAACGCTCAAGCAGACATCGGGCCGTACGACTGTCGTGAAACGTGATCAACCAAAACCGTCGGCCCCGCAGACGCTGCGAAAGGCCGAAGAGCGTGGTGAACGGGTCGAGGTCAAGTTGGGCTCTGCCGGCACGGTGGTCACGTACGTGGACGTTCGTTGGCTAGAGCTTCCTGCTGACCGTTTCACGGCACTTCGCCAGGTGATCGAGGACCTCAAGTCGCTGGGCTATGAGGATTCCCCGCGTCAGGCCGCGGGCGAAATCACCTCGTTAGAAGAGGGTGAGGGCGGGTCAATGAGGGGATAAGCGCCCCGCCGCCAGTGCCCGTCTAACGAAGGGAGCGGCGGGGGCCAAGGGCCGGGCAGTGCCGGGAGTGTTGCAGACTTCTGACGCGGTGCGAATCCCGTCCGGCTCACAGTTTATCGGCAGACGCCGATAAAAAGGGTAATCAACTGCTCGACTAGGGGGCGGCACTCCGTGGCCGCGGTGCGAGACGAAAGGAGCCGGGGGTTTTGCACACGTTCGCCAAGTGCATCGCGTTCCCTTTTGTGATGCTTTGGCGCTTGGTCTTGTTACTCAGGCGCCTGGCTGTCGCGTTTTTCAAGGATTCGCGTCTCCCTGCAGCTATGCGGCACTGCCCCGAATACGTTCCCATCGCGCTGTACGGTTTAAGTACCGCCGCTGGCGTACCGGCGAGCCTGTGGACAGGCGGATGGAGAATCGCGTGTGTCACCGTCGTGTTCGTCTCTTTCGGGTTTGCCACGGTACTGATGTACGCCCGGTACGTGCAGTTCCGATCGTTCGAGAAGTACAAGATGCTAGCCGTCGAGCGGGTGAAGCAGGAGCATCGAGATGACATTGAACGCTGGCTGGGCAAGCACTTGGTCAACATCCTCAACGTCATCGCGGAAGTGCTTCTGGAAGAAGATGGTGTGAAGCGGCACGAGCTCGCAAGTAATGCCCGGAAGACCGCTGTGTGTATGGCAGCAAACCTCGTCGGTAAGAGCGCAGGCAATGGCACCCGGGCTAACCTCTACCGTTTGAACCGTGAGCAAACAGAAATGAGACTTGAGCCAGGCGCGTTCTACGGACGGGGAGATCGTTCGACGCGCGTGTTCTCGTTGGCTGACGACAAGTTCGACATCTTCAAGAACACCATGAGCAACGAGATCACGTTCGTCGAATCGATTCCCGACAAGGTGATCGAAGACGAGCACTTGTCCGGGACGTACCGGACGTACATCACTCATCCCGTGTCGATCGTTGGCGGCACAACGGACGAGCCGTTCCATACATACGGCGTCCTGACGGTCGATTGCCCGACTGCCGGTGACCTGGACCCAAAAGTCGACGTAGCGAAGGTCGCGGTCTTCGCGACACTCATCGCCGCGACATATGAGTGCTGATCGAGCCGCCTGCCTACGGGAAAACTGTCGGCATTATGGGTACGTTGTATGGCATGAGAGGTTATATTGGCCTCTTCCAGGAAGAAAGTGGGGGCAATGGCCGGGAAGTTCTCGCGCAAGATTGTCCGTCCAGCAGTCGACACGGAAGCCGTTAAGTTACTTAGGGATAACCCGAGCGGCTACTTCGAGAAAGAGCGGAGCCGTGACGCGCTGCCGTTCGGTTTCGCGGTCAGTGATTCATCCAAGGCTGAAGGCGCGACCGCTAGGAATGACAGCGACTAAGGGTTCCTGTGGACAACTCCGCCGCCGACCGCAGGTCGGCGGCGGTTTTTTGTTAAAAATCCTGTTCAGACGCGCTTGATCTAAACGCATGGGCAATCAGGTGAGCGCCGGCAGGACCTTGTCGGTGAGCAGCTGGACCGACTTCCACGCTTCGTCGACGGGCATGCCCCCCACCAGCGGGTGCATCACCAACGGCCCGAAGTCCTCGGCCTGGCGCACCTCGGCGATCAGCTGATCGGGCGTGAGGAACCGGTACCGTCCCGACGCCCTCACCTCGTCCAGGGTCCGAACCCCGGGCAGGTGCATCAGCGAACGCTGATCGGCCGACCATCCGCCGTAAGTGACCGCCTCCCAAAGGATGTGGTCGCCGAGCTCCGCCCAGGCGCGGTCCGGGTCCTCGTGCAGGAAGATCATCCCGCGGTTGATCGCCCCGGGCATCACGACGAGCGGCTTGAGGCCGACCTCGGCGCACAGGGCGCGATAGTAGGCGGCGACGTCGGGCAGGTGGTCGGCGAGGCTGAGCGGGAGCCGAAAGCGGGCCGCGCGCCGCGCCGTCGCGCGCGAACCGCCGCCGACGAACAGCGGCGGATGCGGCCTGGTCCAGGTGCCGGTGCAGACCTCCGCGTCCGCGCCGGCGCCGGACCACACGGACAGCATCCGCTCGACCAGTCCGTCCATCAGCTCACCGCGGCGGCCGAAATCGACTCCGAGCGCCTCGTATTCGACCGTGCGGTAGCCCAGGCCCACCGTGGTGAGCAGCCGGCCGCGGCTCATGTTGTCGACGAGCGCGATGTCCTCGGCGAGCCGGACGGGATTCCACAGCGGTCCCAGCGCGCAGTCGACGCTGGCGATCAGCGTGGTGGTTCGGGCCAGGAACATCGACGCGGCCATGATCGGGTTGCAGCTCCAGCCGTGCCCGGTCGCGTGATGCTCGTCGACGCTGATCGACGTGATGCCGTGGGATTCGCCCCATTGCGCCAGCTCGAGCGCGGCGGACAGCAGCCCGCCCTGGGTGCGCGGATCGCCTTGCGGCGACGCGAAATTGAAGCGCAGCACGGTCAGCAGCACGTCATGCCTCCGCCGGTCCCGCCATCGACTGCAGGAATGCGGGGAAGTCGGGGAAAAGCGCGCGGTCGACGATCTCGATGCGGGTGCCGGTGGCGTCGGTGAAGTAGGCGAACAGCGAAAGATCGGACCCGGGCGTATCGGCGGTCATCTCGAATGTGAAGCCGTTGGCCTCCAGCGCCCGGGCGGTCTCGGCCAAGTCATCGCTGAAGTAGCCGAGGTGATGGACGGCGTTGCCCGGCGCCGCCGTCCACGGGCTGCCGGGAACCTCCTGCACGAGTTCGACGTGGGGGCTTTGCAGGGAGTAGACGATCGTCGAGGTCAATTCGCGGACGCCGGAGGCGGTGCGGAAGGGCAGCGTGTAGCTCATCGGTTTGATCCAGCGGTAGCCGGCCAGCGCGCTCAGCCTGGCCATCGCCGCGCCGAGCTCGGGCACGACGACGCCGGTGTGATAGAAGTCCTGCGGGTGCAGAGCGAATGTCATTGTCAGCCCCTGGCTTTCAGATGCAGTCCGACGCGCCGTCGACCACGAAGAGCGCGCCGCTGGTGTAGCTGCTTTGCTCGGTGCACAAGAAGGCGACCGTCGGCGCGACCTCCCCGACGGACCCGAAGCGATGCAACGGGATGTGGGCCAGCTCGGATTCGACCAGCTCGGCCGCCCCGTGCATGGGCGCGGTCATCGGGGTGTCGATCGTGCCCGGCGCCACCGCGTTCACCCGGATCCCCTTGCCTGCCCACTTCACCGCGAGATTGCGGGTGATGCAGACGACCCCGGCTTTCGCCGCGCCGTATCCGGGGACCAGTGGGACCGCGCGCAGCGCGGACATCGACGCGACGTTCACCACGCTGGCGCCCCCGGCGGCGGTCGACGACTTCAGCGCCCGATACAACGCGACCGTCAGCCGGTACGGGCCGATCAGGTTGAGTGCGACGGATGCGTCGAACCCGTCTGGCTTCGACTCGTCAAGCCCGCCTGGGAAATTCGCGCCCGCGTTGTTCACCAGGACGTCGAGGCGCGCGAACGCCTGCGCCAGCGCGTCCACCGATTCGGGGTCGGTGATGCGTAACTGTCGATACGCCATGCCCGACAGGTCCTTGTCGTAGTCCGCCGCCGCGGGTTTGGTCCCGGTGATGGTGACCTCGGCTCCGGCGTCGCGGAACAGCGTTGCGGTGGCATGACCGATTCCGCTGGTGCCGCCGGTGACCAGGACCTCGGTCCCGGTGAAGTCGAAGCTGACTCGCGCCGTCATATGTTCCTCGCTAGTTGGTTTCGAAGCCAGGCACTTTCCCAGAAGTTGGTGCTGTCGGCCAGCAGCGTCTCATGAGCCCGGTTCAACACGTCGCGGGCCCCGGCGTGCTCGTGGGGAACCAGCTCGGCGAGGTGGATGGCGTGCAGTGGCCGCCCCGCCTCGAGGTGCGCGCGCGCCTTGTCCACCAGCGCGTCGGCGCCGGCCAGCTCCACCACGTCGGCGGCGACGGCGTCGAAACCGACCGGGTAGAGCTCGGTGGTCGACCGGTGGTGGAACCAGCCCGAGTAGTTCTCCCACACGGCCCGCACATCCCAGTCGACCTTCCCGTAGCCTTGTCCGACTTCGCATTCCGCGGGCAGGGTGATCTCACGCATCAGGGTGTGGACGTCCTTGCCCGCGTTCATCCCGGCGACCGTCTGGTCGTGGATGTATTGGATCGCGTCGCGCAGGCGGGTCAATTCGGCGTTGATGCGCCGCTGCCCGGCGATCGGCTCGAAGTGACCGGTCACCAGGAGCTCGGGCTCCAGATCCCGGACCCGCTCGACCGACGCGATGGCGGTGAGGGCGTCGCGGTAGCGGTCGCCGCGCATGGTGACGAGGTTGGGGATGTGACCGAATATCGGACCAAACGTGTTCCCGCACAGGCAGATCCGCTCGTCCGGCAGCCACACCACCAGCGAGTCGGTGGTCTCACCGCCGGGCACCGCGAGCAACTCCAGGCGTCGCCCGCCAAGCTCCAGGGTCAGGGTGTCCTCGAAGTCGAGGTCGACGGCGGGCACGCTCTGGGCGGCCAGCCGCTTGGTCCCGAGCCGCCGCTGGATGTCTTGGATTCCCGATGCCAGCCTGTCCTTGAACGCGAAGGCGCTGCGGGCGGCGCGGTACGGGATCAGCCGTTCGTTGTCGTCGCGCCACGCGGTCCAGTTCGCCTGTGCGACAACCGTTGTGTCGGGGTCGCGCACGCTGTCCAGGCCGCCGACGTGGTCGACGTGGCCCTGCGTGAAGATGATGTAGCGCACCGGCGACGGGTCGACGGCGTCGAAGTTGGCGCGGTGCACCGGCCCCTCGAATCCCATGCCGGTGTTGACGATGACCCGCCCCTCGGCGGTGGTCAGCAGGTAGGCGTTCGACAGGCCCGGCGAGCACCACAGTCCCGGGGCTATCGGCGTGGCCTCCGCCGCGGCGGCCGGGCGCATGGCATCCGCGCCGGGTCTGCTGCGATAGACCGGTTCCATCGCTGATGTCTCCTTTATTCGGGGTGGACGTCGAACCTGTCGAAGTAGAAGCCGAAGCGCCCGCGGAGTTCGTCGGGCGAGATGCCGAAGTGTCGTTGCAGCGCGTAGCGGACGCGGCCGTGCTTGCCGCGCGGATTGCCGTCCAGATAGTTCTGCAGGCGACCGCGCACTCTGGGTGTCAGTTCGACTCCACCGCGCTGGTAAAGCTGCTCCAGCAGCGGCATTTCGTCGCCGTTGAGGTGGTGGAAGCTGATGTCGATGCTGCGTTCGGCGGGAACCAGGTCGCGGTCGCGCACGCACGCGCCGAGCAGCCGCTGCACGCGGTCGCTCCAGTAGTCCAGCAACCATTCGGGGTCGATGCTGGTCCGGCGTAGCCGGTCGGAGTAGGCCATCATCGTGATGGCCGACTGGACCACGGCGACGGGATCGCGGTGGGTGAATGCGACCGTCGCGTCGGGAAAGGTCGCCATCAGCGGGCCGAGCTGCTCGCAGTGCTGCGGGCTCTTCAGCACCCAAGTCCGCGGACCCCGCAGGAACGTCAGCGCCTGCAGGACCTTCTTCATATAGGCGTAGTGCCGGGTCTGGTCGAGCCCCAGGTAGTAGTCGCGCCAATCCGGCACGCGCGCATGCCATTCCAGGACGTAGGCGGCAAGGTCGAGGTCGAGGAGTTCGACCTCCTCCTCGATCGCCTCCGGGAAGCGGTCGTGCATGGCGGCGACCACCGGGGCGCTGGCCATGAGCGCGTCGTGCTCGTCCTTGGCGCGCGCGTAGCGAGGGTCGACCCCGGAAATGTCGGGGCCCTGCCCGAGCGCGGGTATCGGGTCCTGGCTTTCCCAGTAGGGCAGCGCGCGCCGGCGCGGGTCGGCGGCAATGAGGTTGACCAGATGCGTGGTTCCGGATCGCGGCATCCCGACGACGATGAAGGGCTGCTCGATCGGGATCGATTCGATTTCGGGGTAGCGCTTGATGAGGTCGGTCAGCGACAGCCGGTTGCGCACCAGGCGGACCACGCGTTGCCGCAGCGTGTTGCGAGTGAGCTGGGTCAGGCCACCGTCGGCCTCGATCGCGGCCACGTGCGCGGTCAGCCGGTCGCCGAACCCGTCGGTGTCGTCCAGGTCGTCGGCGCCCGCATGTTCGACGGCCTCGGCCAGCATCCGGTCGACGTCGAACTCGACGCGCTTGGCTTCGGTGAATTCGAGAATCTGGCGCTGGACGTCGGTCAGCCGGGGCGACGTCAGGTCGTCGAAGTCGATGTCATCCACGTCGGTGAAGCCGGGGCCCGCAGCACCCACGCGACCGCCTCCTCGACATTGACTGCGTCGAAGTTACCGTGCGGCGTGCGGGCGCGTCAGGAAGCTCTACAGGTTGGCCAGGTCGTCGGGGACGTCGACCTTGTGTTCCTCGAGCGCCTCCAGGGGCACCACCTCGAGCGTGCGCTCGTGGGTGGACGCCAGCACCACGGGCGCGGCGCACCCGTCGTTGTGGGCGCGAAGCCAGTTCAGCGCGGTGACGCACCAGCGGTCGCCGGGCAGCAGGCCGGGGAAGCGGTGCTCGGGAACCGGCGTCAGCAGGTCGTTGCCGATCGAGCGCTGGTGTTCCAGGAATTCAGCGGTCATCACCGCGCAGACGGTGTGCCGACCGAGGTCTTCTGAGCCGGTCGAGCAACAGCCGTCGCGGTAGAAACCTGTAAGCGGGTCAGTGCCGCACGGTTCCAGCGGGCCACCGAGCACATTGCGATCAGGCACCGGTTAAGTATCGCGCCCCCGGACGCAAAATTTGTAGTCACTTTCGCCATCGGAGCCGGGCTTTTTTTCGCGGGCGCCGGCAGTCCGCCCAATGTCGACGCCGAACCCAGGACAATCACGGCCGCCAGCTGCGTTAGTCATTCCCCACGCGATCGGCCGTGCTGCGCGGTAGGTTTTGCCTGTGAAACTTACCGGGGCTTTCCTGGCGGAAGCGGCCGCGACGGTCGACAACAAGCTCAACGTGCAAGGCGGCGTGCTGTCCAAGTTCACGGTCGGCCCCGACCGGTATGCGCGGCTTGTCCTCGTGGTGCTGACGCTGGCCGAAAGCGGGGATTCGGACCGGCGAGTCGACGTCGAGATCAAGCCCCCGACACTCGACGCGGCGCAATACAAATGGTTCGACGCGCCCGAAGCCAGCATCGGGGAATTCCCGGGGTTCGCCTTCTTCGAAATCGAGGCACGGCTGCCCGTCGACGGCCGCTGGACGATCGAGGTCAGTTGCGGCGATTCGTCGGTCTCGTTACCGCTCGTCGTGGACGGGTGGGCGCCGTCGTCCCTTGACATTTGAGCAGGCGCGTTTTCGGCTGGCTCGCAACGGCGTTGCACACCAAGGGATTCCGCCGCGCTTCGTCCGCCGGTCCACGGTGACCCCCGACCGGGCGCGCGAATGGCGGTAGGTCACAACAAGATAACAATTTCCGAAGCGCCGAGAAGCTGGCGCGACGCGCTGGCCAAATACCGGGTGCCGGGCCTTGGGAAATTTATCGTCATTTGGTGCACCGTCGTACGGCCCTGAAGCTTCCATTGCTGCTGGCGGCGGGCACGGCCCTGGTGCATGCGCCTCGCGCGTCCGCGGACCCGGCGCCGCGCTCCTCCGGCGAGATAACCCGGTGGTCGCCCGACCGGGCCAACCGCTGGTATCAAGCGCAGGGATGGCTGGTCGGCGCGAACTACATCACGTCGAACGCAATCAATCAGCTCGAGATGTTCCAGCCCGGGACCTACGACCTTCGGCGCATCAACACCGAGCTGAGCTGGGCCCGGGCCTACGGTTTCAACAGCGTGCGGGTTTTCCTGCATGACCAGTTGTGGGCCCAGGACGCCCGGGGCTTTCACAACCGCCTCGCGCAGTTCGTCAGCGTCGCCGCCAGCCACGGCATCAGGCCGCTGTTCGTGTTCTTCGACTCCTGCTGGGACCCGTTTCCCAAACTGGGGCCGCAGCGCGCGCCGCGGCCCGGCGTCCACAACTCGGGGTGGGTCCAGAGCCCCGGCGCCGAACGCCTCGGCGACCCCGCCTACACCCAGGTCCTGCACGACTACGTGACCAGCGTGTTGACCCAATTCCGCAGCGACAACCGGGTTTTGGGATGGGACCTGTGGAACGAACCCGACAATCCCGCGCGCGTGTACGCCAAAGTCGAGCGCAAAGACAAGCTGGAGCGCGTCGCCGAGCTGCTCCCCCAGGTGTTCCGCTGGGCCCGTGCGGTCGATCCCAGCCAGCCCCTGACGAGCGGGGTTTGGCGCGGCGCCGACCAAGGCGAGCGCGGCGGCGCCAGCGCCATCAGCGATATCCAGCTGAACAACGCCGACGTGATCACCTTCCACTCCTACGCCGAGCCCACGGGCTTCGAGGCGCGGGTCGCCGAGCTCGCGCCGATGGGACGCCCGATCATCTGCACCGAGTACATGGCCCGGCCGCAGGGCAGCACGATCGACTCGATCCTGCCCATCGCGAAGCGCCGCAACATCGGCGCCTTCAACTGGGGGCTGGTCGCCGGAAAGACCCAGACCTACTACCCGTGGGACTCGTGGGATCACCCGTACGCGGCGCCGCCGAAGGTGTGGTTTCACGACCTGCTGCAACCCGACGGCCGGCCGTATCGCGACAGCGAATTCCAGACGGCCCGCAGCCTGGGCGGCGGCGGACCCACGTAAGGCGCTCCGAACTCCGCCAAGCGGTGATTACGGGGTGCTGGTGGTGGGAAGGAGTTCGGCGATGAGTGCGTGGACGTGCTTGACGATGTCATCGCGGATCGCACGAACGATGTCGGGCGGTTGGCCTTCCGGGTCCTCGAGTTTCCAGTCGCGATAGGTGACTCCGGGGAAGTAGGGGCTGATGTCGCCGCAGCCCATAGTGATCACGATGTCGCTGGCCCGCACGGCGCCGGGGGTGAGGAGTTTGGGGGCTGCGGCGGTGATGTCGATACCGATTTCTGCCATCGCTGCGACGGCGGCCGGGCTGATCACGGAGGCGGGTTCGGTTCCGGTGGAGCGAACTTCGATGCGATCACCGGCAAGGTGTGTGAGCACCGCTGCGGCCATTTGAGAGCGGCCCGCGTTGTGCACGCAGACGAACATGACGCTGGGTCTGGCCGTCATCGGCAGGGGCTCCTCGACGCCCTTCGACCAGCAGAAACGAGCCTTCGCAGCCGAATGCCGCGCCACGAAGCTATGAAATTTGTTGATTTGAACTTTGCCCATCTTGTGCCCAAACGTCGCCCACTCAGCAGCGCCGGGGCGTGAAGCAGGCGCGTTACCTGCGGTTTTTTCATTACTTGGCGGTGGCGGAGGGATTTGAACCCTCGGACGGTTTTAGCCGTCACACGCTTTCGAGGCGTGCTCCTTAGGCCGCTCGGACACGCCACCGCCAGGCAGCTTACCGAACCGGACCCCACTCACCCCAATCGCTGGCGGGCGAAGAAGGCCTCCAGCGGCTCGGCGCACTCCCGCGCCAGCACGCCGCCACGCACCTCGGGGCGATGGTTGAGCCGACGGTCGCGGACCACGTCCCATAGCGACCCGACGGCTCCCGTCTTGGGCTCCCACGCTCCGAACACCAGCCGCGCGACGCGGGCCAGCACCAGCGCGCCCGCGCACATGGTGCACGGCTCGACCGTCACCGCCAGCGTGGCCCCCACCAGCCGCCAACCGTCGCCGAGCGCGCTCGCTGCCGCCCGCATCGCCACGATTTCCGCGTGCGCGGTCGGATCCCCAAGGGCCTCACGGGCGTTCACCGCCCGGGCGAGCTCCGTCCCGTCGGCGCCGACGACCACCGCACCGATCGGCACGTCGCGCGGGCCCGCCGTCGCGGCGACCTCCAGCGCGGCACGGATCAGGTCTTCGTCGTCGGGTATCACCGACCGAGGCGGTCGATCACCGCCGACAGCTGGTCGGCGAAGCCCATCTCGCGGGCGATGCGGCCCAATTGCTCGTCGGCGTACAGGTCGGTCTCGTCGAGGATGACGCCCAGCACCGCATCGGGCAGCCCGACGTCGGACAGCAACCCCAGGTCGCCCTCCTCGAAGGGGTCCGCGTCCTCGAGGTCCTCGGGATCGATGTCGGCGTCGAGGTTGTCGAGCACTTCGGCGGCGATGTCGTAGTCCAGCGCGGCGGTGGCGTCCGAGAGCAGCAGCCGGGTCCCCGACGGGCCCGGGCGCACGATGACGAAGAACTCGTCGTCGACGTCGAGGAGCCCGAACACGGCGCCCGAGCTGCGCAGCTCACGGAGCTCCGTCTCGGCGATCTGCAGGCTCGTCAGCGCCTTGGCGCCCATGGGGTAACAGCGCCAATTGCCCTCTTCTCGCACGACCGCGACGCCGAAACCGTCCGGTGTGTCCGCGGACGGGCCTTGCGCTGGCGCCCGCTGTGCTCCCATGGGCGCCTACGCTAGTCGCTGACCAGGCCACCTGACCAGATGGAACACCGCCGCCCGGCAAAAGTGTGCAAACCTAAGACGGTGGCCCACCCCGTATCCAAGACTCCCGTCTGCGTGCTCGGGCTGGGACTGATCGGCGGCTCGATCATGCGGGCCGCCACCGCGGCCGGCCGCGACGTATTCGGCTACAACCGATCGGTCGAGGGCGCGCAGGCGGCCACCGCCGATGGCTTCGACGCCAGCACCGACATCACCAAGACCCTGACCCGGGCCGCCGACGCCGACGCGCTGATCGTCCTGGCCGTGCCGATGCCGGCGTTTGCCGGCATGCTCGCCCACGTCAGCGAACTGGCCCCACACTGCCCGCTGACCGACGTCACCAGCGTCAAGAGCGCGGTCGTCAACGAGGTCGCCTCGGCGGGCCTGCTGGAACGCTTTGTCGGCGGTCACCCGATGACGGGCACCGCCGACTCGGGCTGGGCCGCCGGCTACGCCGGGCTGTTCACCAGGGCCCCGTGGGTGATCAGCGTGGACGACCACGTCGACCCGGTCGTGTGGTCGATGGTGATGACGCTGGCGCTGGACTGCGGCGCCCTGGTGGTCCCGGCCAAATCGGACGAGCACGACGCGGCGGCGGCCGCCATCTCGCACCTGCCCCACCTGCTCGCCGAGGCGCTGGCGGTGACCGCCGGCGAGGTCCCGCTGGCGTTTGCCCTGGCGGCCGGGTCGTTCCGGGACGGCACTCGGGTGGCCGGCACCGCCCCCGACCTGGTCCGGGCGATGTGCGAGGGCAACTCGGAGCAGCTGCTCCCGGCCGTCGATCAGGTCATCGAGTTGCTGCGGCGCGCGCGCGAGTCGCTGGCCAGCCACAACTCGCTGGCCGACCTCATCGACGCGGGCCACGCCGCGCGGACCCGGTACGACAGCTTCCCGCGCTCCGACATCTTCACGGTCGTCATCGGCGAGGAGAAGTGGCGCGAGGAACTGGCCGCCGCCGGCCGGGCGGGCGGGGTGATCAGATCCGCTCTGCCAAGCTTGGATAGTCCACAATGAAGCCGTCCTCGTCGACGCTCACGGTGGTGTCGGCGACCGGCGAGCGCAGCTTGATTCCGTCGAGACGGCCCTCGCTGGTGTAGCTCACGGTCGCCGCGGTGACGGACATGTCGGGCACGTTCACGTAGACCATCGGCAGCGTCACCATGTCCGCCCGTTCGTGCAGCGCGAGGCGCCGGATCGGCAGCGCATTGAAGAACGGGCTGAACACCACGTCGACATCCAGCGCGCCGTTGTATCCGGCGCGCCGCTCGCCCTGGTGGTCGGTGATCAGCCACATGTTTTCCTCGTCGCGGGCGATGGAGAGCACGCGCTCGCGCTCGGCCAGCGTCACGGTCAGGCCGAGCCGCTTGGTGGCGCCGGTCTCGTCGGTCTGCAGGTCGTAGTAGGCGCCGAACGCCGGATTGGTCGGGGTGGCGGCGGCCACGATGCGCCCATTAGCCCTCATCCGCTTGTTGGACAGCTGGATTCGTACCGATTCCATGCGCGAGATGTCCTGCGCGCGCCAGGTCAACATCGCCTGCCACACGCGCCGGGGGTCAGAGGGGGCTGGGTTCACGCTTCTACCGTAAAACTTGTCCACCGACCGCGGCAGGTTTGTCCGGAAGTGCGGTGGGCGTCACGCGGTCGCGCCGACGCACGCGCCCACGTAACCGGCCGGTACCGGGCGCCGACGCCCACACAGCGAGCGCCAACAGCCCGTCGAGGATCAGCGCCAACGCGGCCACCATCAGCGCGCCGACCAGCGCGAGCTGGAACTGCCGTTCCTTGATCCCGTCGATCAGGTATCGGCCCAGGCCGCCGAGGCTGGCGTAGGCGGCGACGGTTGCGGTGGCGACCACCTGCAGGGTCGCGCTGCGCAGCCCGCCCAGGATCAGCGGCAGCGCGTTGGGGATCTCCGCGCGCAGCAGCACCTGCGCCTCGGTCATGCCCATGGCGCGGGCGGCATCGACGACCGTGGGCTCGACGTTGGCGACGCCCGCATAGGTGCCGGCCAGCAGCGACGGGACGCCCAGCAACATCAGCGCGACCAGGGGCGGCCCCAAACCCAGGCCGAACAGCAGCACGCCCAGCAGCAGCACCCCCAGCGTCGGCAGGGCGCGCAGCCCGTTGACGGCGCCGACCACCAGCAGCGTGCCGCGCCCGGTGTGCCCGATGATCAGCCCGATCGGGACGGCGATCAGCGCCGACGCGCCCACCGCGATCGCGGTGTATTCCAGATGCTCCAGGATCCGCGCCGCCAGCCCGACGGGACCGGTCCAGTTGTCCGCGGTCAGGAGGTAGGAGAGGGCCTGCTGCACGAAGCTCATCGCGCCCCGCCCACGACCGGTGCCACCACCGACCGGCGGCGCGGGGTGCGCCCGGCCCGTTCCCACGGCGTGGCGAGTCGGCCCGCCACGACGATGAGCGCGTCGATGACGATCGCCAGCACGAACAGCGCGATGATGCCGGCGACGATCTGATCGCTCTTGTCGGTCTGATAACCCTCGGTGAACCAGGTGCCCAGCCCGCCGATGCCGATCACCGAACCCACCGAGACCATCGCGATGTTCGTCACCACCACCACGCGCAGCCCGGCGACGAGCACCGGAATGGACAGCGGCAGTTCGACTCTCAGCATCCGCTTGATCGCCGGATAGCCGACGGCGGTGGCGGCGTCGCTTATCTGGGCGGGCACCGCGTCCAGCGCCTCGAGCACCGCCCGCACCAACAGCGCGGCGGTGTAGGCCGTCAGCGCCACCATGACGTTGGCCTCGTCGAGGATCCGGGTTCCGATGATCGTCGGCAACACCACGAACAACGCCAGCGACGGGACGGTGAACACGACGCTGGCGGTCGCCGTCGTCAGGCGCCGGGCGATCGGCGCGCGCTGCACCAGCACGCCCAGCGGCACCGCGATCGCCAACCCGATCACGACCGGCACCAACGACAGCCGCAGATGGACGACGGTCAGGGCCCAGGCGTCGTCGAGGTGGGTGAGCAGGTAGTGCACGGCTAGGCCCTTCGCCGGGCTTCCACCGCGGCCAGCACGTCGGCGGCCAGCACGCCGCCGATGACCTTGCCGCCGTCGTCGACGGCCACACCCAGACCCGACGGCGACGACAGCGCCGCGTCGAGCGCGTGGCTGAGGTTGCCGTCGGGGCGGAACACCGACCCGACGCCGCCCATGCTGTCGGTCAGCGACGCGCCCGCGCGGAGCTTCCGCAGGCCTTCGGCGTCGATCCAGCCCACCGGGGCGCCGGCCGCGTCGACCACCACCGCCCAGGCGTCCGGCAGGCCGGCCTCGGGGAGGCTGCCCTCGGCGATCCGCTCGATGTCGTGCAACGGCAACCCGTCCGCGCCCATCAGCTGCAACCATCGGTAGCCACGGCCGAGACCGATGAACCTGGCGACGAATTCGTTGGCCGGGCGCGACAGCAGGTGCGCGGGTTCGTCGTACTGCTGCAGCACGCCGTCGGAGAACACCGCTATCCGTTCGCCGAGGCGCAGCGCCTCGTCGATGTCGTGTGTGACGAACACGGTGGTCTTGTGCAATTCGCTTTGCAGACGCAATATTTCGTTCTGCAGCTCATGGCGCACCACCGGGTCGACGGCGGAGAACGGCTCGTCCATCAACAGGATCGGCGGGTCCGCGGCGAGCGCGCGCGCCACCCCGACACGTTGTTGTTCGCCGCCCGAGAGCTGCGCCGGGTAGCGGGAGGCGATCTTGGCGTCCAACCCGACGCGCTCGAGCACCCCGTAGGCGGCCTTGCGGGCGTCCCGGCGGGACCGGCCCTTGAGCACCGGAACGGTTGCCACGTTGTCGATCACGCGTTGATGGGGCATCAGGCCGGCGTGCTGGATGACGTAGCCGATCCCGAGGCGCAGCCGCACCGGGTTGACGGTCGACACGTCCGACCCGTTGACGGTTATTTTGCCGGAGGTTGGCTCGATCATCCGGTTGATCATCCGCAACGCCGTGGTCTTGCCGCTGCCCGAAGACCCTACGAACACCGTCAATTCGCCGTTGGGGACTACCAGGCTCAGCCGGTCGACGGCGGTCGTCCCGTCGGCGAATACCTTGCTGACATTGTCGAATACGATCAACGCGGTTGGCCGATCGGGTGGTTGAAGCCGTTGTCGCGCACCCAGTTTCGCGCAGCCTGGTCGGGATCGATGCCGGAATTTCCCGATACCGCGGCGTTGAGGCCGGCCAGGCCGGCGGTGGTCAGTTTCGCCGAGACCGCGTCCAGCACGTCCTTGAGGTGGTCCGATTTCTTCTGCGAATTCACCAGCGGCACAATGTTGCCGGCCAGGAAGTTGTGCTGCGGGTCCTCGAGCGCCACCAGATGATTCTGCAGCATCGCCGGTGAGGTGCTGAAGATGTTGGCGGCCGTCACCTTGCCCTCCACCAACGCGCGCACGGTGACCGCGCCGCCGCCGTCGTTGATCGCGACGAAGTTGCCGGGGGCGATGTTGAGTCCGTACTTCTGGCGCAGACCCGGCAGGCCGGACGGGCGCGTCTCGAACGCCGAGGGCGCCCCGAACCGCACGTCGGGCGAGTGCGCCGCCAGGTCGCCGATGGTCTTGAGGTTCCAGTCGCCGGCCGTGCCGCCAGTGACCGTGACCGTGTCGGTGTCCGAAGCCGGCGACGGCGTGAGGACCGAGAGGTCACCGGGCAGCTTCTTGTACAGCTCCAGCTCGACGTCGTCGAGCATGGTCGCGGTGGAGTCGGGCGCGAAGTACAGCAGCAGGTTGCCGATGTATTCGGGCACCAAGTCGATGGAATGATCCTTCAGCGCAGGCACGTAGGTCTCCCTGCTACCGATGCCCATCCGCCGACCGATCTCGAACCCGTTGGCCTGCAACGCTTCCGCGTAGATCTCGGCGACGATCTCCGATTCGGGAAAGTCGCCGGAACCGACCACGATGGATTTGGGGCTGCGCGTCTGCGCCCCCAACGGATCGGAGTTGCTGCACGCCGCGACCAGGCATATCGCGGCCAGCAGCGCCGCCGCCCGCGTCCTCATACCGCCGACACTAACGGCAGAAGCGCTGCCGCGCCGAGGGGTCGCACGGGTGGTTTTGGGTGGATTTGTTTCAATCTGCGCAGGATGGGACAAAGATGACAGTATGAGCGGCCAAATCCCTGCCACGCCTCCCCCGCCTCCCCCGCCGCCGCCGGATCCACAACACGGCGCGACGGCCAAGGAACCGGCCGTCGGGTTCACCCGCGCCGGCGCCCTGTGGACGTCCCTGATCGCCGGTTTCCTGATCCTGATCGTGTTGCTGATCTTCATCGCTCAGAACACGGATTCAGCGGCGTTTGCGTTCCTGGGCTGGCGCTGGAGCCTGCCGCTGGGCGTGGCCATCCTGCTGTCGGCGGTGGTGGGCGGCCTGATCACGGTGGCGGCCGGCACCGCCCGCATCCTTCAGCTGCGCCGCGCGGCGAAGAAGCATCACGCGGCGGCGCACTCGACACCCTGAGGGCGCGCGGGTGTGAATCGTGTGCGTTTTCGTGTGAACGCTGGGCGGGAAAATCGCCGAAATCCCGCCCTCAATACACAGTCAAAAGCCGTCAGTACACACTGACTAGCCGGGCAGCTTGGCGAGCTCCGCGAGGCCGCGGGAGATCAGCGGCGCGACCACCTCGGGCGTGTGCTCGGATTCCTTCCCACTCGCCAGGTCCGACATGCGCCGGCGGAAGTCGATGCCGGCGGCGATGATCGCGAGCTTGAAATAGGCCAGCGCCATGTAGAACTCCCAATGCGCCAGCGGCAGTCCGGACACCAGCGAGTAGCGGTCGGCCAGCTCGTCGGCCGTCGGCAACAGCGGCGATGTCCACGCGGCCTGCGCGTTGACGATCAGGTCGAGCGCCGGGTCGCGGTAGACGCACATCAGCGCGGCATCGGACAGCGGATCCCCGAGGGTCGAGAGCTCCCAGTCCACGACCGCGCGGACCTTTGTCGGGTCGTCGGCGTCGAGGATGGTGTTGTCGATCCGGTAGTCGCCGTGCACGATCGAGGTCCGGCTCTGCTGCGGAATGGATTGGCTCAGGCCCGAATGCAGGCGTTCCACATCGGCGTCGCGGTGGTCGTCTTGCAGCCGCACCAGCTCCCACTGCGAACCCCAGCGCCGCACCTGACGCTCCAGGTAACCGCTGGGCTTGCCAAAGTCGGCCAGTCCCACGGCGTTCGGGTCGACGCTGTGCAAATCGACGAGGACCCGGATCAGTGAGTCGACGCAGGCGTCGATGACGGTGTGACTGAACGCTTCGAGCTGAGCGCGCCGCCGCACCACCTGACCGGCAACGAATTCGACGATCTGAAACGGCGCGCCCAGCACCGAATCGTCCTCGCACAGCGCGATCGTGCGTGCCACCGGAACGGGCGTGTCCTGCAGCGCGGCGACGACCTTGTATTCGCGGGCCATGTCGTGGGCCGAGGGTGTCAGGCCGTGCAGCGGCGGGCGCCGCACCAGCCAGTTGGTCGCGTCGTCGTACACCCGGAACGTCAGATTCGAGCGGCCGCCGGAGATGAATTCGCCCCTCAGCTCGCCGTCGCGGCCGATCCCGAGCGAACGCAGGTACCGGTCGAGCGAGGCCAGGTCGAGCCCGTCGAGTCGGTCAACTGAATTCACTCGAACTTGTTTACCATCGCTGATGTCGGGCACCTTCACCACCGCTGATTTCTAGGAAGCAGGTCCCACACGTGTTCGACGGTGTTGACCCCCGCCACCGTCGCCTGACCCGTCCGCGAGAACAGCAGCCGGGTCACCGACGCGTAGTCGACGGGGAAGGACAACAATCGCGTCGTGCCCAGGATCTCGTGCAGCAGGACGTTGATCACCCCGCCGTGGCTGAACACCGCGACCGTGTCCTCGGGGTCGGCTGCGGCGACGAGGTCGTCGACCCCGGCGCGGACGCGGGCGCGAAACGCGTCCTCGTCGACCGCGCTGGGCAGATGCCCCTCGGCCAGGCGGGCCCATTCCTCCGGTCGTTCCGCCTTGATCTGCTCGACGGGGATGTAGACCGGAAGGTCGCGGTCGTATTCGGCGAATCGGTCGTCGATCTCGACGGGCAGCCGGCGGGCGGCCGCAACGGGTTCGGCGGTCTGGACGGCGCGCCGCTGGGGGCTGCTCACCACCCGCGCGATGGGGAACCGGGCGAGCGCGTCGGGCAGGCGCTCGACCTGTGCCCACCCCTGCTCGGACAGGTCCGGGTCGGAGCCCTCGCCGTGTTCGCTGCGCAGCGGTAACGCATGCCGGACCAACAGCACTTGCATGTTTGTTCCCGTCGTCGGATGGTGGGCAGCGCCCAGTTTCTCATCGCGCCCCGCGACACCGATCTCGAGGAGGAGAGATGACCCAGCCGCAGATGGATTGGGACGCCGCATACCGGCAGGAAACGCCGCCGCCGTGGAGCATCGGCCGGCCACAGCCCGAGCTGGCGGCGCTGATCGACGAAGACAAGATCCGCAGCGACGTCCTGGATTCCGGCTGCGGCCACGCTGCCCTGTCGCTCGCCCTCGCCGCGCGCGGCTACACCGTCGTCGGCCTGGACGCCAGCGCTACCGCGGTCGAGGCCGCCGCCGCCGCGGCCGCCGAACAAGGCCTGACCACAGCGACTTTCGCGCAGGCCGACGTCACCAGCTTCGGGGGCTACGACGGTCGCTTCGCCACGATCCTGGACAGCGGACTGTTCCACGCGCTGCCGCCGGAGAGCCGCCAGGACTACCTGCGATCGATCTTTCGGGCCGCCGCGCCCGGGGCGGCGCTGTACATCCTGGCCTTCGCCGCGGGTGCCCTGGGCCCTCAGAGCGGCGACCGGCCCGGCCCGCGCGGATTCACGGAGATCGAGTTGCGCGACGCCGTCGCGCAGTTCTGGCACGTCGACGACATCCGCCCCGCCAAGCTCTACGGCAACGCCGGAGCGCTCGCGCCGTCCGGCGATCCGTTGCCCGACGTCGAATTCGACACCGAAGGCCACTTCCTGGCGGCGGGCTTCCTGCTGAGCGCGCACAAACCCTGATACCGGCGCCGAGGGTTTCCCGCACCTCGCGGAGAATGCTATTCTCCGCACGGAGAGTGGGGTGTGCAGCCTATGGCCAGTGTCAGCGAGACCCAACTGGAGCCGAAAGCCCTTGCCCGTTGGCTGGATGCGAGCGGCGCGCCGGGCGCCGGCGAGCAACCGGTGCTGGAGCAGCTCAAGGGCGGCTCCCAGAACACCCTGTACCTGATCGAGCGCGGCGGCGAGCGCATGGTGCTGCGGATGCCGGGCGTCCGCGCCGACGCGGCCCGCATCGACGGCTTGCTCCGCGAGATCCGGTTGGTCCGCGCGCTGTCGGGCACCGACGTGCCACACGCGGCGCTGATCGCAGCGGACGACACCGGCACCGTGCTCGGCATGCCGTTCTACGTGATGCAGGCGATCGACGGGTGGAGCCCGATGGACGGCGGGTGGCAGGCGCCGTTCGACACCGACCTGGACGCCCGGCGCGGGTTGGCGTTCGAGTTGGTCGAGGGCGCCGCCAAACTGGGAAGGGTGGACTGGCGCGCGCAAGGACTCGAGGGCTTCGGTCGCCCGGACGGATTCCACGAACGGCAGGTCGATCGCTGGCTGAAGTTCCTCGACGCCTACAAGGTGCGCGAGCTGCCCGGCCTGCACGAGGCCGCCGACTGGCTGCGCGACAACCGGCCCTCCCACTACAAGCCTGGCATCATGCACGGCGACTACCAGTTCGCCAATGTGATGTTCGCGCACGGGGCGCCGGCGCGCTTGGCCGCGATCGTGGACTGGGAGATGACGACGGTCGGCGATCCGCTGCTCGATCTGGCGTGGGCACTGTTGGGCTACGACGGCGAGGAGCCCAGCAGCGACGGGTTCTACCTGGACATGCGCGGCATGCCGCGGCGCAGCGAATTGCTCGAGCACTACGAGAAGATCAGTGGGCTGTCCACCGAGAACATCGACTATTACCTGGTGCTGGCCAACTGGAAGCTCGGCATCGTGCTGGAGAAGACCTACGCGGCGGGGGTCAAGACCGGAAAAGTCGACCCGAACATCCAGGAAACCTTCGGCGCGATGATCCCCCGGCTCATCGCCACCGCGGCCGAGCTCGCCGGGGCGCGCTGAAATGGGTTACACGGAGCAGCTTTTCGACCTCACCGATCGCGTGGTGCTCATCACCGGCGGCAGCCGCGGACTGGGACGCGAGATGGCGTTCGCCGTCGCCAACTGCGGCGCGGACGTGGTGATCGCCAGCCGCAACATGGACAACTGCGTGTCCACCGCCAAGGAGATCGAGGCCGAGACCGGCCGCTCCGCCATGCCCTATCAGGTGCACGTGGGGCGCTGGGACCAGCTCGACGGCCTGGTGGAGGCCACCTACGAGCGGTTCGGGAAGGTCGACGTGTTGATCAACAACGCGGGCATGTCGCCGCTGTACGACAAGCTGACCGACGTCACCGAGAAGCTCTTCGACGCGGTGCTCAACCTGAACCTCAAGGGCCCCTTCCGGTTATCGGCCTTGGTGGGCGAGCGGATGGTCGCGGCGGGGCGCGGGTCCATCATCAACGTGAGCACGGCCGGATCGTTGCGGCCGGCCCCGGACATCGTTCCCTACGCCTCGGCCAAGGCGGGGCTCAACGCCATGACCGAAGCGCTGGCGAAGGCGTTCGGGCCGGACGTGCGGGTCAACACCCTGATGGCGGGGCCGTTCCTGACGGACGTCAGCAAGGCGTGGAACCTCGAGGCGGCCGAGGGCAAGCCGTTCCGGCACCTGGCGTTGCAGCGCGCGGGTGATCCGCGCGAAATCGTCGGCGCTGCATTGTTTCTGGCGTCAGACGCCTCCAGTTTCACCACCGGTTCGATCCTGCGGGCCGACGGCGGAATCCCTTAAAAGCGAGTAGGAGCATTCGAATGTCTTGGGACTTTTCCACCGAACCGGAGTTCGAAAAGAAGCTGGACTGGATCCGCGAGTTCGTGCGCGAGGAGGTGGAACCCCTCGAGGTGCTGTTCCCCGGCTGCGAATTCCTGCCGCTCAACGACGAGCGGCGCCGCATCGTCGATCCGCTCAAGCAGCAGGTTCGCGACAATGGCCTGTGGGCACCGCACTTGGGGCCCGAACTCGGGGGGCAGGGGTTCGGCGCGGTCAAGCTCACGCTGATCAACGAGATCCTCGGCCGCAGCCCGTGGGCGCCGATCGTGTTCGGGACGCAGGCGCCCGACACGGGCAACGCGGAGATCATCGCCCGCTTCGGAACGCAGGACCAAAAGGACCGCTACCTGGCCGGGCTGCTGTCCGGGGAGATCTTTTCCTGCTTCTCGATGACCGAGCCGCAGGGCGGCGCGGACCCGCGGGTCTTCACCACCCGAGCGGTCCGCGACGGCGACGACTGGATCATCACCGGCCGAAAGTACTTCTCCTCCAACGCGTCCGTCGCCTCGTTCTTCATCGTCGTCGCGATCACCGACCCCGACGTGCCCGTCCACCAGGGCGCCTCCACGTTCCTGATCCCGGCCGGCACCCCGGGCCTGGACGTGGAGGCCAACCACCACCTCGTCGGCGCCGACCCGCACGAGCCCGGACATTCCCTGGTCCGCTACGACGGCGTGCGGGTGGGTTCCGACGCTTTGCTCGGCGAACCCGGTCAGGGCTTCCTGATCCTGCAGACCCGGCTGGCCGGCGGGCGGCTGCACCACGCGATGCGCTCGATCGGGATGGCGCAGCGCGCCGTCGACATGATGTCGCGGCGCGCGAAAAGCCGCTTCACCCAGGGCAGCTCGCTGGCCGACAAGCAGCTGGTGCAGGAGTTCGTCGCCGATTCCTATACGGAGCTCATCCCGTTCCGGCTCACAGTGCTGCACGCCGCGTGGCTGATCGACAACGGCGACGAGCGTGCCGCCCGCGCCGAGATCGCCGCCTGCAAGATCCTGGCGTCGCAGGTGCTGAAATCGATTGCTCTGCGGGCGATTCAGGTTCACGGCGCCATCGGCCTGACGGACCAGCTACCGCTGGTCAACGTGCTGCTCGGCGGGATCGCGCTCGGGCTGGCCGACGGGCCGACCGAGGCGCACAAGGTCAACCTGGCGCGGATGCTGCTCAAGGGCTACGAGGCCGAAGAGGGCGACTGGCCGAGCGAGATGCTGGACGTCCGGCGCGAGGCGGCCCGCGCCAAATACGGTGAGCTCGTTGACTTCTAGCCGGGTCACCGCGGCGGTCGAGCGCGCCCTGGACGACCGGCAGCGCGAGGCGACCGAGGAGGTCGAACGCATCCTGGCCGCGGCGGTGCGCGTGATGGAACGCGTAGCGCCCGAGGAGCCGCGGGTGAGCGACATCGTCGCCGAGGCCGGCTCGTCGAACAAGGCGTTCTACCGGTATTTCGCCGGCAAGGACGACCTCATCCTGGCGGTCATGGAACGCGGTGTGGCGATCGTTGTGTCCTACCTGCAGCACCAGATGGCCAAGGAATCCAAGCCGCAGGACCAGATCGCGCGCTGGATCGAGGGCACGCTGGCACAGGTCGCCGACCCGCAGCTGATCCGCAAGAGCCGCGCGGCCGCGGGCCAGATGTCACCCGCCAACTGGCGTGCCGTCGACCAGGAAATGATGGGCCCCCTGCGGGACCTGCTGGTCGACCCCGTCACCGAGCTGGGCAGCGCCGACGTCGACCGCGACGTTGAGGCGGTGTTCTGTTGCACGGCGGCGACCATGCGGCGATACGTGGGTTCGGCCGACCGGCCGGGTCGCGAGGACATCGCACACGTCGTCCAGTTCTGCTTGCGCGGCTTGGGGATCGAGTGATGCGCGCCGCCGTGTGCCGTTCCTATGGCACACCGGAGGATTTGGTCATCGACGACGTCCCCGATCCCGTTCCCGGTCCCGGCCAGCTGGTGGTTCGGGTGCACGCCGCGGCGGTCAACTTCCCCGACGTGCTGTTGATCGCCGGCAAATATCAGGTCAAGATTCCGGTGCCGTTCGTCCCGGGCAGCGAGCTGGCCGGTGAGGTGCTGGCGGTCGGCGACGGCAGCCCGTTTCGCCCGGGTCAGCGGGTCTGCGCGACCACCCCGACGGGTGCGTTCGCCGAGCAGGCGCTGCTCGACTCGGCATCGGCCGCGCTGATCCCCGACGGCGCCGACTTCGCGTCGGCCGCGGCGTTCGGCGTCACCTACCGCACCGCCTATCACGCGCTGCGCTCGATTGCCGAAGTGGCGCAGGGTGATTGGGTGGTCGTACTGGGCGCCGCCGGGGGCGTGGGGCTGGCGGCCGTCGACCTGGCGGTGGCCATGGGGGCGCGGGTGCTGGCCGCGGCGTCCAGCCCCGAAAAGCTCGAGCTGTGCCGGCAGCGCGGCGCCGAGGCCATCGTCGACTACGACCGGGAAGACCTCAAGACGCGCATCCGCGAGCTCACCGGCGACGCCGCCCGCGTGGTCCTCGACCCCGTGGGCGGACCGTATGCGGAGCCCGCGCTGCGTGGCCTGGCTCGCGGCGGCACCTTCATCACCCTCGGCTACGCCTCGGGCACCATCCCGGCCATCCCGCTGAACCTGGTCCTGCTCAAGGGGATCACCGTGCGCGGCATGGAGATCCGCACCTTCATGAGCGACCGGCCCGACGACGCGGCGCGCGACATGCGGGAGCTGGCGGAGATGTTCGCCGCCGGCACGATCCGGCCCTACATCGGGGCGCGATTCCCCCTGTCCGAAACCGCGGCCGCGCTGCGGCATGTGGCCGAGCGCAAGGTGCTCGGCAAGGTAGTCATCGACGTGGCCGCGCCATAGCGCGAGCAGACGCAAACGCCCCCAATTCCACCCTTTTTCGGGGGTTTTTGCGTCTGCTCGCGGTAGGAACTAGGGCGTGACGATGTTGAAGGCCGGGTCGGGTTGGTCGAGCGCACCGAGGAAGGCCTGCAGCGCCGCCTGATCACCGGAGACGTCCAGCCCGGGCGAGGAAAAATCGCCCGTCGCCGCGGCAAGCAGCCGTAACTTGCTGGCCGCCTTGACCGTAACGGTCGCCGTCGCCGGATCGGCCGCCACCCGGCGGTACACGAGCACGCCGTTGCGCAGGGCCAGCCGGTAGTTGACACCCGCGTCAGCGAAGCTGATGTCGAGGGCGATGTCGAGGTCCCAGCTGCGCGGGCCGTTGACGGCGATGGCGAGGCTGTCGAAGATCTGCTCCGGCGTCAGCTGGGAAAGCATTGTCGGAGAAGCGACTTGGACAGAGGTGCCGAAGTTGCCGTCGCGCAGCTCGGCGGCCCCGCTCAGGAAGAAGTTGCGCCACGTGGCGTTCTCCGCACCGTAGGCCAGTTGTTCCAGCGTGTCGGAGTACAGCGCGCGGGCGGCCGCGTTTTCGCTGTCGGTGAAGACGGCGTGATCGAGCAGCGTTGCCGCCCAACGGAAATCACCGGCATCGAACGCCGCCTGGGCGAGCTCGACGACGCGGTCGATGCCGCCCATCGCGTCGACGTAGCGGGGGGCGATCGCCGCCGGCGGATGGGGCCACAGCCGCCCGGGGTTGCCGTCGAACCAGCCCATGTAGCGCTGGTAGACGGCCTTGACATTGTGGCTGACCGAGCCGTAGTACCCGTGGGTGTGCCACGCCCGCTCCAGGGCGGGCGGCATCCGAAACGCCTCGGCGATCTCGGCGCCGGTGTGGCCCTGGTTGAGCAGCCGCAGCGTCTGGTCGTGCAGGTAGGCGTACAGATCGCGTTGCAGCGAAAGGAATTCGACGATGGCCTCCCGGCCCCAGGTGGGCCAGTGGTGGGAGGCGAACACCACGTCGGCGCGATCGGCGAAGGTGTCGATGGCCTCGGTGAGGTAACCCGACCAGGCATGCGGGTCACGCACCAGCGCGCCACGCAGGGTCAACAGGTTGTGCAGGTTGTGGGTGGCGTTCTCGGCCATGCACAGCGCGCGGAACCGCGGGAAATAGAAATGCATTTCGGCCGGCGCCTCGGTGCCGGGCGCCATCTGGAACTCGATCTCCACGCCGTCGATGGTGTGCTTCTCGCCGGTCTCGCGGATGTCGAGGGTCGGCACGATGATGCCGATCTCGCCGGTGGACGCGGCCTGACCCAGCCCGCAACCCACGTGGCCCCGCGGTCCGCGCTCCAGCATGGAGCCGTACATGTAGGTCGCGCGGCGCGTCATCGCCGGGCCCGCATAGACGTTCTCCTGAACGGCGTGCGCGGTGAAGCCCTCCGGCGCCAGTACCGCGACCGAACCGCTGTCCACGTCGGCCTGCGAGGTGACGCCCAGGACGCCGCCGAAGTGATCGACGTGGCTGTGGGTGTAGATCACCGCGACGACGGGACGGTCCCCGCCGCGGTGGGTGCGATACAGCGCCAGCGCCGCCGCGGCGACCTCGGTGGAGATCAGCGGGTCGATGACGATGACGCCCGTGTCGCCCTCGACGAAGGTGACGTTCGAGATGTCCAGGCCGCGGACCTGGTAGATGCCGGGCACCACCTCGTAGAGGCCTTGCTTGGCGGCCAGGGTCGACTGGCGCCACAGGCTCGGGTGCACCGACGTCGGCGCGTCACCCCCGAGGAAGGAGTAGGCGTCGTTGTCCCACACCACGCGGCCGTCCGCCGCCTTGATGACGCACGGGGACAGGGCCGCGATGAAGCCGCGATCGGCGTTCTCGAAGTCCCTCGTGTCCTCAAACGGCAGGGCATGTTCGCGATGGGCCGACTCGATGACGGCGGCCGGGGGCTTGTGGTCCACGGCAACACAGTGCCATCAATGCGCCCTTCGGAGGAAGGACGCGGGCGGAGCTGGCGGGTTAACCGAAGCGAAACAATTTCGCCCAACCTCTTTTCTGCGGCTCGGCAAACCCGCATACTGCCTTGACGGTTCTTAATGTGGAGAGCCGCAACGATCGGGCAAAGGAGAACAGGTGAAGCGTGGACTGACTGTCGCGGTGGCCGGAGCGGCGATTTTGGCCGCGGGCATTTCCGGGTGTTCGAGCAACAAGTCGAGCACGAGCGGTAGTGCGAACGGCACGTCGGTTGCGGTTGCCACCCCGGGAAGCGGCGCGGCGGCGCCGACGGTGACCATCGACGGCAAGAACCAGAACGTGACCGGCTCCGTCGTGTGCACGACGGTCGGCGGCAACACCACCATCGCGGTCGGTGGAGCGGCGACCGGCATCTCCGTCGTACTCGCCGGTGACAACACGGTGAAGTCCGTCGGGCTCGGCAACGTCAACGGCGTGACTCTCGCGTACGCGCAGGGTTCCGGCCAGGGCAACGCCTCGGCGACCAAGAACGGCAACAGCTACAAGGTCACCGGCACCGCGACCGGGGTCGACATGGCCAACCCGATGCAACCGGTGAACAAGCCGTTCGAAATCGACGTGACTTGCTCCTAACTGAGTGATGCGGGCGGTTGCCACCCGTTGAGTGGCAACCGCACCGTGAACTCGGTGTGACCGGGTGCGCTGTCGACCGTGATGGTCCCGTTGTGCGCCTTGACGACCGCGGACGCGATCGCCAATCCCAGCCCGGTGCTGCCGCCTTTGCGCGAGCGTGAGGAATCGCCGCGGGCGAACCGCTCGAACACCTCGGACTGCAACCCCGCCGGAATGCCGGGGCCGTTGTCGATGACCTGCAACACGGTCTGCGTCGGCTCGCTGCTCAATCGGGTCGTCACGACGGTGCCGGGCGCGGTGTGGACGCGCGCGTTGGCCAGCAGGTTCGTCAGCACCTGCTGCAGGCGCGCCGCGTCACCGGTGACGACCACCGGCTCCTCGGGCAGGTCCAGCTCCCACTGATGCTCCGGCCCGGCGACGTGCGCGTCGCTGACGGCGTCCACCGCCAGGTGCGACAGGTCCACCGGTTGCCGCTCCAGCGGCCGCCCGGAGTCCAGGCGGGCGAGCAACAGCAGGTCCTCGACGAGGCGGGTGATCCGCTCGGTCTCGGAAGCCACCCGGCTCATCGCGTGCGCGACCGCTTCGCGGTCGTCTCCCATGCGCTGGGTGAGCTCGGTGTAACCGCGGATCGCGGCCAGCGGCGTGCGCAGTTCGTGGCTGGCGTCGGCGACGAACTGGCGAACCCGGGTCTCGCTGGCCTGCCGCGCCGACAGCGCGGCCGCGATGTGGTCGAGCATCCGGTTCAGCGCCGAGCCCAACTGCCCCACCTCGGTGGCGGGGTTCGCGTCGGACTCGGCCACCCGCACCGGCAACTCGACCTCGCCGCGGTCCAACGGGAGTTCGACCACCTCGCTTGCGGTTTGCGCGACGCGGCGCAGCGGGGCCAGCGCCCGCCGGATGATGACGACGCCGGCGCTGGTCGCCGCGACCAGCGCGATCACCGTGACGATCCCGAGGATGACCAGCATCCGGATCATGGTGGCGTCGATGTTCGACATCGACAGGCCGGTGACGATGACGTCCCCGCCGCTGCGGCTCGGGGCGGCCACGACGCGGTACCGACCGAGTCCGTCGAGGTCGAGCGTCACCGCCCTGCGGCTGCCGGCGATGTGTTCCAGTTGCGTCTGCGCGGCCGGGGTCAACGCGGCCCGCGCGCCGTCACTGGTCAGGTATCCGGCGTCGACGATCTTGCCGTCGGTGATCACCGCGGCGACCATGCCGGCCGGCTGGCCCGGGGCATCCAGGAACCGCGGGCCGGGGCCCGGCCGCGGATAGAAATGCGACTCGTGTCGCCAGCCCGGGCGTTTCGGTTCGGGGTACATCAGCGCCGAGCGGTACGAAGTTCCGGCGAGTTGCCCGTCGAGCTGCGCGACGAGGTGGTGCAGCAGCGCCAGTTCGGTCGCCGCGGTGATGCCGATGCACACAAGGGCGAGCACGACGATCTGGCCGACCAGCAGCCGGAGCCGAAGTGACCAGACCCGCCGCGTCCTAGCGGGCGGGCTTGAGGACATAGCCCGCGCCGCGCAGCGTGTGGATCATGGGTTCACGACCGTTGTCGATCTTTTTGCGCAGGTAGGAAATGTAGAGCTCGACGATGTTCGATCGCCCGCCGAAGTCGTAACTCCACACCCGGTCCAGGATCTGGGCCTTGCTCAGCACCCGCTTGGAGTTGCGCATCATGAACCGCAGCAGCTCGAACTCGGTGGAGGTCAACGAGATTGGTTCTCCCGCGCGGCTCACCTCGTGGCTGTCCTCGTCCAGCACCAGGTCGCCGACCACCAGCTGCGCCCCGCTGTCGACGGTGGTCACCCCGGTGCGACGAAGAAGCGCCCGCAGCCGCAGCACCACCTCTTCGATGCTGAAGGGTTTGGTCACGTAGTCGTCGCCGCCCGCGGTCAGGCCCGCGATGCGGTCTTCCACCGCGTCCTTGGCCGTCAGCAGCAGCACCGGCAGCTGCGGGTTGTCCTCGCGCAGTTTGTGCAGCACGTCCAGGCCACTCATGTCGGGGAGCATCACGTCGAGGACGACCACGTCGGGCCGCTGGGCCCGGGCCGCCGCGATGGCCGATGATCCGTCGCCCGCGGTGGAGATCGTCCAGCCCTCGTATCGCAGGGCCATGGACACCATTTCGGCCAACACCGCTTCGTCGTCGACGACGAGCACATTGATCGGGTTGCCGTCCGCGCGGCACATGACAACCCGCTCTACCGAGGCTCGGGACTGCGTCACAGGTTCCAGTATCCGCGCCCGACTGAGCCGACGCTATGCCGTTCCTTTGTGTGGGCTGTGAAAAGATCGCGTGACTGGCGAGCAGTCACGCGATCCGGCCTCCCGGGGATTGCCTAGTACCAATACCGCCTGCCGGCGACCGGCCGGCCGACGGACCCAAGGATCCACAACACCGCGCCGATGACGAGCACGACGATGCCGATCTCCCATAGCAGCGGGAGACTGAAGACAAACCCGAGAATGAGTAGCACTATGCCGAGGATGATCATGACGGTTTCCTTTTGTGAGGGGTCTACGTTATTTGCTGGCCGCTTCTAGACCACTGCTAGACCGCTGGGCATTGAACTGGGCTGCGGCACATGGCAATCCTTGACTTTTGGATTGACGCCCGCGTAATTCAGGGGACCGGCGATAACCGTCAACGCGATGTTTCCCGCGGTGACGCAATTCGTTGCGCCGCCCTTGAAGTAGTCGCGCTGAAAAGCCGCGAAGACTCCGATGAGCAACCAGATCAGGACAACCGCGCCGATCACTCCGCGACCACCCATTGTGACCTCCATTGTGTCGAGAAAAATTCTCGTGGAGGTAGCTTTACCCGTTGGACGTGCGTCTAAACGTGGTCCGCGAGCCAGGCCTCGGCGCGTCTCTTTGAAGCCCGCGAAAGCCACGCGTCCTGAATCAGCTCCGCCAGTTCGGTCCTGGTGATCTCGGCCAATCGGCCGGCCCGCACCAGCACCGAGGGATGTCCGTCGAAATGGCTCGTGGTGAAGAACGGTGACGCGGGATCCTGGACGAGGGCGAGCTTGTCGCTTTCCGACTCCACCCAGAGCATGATCACGTCGGCATAGCGTTCGCCGGTGTCCGGGTCGGTCGCGTCGGGCTGCGGAGTGCGGAAGAACACGAACGACTTTCCGCCCACCTGGTAGATGGAGTTGCCCTTCGGGCCCTCCATGCGCTTGACGTGTGGCATCGACGTGGCGATCCGATGCACGTCGCTCACCCGGGCCGGCCGATCAGCCATAACCGCGAGGTTACCGCGATGGGTAGCATGGCGAGTGGGGTTGCGGTGAAGGGGGATTGAGATGGGTTGCTCCAGGCAGAGCTCCCGAGGCGCGCCGCCGTGACCGACACCCTGTTCGCCGACGTCTCGGAATTCCAAGTGCCCGTGGATGATTCCTATCCGTACCGGGTGCTTTCCATCCGCGTCTGCGACGGTACCTATCGAGATCACAACTTCGCGGCCAACTACGCATGGCTGCGCGACGCGTTGGACAGCGGGCGCCTGACGTTCGGGATCGTGTACACCTACGTGCGGCCCGATTGGCTGGACAATGCCGACACCGTGCGCTCGATGATCGATGCCGCCGGCGGATTGCACCCACGGGTCGCGCTCATGCTCGACGTCGAAGCGGGTGGCAACCCGCCCGGCGACGGCTCGAGCTGGATCAACAGCCTGTACTGGAACCTGGCCGACTACGCCGGCTCGCCCGCGCGGATCATCGGATACGCCAACGCTTATGACTTCTACAACATGTGGCGGACGCGGCCCGCGGGCCTGCGCGTCATCGGCGCCGGCTATGGCTCCAACCCGAACCTGCCGGGCCAGGTCGCGCACCAGTACACCGACGGCACGGGCTTCAGCCCCAACCTGCCGCAGGGGTGTCCACCGTTCGGTCAGTGCGATATGAACTCGGCCGACGGGCTGACACCGCAAGAATTCGCCGCCGCGTGCGGCATCGGTACGAACGGAGGATGGTTGATGGCGCTCACCGACGACGAACAGGCCGAGCTGCTGAGCAAGGTCCGCGATATCTGGGACCAGCTGCGGGGGCCGGGCGGCGGTGGCTGGCCGCAGCTTGGTCAGAACAGCCAGGGCCAGGACCTGACACCGGTCGACGCGATCGCGGCGATCAAGCAAGATGTGGAAGGCCTGCAGGCCGCGAAACGGGTTACCGCCCAATAGGGTTCGTTGCGCTCAATCCGCTCGCCGCTGCGCCGACACGTACAGGGTCGGCGGCATCGCGTTTTCGGTGCCCTGCGGAATGCTGCGGTCGTAGTGCGCCATCAGCTCCGCGAAGGTCGCCGTCGTGACGTCCCAGCCGTGCTCGCTCAGCCAGCCGTCGACGGGCGTGCGCTCCTCGGCGTACCAGAGGTCGTCGAAGTCGGTGATCTCGGTGTCGACCAGCCGCGCGGCCGCGGCGCGCATGCGCTGCATGTCCTCGCGCTGCCGCCGAACGAGCTCGGGGTCGGTGAAGCCCGAGCCCGGCACGTTGGAAGCGAGCCAACTACCCGGCGCACTGAGCTCATGGATGCGCTCGAACAGCAGGTCCTGCGCCTGCGCCGGCAGATACCGCACCAGGCCTTCGGCCGACCAGACCGCCGGCCGCGACGCGTCGAACCCGGCCTCCTGCAACGCCTTTGGCCAGTCCTGGCGCAGGTCGATCGCCACGTTGACCAGCTCCGCGTTCGGCTGCGCGCCGTGTTCGCGCAGCGTCTTGGATTTGAATTCCAGCACCTTGGGCTGGTCCAGCTCGTAGACGACGGTGCCGTCGGGCCACGGCAGCCGCCAGGTGCGGGCGTCCAGGCCGGCGGCCAGGATCACCACCTGGCGAACGCCAGCGTCGGCGGCGCCCAGGAAGAATTCGTCGAAAAACGCTGTGCGCGTGGCCATGAAGTCGATCATCAGCTGGATTCGGCTCCGCACCTCCGGTTCCAGGTCGACCGCCTTGGCCAGCAGCTTGGGGTCGGCGTAGATGCTCCACATTCCCTCGCCCGCCGCGTCGACGAACACCCGCGCGAACGGGTCGTTGATGAGCGGGTTCTCGCTCGCGGTCTCGGCGGCCCGCGCCGCGGCGACACCCAGCGCGGTGGCTCCCACGCTTTGGGTGATGTCCCAGGAATCGTTGTCGGTGCGCGGCATCGCGGTTTCCCTCCCAAGCCCGAAGTTCGTTAGTTGTCCACACTATTGTTCCAGGCATCCGGCGGCGGCGGGCGCGAGCCGCCGGTGACCTACGCTTCATCCCATGACCCGTACGCCGCAGGAGATATTCGCCCACCATGGGCAGGCGCTCGGCGCGGGCGACCTGGACGAGATCGTCGCCGACTACACCGAGGATTCCGTGTTCATCACCCCGGCCGGCGTCGCGCGCGGCAAGGACGGCGTCCGCGGGGCCTTCGCGAAATTGCTCGACGACCTGCCCGACGCGGCGTGGGACCTGAAGACCCAGGTCTTCGAGGGTGACGTGCTGTTCCTGGAGTGGGCGGCCGATTCGCCGCTCAACCGGGTCGAGGACGGCGTCGACACCTTCGTGTTCCGCGACGGGATGATCTGGGCGCAGACCGTTCGCTACACCCCGCGGCCCAAGGGCTGAAACGTGGAGCCTGTCGACCTCGATGCCGTGGCGAAATGGATGTCCGGGCAGGGGCTTGGTGAGGGTCCGCTCGAGGACGTCACCACCCTCACCGGCGGAACCCAGAACGTCATGCTGCGATTCACCCGGGCCGGACGCCCCTACGTGCTGCGCCGCGGACCGCGGCACCTGCGAACCCGCAGCAACAGCGTGATCCTGCGCGAGACGAAAGTCCTTGCGGCGCTGGCCGGCTCCGACGTGCCGCACCCGCACCTGATCGCCACCTGCGACGACACCAGCGTCCTCGGCGACGCCGTGTTCTACCTGATGGAGCCGGTCGACGGGTTCAACGCCGGCGAGGGGCTGCCGCCCTTGCACGCGGGTGACGCGAGCGTGCGGTTCGGCATGGGCCTATCGATGGCCGACGCGCTGGCGAGGCTCGGCGCCGTCGACCACGTCGCCGTCGGCCTCGCCGACTTCGGCAAGCCGGACGGCTTCCTGGAACGTCAGGTGCCGCGGTGGCTTTCCGAGCTGGAGTCCTACAGCGAGTACGACGGCTATCCCGGGCCCGACATCCCGGGCATCGAGGAAGTGTCCACGTGGCTGGAGCGCCGCCGACCCACCAGCTGGACCCCCGGCATCATGCACGGCGACTACCACGCCGCCAACGTCATGTTTTCCCGCACCGGACCCGACGTGGTCGCCATCGTCGACTGGGAGATGTGCACGATCGGTGACCCGCTGCTCGACCTGGGCTGGCTGCTGGCGACCTGGCGCCAGCCCGACGGGTCCAGCGTGTTCAGCCACGCCCTGGGCGGACAGGACGGGCTGGCCAGCACCGACGACCTGTTCCAGCGGTACGCCGCCAACACCACCCGCGACCTGTCGAACATCGCCTGGTACACGGTGCTGGCCTGCTTCAAGCTCGGCATCGTCATCGAGGGCACGCTGGCGCGGGCGTGCGCGGGCAAGGCCGAAAAAGAGGTCGGCGACCAACTCCACGCCGCGACCGTGCACCTGTTCGAGCGGGCGCTGACGCTTATCGGCGGCGAATCCTGACGCACTAACATCTCCCTTCGTGCCGCCCTACCCCGAGAATCCCGACTTCTACTCCGAGCCGACCCAGGCCGCCTACGGCGGTTACTACGACGAGCCGGCGTCCCAGCCGCCCGAGCCCCCGACACCGTGGTATCGCCGCCCGGCGGCGCTGGTCGCGGCCGGTGCTCTCGGGGTGATCGTGCTCGGCCTCGCGGCGTACGCGGTGGTCAAGCTGGTCGCCGGATCGCCGTCGCCGGCTCCGACCACCACGACGACACCCGCTCCGACCACCACGAGCGCTCCGGCGGTGACCACCACCACCGAGCCGCCGCACCACCACGGGGGCGGCGGCGCGCCGACGCAGACCGTCACCGAGACCGCCCCGCCGCCGAGCACGGACACGGGAACCCCGAGTACCGACACGGGCACCCCGAGCACCGACACCCCGACGACGACGGTCCCGCCGAGCACGGTCACCGTGTCCCCGAGCACCGAAACCAGCACGGTGACCCAGACCGTGACCATCCCGCCGCGCCGGCTGCCTTTCCAACCGCGCCCATAACCAGGACACCTTGGGGCCCGGCGGTTAGCCTCCAAGCGTGGACGTCGGGGATTCGGTCAGGCGCTCGCTCGACCACTGGGAACATCGCGAGTGGGACACCGCGATGCTGCACGCCTGCAACGCGGTCGATGGAACCTCGAAGAAGCGCTACCCGCAGGAGGGCGTCGCGACCCGGTTCAAGCGCACGGTCCGGGACTCGCTGGACATCTTCCAGATAATGGCGGCACCGGGGATCGACTTCGAGCAGAGCCGCTTTCCCGTCGCGGTGAAGTCGGATATGCCCGACGGCCGCCCCGACATCGCCGACGTCCTGTACGGCGTGCACCGCTGGAGCCACGGCCACGAGGACGAACTGCCCGAGGGATTCGAACTGACCCCGCACGGGCCACGCCCCGCGGGAGTGCAGATCTGGCGCACCGGCAAGATCCAGCTGCCCGCCGCGACGGCGATCGGCCTGCTGGCGGTCGCGGTGTTCTCACCCGAGAACAAGGGCGAGGCCATCCCCGACGGCTACCAGCTCAGCTGGTACCAATACGTCTTTCACATCGGCATGTGGTGGGGTTGGCAGGACCACTTCCGCGAGATCATCGCCACCGCCCAGATCCCCCGGACGACTCTCGACTTCGCCGAGTCCTGGGACGACTGGTCGCCCGTTTAAAGCCGAAGCCGCCCTGCGGCTTTGACGATGGAAGACTGCTGGCATGCAATCGATCGTGCGTCCGGCTTCCGCTGAGGACGCGGCCGCGTGCGTTGCGATTTACCGCCCGTACGTTCTGGACACGGCGATCAGCTGGGAACTCGAAGTCCCGGCCGTGGCCGAGATGGCCGCGCGGATCACGTCGGCCCACGAATGGCTGGTCCTCGAACGCGACGATCGGATCATCGGCTTCGCCTACGGGCACACCCTCAATCGCATGCCGACCTACCGATGGTCGACCGAGACCGGGCTCTACGTGCACCCGGACCATCACCGCACCGGCGGCGGCCGCGCGCTCTACACGCGGCTACTGCAGCGGCTCGCCGAGCGCGGCTACCGGCAGGCCTTCGCCGGCATCACGCAACCCAACGAGGCCAGCAACGGCTTCCATCGATCCTTCGGGTTCGAGGAGGTCGGGCTGTACCGGCGCGTCGAATGGAAACACGGCCGCTGGCACGACGTGGCATGGATGCAACTGGACCTGGTCGGCTCGGATGATCCTGCCGCGCAGCAAGCGCCGCCCGGCCCGATCAAGTGAGCCGGAGCGCCCGTCTGTTGGTTAAGGGCTAGCGGCCGCCGGCGCCGCCGCCGAGGCGGCCGCCCGCGCCACCGCCAACACGACCTCCGGCACCGCCGCCGAGGCGGCCACCCGCGCCACCGCCAACACGACCTCCGGCACCGCCACCCACGCGACCGCCGGCACCGCCACCAATTGTCTGTCCAAAGCTGCTCGTGATCATGCGCCGGAGGTTATCGCCGAATGTTGGCGGCCACAACCAACTCCGGCTGAACGGTTCGGCTACATCCACCGCTGTGCTGAGCGCGCCCGAAGGGATTCGAACCCCCAACCTTCTGATCCGTAGTCAGATGCTCTATCCGTTGAGCTACGGGCGCCTGTCTTCAGTTGTCTTGCGTGGCGGAGGCGAGAGGATTTGAACCTCCGGTCCCCTTTGAGGGGGACAACTCATTAGCAGTGAGCCCCATTCGGCCGCTCTGGCACGCCTCCATCGGACTTCCTGAGGGTACCCGAACCCCTTCAGCCGTCCCCGAACCGCCGGAGGCATAGCGTACACAGCGCCGACATATGCTGTCGAAGTGACCGCCCGCCTGCGCCCCGAGCTGGCGGGACTTCCCGTCTACGTTCCCGGCAAGACGGTGCCGGGATCGATCAAACTCGCCAGCAACGAGACGGTGCACGGCCCGCTGCCGAGCGTCCGCGCGGCGATCGAACGGGCCACCGACAACATTCACCGCTATCCCGACAGCGCCAACCTTGCGCTCAAGGCGGCGCTGGCCAAGCACCTCAGCTCGGCGAGCTCCGCGGACTTCGCGCCCGAGCAGGTCGCGGTCAGCTGCGGCTCGGTGAGCCTGTGCCAGCAGGTCATCCAAATCACCGCCGCCGCGGGCGACGAGGTGGTGATGGGGTGGCACAGCTTCGAGCTTTACCCGCCCATGACTCAGGTGGCCGGCGCCGTCGCCGTCAAGGTGCCCCTGACCGACCACACCTTCGATCTGTACGCGATGCTCGCCGCGGTGACCGACCGCACCCGGCTGATCTTCGTGTGCAACCCCAACAACCCGACGTCGACGGTCGTCGACCCGGACGCGCTGGCCCGTTTCGTCGAGGCGGTGCCGCCGCACATCCTGATCGCCATCGACGAGGCCTACGTCGAGTACATCCGCGACGGCATGCTGCCCGACAGCCTGCAGCTGGCCCGCACCCGCAGCAACGTCGTTGTGCTGCGGACCTTTTCGAAGGCCTACGGGCTGGCGGGCCTTCGCGTCGGCTACGCCGTCGGGCACCCCGACCTGATCACGGCGCTGGACCAGGTCTATGTGCCGTTCGCGGTGACGAGCGTCTCGCAGGCCGCCGCCATCGCCTCGCTGGACGCCGCCGACGAGCTGCTCGCCCGCACCGACGCCGTGGTCGCCGAGCGGGCCCGCGTCAGCGCCGGCCTGCGCGACGCCGGGTTCGCCCTGCCACCGTCGCAAGCCAACTTCGTCTGGCTGCCCCTTGGCACGCGCACCCAGGACTTTGTGGCGCGGGCCGCCGAGGCGCGCATCGTGGTCCGCCCGTTCGCCCCGGACGGCGTGCGAGTCACCATCGGGGCGCCGGAGGAAAACGACGCGCTGCTGCGGTTTGCCCACGACTGGATAAAGGAGAACCAATGAGCCTGGCCCGCAAGAAGTTCACCGAATTCAAGGAACGCGCCGGCGAAATCGCCGACGCCGAGCTCGACGACTTCTGGGCGACCCTGCCCCCGGCGACCATCGACGAGATGATGGGCGAGTGGAAGGGCGGCGAGTTCGTCACCGGCCACAAGATGAACGGCCAGCTGGAAAAGGCCGGCTGGTTCGGCAAAAGCTTCAAGTCGGCCGCCGACGTGCAGCCCCTGGTGTGCCTCGACGCCGACGGGAACAAGTTCTCCAACAAGGAGATGGGCAAGGGCGAGGCCAGCCTGTGGCTGGAGGAATTCCGCGGCGAGGTCACCGCGACCATGGTCTACGACGGCCAGCCCGTGCACGACCACTTCAAGAGGATCGACGACGACGCCGTGATGGGCATCATGAACGGCAAGCGCGTGCTGGACGGCGGCCGGTACTACTACTTCTACCTCGAGCGGGTATAGCCCACGCGCGAACGTGCGGCTGGCCGCACGCTCGTCGTCCAGTGTGCGGCTGGCCGCACGCTCGGCGATGCGGCGCGCGGCTAGCCGGCCGGGTTGCGGCCCGTAAACGCGATCAGCTGCTCGAGGGCGCCGGCGTCGGTGGGCAGGTCGACGGGCTCGTCGAAACCGGCGCGGCTGCGTTGCTCCGGGCGGATGATCTGGTGCGCCAGGCCCAGGACGTATTCGGCCAACGGCTCCGGGGCGTCGACGTCGTGTCCCACGGCCTTGGCGTAATCCCAGGCGTGCACGAGGAATTCGAGCGACAGGATGCCGCAGGCGCCCCTGGCCGGCATCTCGCCCTTGCCGAACGGCACGGTGCCGTCGAGGCCGTGGCGATGCCACGCGTCCAGGGCGGGGCGGGCCGCGGCGATGATCTGCCGCTCCACCGAATCGCTTTCGTCGCGCTCGGGAATGTCCGCGCCGACCATGCCCCCGAGCCCCTTGATCGAGTTCAGCAGGTGCTCGGTCAGCCCCGTCACGTCGAACTCGCGGCACGGCGTGCGCCGGGTCAGGTCGTCGGTCGCGATGGGATGCAGGACGCGCTGCAACACGCCCAGCGTGTCCTCGGCGCTGTGCAGCTCGTCGGTGGGCGGGGAATGAGGTCCGGGTCGCAAGTCAGGAGCCATATTTGCCACGCTACGGTCTCGCTATGGGCGAAAGATACGAATCCGTCACGATCGAAACCAAGGACCACGTCGCACAGGTGACGCTGATCGGGCCGGGCAAGGGCAACGCGATGGGGCCGGCATTCTGGTCGGAGATGCCGGCCGTGTTCGCGGGGCTCGACGCCGACCGCGACGTGCGGGCCATCGTCATCACCGGATCGGGCAAGAACTTCAGCTACGGCCTGGACGTGCCCGCGATGGGCGGCATGTTCGCCCCGCTGATGGCCGAGGGGGCGACGGCCCGCCCCCGCACCGACTTCCACGCCGAGATCCTGCGGATGCAGAAGGCGATCAACGCCGTCGCCGACTGCCGCACCCCGACCATCGCCTCGGTCCAGGGCTGGTGCATCGGCGGCGCCGTCGACCTGATCTCCGCGGTCGACATCCGCTACGCCAGCGCCGACGCCAAGTTCTCGGTGCGGGAGGTCAAGCTGGCGATCGTCGCGGACATGGGCAGCCTGGCCCGGCTGCCGCTGATCCTGGGCGACGGCCACCTGCGCGAACTGGCGCTGACGGGTCGGGACATCGACGCGGCCCGCGCCGAGAAGATCGGGTTGGTCAACGACGTGTTGGCCGACGCCGACGCGACGCTTGCGGCCGCGCACGCGACGGCCGCGGAGATCGCCGCCAATCCCCCGCTGGCCGTCTACGGCGTCAAGGACGTCCTCGACCAGCAACGCACCTCCGCCATCTCGGAGAACCTGCGCTACGTCGCGACCTGGAACGCGGCGTTCCTGCCGTCGAAGGACCTGACCGAAGGCATTTCCGCCACGTTCGCCAAGCGTCCGCCGCAGTTCACCGGGGAATAGCGCGCGCTTGGCTACTCTCGCTGAAGTGACACCCGACGGAAAAATCCGCCTCCCGGCCGACCTGGACTCCGTGACGGCCGTCGGCGCCGAGGACCACTCCGAGATCGACAGCGCCGCCGTCGAGCGGATCTGGCGGGCCGCGCGGCACTGGTATGCGGGCGGCATGCACCCGGCGATCCAGGTGTGCATCCGCCAGCACGGGCGCGTCGTGCTCAACCGCGCGATCGGGCACGGCTGGGGCAATGCGCCCACCGATCCGCCCGACGCCGAGAAGATCCCCGTCACCACGGACACGCCGTACTGCGTGTACTCGGCGGCCAAGGGCATCACCGCGACAGTCGTGCACATGCTCGCCGAGCGCGGAGTCTTCTCGCTGGACGACCGGGTCTGCGAATACCTGCCCACCTTCACCAGCCACGGCAAGGACCGCATCACGATCCGGCACGTGATGACCCACAGCGCCGGCCTGCCCTTCCCCACCGGGCCCCGGCCGGATGTCAAACGCGCCGACGACCACGAGTACGCGCAACAGAAGCTCGGCGAACTGCGGCCCCTTTACCGCCCCGGGCTGGTGCACATGTATCACGCGCTGACGTGGGGCCCGCTGATGCGCGAGATCGTCTACGCGGCCACCGGCAAGGAGATTCGCGAAATCCTCGCCACCGAGATCCTCGACCCGCTGGGCTTCCGGTGGACCAACTTCGGCGTCGCCAAACAAGACGTTCCGCTGGTCGCGCCGAGTCACCCCACCGGGCGCACCCTGCCGCCGGTGGTCGCGCAGATCTTCCGCAAGGCGATCGGTGGAACCGTGCACGAGATCATCCCGTACACGAACACGCCCCGGTTCCTGACCACGATCGTCCCGTCGTCCAACACCGTTTCGACCGCCGACGAGCTGTCCCGGTTCGCCGAAATCTGGCGCCGCGGAGGAGAACTCGACGGCGTGCGGGTGATGAGCCCGGAGACGATGCGGGGCGCGGCCGCCGAATGCCGGCGCCTGCGACCGGATTTCGCGATCGGGCTGATGCCGGCCCGCTGGGGCACCGGATTCATCCTGGGAACGAAGCGGTTCGGGCCGTTCGGCCGGGGCGCGACGGCCGCGTTCGGTCACCTCGGGCTCACCAACATCGCCATCTGGGCCGACCCGGAGCGCGACATGGCCGCCGGCGTGATCAGCAGCGGCAAGCCCGGTCGCGACCCGGAGGTTCGCCGTTACACGGCGCTGATGGACACCATCGCCGCGGAGATTCGCGCCGGTTGAGGGCGCGCGGCGATGGGAACACCTTGATCGTGCTGTCGGAACAGGGCGCCGCTCCCGCCAAAACCCTGCGCGCCGACGAGGCGCTGCCCATGTTCGCGGTTTCGGTCGGGGCGTCGCTGGTGCGCACCGACGAACGGATCGCCCCGGCCGACGGCACTGACCGGCGGTGGCGGAGGGATTTGAACCCCCGGACGGTTTTAGCCGTCTCTCGCTTTCAAGGCGAGTGCATTAGGCCGCTCTGCCACGCCACCGCTGCTAAGGGTAACCGGCACTAGTAACGTCGCCGTCATGCGCGCGATTGTCGCCGAATCCCCCGATCAACTGTCCTGGCAAGAGGTGCCCGACGCGACCGCCGGACCCGGCGAGGTGCTGATCAAGGTCGCCGCGGCCGGCGTCAACCGCGCCGACGTCCTGCAGGCCGCCGGCAAGTACCCGCCACCGCCGGGGGCCAGCGAAATCATCGGCATGGAGGTGTCCGGCGTCGTTGCCGATGCGGGCGAAGGCGTCACGAATTGGGCTGCGGGACAAGAGGTTTGCGCGCTGCTCGCCGGAGGCGGCTACGCCGAATACGTCGCCGTGCCCGCCGGCCAGGTGATGCCCGTCCCCGACGGGGTGGACCTGGTGGACGCCGCCGGCCTGCCGGAGGTGGCGTGCACGGTGTGGTCGAACCTGGTGATGGTCGCGCACCTGGGCAAGGGGCAGCTGCTGCTGATGCACGGCGGGGCCAGCGGCATCGGCACCCACGCGATCCAGGTCGCGCGTGCGATGGGCGTCCGGGTGGCCGTCACCGCCGGGTCGGCGGAGAAGCTCGAGTTCTGCCGCGAGCTGGGCGCCGAGATCACGATCAACTACCGCGATGAGGACTTCGTCGCGCGCCTGCAGGAAAACGGCGGGGCCGACGTGATTTTCGACATCATGGGCGCCGCCTACCTGGACCGCAACATCGACGCCCTGGCCACCGACGGGCAGCTGGTCATCATCGGCATGCAGGGCGGGATCAAGGGCGAGCTCAACATCGCCAAGCTGTTGATGAAGCGGGCGCGGGTGATCGGCACCACGCTGCGGGCCCGGCCGGTCACCGGACCGAACAGCAAGACCGAGATCGTGCAGGCGGTCACCGCGTCGGTGTGGCCGATGATCGCCGAGGGCCGAGTGCGCCCGATCATCGGCGCCCGCATGCCCATCCAGCGGGCCGGTGAGGCGCATCATGACCTGGTGGCCGGCAAGGTGACCGGAAAGATCGTGCTGACCGTCTAGCCGTCGGCTCGCGAACCTAACCGGGCTGCGATTTTGGGCCTGAATTTTCGCAGTGTGGTTAGGCTCGCGGCGAAAGCTCAGCCCAGCGACGCCAGCGCGCGCACCAGCTGGTCGACCTCGGCCGTCGTCGAGTAGTGCGCCAGGCCGACGGTGACGGCGCCGCCCACGTCGTTGACGCCCAGCACGTCCAGCGCGCGGGAGCTCTCGTTCGAGATGGCCAGGATGCCGTTGTCCGCCAGGCGCTGCACCACGCGCTCGGCGGGCACGTCCTGCAGGGCGAAGCTGACCACCGGGATCCGCGCCTCGGGCCGACCGATCACCATCACCAGCGGCAGCGACCGCAACGACACCATCAGGTAGTCGAAGACCCGGTTCAGGTACGCGGTGGCCGACTGCGTCGACACCGACAGGCGTTCGCGCCGGCTGCCGCGGGCCGACTCGTCGAGCGACGCGAGGTACTCGATGCTGGCGACCAACCCGGCCAGCAGGCCGAACTGATGCGCGCCGACCTCGAGGCGCGCCGGGCCGGTGGCCTGTGGATCGGAAGACACCGCGCTGAACGAGTTGATCAGCGCGGGATCGCGGAACACCATCGCGCCGATCGGGGGACCGCCCCACGCCAGCGCGTTAACCGCGACGATGTCCGCGTCGGTCTCCTTGACGTCGAGCAGCCGGTAGGGCGCGGCCGCGGAATGGTCGACCACCACCAGCCCGCCCACCTCGTGCACCAGCTTCGTCATCGCCCGCAGATCGGTGACCGTACCCAGCGTCGCCGACGCCGACGCGACGGCGACCAGCCGCGTCGACTTTCCGATCAGGCTCTCCCACTGCCACGTCGGCAGCTCGCCGGTCTCGATGTCGATCTCGGCCCATTTCACCTTGGCGCCGTAGCGGTGCGCCGCGCGCAGCCACGGGGCGATGTTGGCCTCGTCGTCGAGCCGGCTGACGATCACCTCGTAGCCCAACCCAGCCCGCGACGACGACGCCTCGGCCAGCGACGACAACAGGATGGCCCGATCGGCGCCGAGCACGACGCCCGCCGGGTCGGCGTTGAACAGGTCGGCGACGGCCGCGCGCGCGGCCTCCAGCACGGCGGCGCTGCGCCGCGCCGACGGGTGCGCCCCGACGGTGGTGGTGCCGGACCGGCGAAACGCCGTCGACACCGTCGTCGCCACCGAATCCGGGATGAGCATGCCGACCGGCGCGTCGAAGTGCACCCACCCGTCACCCAGCGACGGATGCAGTCCGCGCACCCGGGCGACGTCGTAAGCCATGACAGCCACCTTAAGGCTTCCGCAATTTCGCGAAAATTGTGACGGTAGCGGGTGCCCCTTCGGCAATCCAAGCCGGACGGTGGCTTGGCGAGCCGAATCACCCGGGCAGCCATACTAGTCCAGTGGGCCTTTGGACCGGAACGCTGATCGCACTGTTCTTGCTGATCGCACCGGGTGTGATCGTCGCGCGCATCACCCAGCTGACGTGGCCGGTGGCCATTGCGGTTGGCCCTGCGCTGACGTACGGCGTTGTGGCGCTGGCGATTATCCCCCTCGGTGCGCTCGGGATCCCGTGGAACGGCTGGACCGCGCTCGCCGCGCTGGCGGTGGTGTGCGTGGTGGCGACGGGCTTGCAGCTGGGGCTCGCCCGGTACCGCGACACCGAGGCGGAGGCGCGCGGGGTCAGTCGCTGGCCCGCGGTGACGGTGGCCGCGGGTGTGCTGCTGGGCGCGGCGCTGATCATGTGGGCGGGCTATCGCGGCCTCACGCACTGGCAGTCCATCCCGAGCACCTGGGACGCGGTCTGGCACGCCAACGAGGTCCGGTTCATCCTCGACACCGGCCAGGCGTCGTCGACGCACATGGGCGAGCTCCGCAACGTCGAGACCCACCAGCCGCTGTACTACCCGTCGGTGTTCCACGCCCTGGCGGCCGTCTACTGCCAGCTCACCGGCGCGGCGCCCACCACCGGCTACACCGTGAACTCGTTGGCCGCGTCTGTCTGGCTGTTCCCGTCCAGCGCCGCCACCCTCACCTGGTTCCTGCTGCGCCCCATCAGCAGCCAGTGGCGCGCGGCCAGCGTGTCGGCCACCGCCGCCGCGCTGTCGGCGTCGTTCACGTCGGTGCCCTATGTCGAGTTCGGCGTCGCGGCGATGCCCAACCTGGCCGCCTACGGCGTCGCGATCCCGACGTTCGTGCTGATCGCCTCGACGTTGCGGCACCGCGACCGCATCCCGGCGGCCGTGCTGGCGCTGGTCGGGGTCCTGTCGGTGCACCTGACCGGGGGGTTCATCGTCATCCTGTTCCTCGGGGCCTGGTGGCTCCTGGACGCACTGTGGCACCCGGTGCGCGGGCGCCTCGCCGACGCGCTGACCCTGGCCGCCGTGGCCGTGCCCACCGCCGCGATCCTGGCGCCGCAATTCCTCGGCGTGCTGCGGCAGGCCGACATCATCGCCGGGCACGCGTTCCCCAGCTTCAAGAGCGTGAAGCAGGGCGTCATCGACGCGCTGCTGCTGCACACCCGCCACCTCAACGACTTCCCGACCCAATACAGCCTGGTCGTGCTGGCGGCCATCGGCATGGGGATCCTGCTGTACAAGCGGATCTGGTGGCCGCCGGCCGTCTGGGTGGTGCTGACCGTGGCGACCATCTACTCCGGCGCGCCGTTCCGAAATCCCCTGGGCCGCGCCATCGAGGAGTTCAGCCAGTTCTTCTACAACGATCCGCGCCGCCTGTCGGCGGTGGTGACCATGCTGGTGACACCGATGGCGGGGATCGCGCTCTTCGCGATCGTGGTGGGGGCAGTCGCCCTGGCCAAGCGGCTCACCGACCGGTTCACCCGGCTGCCCGCCCCGGTCTGGACCGCGGCCACGGCGGTCCTGCTGGTGGCGGCCGTCCTGGTCTCAGGCCGGCAATACCTCTACCGGCACCTGGTGTTGTTCGGCGACAAGTACGACTCGGTGATCATCGACCAGCGAGACCTCATGGCGATGGCCTACCTGGCCAAGCTGCCCGGTGCCCGCGACACCCTGATCGGCAACTCCAACGTCGACGGCACCGCGTGGATGTACGCGGTGGCCGACCTGCACCCGTTGTGGACCCACTACGACTTCCCACAGCAGACCGGTCCGGGCTACTACCGCTACATCTTCTGGATCTCCGCGCGTAAGGGCGATTCCGACCCGAAGGTCGCCGAGGCGATTAAGGCGCTCAATATCAGGTACATCCTGACCAGCGCGCCCAACGTCAGAGGGTTTGCCACACCCGAAGGGCTAGTGTCTCTGGATAGGTCGAAGTCGTGGACCATGATCTACGACAATGGCGGGGCTCGAATCTACGAGTGGCGCGACGACGCCGCGGCGCCGCACCCTTAGACGCGCAAGAGGATGGTGAACGGATTTGACTAACGGCAACGACGGCCCGGACGCCGACGGCATCGAGGTGATCGGCGGCGTCGACCCGCGGATCATGGCGCTCCGCGAGGCCGATGACGACTCCGACGAGCGCTCCCTGACGGACCTGGTCGAGCAGCCCGCCAAGGTGATGCGGATCGGGACGATGATCAAGCAACTGCTCGAGGAGGTGCGCGCCGCGCCGCTGGACGAGGCCAGCCGCAACCGGCTGCGTGAGATCCACGCCAAGAGCATCCGGGAACTCGAGGAAGGCCTGGCGCCGGAACTGCGAGAGGAACTCGATCGGCTCACCCTGCCGTTCAGCGAGGACGCCGCGCCGTCGGACGCCGAGTTGCGCATCGCCCAGGCGCAGCTGGTCGGGTGGTTGGAGGGGCTGTTCCACGGCATCCAGACCGCGCTGTTCGCCCAGCAGATGGCCGCCCGCGCGCAACTGGAGCAGATGCGCCAGGGGGCACTCCCCCCGGGTATCAGGTCGGGCCACGGCCCGGGTTCGGGCACCGGGCAATACCTGTAAGCACATGACGCTGCCGGGTCCAGGACCTCATATTGAGACGCGCGACGCGTGGGTGGAATTTCCCATCTTCGACGCCAAGTCGCGGTCGTTGAAGAAGGCATTCCTGGGCAAGGCGGGCGGCACGATCGGCCGTAACAGTTCCAACGTGGTGGTCGTCGAGGCGTTGCGCGACATCACCATGAAGCTCGAGTTGGGCGACCGGGTCGGGCTCGTCGGCCACAACGGGGCCGGGAAATCGACGCTGCTGCGCCTACTTTCGGGCATCTACGAGCCAACCCGTGGGTGGGCGAAGGTCACCGGCCGGGTTGCGCCGGTGTTCGATCTCGGTGTCGGAATGGACCCGGAGATCTCGGGCTACGAGAACATCATCATCCGCGGACTGTTCCTGGGGCAGACCCGCAAGCAGATGTTGTCCAAGGTCGACGAGATCGCGGAGTTCACCGAGCTGGGCGACTACCTGTCGATGCCGCTGCGCACCTACTCCACCGGGATGCGGGTCCGGCTGGCCATGGGCGTGGTCACCAGCATCGACCCGGAGATCCTGCTGCTCGACGAGGGCATCGGCGCGGTGGACGCCGACTTCCTCAAGAAGGCCCAGACCCGGCTGCAGCGCCTGGTGGAGCGCTCCGGAATCCTGGTGTTCGCAAGCCATTCCAACGAGTTCCTCGCCCGCTTGTGCAAGACGGCGATGTGGATCGACCACGGCGTCATCCGCATGTCGGGCGGCATCGAGGACGTGGTGCGCGCGTACGAGGGCGAGGACGCCGCGCGGCACGTGCGCGAGGTGCTGGCCGAGACCGCCGGGCAGCCATGAGCGAGACGATCTTCGCCGTCGTGGTCACCCACCGGCGACCCGACGAGCTCGCCAAGTCGCTGGATGTGCTCAGCACGCAAACCCGGTTGCCCGACCACCTGATCGTCGTCGACAACGACGGTGACGGCCGGGTCCGTGATCTGGTTGCCGGCCAACCCATTTCGACGACGTACTTGAGCTCGCGGCGAAACCTCGGCGGCGCAGGCGGCTTCGCGCTGGGCATGCTGCACGCGCTGGCGCAGGGCGCCGACTGGGTGTGGCTCGCCGACGACGACGGGCGACCCCAGGACTCGCAGGTGCTGGCGACGCTACTGGCCTGCGCCGAGAAGTACGGGCTGGCCGAGGTGTCGCCGATGGTGTGCAACATGGACGACCCGGCACGGCTGGCGTTCCCGTTGCGGCGCGGCCTGGTATGGCGCAGGCGCGCAAGCGAATTGCGCACCGAGGAGGGGCAGGATCTGCTGCGCGGAATCGCATCATTGTTCAACGGCGCGCTGTTCAAGGCGTCGACGCTGGAGTCGATCGGCGTGCCGGACCTGCGGCTGTTCGTTCGCGGCGACGAGGTGGAAATGCACCGCCGGCTGGTTCGCTCCGGCCTGCCGTTCGGCACCTGCCTCGACGCGGTCTACCTGCATCCGTGCGGATCCGACGAGTTCAAGCCGATCCTGGGCGGCCGGATGCACACGCAGTATCCCGACGACCCCACCAAGCGGTTCTTCACCTACCGCAACCGCGGCTACCTGATGGCGCAGCCGGGCCTGCGCAAGCTTCTGTTCCAGGAGTGGGTCCGATTCGGCTGGTTCTTCCTGGTGACCCGCCGCGACCCCAAGGGACTGTCCGATTGGATTCGGTTGCGCCGCTTGGGGCGTCGGGAGCGGTTCGGCAAGCCGGGAGGAAGCGCGTGACGCGCGCCGGCGACGATGCAGAGCGGAGCGATGAGGTGGGGGTACCGCCCGCTTGCGGGGGAGAGTGGCGCACATGACGTTTGTCGATGCCGCCGCGCAGTCGCGGACCTTCACCCGCGCCCGCAACGACCTGGTCGCCGGCTTCCGTCGGCACGAGCTGTGGCTGCATCTGGGCTGGCAGGACATCAAGCAGCGCTATCGCCGCTCGGTGCTGGGACCGTTCTGGATCACCATCGCGACCGGAACGACGGCGGTGGCGATGGGCGGCCTGTATTCGAAGCTGTTCCACCTGGATCTGGCGGTGCACCTGCCCTACGTCACGCTCGGGCTGATCATCTGGAACCTGATCAACGCCTCGATCCTGGAGGGCGCCGACGTGTTCGTCGCCAACGAGGGGCTGATCAAGCAACTGCCCACGCCGCTTTCGGTGCACGTCTACCGGCTGGTGTGGCGGCAGATGCTCCTGTTCGCGCACAACATCGTGATCTACGTCGTCGTCGCGATCATCTTTCCCAAGCCGTGGTCGTGGGCCGACCTCTCGGTCATCCCGGCGCTGGCGCTGATCGTGCTCAACTCCATTTGGGTGTCACTGTGTTTCGGCATCCTGGCGACCCGCTACCGCGACATCGGCCCGTTGCTGTTCTCGGTCGTGCAGTTGCTGTTCTTCATGACGCCGATCATCTGGAACGACGACACGCTGCGGGCGCAGGGCGCCGGGCACTGGGCGAGCATCGTCGAACTCAACCCGCTGCTGCACTACCTCGACATCGTCCGCGCCCCGCTGCTGGGCGCGCACCAGGAACTGCGGCACTGGGTGGTGGTCCTGGTGCTGACGGTCGTCGGGTGGCTGCTGGCGGCCTTCGGAATGCGGCAGTACCGCGCCCGGGTGCCGTACTGGGTCTAGCGGGCAAAATGCCGGCCCGTGAATTTGCGCAATTCGCCGCCGCTTCTCGTGGGCGCGAGTTAACTATCCATTCTTGTGATCGGTAGGCGATGCGCCGGCATCTAATGGCGGCACGAAGGTCGCGTCTGGCCCAGTGGAAGGAAGGGAATCGGGACATGAACACCAACGCTCGCCGCATCAAGCGGGTGGCCGCCGGCGCGCTGCTGTCGGGTGGCACCGCGCTCGCCGCCCTTGGCCTCGCCACGGGGACCGCCCACGCGTTCACCTATCCGAAGTCGATCTGCAACTACCACGCGTGCAGCTACATCTGGTGCCCCGACATGCCGCTGCCGCAGCCCAGCGGCGGGACGCCAAACTGGGACATGAACGCCTGCCACCACTTCATGATCGGCATCATGAGCCCGAACTCCCAACCGTGGGTGAGCAACGGCGGAGCCAACCGGCAGGTTGCGCCCATGCTCATCGAGGGCGACCCGGGTCCCTAATCCAGCGTTGCCAAGCGCTGCTTCAGATCTCGCCGATGATCTGCTCTCGCTTGGCCGCGTATTCAGCGTCGGAGATCGCACCCGAGGCGCGCAGGGTCTCGAGCTCCTGCAGGCGCTGGGCGGCCGACGGTTGCGCCGGCGCGAAAGGCGCGCCGCCGGCCATGCCGCCCGTGATCTTGCCCCCGGTGATCACCGTTGGGGTGCTGGGGCGCAACTCGTCCATCACGCGCTGGCTCGGCGCGTCCCGCCCGACCATGAACATGTGCGGGAACCCCGCGCCGGGATTGTTGCGTGCGGCAGCCGATAGGTACCGGTTCCCGCCGCCTTCGATCGGAAGAAAGAGGATCAGGAGTTGGCGATCGTCGGGCACCCCCTTGCTGCGTTCCAGCTGCGGAGTACCGCGGCTGGCGCGAAAGCCGCGGTCCCAGGCTTTCAGGACGTTGCCGGGGACGAGCTGTCCTCCGTTGCGCTTGTCCTCGAGCGCATACACGTGACCCGCCGTGATGGCGAGGATGAAGCTGTCCGGCAGGCCCGCCATCTCCATGTACTTCGCCATCCCGCCGACGTTCGTCATGCTGGGCATCGCTCGACTCATCTTCCGGCTCACGCGCATCCCCCAGCGGGTGACCGCGCCGACGCCGACCGCCTCGGCCGTCATGGCGTCCGTCACCTGCTCGCATCGGGTTGCTGCCACCACAGGCTCGGGAATAACCGATGCGGCGACGGTCGCGGCCTGCTGGTTGATCAACAGTTCTTCCTCGGATAACGCCTTCATCTCGACTCCTGCGGTACTCCCCCGATCAGCGAATGGTCTCACGCGGAAGCCGCGCGGCGGCCGGAATCGACAACGCCCGCTGACGCACCAAGGATCTTTCAAGGATCCGTCAAGGCGCCGACCCGATGCTGCACTCATGAGTCACATCGCCTTCGACGACGACGTCTACGTCGCCACCATTCATCGCGCCGACACCCCGATCGGCAGGGCGGCGCGGTTCCACATGCGCAAGCTCTTCGACGAGCTGCCGTGCTGCCATCGTTCGTGGGCCAATCGCGGCAAGCGTTTCTTCCTGCACGGCTACGAGCGGAGCTTCCAGGTCGAGTTCGCCTGCGCCGAAACCGAACCCGGCACCGGCCTGGTGGTCGACGGCAGCGCCGTCGCCGAAGTCCGGACGGCGCTGCGATACCAGTTCGACCACACCACCCTGATCGCACAGGACGACCCGCAGCGCGACCTGTTCGAACTGCTGGCCGAGCGGGGCGTCGTCGACCTACGCATCATGGACAACACCGGCATGGAGGGTTCGGCGGCCTGGGTGTTCGAGACCGCCGAGCGAATCGTCGCGCTGGCGACCGGCGGCCGGGCGTGGGTGTCCGCGGTGGAGGCGCGCGAGAGCCGCAACAACGTGGTCACCCTTACCGCCGGCCCGGTGACGGCCGGAGGCTGGGCGTAGCGCGCCGAACAAAGCTCACTAGCAAACCGGGATAGATTCGCCGCACTACTGGGTATGTGTACAACAACCAAGTTTCCCTGCGCGTAAGGTGGCGGCTGCCCTGGTGGTGGTGCAACACTGTAGCGCTACAGGTCAGCAAGTGACGGCAGACAGGATCGGGTCGACTGACGTGAGCAAAAAAGCCAAGTCGGCGGCGGATGAGGCGCGGGAAAACCTCGCCGCGGAGCTGGACCGCCTGAAGCAGCGGCGTGATCGCCTCGAGGTCGAGGTAAAAAACGACCGCGGCATGGTCGGCGACCACGGAGACGCGGCCGAGGCGATACAACGCGCGGACGAGCTCGTCGTGCTCGGCGACCGGATCAACGAACTGGACCGGCGCCTGCGCAGCGGACCGTCGCCCTCGGACGACTCCGAGACGCTGCCCGGGGGCACCGAGGTCACCCTGCGGTTCCCCGACGGGGAAGTCGTGACCATGCACGTGATTTCCATCGTCGAGGAGACCCCGATCGGCCGCGAGGCCGAGACGCTGACGGCGCGCAGCCCGTTGGGACAGGCCCTGGCGGGGCGCAAGGCCGGCGACACGGTGACCTACACGACGCCGCAAGGCGAAAACCAGGTCGAGCTCATCGCGGTCAAGCTGCCCCGCTAACTCCTCATGCCGCCGCCGGCGGCCCCGATAGACTCGCCGCAATGATCCCCCCAGAACCAGGCGCCGTTCCCGCGCGCCCACACCCGGGTCTGACGACACAGGTGATGCGCTTCGTCGTCACCGGCGGTATGGCCGGGATCGTCGACTTCGGCCTCTACCTGGTGCTCTACAAGGTGGTGGGACTGCAGGTCGACCTTTCGAAGGCAACCAGTTTCATCGTCGGCACCATCACCGCCTACCTGATCAACCGGCGCTGGACGTTTCAGGCGGCGCCGAGCACCGCGCGGTTCGTCGCGGTCATGGTGCTCTACGCCGTGACCTTCTCGGTGCAGGTCGGCCTCAACCACCTCAGCCTCGCGCTGCTGCACTACCGGACCTGGGCCATACCCGTCGCGTTCGTGATCGCGCAGGGCACGGCGACGGTGATCAACTTCACCGTGCAGCGAGCCGTTATCTTCCGCATCCGCTGACCGACCTGGCCAAGCGGTACCCTCTTTGACGATGTTGACGACCAAACGGCTCACCGGCTGGGGCCGCACGGCACCCTCCGTGGCGACGGTGCTTTCCACGCCCGACCCGGAGGAGATCGCCAAAGCCGTGGCCAACGGGGGTGACCGCGGCGTGATCGCCCGCGGCCTCGGGCGTTCCTACGGCGACAACGCCCAAAACGGCGGGGGCCTGGTCATCGACATGACCGAGCTGAACCGCATTCACTCGATCGACGCCGACAGCGCGCTGGTCGACGTCGATGCCGGGGTCAACCTCGACCAGCTGATGCGGGCCGCGCTCCCATTCGGATTGTGGGTACCGGTCCTGCCGGGCACCCGGCAGGTGACCATCGGCGGCGCGATCGCCTGCGACATCCACGGCAAGAACCATCACAGCGCGGGCAGCTTCGGCAACCACGTGCGCAGCATGGACCTGCTGACCGCCGACGGCCAGGTCCGGACCGTCACCCCGACGGGCCCCGACGCCGAACTGTTCTGGGCCACGGTCGGGGGCAACGGCCTCACCGGGATCATCCTGCGGGCCACCGTCGAGATGACGCCCACGGAGACCGCCTATTTCATCGCCGACGGCGACGTCACCGCCAGCCTGGACGAGACGATCGCGTTTCACAGCGACGGCAGCGAGTCCAACTACACCTATTCCAGCGCGTGGTTCGATGCGATCAGTGCGCCACCGAAACTCGGGCGCGCGGCGATTTCACGCGGCTCGCTTGCCAAGCTCGACCAGTTGCCGCCGAAGCTACGCCGCAGTCCGCTGAAATTCGATGCGCCGCAACTTCTTACGTTCCCCGACGTGTTCCCGAACGGGTTGGCCAACAAGTACACCTTCGGGCCGATCGGCGAGTTGTGGTACCGCAAGTCCGGCACCTACCGCGGCAAGATTCAGAACCTGACGCAGTTCTATCACCCGCTTGACATGTTCGGCGAATGGAACCGCGCCTACGGCCCAGCCGGTTTCGGCCAGTACCAGTTCGTCGTGCCCACCACGGCCGTCGAGGAGTTCAAGAACATCATCCGCGACATCCAAAGGTCCGGGCACTACTCGTTTCTCAATGTGTTCAAGCTGTTCGGCCCCGGCAACCAGGCGCCGCTGAGCTTCCCCATCCCGGGCTGGAACGTGTGCGTCGACTTCCCTATCAAACCGGGGCTCAACGAGTTCCTCAACGAACTCGACCGCCGGGTCCTGGAATTCGGCGGCCGGGTCTACACCGCCAAGGATTCGCGCACCACCGCCGAAACCTTCCATGCCATGTACCCGCGCATCGACGAGTGGATCGCGGTGCGCCGCAAGGTGGATCCGGCGGGGGTGTTCGCCTCCGACATGGCCCGACGCTTGGAGTTGTTGTAAATGGTGCTCGACGCCGTGGGAAATCCGCAGACCATCCTGCTGCTCGGTGGCACCTCCGAGATCGGGCTTGCCATTTGCGAACGCTACCTGCAGAACGCGCAGGCGCGAATCATCCTGGCGGCCATGCCCAATGACCCGGGCCGCGACGACGCGGTGGCCCAGATGAAGGCCGCCGGTGCGCGGTCGGTGGAGCTGATCGACTTCGAGGCCACCGATCCCGACAGCCACCCGAAGATGATCGACGCGGCGTTCAATGCCGGCGGCGCCGGCAATGACATCGACGTGGCCATCGTGGCGTTCGGCATCCTCGGCGACGCCGAGGAGCTGTGGCAGAACCAGCACAAGGCCGTGCTGGCCGCCGAAATCAACTACACCGCAGCCGTTTCCGTCGGCGTGCTGCTGGGCGAGAAGATGCGCGCGCAAGGCTTCGGCCAGATCATCGCGATGAGCTCGGCCGCCGGAGAGCGGGTGCGGCGGTCCAACTTCGTCTACGGCTCGACCAAGGCGGGGCTGGACGGCTTCTATCTGGGCCTGGGCGAGGCGTTGCGCGAGTACGGGGTTCGCGTGCTGGTGATCCGCCCGGGCCAGGTGCGTACCCGGATGAGCGCGCATGTCAAGGAGGCGCCGCTCACCGTCGACAAGGAGTACGTCGCCAACCTCGCGGTGACCGCGTCCGCTAAAGGTAAGGAATTGGTTTGGGCGCCAGCGGCATTCAGGTACGTGATGATGGTGTTGCGGCACATCCCGCGGAGCATCTTCCGCAAGCTGCCGATCTAACCATGCGCAACGCGCTGGCCAGCCTCGGCCAGATGGCCGCCGCGGTGGCGGTCGCCGTCGCCGTGGCGGTGCCCTCGCTGATCGCGATCGCCGGCGTGCAATGGCCGGCCTTCCCGTCGTCGAACCAGCTGCACGCGCTGACCACCGTCGGGCAGGTCGGCTGCCTGGCCGGGCTGGTCGCCGTCGGGCGGGCATGGCGGCTTGGACGGCATCGGTTGCTCGTCCAGCTGGGAGGGCTGGTGTTCGTGTCCGCCTTCACGGTCGTGACGCTCGGCATGCCGCTGGGTGCGACCAAGCTGTATCTGTTCGGCATCTCGGTGGACCAACAGTTCCGCACCGAGTACGTGACCCGGCTCGCGGACAGCCCGGCCCTGCACGACATGACCTACCTCGGGCTGCCGACGTTCTATCCGCCGGGCTGGTTCTGGATCGGCGGCCGCGTCGCGGCGCTGACCGGCACGCCGGCCTGGGAGATGTACAAGCCGTGGGCGATCACCTCGATCACGATCGCGGTGGCCGTCGCACTGGTGCTGTGGTGGCGGATGATCCGCTTCGAGTACGCGCTGATCGTCACGACCGCGACGGCGGCGGTGACGCTGGCCTACAGCTCGCCGGAGCCCTACTCCGCGATGATCACGGTGCTGCTGCCGCCGGTGCTCGTGCTGACGTGGTCGGGATTGCGCGCGGGCGAGCGTGCGGCTGGCCGCACACTCGAGCCCGAGCGTGAAGCTAGCCGCACGCTCGGCGACGGACCGACGGCGCAGGGCTGGGCCGCGGTCGTCGGCGCCGGGCTGTTCCTCGGCTGGGCGGCCACCTGGTACACGCTGTTGTTCGGCTTCAGCGCGTTCACGGTGCTGCTGATGGCGGTGCTGCTGGCCGGCGCGCGCTGGCGGCGCGCCGGCTTCGGGGCCGCGCTCGACCCGCTGCGCCGGCTCGCCGTGATCGCGGCCATCGCGGCGGCCATCGCCAGCACGACGTGGTTGCCGTTCCTGCTGCGGGCGGCGAGCAGCCCGGTCAGCAACGGCGGCAGCGCCTTCCACTACCTGCCGGCCGACGGCGCCGTGCTGACCTTCCCGATGCTGCAGTTCTCGCTGCTGGGGGCGGTCTGCATGCTGGGTGCCCTGTGGCTGGTGGTGCGCGCGCGGTCGTCGGCGCGGGCGGGCGCCCTGGCCATCGGCGTGCTGGCCGTCTACCTGTGGTCGCTGCTGTCGATGCTGACCACGCTGGCGCGCACCACGCTGCTGTCGTTCCGGCTGCAGCCCACGCTGTCCGTGCTGCTGGTCGCCGCCGGCGCATTCGGGTTCATCGAGGCCGTCAAGCACCTCGCCCCACGGAGCCGCGCGATAGCGCCCGTGGCCGGCGCGATCGGCCTGGCCGCCGCGATCGCGTTCAGCCAGGACATCCCCGACGTGCTGCGGCCGGACCTGACAATCGCCTACACGGACACCGACGGCCACGGCCAGCGCGGCGATCGCCGCCCGCCGAGCTCCGAGAAGTTCTACGCCGAGATCGACGCCGCCATCCTGAAGGTGACCGGCAAACCGCGCGACCAGACCGTGGTGATGACCGCCGACTACAGCTTCCTGTCCTACTACCCCTACTGGGGATTCCAGGGGCTGACGTCGCATTACGCCAACCCGCTGGCGCAGTTCGACCTGCGGGCCGCACAGATCGAGAAGTGGTCCAAGCTCAAGACCCCCGACGAGCTCATCCACGCGCTCGACACGTCGCCGTGGCCCCCGCCGACCGTGTTTCTGATGCGCCGCGGCGCCAACAGCACCTACACGTTGCGGTTGGCGCAGGACGTCTACCCGAACCAGCCCAACGTCCGCCGCTACACCGTGGACCTGCCGGCGGCGCTGTTCGCCGATCCCCGTTTCGCCGTCGACACCGTCGGCCCCTTCGTGCTGGCCGTCCGCAAGCCGAGCTGATGGCCACCGAAACCCCGGCTGACTTGGCCGCACAACTACCATCTACCCCCGTGGAGGACGCGGGAGGTAACCACCGGATCGCCCGGGTCGTTGCTACCGTCGCCGGTCTGCTGGGCGCCCTGCTGGCGATCGCCACCCCGGTGCTGCCGGTCAACCAGACCACCGCCCAACTGAACTGGCCGCAGAACGGCACGTTCGGCAGCATCGACGCGCCGCTGATCAGTTATGTGGCAACGGATTTGAACATCGCCGTGCCGTGTCAGGCAGCCGCCGGGCTGGCCGGCCCGCAGAACGCCGGCAAGACGGTCCTGCTGTCGACCGTGCCCAAACAGGCCCCCAAGGCCGTCGACCGCGGACTGCTGATCCAGCGCGCCAACGACTATCTGGTGCTGGTGGTGCGCAACGTCGCAGTGGTCACCGCCCCGCTGAGCCAGGTGCTCAGCCCGGCCTGCCAGCGGCTGACCTTCACCGCGCACGCCGACCGCGTCACCGCCGAATTCGTCGGCCTCACCCAGGGGCCCAACGCCGAGCATCCGGGCGCGCCACTGCGCGGTGAGAAGAGCGGCTACGACTTCCGGCCGCAGATCGTCGGCGTGTTCACCGACCTCACCGGGCCGGCGCCGCCCGGCCTGAGCTTCTCGGCCACCGTCGACACCCGCTACAGCAGCAGCCCCACCCAGCTGAAGATGGCGGCGATGATCCTCGGGGTGGTGCTGACCGCCGCCGCCCTGGTGGCACTGCACGTCCTCGACACCGCCGACGGCACCCGGCACCGACGCTTCCTGCCCGCCCGCTGGTGGTCGATCGGCGGCCTGGACGCCCTGGTCATCGCGGTGCTGACGTGGTGGCATTTCGTCGGCGCCAACACCTCCGACGACGGCTACATCCTGACCATGGCCCGGGTGTCCGAGCACGCCGGCTACATGGCCAACTACTACCGCTGGTTGGGCACGCCCGAGGCCCCGTTCGGCTGGTACTACGACCTGCTGGCGGTGTGGGCCCATGTCAGCACCACCAGCATCTGGATGCGGCTGCCCACCCTGGCGATGGCGCTGACGTGCTGGTGGGCGATCAGCCGCGAGGTCATGCCCCGCCTGGGTCACGCCGTGAAGACCAACCGGGCGGCGGCGTGGACGGCCGCGGGGCTGTTCCTGGCGACCTGGCTGCCGCTGGACAACGGGCTTCGCCCCGAGCCGATCATCGCCCTGGGCATCCTGCTCACCTGGTGCTCGGTGGAGCGGGCGGTGGCCACCAACCGGCTGCTGCCGGTGGCGATCGCGTGCATCATCGGCGCGCTGACCTTGTTCTCCGGTCCGACGGGCATCGCCTCGATCGGCGCGCTGCTGGTCGCGATCGGTCCGCTGCGCACCATCATCCACCGGCGATCCAGACAGTTCGGGGTGCTGCCGCTGGTGGCGCCCCTGCTGGCCGCGGCCACCGTCACCGTGATCCTGATCTTCCGCGACCAGACCCTGGCCGGTGAAATGCAGGCGACCGGGCTCAAGCGCGCGCTTGGACCCAGCCTGAGCTGGTTCGACGAACACCTCCGCTACGAGCGGCTGTTCATGGCCAGCCCCGACGGGTCGGTCGCCCGCCGATTCGCGGTGCTGGCTCTGGTGTTGGCGCTGGCGATCACGGTCGCAATGTCGCTGCGCAAGGGCCGGATTCCCGGCACGGCGGCCGGGCCGAGCCGCCGCATCGTCGGGATCACCATCATCTCGTTCGTCGCGATGATGTTCACCCCCACCAAATGGACCCACCACTTCGGGGTGTTCGCCGGGCTGGCCGGGCCGCTGGGCGCGCTGGCCGCGGTCGCCGTGACCTCCGTCGCCATGCGGTCCCGGCGCAACCGCACCGTATACGCCGCCGTGGTGGTGTTCCTGTTGGCACTGTCGTTCGCCAGCGTCAACGGCTGGTGGTACGTCTCGAACTTCGGTGTGCCGTGGTCGAATTCGTTCCCCGCGTGGCACTACGCCTTCGCCACGGCCCTGCTCGGGCTAACGCTGTTGGTGCTGCTGCTGGCCTCGTGGTTCCACTTCGTCAACCCGGATAACGGGCCGCCCAGGACCCGCTACGGCGCACGCGTGGCCGGAATCATCCAGTCTCCCTTGGCAATTGCGGCGTGGATCCTGGTGGTGTTCGAGGTCGCATCTCTGACGCTGGCGATGACCGACCAGTACCCGGCGTGGTCGGTCGGCCGCTCCAACCTCGAGGCGCTGACCGGCAAGTCCTGCGGGCTGGCCGAGGACGTGCTCGTCGAGCCGGACCCCAACGCCGGCATGCTGACCCCGGTCGGCGCCACGGTGGCCGACGCGCTGGGGGCGGGCCTGTCGGAAGCGTTCACCCCCAACGGCATTCCCGCCGACGTGCGCGCCGACCCGGTGATGGAACGTCCCGGTGACCGCAGCTTCATCAATGAGGACAGGTCGACCACCGGCGCCGAGCCCGGCACCGAGGGCGGCACCAACCCGGCACCGGGGATCAACGGGTCGGTCGCCCAGCTGCCCTACAACCTCGATCCGGCCCGCACCCCGGTGCTCGGCAGCTGGCGCGCGGGCATCCAGGTTCCGGCGCACCTGCGCTCGGGCTGGTACCGGCTGCCCGCCCGCGACAAGGCGCGACCGCTGCTGGTGGTCAGCGCGGCGGGCCGCTTCGACCCCCGCGAGGTTCAGGTGCAGTGGGCCACCGACGACGAAGCGGCCGGCGGGCACCCCGGCGGCTCGTTCCAGTTGTCGGACGTCGGCGCCTCCCCCGCCTGGCGCAACCTGCGGCTGCCGCTGTCGGCCATCCCGGACACCGCCACCCAGATCCGCCTGGTCGCCGACGACGAAGACCTGGCGCCGCAGCACTGGATCGCGCTGACGCCCCCGCGGATCCCGCAGCTGCGCACGCTGCAGGACGTCGTCGGGTCCAAAGACCCGGTGTTCCTGGATTGGCTTGTCGGCCTGGCGTTTCCGTGTCAGCGCCCGTTCGGCCATCAAAACGGCGTCGACGAGACGCCGAAGTGGCGCATCCTGCCGGACCGCTTCGGCGCCGAGGCCAACTCACCGGTGATGGACAACAACGGCGGCGGCCCGTTGGGCGTAACCGAATTGCTGGTGAAGGCGACCACGATGGCGACGTACCTGAAGGACGACTGGTCGCGTGACTGGGGCTCGCTGCAACGGTTGACGCCCTTCTACCCCGACGCCCAGCCCGCCCAGCTGCAGCTCGGAATCGCGACGCGCAGCGGCCTGTGGAACCCGGCACCGCTGCGCCGCACCTAGCGATACGGGACCCTTGCCGGCGCCCCATCGGTAAGCCTAGACTTACGGTTCGTGGCCACTTACCGAGCCACCCGCGACGGTGACGCCTGGCTGGCGCTGGCCGACGGAACGCGGCGCTCCATCGTGGAACGCCTTGCCCACGGCCCGGCGGCGGTCGGCGAGTTGGCCCGCGACCTGCCCGTCAGCCGGCCGGCCGTTTCCCAGCACCTCAAAGTCCTCAAGTCCGCGGGTCTGGTTCGCGACCGCGCCGCCGGAACGCGTCGCGTCTACCAACTCGACCCGACCGGCCTCGAGGCCCTGCGCGCCGAGCTCGACCGGTTCTGGACCCAGGCGTTGGCCGCCTACGCGGAAGTGATCGACGTGAGCAAGGGGGAACCGTCATGACCCGACCACCGAACGTCGCGCACCACGTCGTCGTCAACGCGCCGATCGAGCGCGCGTTCGCCGTCTTCACCGAGCGGTTCGGTGACTTCAAGCCCCGCGAACACAACCTGCTCGCCGCCCCGATCGCCGAGACCGTGTTCGAGCCCGTCGTCGGTGGGCACATCTACGATCGCGGCGCCGACGGCAGCGTCTGCCGGTGGGCGCGCATCCTGGCCTACGAGCCGCCGCATCGTGTGGTGTTCAGCTGGGACATCGGCCCCACCTGGCAGCTGGAATCCGATCCGGCCAAGACCAGCGAGGTCGAGGTCCGGTTCACCGCCGAGTCCGGCGACCGCACGCGCGTCGAGCTCGAACACCGCCACCTCGACCGGCACGGTCCGGGCTGGGAGCCCCTCGCCGATGGCGTCGACGGCGACGCCGGCTGGCCGCTGTATCTGGACCGCTACGAGCGCCTGCTCAGCGTGGAGGCGAATCGATGACGGCGTCCCTGATGACCATGGCGCACGCCGAGCGCGCCGACCTCGCCGACTTCCTGGCCACCCTCACGCCAGGGGACTGGCAGCGCCCGAGCCTGTGCACGAAATGGACCGTCAAAGACGTTGTCGCGCATGTGATCAGCTACGAAGAGCTGGGCGTCGCGGGGCTGCTGAAGCGGTTCGCCAAGGGCTGGGTCGTGCGGGCCAACCAGGTGGGCGTCGACGAGTTCTCCGCGCTGGGCCCCGAACAGCTCCTCGAGTTCCTCCGCAGCCACCTCGAACCACGGGGTCTGACAGCGGGTTTCGGCGGAATGATCGCGCTCGTCGACGGCACCATCCACCACCAGGACATCCGCCGCTCGCTGGGCCGGCCGCGCACGGTCCCCGCCGATCGGCTGCGGCGGGTCCTCGGCCTGGTGCCGGGCAACCCCCGCCTGGGGGCGGGACGCCGCATCCGGGGGCTGCGCTTGCGCGCCACCGACGTCGACTGGACACACGGCAACGGACCCGAGGTCAGCGGCCCCGGCGAGGCGCTGCTCATGGCGATGACCGGTCGCCCCGCGGCGCTCGCCGAGCTCGGCGGCCCCGGCCGAGACACGCTGGCGAAGCGGCTGACGAAATAGCCTCAGCCCGGGCCGATTTCGAAGGTGAACTCGTGGCCGCCGATGCGGATGCGGTCGCCGTTGGCCAGGGTGGCGCTGCCGCGGATGCGCTGGCCTCCCACCTCCACCCCGTTGGTGGACCGCAGGTCGGTCATCATGAAACCGGTCCCCGTGTCGGTGATGACGGCGTGGTGGCGGCTGACGTCGGTGTCGTCGAGAACCACGTCGTTGTCGGTGAAGCGCCCGATCCTGGTGGTCGCTCCCGTCAGCGGGTGAATCCGCCCGGTCTGGTCGACCAGCCGGGCAACGGCGGATTCCGCGAGCTGGATGCTGGCGGTCGTGGGCTCCTGCTTATAGGCGCCGCGCTTGTGGGTGGTCAGGTCGGCCCGCCTCAGACCCAACGGTTCCTGGCGCAGGATCCGCTCGTGCAGCGCGGTCACGGTGCGGCCGGGGTCGATGCCGAGCCCCTCGGCCAGCGCCGTCTTCAGCCGCCGGTAGGCGCCGAGCGCGTCGGACTGGCGCTCGGTGACGTAGTAGGCGGTGATCAGCTGCGCCCACAGCGGTTCGCGGTAGGGATGTTCGGCGGTGAGGGCCTCGAGTTCGGCGATGACCTCACCGGCGCGTCCGCACGCGATCTCGGCCTCGGCACGGGCGGTGTGGGTGGCCACGTTTTCTTCCATCAGCGCGGTGGCGAAGGCGTCGACGAAGGCGAAGCCGCGCAGGTCGTCGAGCACTGGCCCGCGCCATTCGCCCAGCGCCAGCGAGAATTGCCGGCTGGCGTCCTCGAAGCGTCCGGCCGCGGCGGCCTGGTTGCCCGCGAGCTTCGCGATCGCGAAGCGCCCGAGGTCGCAGTCGGCGTCGGCGACGCTGAGCTGGTATCCCGGCGGGGCGCTCGCCAGCACCTGGTACGGGTCGGCCCCGGCGTCGCGGAGCAGCCGGCGCAGGTTCGACACGTGGGCCTGGATGCTGGTGCGCGCGGCCGGCACCGGGTCCTCGTCCCATACCGCGTTGATCAGCGAGTCAACGGAAACCGGCCGGTTGCGGTTGATCAGCAGCATCGCCAGCACGGCCCGTTGCTTGGGCGCGCCCACCGAGACCCGGACCCCGTGGCTGGTCATCAGCAACGGTCCCAAGACGCCGAAGCCGAGACCTGTGTTCGTCATCGCGCCGCCAGCCTCCTGGGTTATCGGGGCCGTTCTTGAAACGAGAGTCTATTTCGCAGCCCGGGCGCGGCAAATTAGCACGCCGTCAAGGCGGCCCCGCGTCCAAAAGGGACAAAGCCGCGTCCCTTACGATCGAGCCTCGTGCCCCCCGACCGGAATGAGCGATCGCTGCGCGTCCCGCGGCTGATCGCCGTCGTCGCGGGGCTCGCCGGTCTGCTGCTGTGCCTGATCGTTCCGCTGCTTCCGGTGAAGCAGACGACGGCGACGGTGCTGTGGCCCCAGGGCGTGGCCGACGGGCACGTCACCCAGATCACCGCCCCGTTGGTGTCGGGGGCGCCGCGGGCGCTGGACATCTCGATCCCGTGCTCGGCGATCGCCACGCTGCCCGCCAACGGCGGATTGGTCGTCTCGACGCTGCCGGCCGGTGGCGTGGACACCGGCAAGAACGGGCTGTTCGTGCGCGCCGACAAGGACGTCGTCGTCGTCGCGTTCCGCGACACCGTGGCCGCGGTGGCCAAGCGCCCGGCCGTCGTGGCCGGCGCGTGCAGCGTCCTGCACGTCTGGGCCGATGCGGGCGCGGCGGGCGCCGATTTCGTCGGCATCCCGGGCGCCTCGGGGACGCTGCCGTCGGAGAAGAAGCCTCAGGTGGGCGGCATCTTCACCGATTTGAAGGTGCCACCGCAGCCGGGGCTGTCGGCCCGCGTCGACATCGACACCCGGTTCATCATGGCGCCCACCGCGTTGAAGACGCTCGCGATGGCCGTCGGGACCCTGGCGGTCCTGCTCGCCATCGCCGCGATGGCGGCGCTGGACCGGCGCAGCCGCGGCGGCGACATCGGAGTCAACTGGCGATCGCCGATCGCTTGGCTGTCGCGGTACCGCCCGCGGGCCCAGTGGGCCACCTGGTGGCGCGTCGGCGCCGCGACGTGGCTCGCCGACGCCTGCGTCATCGGCACCCTGCTGGTCTGGCACGTCATCGGCGCGACGTCGTCGGACGACGGCTACAACCTGACCATCGCCCGGGTGGCGCCGAAGGCCGGGTACGTCGCCGACTACTACCGCTACTTCGGGACGACGGACGCGCCGTTCGACTGGTATCTCGCGGTGCTGGCGAAGCTGGCGTCGGTCAGCACCGCCGGCGTGTGGATGCGGCTGCCGGCGACGCTGGCCGGGATCGCCTGCTGGCTGATCATCGGCCACTGGGTGCTGCGCCGGCTGGGGCCCGGGCGCGGCGGCCTGGGGGGCAACCGGGTGGCGGTGTTGACCGCCGGCGCGGTCTTCCTGGCCGCCTGGCTGCCGTTCAACAACGGCCTGCGGCCCGAGCCGATCATCGCGCTGGGCGTGATCGTGACCTGGATGCTGGTGGAACGCGCGATCGCGCTGGGCCGGCTGGCTCCCGCCGCGGTCGCCATCATCGTCGCGATGCTGACCGCGACGCTGGCCCCGCAGGGGCTGATCGCCGTCGCCGCGCTGCTGACCGGGGCCCGGGCGATCGCCCAGACGATCCGGCGCCGCCGCGCGACCGACGGGCTGCTAGCCCCGCTGGTGGTGCTGGGCGCGTCCCTGTCGCTGATCACCGTCGTGGTGTTCCGCAGCCAGACGCTGGCCACGATCGCCGAGTCGGCGCGCATCAAGTACAAGGTCGGCCCGACGATCGCCTGGTACCAGGACTGGCTGCGCTACTACTTCCTCACCGTGGAATCCAACCCCGACGGGTCGATGGCGCGGCGATTCGCCGTGCTGGTGCTGCTGCTGTGCATGTTCGGCATGCTGGCGGTGCTGCTGCGGCGCGGCCGGGTGCCCGGGCTGGCCAGCGGCCCGGCGTGGCGGCTGATCGGCACCACCGCGGCCGGCCTGCTGCTGTTGACGTTCACGCCGACGAAGTGGGCCGTGCAGTTCGGCGCGTTCGCCGGGCTGGCCGGCGCCCTGGGCGCGGTCACCGCGTTCGCCTTCGCCCGGATCGGGCTGCACAACCGCCGCAACCTGACGCTGTACGTGACGGCGCTGCTGTTCGTGCTGGCGGTGGCGACTTCCGGCGTCAACGGCTGGTTCTACGTCGGCAACTACGGGGTGCCGTGGTGGGACATCCAGCCGGTGGTCGCGAGCCATCCGGTGACGTCGATGTTCCTGACGTTGTCGATCCTGACCGGGCTGCTCGCCGCCTGGCAGCACTTCCGGATGGACTACGCCGGGCACACCGAGGTCAAGGACAGCCGGCGCAACCGCGTGCTGGCCTCCACGCCGCTGCTGGTTGTCGCGACGATCATGGTGCTCGGCGAGGTCGGCTCGCTGGCCAAGGGGGCGGCGGTCCGCTACCCGCTCTACACCACCGGCAAGGCCAACCTGGCCGCCATCACGTCCGGGCTGTCGCCGACCAGCTGCGCGATGGCCGATGACGTGCTGGCCGAGCCCGACCCCAATGCCGGTCTGCTGCAACCGGTTCCGGGGCAGACGTTCGGGCCCGACGGACCGCTCGGCGGCCTCAACCCCGTCGGCTTCAAACCCGAGGGCGTGGGCGACGACCTGAGGTCGAACCCCGTCGTCACCAAGCCCGGGGTGGTGAATTCCGACGCGTCGCCCAACAAGCCCAACGCCGCCATGAGTGACTCCGCGGGCACGGCCGGCGGCAAGGGCCCGGCCGGAATGAACGGGTCGCACGCGGCGCTGCCGTTCGGCCTGGATCCGGCCCGCACCCCGGTCATGGGCAGCTACGGCGAGAACTCCCTGGCTGCCACCGCCACGTCGTCCTGGTACCAGTTGCCGCCGCGAACCGGCGACCGGCCGCTCGTGGTGGTCTCGGCCGCCGGCGCCATCTGGTCCTACAAGGAGGACGGCACCTTCACCTACGGGCAGTCGCTGAAACTCCAATGGGGAGTTAGTCGCCCCGACGGCAGTACCCAGCCGCTCGCCGAGGTGCAGCCGATCGACATCGGTCCCGAGCCGGCGTGGCGCAACCTGCGGTTCCCGCTGGCCTGGGCGCCGCCGGAGGCTAACGTGGCACGCATCGTCGCCTACGACCCGAATCTGAGTTCCGAGCAGTGGTTCGCGTTCACGCCGCCGCGCGTCCCGGTGCTGCAGACCATGCAGCAGCTGATCGGCTCGCAGGACCCGGTGCTGATGGACATCGCGACCGCCGCCAACTTCCCCTGCCAGCGGCCGTTCTCCGAACACCTTGGCGTTGCCGAACTTCCGCGATACCGCATCCTGCCCGACCACAAACAGACGGCGTCGTCGTCCAACGGGTGGGAGGCCAGCGAGACCGGCGGCCCGTTCCTGATCACCCAGGCGATGCTGCGCACCTCGACGATCTCCACCTACCTGAGCGGTGACTGGTATCGCGACTGGGGCTCGGTCGAGAAGTATTACGCGCTGGTGCCGGCCGACCAGGCGCCGGTCGCCGTCGTCGAACAGGGCGTCACCACCGTGAGCGGCTGGAGCCGGTCCGGGCCGATCAGGGCGCTGCCATGAGCGTCACCGACCACGCACGCCAGGCGCCCGCCGCGCCGTCGGACGCCGTCCGGGACGTGCGGACGACGCGCTGGGTCGCGACCATCGCCGGCCTGATCGGTTTCGTCCTGTCGATCGCCACACCGCTGCTGCCCGTCGTGCAGACCACCGCGATGCTGAACTGGCCGCAAAACGGCCAGCTGAATAACGTTACGGCGCCGCTGATCTCGCTGACGCCGGTCGACGTGTCGGTGACCGTGCCGTGCTCGGTGGTGCGCGACCTACCACCCGAGGGCGGGGTGGTGCTCAGCACGGCGCCCAAGAAAGGCAAGGACGCCGCCCTCAATGCGTTGTTCGTCGTCGTCAGCAGCAAGCGCGTCGACGTCACCGACCGCAACGTGGTCATCGCCAGCGTGCCCCGAGACCAGGCGGCGTCGCCGCAATGCCAGCAGATCGAGATCACGTCCACGCTGGCCGGGACCTTCGCCACCTTCGTCGGGCTGAGCGATCCGGCGGGCAAGCCGGTGCGCGGCGGCTTCCCCGATCCGAACCTGCGCCCTCAGATCGTCGGGGTGTTCACGGATCTGAGCGGCCCGGCGCCCCCCGGCCTGCGGTTCTCGGCGACCATCGACACCCGGTTCTCCACCACGCCAACGACTTTGAAGCTGGCCGCGATGGTGCTGGCGATCCTGTCCACCATCGTCGCGCTGGTGGCGCTGTGGCGCCTCGACCAGCTCGACGGCCGGCGCATGCACCGGTTGATCCCGACGCGCTGGCGCAAGTTCACGCTCGTGGACGCCACGGTGATATTCGGCTTCCTGCTGTGGCATCTGATCGGCGCCAATTCGTCGGACGACGGCTACATCCTCGGCATGGCCCGTGTCGCCGACCACGCCGGGTACATGTCCAACTACTTCCGCTGGTTCGGCAGCCCGGAGGACCCGTTCGGCTGGTACTACAACCTGCTGGCGCTGATGACCCACGTGAGCGACGGCAGCCTGTGGATGCGGCTGCCCGACCTGGTCGCCGGGCTGGTCTGCTGGCTGCTGCTGTCGCGTGAGGTGTTGCCGCGGCTGGGGCCGGCGGTGACGTCCAGCACCGCGGCCAACTGGGCGGCGGGCATGGTGCTGCTGGCCGGGTGGATGCCGTTCAACAACGGCCTGCGCCCCGAGCCGATCATCGCGCTGGGTTCGCTGATCACCTACGTGCTGATCGAGCGCTCGATGTGCGCCTCCCGGCTGACGCCGGCGGCGCTGGCGGTGATCACCGCGGCGTTCACGCTCGGCGTGCAGCCCACCGGCCTGATCGCGGTGGCCGCTCTGGTCGCCGGTGGCCGGCCGATCCTGCGGATCCTGGTGCGCAGGCATCGCCTGGTCGGCACCTGGCCCCTGGTGGCGCCGATCCTGGCGGCCGGCACGGTGATCCTCACCGTGGTGTTCGCCGACCAGACGCTGTCAACGGTGTTGGAGGCCACCAGGATTCGCACCGCGATCGGCCCCAGCCAGGCCTGGTACACCGAGAACCTGCGCTACTACTACCTGATCCTGCCGACCGTCGACGGCTCGCTGTCGCGCCGATTCGGCTTCCTCATCAGCGCGCTGTGCCTGTTCACCGCCCTGTTCATCATGTTGCGCCGCAAGCGAGTCCCGGGGGTGGCCCGCGGCCCGGCGTGGCGGCTGATGGGCGTCATCTTCGCCACCATGTTCTTCCTGATGTTCACGCCCACCAAGTGGGTGCACCACTTCGGGCTGTTCGCCGCGGTGGGCGCCGCGATGGCGGCGCTGACCACGGTGCTGGTTTCGCCGAAGGTGCTGCGCTGGTCGCGCAACCGGATGACGTTCGCGGCCGCGGTGTTGTTCCTGCTGGCGCTGTGTTTCGCGACCACCAACGGCTGGTGGTACGTGTCCAGCTACGGCGTCCCGTTCAACAACGTCATGCCGAGGTTCGCCGGAATCAGCATCAGCACAGTGTTTTTCGTCCTGTTCGCGATCGCGGCGGTCTGGGCGTTCTGGCTGCATTTCGCGTCGCGCGAGCACGGCGAGGGCCGGCTGGCGCGGGCGGTGACGGCGGCGCCGGTGCCGATCGCGGCCGGTTTCATGGTGCTGGTGTTCATCGCCTCGATGGTCGCGGGAACCGTACGGCAGTACCCCACCTACTCCAACGGCTGGGACAACCTGCGCGAGTTCGCCGGCGGTTGCGCGCTGGCCGACGACGTGCTCGTCGAACCGGACAGCAACGCCGGCTTCATGGCCCCCCTGCCCGGCGATTACGGCCCGCTCGGCCCGCTCGGCGGCATCAACCCGGCGGGGTTCTCCCCCAACGGCGTACCCGACCACACCGTCGCCGAGGCGGTTCAGGAGACGTCGGTGCCGCAGCCGGGCACCGATTACGACTGGTACGCGTACGACTGGCGCGCGCCGACCAAGCTGAAGGCGCCGGGTATCAACGGATCCCTGGTTCCGCTGCCGTACGGCCTCAACACCGACCAGGTTCCGCTGGCCGGCAGCTACACCACCGGCGCCCAACAGCAGAGCAGGCTCACCTCGGCGTGGTACCAGCTGCCCAAGGCCGACGACGGCCATCCCCTGCTGGTGGTGACCGCCGCCGGCACCATCGCCGGCAACAGCGTGCTGCACGGGCACACCAGCGGGCAGACCGTCGAACTCGAATACGGCCGGCCCGGCCCGGGCGGTGAGATCGTGCCGTCCGGGCGACTGGTGCCCTACGACCTGAACGGCGAACAGCCCAAGGCGTGGCGCAACCTGCGCTTCGCGCGCGACAAGATGGCCGCGGACGCGGTGGCGGTCCGGGTGGTCGCCGAGGACCTCTCCCTGACGCCGGACGACTGGATCGCGGTGACCCCGCCGCGGGTGCCGGAGCTGCGTTCGCTGCAGGAGTACGTCGGCTCGTCGCAGCCGGTGCTGATGGACTGGGCCGTCGGGTTGGCGTTCCCGTGCCAGCACCCGATGCTGCACGCCGACGGCGTCACCGAGATCCCGAAGTTCCGCATCACGCCCGACTACAACGCCAAGAAGCAGGACACCGACACCTGGGAGGACGGCGTCAACGGCGGCCTGCTGGGGATCACGGACCTGCTGCTGCGGGCGCACGTGATGTCCACGTACCTGTCCCGGGACTGGGGCCGCGACTGGGGCTCGCTGCGCCGATTCGAAACCATCGCCGAGGCGCATCCCGCGCAGCTGGAACTGGGCACCGCGACCCGCAGCGGGTTGTGGTCGCCGGGACCGATCCGAATCAAGCCCTAATTAAACGCGGATACAGTTATTGCGCGGAGTTATCGGGCGCCATTAATTTGTCGCCCGTGGAATAGCGCGGCGAAATTTACGCCCGAGTAATTCCTACGCGAATGTTTAATTCCACGCACCGCCGGTTAATACCTATTTCCCCTTGTGAGGTAACTAACACAAACGTAAAAAGGTGACCCGATGCACACGCTGACACGCGTAGGGATTTGTACCGCCGCACTCACCGCGGCGCTTTTCCCGGCCGCGACATTCGAAATCGTCAATGCGGCCGCCGGGGGCGGCACCACGGTTGCTCTGGATGCCGCTGAGCGGCGCTGCGATTTCAGCCAGATCACCACGGCGGCGTGGCTCCCCCGGGTGGAAGAGGGCACCGGCTCGGCCCTCATAAGCACCTCGGGTTCGCGGGCGGTCGCGCAGGTGCATGTCACCATTCCCAACGCGCCGGGCACCCATTACGACGTCGGCCTGATCCAGGAACCCCGTCCGTCGTCGGCCACGTGCGGTCCGGGCGCCCCGGGCACCGCCTTCACTGGAATGGATACCGACGCCGCCGGCAACGCGACGGTCACCGTCGCGGACGGCATCCGGCAGGGCACGACGGGCGTCTGGGTGATTGTCGAGCGCGCGAACCCGAACTCCCAGAATCCGGCCGAGTTCTATACGTCCGAATTCCTGGCGCCGGTCTAAGCCTTTCCGGCCTTTTCGTCGGCCGCGCTGACGACGAGCGCGTCGGAGCCCGGGAAGACGGTGGCCACGTGGCCATTGGCCGCCCAGCGCACCACGTACGGTGGGGCGCCGTCGGCGCCGCGCACCTCCGTGATTTCCCCGCGCTGATCCGCCAACTCGGTCGTCGTGCCCTTGATCACGAGCCAGTCACCTACATCGGCTTTCATTATCGACCCCTTTGATCGTTGATCGCCCGGTCCGATGGCGGCGACCCGCTGCGCCCGGCTACGCCGCGCTTGCGATCACCACTCGTCCGATCATGCGCCGACGCCCGCCGGGAGGGAAGGGGGACGAACGCCCCGGGCGGACGGGACTTCGGTCCCTATTTCGGCGCTCGGCCGGATGGTCCGATACAGGAATCGGGAACGGAGGCACGCTCGTGGATGCTTCGCCAGAGTCGCAGGCGCGAACGCGCCTGTTCGCGCGCGCACTCGGCCCATTCCTGGTAATCGCCGACACCACGGCGGTGGCCCGGGCCTCCGGCATGCAAACGCTGCTGTCGCAGTTCGAGGCGAATTCGCTGTGGACGTGGGTGACCGGCGCGTTCATCCTGCTGTTCGGCCTGTTCGTCGTCGCCGCACACCCGTATTGGCGCGGTGCCGCGGCGATCATCGTCTCCCTGCTGGGGTGGCTGATCACGCTGCGCGGGCTGCTCTTGTTCGCGTTTCCCCAGGCATTCGTGTCGATGGCCAATGGCATGATCGGCGCGCAAGGCTGGTGGGTGGCGGCCTGCGTGGTGTTCGGACTGGTCGGGCTGTATCTGACCTACGCCGGCTGGGCCCCGGCCCCCCACCAGCCGAAAACACAAGCGGCGCAGCCCAGCCCGGACCTTCGGCGCGCCGCGTGACCAAGCCCGCGCCCGCCCGCGACGAAACGACGGGCCATCTCCCCTCGGCGCTGCGTACCGACGAGTTCGACGCGGTCGCCGATGCGGTGGTGGAGGAGATGCAGACGCTGCAGACCGGCGTGGGCATGCTCATCGTCAAGCGGGGTCCCAACGCCGGATCGCAGTACCAGCTGGATCGGGCGGTGCTGTCCGCCGGCCGGCATCCCGCCAGCGACATCTTCCTCGACGACATCACCGTCAGCCGACGGCACGCCGAATTCCGAAGGGAACACGGCAAATTCCACGTCGTCGACCTGGGCAGCCTGAACAAGACCTACCTCAACCGCAAGCCCGTCGAGACGGCGGTGCTGACCAACGGCGACGAGATCCGGCTCGGCAATTTCCGCCTGATTTTCGTGGCGGGACCGCCGCCAGGGTAATACCGTCGCGTCATGAGCGAAGACGACCCGCAATACGGGTCAGAGGGCGTGGACCGGCTGCCCTTCTCCACCGAGGAAAAGTCGCGGCGCTACCGGACCGAGGACTACCGCGGCGCCGTGGGCCTGAATTGGTACCGCACCGATCCCACCCTGCAGTCCACGATGGCCTACTACCTGCGGCCCGACGAATTGGCCGTGGTGGAGCCCCATTTGGCGGGCATGGGCGAACTGATGGGCGGCCCGGTGGCGCGGTGGGCCGAGGAGACCGACCGCAACCCGCCGCGGCTGGAGCGCTACGACCGGTGGGGACACGACGTCAGCCGGGTCGTCATGCCGGCGTCGTTCACGCACTCCAAGCGCGCGGTGCTGGACGCCCAGCAGGCCCTGCGCGGCGACGCGCGGGCCGCGAAGGTGAGTTCGGGCCTGCCCCTGTTCGCGTCCAACTACCTGCTCAACCAGGCCGACATCGGGATGGGCTGCGCGCTGGGCACCGGCGGCGGCATGGTGCAGTCGCTGGTGGCCGCCTACGCGCCGGCCGATGTCCGCGAGCACGTGCTGGCCAAGTTCGCCTCCGGTGAGTGGGCCGGGGAGACGGCGCAGTTGCTGACCGAACGCACCGGCGGCTCGGACCTGGGCGCGCTGGAGACGACGGCTCAGCGCGCCGGTGACGCATGGATTCTCAACGGGCTCAAGTGGTTCGCGTCCAATTGCGCGGGCGAGGCGTTCGTCGTGCTGGCCAAACCGGAAGGCGCCCCGGACTCCTCGCGCGGCGTCGCGAATTTCCTCGTGCTGCGCCACCGCCGCGACGGTTCGCGAAACGGGGTGCGGGTGCGCCGGCTCAAGGACAAGCTCGGCACCCGCTCGGTGGCCTCCGGCGAGGTCGAGTTCGTCGACGCCGAGGCATTCCTCCTGTCCGACGAACCGAGCTCGGACGCGGGGCCGTCCGACGGCAAGGGGCTGGGCCGCATGATGGAGCTGACCAACGCCGCGCGCCTGGGCATCGCGCTGTTCGGGCTCGCGAACGCCCGTCGCGCCCTGGTGGAATCGCTGTGTTACGCCCGGCAGCGGCACGCGTTCGGCGGGGCGCTCATCGACAAGCCGTTGATGCGGCGCAAGCTCGCCGAGATGATCGTCGACGTCGAGGCGGCGCTCGCGCTCGTCTTCGACGGCACCGGCGCCACCAACCATCGCCAGCCCCGCGCCATGCGCCAGCGCATCGCCGTGCCCGTCACCAAGCTCAAGGTCTGCCGGCTCGGCATCACCGCGGCGTCCGACGCGATCGAAATCCACGGCGGCAACGGCTATATCGAGACGTGGCCCGTGGCCCGTCTTCTGCGCGACGCGCAGGTCAACACGATCTGGGAGGGCCCCGACAACATCCTGTGCCTCGACGTCCGGCGCGGCATCGAGCAGTCCCGCGCGCACGAGACGCTGCTGGCGCGGCTGCGCGACGCCGTGTCGGTTTCCGACGATGACGAGACCACCCGCTTGGTGGCCGGGCGCATCGAGGACCTCGACGCCGCGATCACGGCCTGGAGCAAGCTCGACAGGGAGGTCGCCGAGGCGCGGCTGTTCCCGCTGGCCCAATTCATGAGTGACGTGTACGCGGGGGCGCTGCTCACCGAGCAGGCCGCCTGGGAGCGCGACACCCGGGGCGATGACCGCAAGGCGCTCGTCGCCCGGCTGTATGCGCGGCGCTACCTCGCCGATCGCGGTCCGCTGCGCGGGATCGAGGACGAATCCGACGAGGCGCTCGAGCGATTCGACGAGTTGGCGGACGGCGCCCTGGCGCTCTAGTCACTCGCGAGCAGACGCAGAATCGCACGAATGCACGATGAAAAGCGCGATTCTGCGTCTGCTCGCGGTGAAAACTAGACCGGAATCAGGCCGTGCTTGCGCGCGACGCGGAACCACAGCTGCTTGTCGCGCAGCAGGTGCATCGACTTGCGCAGCAGCAGCCGGGTCTGGTGTGGGTCGATGACCGCGTCGATGAAGCCCCGCTCGGCGGCGGTCCACGGGATCGCCATGTTGAGGTTGTAGCCCTCGATGAAGTCCTTCTTGATCTGCTGCGCCTCGGGCGTCGTCGGGTCGGGGAACCGCTTCATCAGCAGCTGGGCGGCGCCCTCGGCGCCGATCACCGCGATGCGCGCGGTCGGCCAGGCGAAGTTGAAGTCGGCGGTCAGCTGCCGGGAGCCCATCACGGCGTACGCGCCGCCGTAGGACTTGCGGATCGTGATCGTCACCTTCGGCACGTCGGCCTCGACCACCGAGTAGAGGAACCGGCCGCCGCGCTTGATGATGCCCCGCTTCTCCTCTTCGGCGCCGGGCAGGAAGCCGGGCGTGTCCACGACGAAGACCAGCGGGATGTCGAACGCGTCGCAGAACCGGATGAACCGGGCCGCCTTGTCGGAGGCCTCGTTGTCGATCGACCCGGCCAGGTACACGGGCTGGTTGGCGACCACGCCGACCGGGCGCCCGTCGACCCGGGCGTAGCCGGTGATGATGGCCGGCCCGTGCTGGGCCGCGACCTCGAGGAAGTCGCCGTCGTCGAAGATGCGCAGCAGGATCTCGTGCATGTCATAGGCGGCATTGTCGGAGTCCGGCACGATTGAGTCGAGCTCCAGATCGGTCGGCGTGATCTCCGGCTCCAGCCCGGGGTTGACGACCGGCGGCTTGTCGAAGCAGTTCGACGGCAGGAACGACAGGAAGTCGCGCACGTACTGGAACGCCTCGGCCTCGGAGTCGACGACCTGGTGGATGTTGCCGTAGCGGGCCTGCGCGTCGGAGCCGCCGAGCTCGTCGAGGGTGACGTCCTCGCCGGTGACCTCCCGAATCACGTCGGGCCCGGTCACGAAGAAGTAGCCCTGGTCACGCACCGAGACGAGCAGGTCGTCCTGGATCGGCGAATACACCGCTCCCCCAGCGCATTTGCCGAAGATGAGGGAGATCTGGGGCACCAGGCCGGACAGCGCTTCGTGGCGTCGGCCGAGCTCGGCGTACCACGCCAGCGACGTGACCGCGTCCTGGATGCGGGCGCCGCCGGAGTCCTGGATACCGATGATCGGGCACCCGACCATCGCGCACCATTCCATCAGCCGGGCCACCTTGCGGCCGAACATCTCGCCGACGGTGCCCTGGAACACCGTCTGGTCGTGGGAGAACACCCCGACCGGGCGGCCGTCGATCATGGCGTGGCCGGTGACGCACCCGTCGCCGTAGAGCGCGTTCGGGTCGTTCGGGGTCTTGGCCAGCGCCCCGACTTCGAAGAACGTGCCGGGATCGACCAGCGCGTGCACCCGGGCGCGGGCGCTCGGGATGCCCTTCTTGTCGCGCTTGGCGGCGGCCTTCTCGCCGCCGGGCTCCTTGGCCAGCTCGAGGCGAGCGTGCAGCTCGGCCAACTTCTCCGCGGTGGTGTGCTGAACGGGCGCTGGAGCTGGCACGGTCTCCGTCACTACTTGCCTACCTAACCTGTTCGGACTTGTCCTGCTGCCGTTCGGCATCGATCTTGTTCAGCGCCTGGGTCATGTGCGCGCCGACCTTGGCGATGATCGGCTCGTCGATGGCCTGGATGTGCTCGCCACCGATCGGCACGATCTCGAGGTCGGACACGTACTCGCCCCAGCCACCGTCGGGCTTGCGGGTGGCGTAGCGCGGCTCGAACATGATCGCGTCGTCATGGTAGCGATCGGCCATGTAGAGCGTGACGTGCCCGTCGTACGGCTGGATCTGGGCGGTGTCGATGGCCCGGTTGTCCAGGTACGACGTGCGCTGGTGCTCGATGATCCCGGCCGGGATCTGCACCCCGCTCTGGCTCACCGCCTCCAGCACGAACCGGATCTGGCCCTCGTCGTCGAGCTGCTCGAGGTGCTCGTAGGGGATCTCCGGGACGGTGACGTTGAACGTCTTCTCGGCGAACCGGGCGTAGCGGTCCCAGCGCTTGCGGATCTCCTCCTTGGTCTGCGGAACCTCCTCGCCCGCGCGCACCGCGTCGATCAACCCGACCCACTCGACGTCCTTGCCCAGCCGCTTGAGCCCGATCGCGCACGCATAGGCCAGCACGCCGCCGAGCGACCAGCCCGCCAGAATATAGGGCCCGTCGCCCTGCATCTCGATGAGCTTCGGAACGTATTGCGCCGCACGCTCTTCGATCGTGCCCTCGACGCGCTCGAGGCCGTACATCGGCGTGTCCGTCGGCAGGCGGTTGAGCAGCGGCTCGTAGACCACCGTCGAGCCACCGGCCGGGTGGAACACGAACACCGGTGTCTTGGTGCTGCCCTCGGCGCGCGCCCGCAGCGTGCGCACAAAACCATCGACCACCCCGGCCTCCAGGTGCTCGCGCACCTTCTCGGCCAGCGCCTCGATGTTCTCCGACGCCAGCACGTCCTCCGCGGTGATCGGACCCTCGGCGCGCTCCGAAAGCCGTTGCGCCATCTTGGCGGCGGCGTCGGCGTCCAGCTTAGGCAGCGGGTTGAAGATGCCGCCCGGCGACTTGCCCGTCACGATCGCCCACGTGGCGAAGGCGACGCGCTCGGCCGCGTCGCGCGGGGGCACGTCGGAGTTGAGCGCCTTGGCGACCGCCTCGGAGTTGAGCGCCTCGGCCGCGCCGGCCAGATTCGGCTGTGCGCCATTGGTTCCGGTGGCCGCGGGGCCCGACGGGTCGGTCGGCGGCGGCGGGACCGGCTGGCCCGACGCCGGCGGCGCTTGCGGGTCGGGGGCCGGCGCCGCCACCGAGGTGGGCGTGGCGCCGCTGAGCAATTCGGCCTGCTCCCTAGCGATTTCCTCCGCCGTCTGCGCCTTCTGGTGCTCGGCCAGCTGCTCGACCTCGTCGCGGTGCTCGACCGCGTACTCGATCAGCTTCTCGACGGCGTAGAGGTTGGCGTCGCGCACGGCCGTCAACTGGATCGGCGGCAGGTCGAAGTCGTATTCGACCCGGTTCTTGATCCGCACCGCCATCAGCGAGTCGAGGCCCAGCTCGATCAGCGGCACCTCCCACGGCAGGTCCTCAGGCTCGTAACCCATTGCGGCGCCGACGATTGCGCCCAGCCGGTCGGCGATGGTCTCGCCGGAATCCGGTGACCACTTGGTGAAGCCGGCCGGCATGTAGCGGTTGGTCAGGCTGTCGCCGAGCGCCTCCTCCTGCGGGCTCTCGGAGGGAGCCTCCGCGACGGCCCCGTTGCCGGCAGCCGCGATCGCGGTGCCGACGCCCACCGCGACCGGCAGCACCGACTCGGTGCCGCCCCGGGTCACCAGCGCGTCGTACACCAGCGTGAACGACTCGTCGATGCGGGCGTGCACCTGGACCGACGCGCCACCGGGATGCCGGGTCAGCGTGGTCACCAGGCGAGAGCCCTCCCCCGGCTTGGCGCGCTCCTCCGCGGCAGTCAGCTGCGCGTCCGGAAGGACCTCGGCCGCAGCGGCTTTCACCAGCGACGCCAGGTCCGTCAGCCCCCGGGGCGTGTACTCCCAGACGTGGCGGCCGTCCGGCAGCGCGACGTGGTTGCCCGGCATGAGCGCCGAGCCGCTGCTGGTGGCGACGTGCACGTCCAGCCAGTGCTCCTTTCGCTTGAACCGGGTCGGCGGGATGTTCGCGTAGTCCTGGGGCCCAGCGGCGCGGGTGAAGAGCGTCCGCGGGTCCAGGTCGTGGCCATAGACGTACAGCTGCGCCAGGGTCGAGACGATCGACTCGACCTCGTCCTGCTTGCGCGCCAGCGTCGGGATCAGCTGGGCGTCGTGCAGGCCGGCGTCCGCCGTCGTCAGGCCCACCTGCATCAGCGCCACCGGGTTGGGCGCCAGCTCGACGAAGGTGGTGTGCCCGGAATCGACGGCGTTGCGGATGCCGTGGGTGAAGTAGACGCTGTGGCGCAGCCCCTTCTTCCAGTAGTCGACGTCGTGGATGGGCTCGGCGCCGGGCTTGATGTAGCTGCCCTCGTGCACGGTCGAGTAGATCCCGCACGTCGGGCTCATCGGCTTGATGCCCTGCAGCTCCGCGGCGAGCTCGCCCAGCAGCGGGTCCATCTGCGAGGTGTGGCTGGCGCCCTTGGTCTGGAACTTGCGGGCGAACTTGCCCTCGGATTCCGCGCGGGCGATGATCGCGTCCACCTGCTCGGGCGGGCCGCCGATGACGGTCTGGGTGGGCGCGGCGTAGACGCACACCTCAAGGTCGGGGAAGTCGGAGAACACCGTCTTGATCTCCTCGGCGGAGTACTCCACCAGGGCCATCAGCCGGATGTACTCGCCGAACAGCATCGCCTCGCCCTCACCCATCAGGTGGGAGCGGGAGCAGATGGCCCGGGTGGCGTCGCGCAGCGACAGGCCGCCGGCGAAGTACGCCGACGCGGCCTCGCCCAGCGACTGGCCGACCACCGCGGCGGGCTTGGCGCCGTGATGCTTGAGCAGCTCGCCCAGCGCGATCTGGATCGCGAAGATGGTGACCTGGGTGGTCTCGATGCCGTAGTCCTGCGAGTCGTCCAGGATCAGCTCGAGCACCGAGTAGCCCAGCTCGTCCTGGACCAGCGCGTCGACCTTCTCGATCCACTGCGCGAAGACGTCGTTGCGCAGATACAGGCTCTTGCCCATCTTGCGGTGCTGCGCACCGAAACCGGCCAGCACCCACACCGGGCCGTCGCTCACCGGCCCGTCGACGCTGAACACGTTCGGCCGTTGCTTGCCGTCGGCGATCGCGCGCAGGCCCTTGACGGCCTCCTCGTGGTCGTGCGCCAGAACCACCGCGCGCGAGCGGCCGTGGTTGCGGCGCGACAGCGACCGCCCGATCGATTCCAGCGACGACGCCTGGCCCTCGGGGCTTTCCATCCAGTCCGCGAGCTCGGCGGCCGCGGCCTTCTTCCGCGAGGTCAGGAACGCCGAGACGACCAAGGGGACCACCGGCTTGGACGGACCCTCAGCAAGCTCTTGCGCCGCAAGCTCTTCCAGCGCGGCCTCCTTGAGGCTCAGCGCCTCTTCGGTGACCTCCGGAAGGTCGGGCTCTTCCTCTTCGACCGCCGCGGAGGCGTCGGGGATGATGTTGCCGAAGTCGTCGAACCGCAGCGAATGCGCCTCGAACGTGGGCGCTTCGGCCGTTTCGGTGGCCGCCTTGGCCTCGGCCTGGGGTTCCGGCTCCTTTTCGATGACGTCGCGGGGCAGGACCTCGCGCACCACCACGTGCGCGTTGGCCCCGCCGAAGCCGAAGCTCGACACGCCGGCCAGCGCGTAGCCGCCGTAGCGCGGCCAATCGGTCGCCTTGTCAATGACTTTCAGGCGCATCGCGTCGAAGTCGATGTACGGGCTGGGGCCCGCGAAGTTGAGGGACGGCGGCAGCTTGTCGTGCTGCAGCGCCAGCACCACCTTGGCCATGCTGGCCGCACCGGCGGCCGACTCCATGTGTCCCACATTGGTTTTCACCGCGCCCAGCAGCGCCGGACGGTCGGCCGGCCGGCCCCTGCCGATGACCCGGCCCAGCGCCTCGGCCTCGATGGGGTCGCCCAGGACGGTGCCGGTGCCGTGCGCCTCGATGTAGTCGACGGTGCGCGGATCGATGCCGGCGTCCTTGTAGGCCCGGCGCAGCACGTCGGCTTGCGCGTCCTGGTTGGGCGCGATCAGGCCGTTGGACCGGCCGTCGTGGTTGACCGCGGTGCCGGCGATCACGGCCAGGATCTGGTCGCCGTCGCGGCGCGCGTCGTCGACCCGCTTGAGCACCAGCATGCCGGCGCCCTCCGAGCGGGTGTAGCCGTCGGCGTCCGAGGAGAACGACTTGATTCGGCCGTCGGGGGCCAGCACCGCGCCGATCTCGTCGAAGCCCAGCGTCACCGCGGGCGTGATCAGCGCGTTGACGCCGCCGGCCACCGCGACGTCGGCCTCGCCGTTGCGCAGCGCCTGGACGGCCTGGTGGATCGCCACCAGCGAGCTCGAGCACGCGGTGTCGACGGCGACGGAAGGCCCGCGGAAGTCGTAGAAGTAGGACACCCGGTTCGCGATGATCGACGGCGAGTTACCGGTGATCGCGTAGGGGTGCGCGGCGGTCGGGTCGGAGATGGCCAGGAAGCCGTAGTCGTGGTTGGAGACGCCGACGTACACGCCGACGGCCTCGCCGCGCAGGCTCGACGCCGGGATGCGCGCGTGCTCGAGCGCCTCCCAGGTCAGCTCCAGCGCCATCCGCTGCTGGGGGTCGATGTTGTCGGCCTCGGTCTTGGCGATCGCGAAGAACTCGGAGTCGAAGCCCTTGATGTCCTTCAGGTAGCCGCCCCGGGTGCGGGCCTTGGCGATCCGCTCGGCCAGCCGCGGCTCCTCCAGGAATTCCTCCCAGCGGCCCTCGGGCAGGTCGGTGATGGCGTCGCGGCCCTCGATCAGCGCCTGCCAGGTTTCGTCGGGGCTGTTCATGTCGCCGGGCAGGCGGGTGGCCAGGCCCACGATCGCGATGTCGACGCGCTCGGCCGGGCCGTTGCGCGACCAGTCGACGACGTCGTCGCCCGACAGGTCGCGTTCGGGTTCGCCCGCGATGATCCGGGTGGCTAGCGATTCGATGGTCGGGTGCTGGAACGCCACCGCGACCGACAGCGTGACGCCGGTCATGTCCTCGATGTCGGCGGCCATCGCCACTGCGTCGCGCGACGACAGGCCCAGCTCGACCATCGGCACCGACTCGTCGATCGAATCGGGCGACTGCCCGGTGGCCGTGGCGACGTAGTTGCGCAGCCATTGACGCATCTCGGGGACCGTAAGCTCGGTCTTCTTGGCGGGCAGATTCTCCTGGGATTCGTCTATGTCAGTCATGGTTCCTGGGTTCAATCGTCTGTAACGGCAAAGGCGGTCGGGGAACCGACGCCGCTGCGCAGGCTTCCGTCGAGATAGGCGGCGCGGCACGCGCGGTGCCCGATCTTGCCGCTGGAGGTGCGCGGGATGGTCCCGGCCTGCACCAGTAGCAAGTCGCGGACGGTCACCCCGTGCCGCACGGCGATGGCCGCCCGGATGTCATCGGCGATGGGCTGGTAGTCCAGCTTGTGCGAGCCGGCGGCGCGCTCGGCGACGATCACCAGCTGCTCGGAGGTGTCCTCGGGGTCGTACTTGATGCCGGCGTGCGGGTTGTCGAACACTTCCTGGGGCAGCTGGTTGGCCGGGACCGAGAAGGCGGCCACGTAGCCGGTCCGCAGCGCCCGGCTGGCTTCCTGCGCCGAGTACTCGAGGTCTTGTGGGTAGTGGTTGCGGCCGTCGATGATGACCAGGTCCTTGATGCGGCCCGCTATATAGAGGTGGCCGTTGAAGTAGGTGCCGTAGTCGCCGGTGCGGACCCAAAACCCGTCGTCCTCGGCGCCCTCGGCGTGTGACTGGCTGATGCGCGACTTCAAGATGTTGCGGAAGGTCTCGTTGGTCTCCGCCTCCTTGCCCCAGTAGCCGACGCCGAGGTTGTTGCCGTGCAACCAGATCTCGCCGATCTGACCGTCGGGCAGCTCGCTGGCCGTGTCGGGGTCGACGATGATCGCCCACTCGTCGACGCCGACCTTGCCGGCGGAGACCTGCGCGACGGCCTTCGGCGAGTCGGGCGCCACCTCGACGAACCGTTGGTTGTTCAGCTCGTCACGGTCGACGTGAATGACCGTCGGCGCCTCGTCCTGGGGGGTGGTCGAGACAAACAGCGTCGCCTCGGCCAGCCCGTAAGACGGCTTGATCGCCGTCTCCGGCAAGCCGTACGGCGCGAACGCCTCGTAGAACTTGCGCATCGAGGCCGGCGACACCGGCTCGCTGCCGTTGAGGATGCCCTTTACGTTGCTCAGGTCCAGTGGTGGTTCGTCGTCGCGGGGCAGGCCGCGCACCGCGGCGTGTTCGAAGGCGAAGTTTGGCGCGGCGGAGAAGACGCCGCCGGTTTCCCCAGGCTTGCGGGCGAGTTCGCGAATCCAGCGGCCGGGCCGGCGCACGAAGGCGGCCGGCGTCATGAAAGTGAAGCTGTGGCCGAGCACCGGCGAGAGCAGCGCGGTGATCAGGCCCATGTCGTGGAAGAACGGCAGCCAGCTGCACCCCCGGTCACCTTCGGTGCCCTCCAGGGCAACGAGCACCTGCAGCACATTGGTGGGCAGGTTCAGGTGGGTGATCTGCACGCCGGTCGGCACCCGGGTGGAACCGGACGTGTACTGCAGGTAGGCGGTGGTGCCCTCGTCGACGTCGTGCACCTGCCAGGTGGCGGCGACCTCGTTGGGCACCGCGTCGACGGCGATGACGCGGGGCCGTTCCTTCGCGGCGCGGGCCCGGATGAACTTGCGGACGCCTTCGGCGGATTCGGTGGTGGTCAGAATCGTCGACGGGGTGCAGTCGTCGAGCACCGCATGCAACCGCCCGACGTGTCCGGGCTCGGCGGGGTCGAACAGCGGGACGGCGATCCTGCCGGAGTACAGGGTGCCGAAGAAGGAGATGAGGTAATCCAGGTTCTGCGGACACAGGATGGCGACGCGGTCACCGGGCTGGGTCACCTGCTGCAGGCGGGCGCCGACTGCGCGGTTGCGCGCGCTGAAGTCGGACCACGAGATGTCGCGCTCCACACCGTCGCGTTCGGTGGAGAAGTCCAGGAATCGGTAGGCGAGCTTGTCGCCGCGAACCTTCGCCCACTTTTCAACGTGACGAACCAGGTCCGTGTTGTCAGGGAACCTGATCTTTCCATTCACGATGAACGGGTTGTGGTACGCCATGCCGCCCTCTCCTGTCACAACCATGTCCGGTCGGCTTCGCCGACGGGTCCTCTATACACGAGCCGCCTATGCACGCCTGGCAGCGCCGGTCCGTGCGTGTCCCAGCCAGCTCGGCCCCGATCGGGGCCGCAACGAAGTCCTGGTTGCTCTTAAATTTCTCTTAATGTTAAGGGCCGCCTCGCGGCAGACCAAATCACAAGGTACCGCCGATCGCGTCACGGATTCGCCTACGTCGCGGCATGTCCGCCGCCGGCGTCACCCATGTTTGGGACGCGGCGCGTTCTCGATCAGCCCTCGGGCCCAGTTCAGCGTCCAATCGGTCGCCGGCGCCCCGTCGAGATTCCAGAACTGTGTCGTGGCATACAGCGCGTGGACCGGCTGCCCGGCGCCCCCGGCCAGGGTGTTCAAGGTGTCGGGCAGCTTGGCGACGCTGAACGCTTCGTTCGGCGCGGCGCAGATGAGATCGCCCGGCGCGCAGATCTCGTTCGTCTTGCTGTTCAGGGCGCCGAAGCCGCCCGGCCGCGCGCCCGTCATGGTCAGGCCCAGCCCGGACAGCACCGGCACCTCGTGCAGCGTGATCTCGGCGCCCTCGCCCGGCGGGTTGGGCCCGACGTCGTTGCCCACGCCGTCCTGGCGGCGGCCGTCGGCGATCAACGTCACGCCGAGCACCAGGTCGTCGTCGACGGGTCCGCGGCCGTTGCCGATATCGCTGGCGATGTCGCCGATGATCACCGCGCCCTGGGAGAAGCCCATCAGCACGTAACTGGTCAGCGGGCACTTGTTGTTCATGTCGGTCAACGCCTGCACGGTCGCGCGGGTGCCTTCCGCCCGGCTCTCGTTGTAGGACATCTGCGTGTCGCCGCTCAGCGGATTGTGGAACTGCGCCGTGTAGGGGGTGGTGAAGCTCTGCACCCGCGAGGACGGGAACTGCTGGGAGAGATCGATGGTCACCTTGTGCAGCAACGCATTCGGGAACTGCGCCGGGTTGAGCGGGTCGTCCTGCGGGGCGGACTCCCAGGTGCCCGGAACGTTGATCAGTTGCACGTCGGGGCACGAGGCATCCTGGGACGCCGGCCGCGGCTTGTGCGGATGGGTCGTCGTGGAGGTCGGCGGCAGGACGCCGGGGGGCACCGCGCTCGGCGGGGATTCGGGGTTGCGCAGCAGCATGATGACGGCGACGACGACCAGCAGCACGACGCCCGCCACGGCCAGGGCGGCGATCCAGGCGAGGGTCCGGTGGCGCTTGCGCCGCGCGCTCGTCGTCATGTTCTCCTGCTAGCAGAGTCGGTCGATCGCAGCTCGGTTCCAGGCAAGCGGACGTCCCGCCCCCTGCTGCACTTTCCTACACGGTACCGGCGTTTCGGGGCGCAGCCCCGGGCCTCGCGGCGGCGCCGTCCTAGCGGATCGCTCCGACAATGTCGCCCGACATGGCGCCCAGCTGGCCCGACCACGAGCCCCAGCCGTTGTCGCCGCCGCCCGGGAAGTCGAAGTGGCCGTTGTGCCCGCCGGTGCTGCGGTACTGCTGGTAGAACATCCGGCTGTTGCCCATCGCCTCTCCGGCCTGCCCGATCATGGCGGCGGGATCGCTGGCGGCGTCGGTGGTGGGGCTCCAAACCCACACGCGCGTGTTGTTCTGCGCCAGCAGTGAGGAGTGCACGTACGGGTCGTGCCACTTCCAGCGGCCCAGCTGCGGGGCGCCCCACATGCCGTTGCCGTCGACGCCGCCGAATTGCTGCAGGCCGGCGAGGATCGAACCGTTCGTCGTGGTGTTCGACGGGTACAGGAAGCCGGACAGCGAGCCGGCGAAGCCGTAGCGGTCGGGGTGGAAGGCGGCCAGCGCCATCGCGGCGTAGCCGCCCTGGGAGGCGCCGACGGCGGCGTGGCCGCCGGGCGCCAGGCCCTTGTTGGCGGCCAGCCAGTTGGGGAGCTCGCTGGACAGGAAGGTGTCCCACTGCTTGCTGCCGTCGTTCTCCCAGTTGGTGTACATGCTGTAGGCGCCGCCGGCGGGCGCCGCGACCGAGATGCCCTTGCCGGCCAGCGTGTTCATCGCGTTGCCCGCGGTGACCCAGTTGCTGACGTCGGGCGCGGCGTCGAACGCATCCAGCAGCACCACCATGTGCGGACCGCCGCCCAGGAAGGCCACCGGAATGTCACGGCCCATCGCCGCCGATGGAACCATCAAGGTTTCGTAGCCCGCCGCGCGGGCCGTCCCGACGGGGCCCGTCATCCCCAAGGCCAGAACCACGCCGAACAGCAACGTTGACAGACCCCGCACGACCCTCATGTCCACCCTCCATCGTCTAGTCGCTGTCTGCACATTAGCCAGCGACGCAAGCGTCCCGTCCCGCGGGTAGTGAAATAGACCACACCCGGGCGCCGATAAACCAACGGCGGCGCTACCGTGGGATAGCCGCCGTCAGTAGGGGTGCGATATCTTAGGTGCCGGTGCCCTGGTTGCCGGCGGCCGCGGCGGTAGCCGGGCCGGCGCCGGGCGTCGCGCCCAGCGTGGACTGCAGGTCCGGCTTCATCGCCTGCAGCTGCGAGCCCCAGTACGGCCAGTCGTGCGTGCCGTTGGCGTCGAAGTTGAACACCGCGTTGTGGCCACCGGCCTGGTTGTAGGCGTCCTGGAACTTCAGGTTGCTGGTCCGCACGAAGCCCTCGAGGAACTTGGCGGGCAGGTTGTCGCCACCGAGGTCGGACGGCTTGCCGTTACCGCAGTAGATCCAGATGCGGGTGTTGTTGCCCACGAGCTTGGCCACCTGCAGCGACGGGTCGTTGCGCTGCCAGGCCGGGTCGCTCGACGGCCCCCACATGTCGTCCTTCTTGTAGCCACCGGCGTCGCCCATGGCCAGGCCGATCAGCGACGGCCCCATGCCCTGCGAGGGGTCCAGCAGCGCCGACAGCGAGCCGGCGTAGACGAACTGGTTCGGGTGGTAGGCGGCCAGGATCAGCGCCGACGAACCGGCCATCGACAGACCGACGGCGGCGCTGCCGGTCGGCTTGACCTGCTTGTTGGCCTGCAGGTACGCGGGCAGCTCGCTGGTCAGGAAGGTTTCCCACTTGTAGGTGGTGCAGCCGGCCTTACCGCAGGCGGGCTTGTACCAGTCGGAGTAGAAGCTGGACTGCCCGCCGACCGGCATGACAACGGCGATGCCCGACTGGTTGTACCACTCGAACGCGGGGGTGTTGATGTCCCAGCCGTTGTAGTCGTCCTGCGCGCGCATGCCGTCGAGCAGGTAGAGCGCGGGCGCGTTGGCGCCGCCGCTCTGGAACTGAATCTTGATGTCGCGGCCCATTGCGGCCGAGGGAACCTGCAGGTACTCCACCGGCAGACCCGGGCGCGAGAACGCCCCGGCGGTCGCCGAGCCCCCCACGGCGCCAATCAGACCCGAGAGCAGGGCCGCGCCAACGGCCCCCACCACGAGCCGTCGTGGCATACCCGCCACGGCGCCGCGAAACCTGTCGACAAGCGTCATCCTTGCTTCCTCATCCTTCTTTTCGGCCTTTCGGCGCATTTCTCCGATTGGACGCATCCCCGAATTGGGTCCGACTGCATGCGTCGCGCGCAGCAGTGCTCGTGTAGTCAACCACACCTTCGGGTGTCCCCTCTCATCGAGCGGCCCGGGCAAACCGCGATTTGGCGCTACCACCCAACGATTTTCGGGCCGGACGCCGACGCGGAGAATCGCGTTTCCGCATGTGCTTGGCCCCCGGTGCACACTGGTGAGAGCACAGATGTGAGATTGCTGGCAATGTCTGGGGACGCGCCTGCGGAACCGAATTCGGCACCCGACGAAAAAAATTTCGGACGGGCGCCCCTACTCACGCGGAGGCGGTGGAATCGCCTCCGGCACCGGCAGCCCGCAGCGCGCGAGTTCGTACAGCGGAACGCGATCGATTCGGTACTTGGTGAACGCGAAGGAGTGCACGACGTTGGAGACGAAGCGGTGCAAGGTCATTGGGGCGCGGACCGAGCTGAGCACCGCGTCGGTCTCGGGACACTTCAGGGCAGCGACGGCCTGAGCAACCCAGTTCACGTCCAAATAGCCGGGAATGCCCGGATATACCTTGACCCAGGGGCCGTCGGCGATCACCCAGTCCGGGAAGAGGTTCTTGTCGTGCCCGATCCGGCCATGCTTCAGCCGCTCGGTGTGCTGGGCCAGTGGGTTTGCCAGACCGATCTGGTCGATCACCCTGACATCGAGGCCCACGTTCATCCCGAGCATGCCCAGGTTGGTGAAAAACACCGCGTGCTGCGGCTTTTGCGGCGCCTTGGTGTCCCCGGGCGCGGGCGGCAGCATCGGCACCAGGTCCCATTGGGTGTAGTTGCCCGACGGCAGCAGCAACGCCCCCTCCGGGGTGTTGTCCAGCGCGGTCAGCACGGCCGCCATCCTCGGGTAGTCCAGGTAGTCGGCGGCCGTCAGCGGGTGCGCGTGCCCGGTGGCCTGGGCGTAGAAGCGGCGCTCGTCGACGATTCCCGAGTAGGTGACGTGCGTGGCGTCGTCGCCCATCCCGGGTGAGTTTGCTGCCCACAGCGACCAGCCCGCCACGCCCAGCCACAGCGCGGCGGCGGCGCCGGCGGCCCAATAGCCCGTCTCCCGCGAATAGTCCTGGCCGTCGGGCAGGGCGAGCGGCACGACCGCCACCGGCGCCAGCAAACAAAATAGCGGTGCCAGCAACACCCTCGCGTGCATAAAATCGCCGCCCTGACGGATCCAATAAAGCCCCTGCAGCAGGCCGCTGACGAGGACGAACGCGACCACCGCCGACGGGCTCTGCACCGCCCGCGCCAGGCGTCCGTAATCCGGCGACAGCGCGGGGCGCAGGAATGACGGGCGTCGCCGGGCGATCACCAACAGCACGCCCAGCGGCACCAGCAGCACCACCGGCACCCACACCGCGTAGGGCGCGTTGAAGTTCGAGAGGTAGATCATGCCCTGGGACCACTTGTCGCCGGCCGCGTCCTTGGCCAGCGCCGTCCCGGGCACCAGCAGGCCGTAGTAGCCCATCCGGAAGATTTGGTAGCCGACCGGCAGCAGTCCGCCGGCCACCACGATCAGCACCCGGCGCCGCCACCCGGGGGCGGCGACCAGCATCATGATCAGCGCCAGCCCGCCCATCAGCGCCAGCTCCGGTCGGACGAGAACGCTGAACCCGGCGACGAAGGCCAGCGCGCCGATGAAGACCGGGCCAGCCGGACGCCCCCGCACCGGCTGCGCCCAGCACACCATCATCCACCACAGCAGCCCGAGGTAGGCCAGCGTCAGGCCGCTCTCCAGACCCGACGTGGCGAAGTCACGCGCCGGCGGCAGCGCGACGTAGACCAGCGCCCCGGCGGGCAGCAGGATCGCCCGGCGGCCGCGCAGGCTGGGCGCGTACAACCGGCCCGCGCCCAGCATCAGCAGAGCAACGCCCAGCACCGAAAGCGTCAGGGCCAGCGCCAATGCCACGTACTCCATGCGCACCGGCCCACCGACCCAGCTGCCCAGATACATCAGGTAGGTCCACGCCGTGGAGGTGTTCGCCTCGACGCGCTCACCCTGGTTGAAAACCGGGCCGTTGCCGGCCAGCAAGTTGCGCACCGTGCGCAGCACGATGAGCCCGTCGTCGGCGATCCAGCGCCGCTGCCACGCGCCCCACCCGAACAGGACGGCCACCACCGCCACACTGATCCACAGGCTGACCCGCACCGGGTTGACGTAGGGGAACTTGACCGTCTTCCAAGGCCGGCCGGCCCGCCGGAGCACCGGCCGGCGTAGCACCCCAAGCGCCTTCAATTGGGGGCTAGCCGAAGGCAACGGCGGCCCCAACCGTTGCGATCCACGCCAGCGCCAACAACTGCAGCACCCGGTCACGCAACGCAATGTCTTCGGGCTCCCCGGCCAGCCCACCGTCGACGTCGACCGCGTAGCGCAGGATCGCGATCGTGAACGGGACCATGGACACCACGAACCAGCCCGCCTCGCCGTGTTCGCGCTCGAACGCCCACAGCCCGTAGCACAACACCACCGCGGTGGCCGACATCGTCCAGACGAATCGCAGGTACGTGCTGGTGTAGCTCTCCAGCGCCTTGCGGATCGCTGCGCCGGTGCGCTCGGCCAGTTGCAGTTCGGCGTAGCGCTTGCCGGCCACCATGAACAGCGACGCGAAGGCCGCCATGAGTAAGAACCATTGCGACAGCCGGGTATCGGTGGCCGCGCCCCCGGCGATGGCCCGCAGCAGGTACGCCGACGACACGATGCAGATGTCCATCACGGCCTGGTGCTTGAGGCCGAAGCAATAGCCCAGCTGCATGGCGATGTAGACCGCCATCACCACCGCCAGGTTCGGCGTCAGCCACCACGCCACGCCGAGCGACGCCACCGCGAGCACCACGGCCAGGGCGTAGGCCAGCCACTCGGGCACCACACCGGCCGCGATCGGGCGGAACCGTTTGGTGGGGTGCTCGCGGTCGGCCTCGACGTCGCGGACGTCGTTGATCAGGTACACCGCCGAGGCCGCCAGGCTGAACACCGCGAAGGCCACCGCCACCTGAATTCCCAGCTGGCCGTAGTCGTATCGGTGGCCGCGGCCCGCCGCGCTCAGCGGCGCGGCCAGGACGAGCACGTTCTTCACCCATTGCCGCGGGCGGATCGCCTTGACCACCCCGACGATCAGGTTGGCCGGGGGGCCGACCACCACGTCTTCACTCATTCGCCGAAAGCCTCTCGCGCTCGGTCCGCGATCCCCGCCACGGCGGCGCCGAGGGCGATGCCGAAGGCTACGTCGCTGGGATAGTGCACGCCCAGCAGTATCCGCGACAGCGCCATCGGAGGGACGAGCAACACGGGTAAGGGCAGCCCGGTTGCGCGACCCATCAGGATCGCGGCGGCGGTGGTCGAGGTGGCATGCGCGGAGGGAAAGCTCAGTTGGCTTGGCGTGCCGACGTTCACCGCGACGGCCGGGTGGTGGGGCCGCTTGCGCCGCACCAGGCGCTTGACCAGCACGGCGGCGGCGTGCGCGACGAACGCGCCGGCCCCGGCCACCAGCCACTCGCGGCGACGGCTCGGCATCAGCACCGCGCCGAGCAGCGCCACGACCAGCCAGCCGATGCTGTGTTCCCCGAAGTGGGACAGCCCCCGGGCCGCACCCAACGCGCCGGGCCGATCGGCCAGCGCCGACTGGACGGCCACCAGCGCCGCCACCTCACCGCGCGGGGCGGCCGTTTCAACCATGCTGGGGTTCGCCGGCTGGCAACAACACCGTCTCCCACTTCTGCTTGCTGGACAGCGCGGGGAGCGCGTCCCGGTAGACCCGGCGCATCTCGTCGAACCGGCCCAGCAGCCGGCGCTGACGGCGCAGCGATTTGGCCAACAGCGACATCATCTTTCGCCGGTCGCGCTGGCGGTAGACCACGCCGCAGCCGTCGGCGGTCGTGACGGTCACGCCGTCGACCGTGCACAGCCGGAACCAGCGCGCGTCCTGGGTCGGCACGTTGTACTCCGGACGCGTGTGGGCGTCCGGGTCGGCCGCGGTCATGTTGTGCAATATCCCGCGCGCCAGCCGGTAGCCGATGGAGACGGGGTTCACCGGCGGCTTCATCGCCTTGGTCTTGTTCTGCGGCGACGGCAGTTCGCTCGCGGCCGGCAGCACGACCGCGTCCGGGTACTGCTTGCGGATGCGGTGCACTTCCGGCAGCGCCGATTCCAGGATCGAGAAGATGTGCTCGGGACCGGCCAGGAAGTCGTCGATCGCCCTGTTCTGGATCGCGACGGTCGAGTATTCAAGGCACGCAAGGTGTTTCAGCGTCGCCTTGAGGTGGCTGCGGACCAATCCTGTGATGTCGCCGTCCCAGTGCAGCGCCGCGACCACCAACCGGTTGCGCAGGTGGAAATAGGCCTGCCAGTCGATGGCGTCGTCCTTGTCGCTCCAGGCCATGTGCCAGATCGCGGCCCCGGGCAGGGTGACCGTCGGATAGCCGTGCTCGCCGGCGCGCAGACCATATTCCGCGTCGTCCCATTTGATGAACAACGGCACCGGCTGGCCCAGCTCCTCGGCGACCTGGCGCGGGATCATGCACGTCCACCAGCCGTTGAAGTCGACGTCGATGCGCCGGTGCAGCAGCGCGCTCCGATCGTTGTTGTCGTTCAACGGGAATTCGGCGAAGTCGTGGTCGTACTCGGCGTGCGGCGCGGCGGTCCACATGAAGTTCGACTGGTTGACGACCTCGCCCATGATGTGCAGGTGCGACGGCTCCTGCAGGTTGAGCATCTGACCGCCGATCAGCATCGGCGTCTTGGCGAAGCGGTTGAGCGCCAGCACCCGCAGGATCGTGTCCGGCTCGATGCGGATGTCGTCGTCCATGAACAGGATCTGTTGGCAGTCGGTGTTTTTCAGCGCCTCGTACATCACCCGGCTGTAGCCCCCGGAACCGCCGAGGTTCGGCTGGTCGTGGATGGACAGCCGATCGCCCAGGCCGGCGGCCGCGGCCGCGAAGTCCGGGTGGTCGCGCACCTTGCGCACGCCCTGATCCGGCACGATGACCGCGCCGATCACCTTGTCCACCAACGGATCCGCGGTGAGGTCGGCCAGCGCGTTGACGCAGTCGGCGGGACGGTTGAACGTGGGGATGCCGACGGCGACGTTGGCCGTGCCCGGAGCGGGCTCGGTCGCGTACCAGCCGCCGTTGAGCAGGCTGACCACCGTGTCGGTGGTGATGTCGAACCAGATCCAGCCGCCGTCCTCGAACGGCTTGAGGGGAACCTCGATCTCGACGACGGCGGGCTGATCGTCGGTACCGACGAATTGGCGGCCCTCCACCGAGATCCGCACTCCGGTGGCCTTGGTCCGGTACACGTCGACGCGTCCGGTCCCGGTCAGCTCGACCCGCAACACCACCGACGCGCAGATCGACCAGCGGCGCCAGTAGCTGGCCGGGAACGCGTTGAAGTACGTCGCGAACGACACCTCGGACTCTTTGCCGATCTCCAGCGAGGTGCGACTCGTCGCGTGCGCGCGCCGCGCGTTGGTGGTCGACTCCTCGAGGTAAAGCTTGCGCACGTCGAGGGGTTCGCCCGGACGCGGCAAGATGATTCGCGACAGCAGGCTGACCGCGCTCATGCGTTCGCCCCTTCGTCTTGCATGAGTGGTGCGCCGTCACGCAGGTGCGGCGCCAGGGTGTTGTCGTACATGCTCAGCGCGCTGGCAATGGCCATGTGCATATCCAGGTATTGGTAGGTGCCCAGCCGGCCGCCGAACAGGACCTTCGAAGACGCGGTCTCGGCCTTCGCCCGTTCTCGGTAAGCGGCCAACAGGGCGCGGTCGGCTTCGGTGTTGATCGGGTAGTAGGGCTCGTCGTCGTCTTCGGCGAAGCGGGAGTACTCGCGCATGATGACCGTCTTGTCGGTCGGGTAGTCGCGCTCGGTGTGGAAGTGGCGGAACTCGTGGATGCGGGTGTAGGGCACGTCGGGATCGTTGTAGTTCATCACCGGCGTCCCCTGGAAATCACCGATCGGCAGCACTTCCACCTCGAAGTCCAGTGTGCGCCAGCCGAGGCGGCCCTCGGCGTAGTCGAAGTAGCGGTCCAGCGGCCCCGTGTACACGACGGGGGCGTCCGGCGACTCCGCGCGCAGCTGGTCGCGCACGTCGAACCAGTCGGTGTTCAGCCTGACCTCGATGCGGTCGTCGTCGGCCATCCGCCGCAGCCACGCCGTGTAGCCGTCGACCGGCAGCCCTTCGTAGGTGTCGCTGAAGTAGCGGTTGTCGAACGTGTAGCGCACCGGCAGCCGATTGATGACGGCCGCCGGGAGCGTGGCGGGGTCGGTCTGCCACTGCTTGGCCGTGTAGCCCTTGACGAACGCCTCGTAAAGGGGCCGGCCGATCAGCGAGATCGCCTTCTCCTCCAGGTTTTGCGCGTCCGCGGTGTTGATCTCGGCGGCCTGCTCGGCGATCAGCCGCCGCGCCTCGTCCGGGGTGAAGTACCGGCCGAAGAACTGCGACACCAGGCCCAGCCCCATGGGGAACTGGTAGGCCTGCCCGTTGTGCATCGCGAACACCCGGTGGCGGTAGTCGGTGAAGTCGGTGAACTGGCGCACGTAATCCCAGACCCTCTTATTAGAGGTGTGGAACAGGTGGGCGCCGTACTTGTGCACCTCGATGCCGGTCTGGGGTTCGGCCTCGGAGTACGCATTGCCGCCCAGGTGCGGGCGCCGGTCGAGGACGAGCACGCGCTTCCCGAGTTGGGTGGCGGCGCGCTCGGCAATGGTCAGGCCGAAGAAACCGGAGCCGACGACGAGGAGGTCGTAACGAGCTGTCATCGGTTGCTTAGGGTATCCGACCGCGCGGCCCTAACCCATTTGGCGAGGCCACGGCGTCGGGGTTGGTCCAGGTAACGCCCGCTTCGGCGCGGGCGGAATCGGCGGTCACAGTCGGAGTCCCAATTACCTCACGATTCAATATCAGCACTCTAGTCACAGCAATCTCACTCGTACCATCAAGTCTGTGTGCTCACGCCGGATAGGACGGGCAGGGCACGCCGACACAACAAGCAGTTCGAATAGTTGTCCAGATACGAGGAGACTTCCGTGCCGAATCGACGCCGACGCAAGCTTTCGACAGCCATGAGCGCGGTCGCCGCTGTGGCAGTGGCGAGTCCTTGCGCATACTTCCTGGTCTACGAATCGACCGCCGGCAGCAAGCCGGCCGAGCACCACGAGTTCAAGCAGGCCGCGGTGATGTCCGACCTGCCCGGCGAGCTGATGGGCGCGCTCTCGCAGGGCCTGTCGCAGTTCGGGATCAACCTGCCGCCGGTGCCCGCTCTCAGCGGGACGAGTGCCGCCACATCGGGTCTGACCAGTCCGGGCCTGACCAGCCCAGGCCTGACCAGCCCAGGCCTGACGAGCCCGGGGCTCACGAGCCCAGGCTTGACCAGCCCGGGGCTGACCAGTCCGGGCTTGACCAGCCCGGGGCTGACTAGCCCGGGCCTGACCAGTCCCGCTTTGGCGAACCCGGGCCTGCCGCCCACGACGCCGGGCACGCCCGGGGTCACCACGCCGGGCACGGTGCCGACGACGCCTGCCGCCGGGCTCAACCCCGCGCTCGCCAACCCGGGGCTGACCAGCCCGGCCGGACTCACACCCGGGGCGGCGACTCCTGGCCTGTCGCCCAGCGAGGTGCCGATCGACTCGACGGCCGGATTGGACCCGGGTGCCGGCGGCACCTACCCGATCCTGGGTGACCCGTCGACGCTGGGTGGCGGTTCGCCGATCGCGTCCGGTGGCACCGGCGGTACCTCCACCGGTGGCGGCGGCGGCCTGATGAACGACCTGATGCAGGCCGCCAACCAGCTGGGCCTCAACCAGGCCATCGACCTGCTCAAGGGCTTGGCGATGCCGGCCATCACGCAGGGCATCCAGCAGAGCGCCGCGGGCGCCGCGCCGGGTGCCGCGTTGCCGGCCGCCGCGGGTGCGCTGCCGGGTGCAGCCAAGGCCCTGCCGGGCGCCGCGGCCGCGCTGCCGGGTGCGGCGGCCGCGTTGCCGGGCGCCGCGGGTGCCCTGCCGGGTGCCGCCGCGGGTGCCGCGGGTGCGTTGCCGGGTGCCGCGGGTGCCCTTCCGGGAGCCGCGGGTGCCCTGCCGGGTGCCGCGGGTGCCCTGCCGGGCGCTGCCGCCGGCGCGCTGCCGGCCGCCGCGGGCGCGCTACCGGCCGCGACGGGTGCCACCGGCGCCCTGACCGGCGCCGCCGCGCCCGTTTTGCCCCACTAAAACCGCGAGGGACCTGTCCCCTGACGGCACCGCAGAGTCCGCCCTCTGCGGTGCCGTCGAACAGGTTTTCGGGGACATTTAAAGCCGCACGTCGTGTCGCCTCATAAATAACACCAGAAACACAAGTAACATCAGCTGGTGTCCCGGAGTCGCGCGCCGACGATGATGCTCACCGCCATCGCGGCGACGGTCATCATCGTTTCCTGGGTGGGCGACGCGACGCGCGACCGCCGAGCCTCCGCTCCACCTCGGCCCCCCGAGACCCAACTGGCCGAGCAGCCGCTGATCGGGCTCGGGGGCGGGGTCACGGTTCGCGAACTCACCCAGAACACACCGTTTTCGTTGGTGGCTCTCACCGGGGACCTCGCCGGCACGTCCACCCGGGTCCGCGCGAAGCACCCCGACGGCTCCTGGGGTCCCTGGTATCAGACGGAGTACGAAACGTCGGCTCCCGACACAGGGCCCGCGGACGGCGGATCGGCCGAGGGGCCGCGCAGCACGGATCCGGTCTTCGTCGGCACCACCACTACGGTCCAGATCGCGGTGACCCGCCCGGTCGATGCGCCGACGACCCAGGCGGTGCCTCCCGCGACCAACACGGACGGCCTAGGGTACAAGCCGGCGTCCCGAGACCAGCCGTACGCGGAGAACATCTCGGCGATCCTCATCTCCCCGCCGCAAACGCCGGCCAGGACCCAATGGACGCCGCCGTCGGGAGTCATGATGCCCGGCCAGCCGCCCGCCATCATCAGCCGGGCGGAATGGGGCGCCGACGAGTCGCTGCGATGCGGTAGTCCGCAGTACGACAACGGGATTCGCGCGGCCGTCATCCACCACACCGCGGGCAGCAACGACTACTCCCCGCTGGAATCGGCCGGGATCGTCAAGGCGATCTACACGTACCACAGCAAGACCCTGGGCTGGTGCGACATCGCGTACAACGCGCTGGTCGACAAGTACGGCCAGGTGTTCGAGGGCAGCGCCGGGGGCCTGACCAAGGCCGTCGAGGCGTTCCACACCGGCGGCTTCAACCGCAACACCTGGGGTGTGGCGATGATCGGCAACTTCGATGACGTGCCCCCGACGCCGATCCAGCTGCGGACCGTGGGCCGGCTGCTCGGCTGGCGGCTCGGCATGGACGGCGTCGACCCCAAGGGGACGGTGGCCCTGGAGTCGGCCGGCAGCCACTACACCACCTTTCCCGCGGGCGCCGTCGCGAACCTGCCCACCATCTTCACCCACCGCGACGTCGGCAACACCGACTGCCCGGGCAACGCCGCCTACGCGCTGATGGACGAAATCCGGGATATCGCTTCGCATTTCAACGATCCGCCGGAGGAATTGATCAACGCGCTCAAGGGCGGCGCCATCTACGAGCACTGGCTCGCGATGGGCGGCATGAACAGCGTCCTGGGCGCACCGACCTCCCCGGAAGACAGCGCGGAAGGCGGCGCCCGCTTCGCCACCTTCGCCAAGGGCGCGATGTACTGGTCACCGGAGATCGGCGCGGAGCCGGTGACGGGTGCCATCTACGACGCCTGGGCCTCGCTGAGCTACGAACGCGGTCCGCTCGGGTTGCCGACCAGCGCGGAAATACAAGAGCCACTGCGCATTACGCAGAACTTCCAGCACGGAGTCCTGAACTACGAGCGGCTCACGGGGAACATCACCGAGGTCGTCGATGGCATCACGACGCCGCTGTCGACCCAATCCCCGAGCGGCCCCGACGTGCCGTCCGAACACTTCTCGCTACCGACCCATCCGACAGCCACCTAAAGACAGTTTGACTGCCATTTCGGACCTGATGTGGGCTCGGTCACAGTAGGCTCGGCTTTGCCTGGCAATCACCCGGTTGGGACCGAGTCGAGGGGAGACGGCCGTGTCGTTCGTGATCGCAGAACCGGAACTGATGACGGCCGCCGCCGACAACCTGGCGGGTATCCGTTCCTCCCTCACTGAGGCCACCACCGCGGCGGCGGCCCCCACGACCGGGGTGGCGGCCGCCGCGGCCGACGAGGTGTCCACGGCAATCTCCCAGCTGTTCGGCACCTACGGCCGGGAATTCCAAGCCGCCGCGGCCCAGGCGGCGGTGTTCCACGACGAGTTCGTCGGCCTGTTGAACGGTGGCGCGGCGGCGTACCTCGGTACGGAGATCGCCAACGCCGAGCAGGGCCTGCTGAGCACGGTGAATGCGCCCGCCCAGGCGCTCGGCGGCGCGGCCGCCGCTTTCGTCCCGGGCGGTGCGTACGGGCAACTGATCGCCACGACTTCGGCGAACCTGCAGTCCGTCTTCGGCGCCTGGGCCGCCGACCCGTTCCCGTTCCTGCGCCAGGTCATCGCCAACCAGATGGGCTACTGGCAGCAGATCGAGACCGCCCTCGCCTACACCATCCAGAACTTCCCGGCCGTGTTGGCGAATTTGCCGGCGACCATCCAGGCCGCCATCCAGCAACTGCTGGCATTCAATCCGGTTACGGCGCTGCAGGGGTTCGTCACCACCCAGATCGGCTTCGCCCAGGAGTTCGTGACCAACCTCTACGCCGCGACGACCGGCATTATCGCCGGCCTGCCCGCTTTCGGCGCGCAGCTGCAGGTGGCCCTGCAGGCCGTCCTGGCGGGCAATTACTTCGGCGCGGTGCAGGACGTCGCGCAGGCCTTCGCCAATCTCCTGGTGACGGGCGCCGACCCGGGCACCCCGGTGATCACAATAACGGGGGGAAGCATCTTCCCCCCAGTCCTTCCCACGGTGAATGTCGCCGTCACTCCGACCCTCCTTGGCCCGCTGGGAAATCTGTTCGCGCTCGCCAACATTCCCGGGCAGGAGGCGCAGTACTTCACCAACCTGATGCCTCCGTCGATCCCCAGGCAGATGGCGCAGAACTTCACCAATGTGCTCAATAAGCTTACTATTCCGAGCATTTCGGCCACGGCTTCGTTGCCGCTGGCAAGTCCGACGACAGGATCGCTGAGCGCTGTCTTCGGGCTGCCGTTGGTGATCACCTACGCGGCCGCGGGTGCGCCGCTCGCGACGCTCACGGGGCTCGCGACCAGCGCGACGGCGGTCCAGACGGCCCTGTTGGCCGGCGACCCGGTAGGAGCGTTCGGCGCACTCGTGAACGCTCCGGCCGTCGTGGCCAACGGCTTCCTGAACGGCGAAACCATCGTGGACATGACGATCCCGGTACCGATAAATGTCACCGTGCCGATCATTGGCCCTGTCAGCACCACCCTGCCGATCACTCTGCACCTGCCTTTCGACGGCATTCTCGTTCCGCCCCATCCCATTACCGCCACGGTAGATTTCAGCGGGTTCCCGGGTGGTGTGCCCCTACTCGTGACCATCTTCGGCACGCCGTTCATGGGGCTCGTCCCCCTGATGGTCAACTACCTGCCCCAACAACTCGCGGCCGCAATCACACCCGCAGGCTAGGGCGTTAAAGCCACCAGCGTTCCAGCACCCGCCCCACGCCGTCGTCGCTGTTGGGGGTGGTCACCTCGTCGGCGGCCGCCAGCACGTCGGGATGGGCGTTGCCCATGGCCACGCCGTGGCCCGCCCACAGCAGCATGGGGATGTCGTTGGGCATGTCGCCGAACGCCACCACCTCCTCGCTGGTGATCCCCTGTGGCTTGGCGACCTCCTCCACACCACTGGCCTTGCTGATCCCCAGCGGCACGATCTCGACCAGGCCGTTGTTGGTGGAGTAGGTGATATCGCCTTCGATGCCAACATGTTTGGCGAGCTCGGCGGCCATGTCCGAACTGCGGGCGCCGGCCTTGCGGATCAGCAACTTGATCGCCGGGGCGCTCAGCAGGTCGGCGATCGACACCTCGGTGTTGTCCGGGTTGAGCCACGCGTGCTCATAGCCCGGCGAGCTGATGAACTGGGGGGTCGCCGTGTCGTGGGCCCGTTCGCCGATCCGCTCCACCGCCAGCCCGGCGCCCGGGATGACGCGCGTCGCCAGCTCGGCCAACTCCGCCAGGGTGTCGACGGCCAGCGTTCGCGACGAGAGGACGCGGTCGTTCGCCGGGTCGTACAGGACGGCGCCGTTGGCGCACACCGCGATCGGCGCGAAGCCGAGCGCCTCCACCACGGGCCTTATCCAACGCGGCGGGCGGCCGGTCGCCACGACGAACTGCGCCCCGGCGGCGACGGCGGCACGCACCGCGTCACGGGTGCGCGGGGAGATGGTTTCGCTTTCGTCGAACAGGGTGCCGTCGACGTCGCAGGCGATCAGCGCCGGCAAGGTCATCGAGAGAATCCGCCTTCTCTCAGTGCAATCCGCTTTGGGTCTGGCCGGGCCGCGTCACGCCGTCGGTGCCGGACCGTTTGATCCGCTCCTGCAACTCGGAAAGCCGGATCGCCCGGGAGTCGTCCTGGTTCGGCGCGGCGCCACCGAGGCGTCGCGGCACCCAAAACTCGCCCTCGGGATGCGGATACTCCTCCTGCACGCGATACAGCATCGCGTTCATCGCCTGGCGCACCGCGGCGATCAGTTGCTCGGTGTTGCCCTGCGGCGCTAGCGGCCGCCCGGCGGCCACGGTGATCGGAACCTTGTTGCGGAACACCTTCTTCGGATGGTCCTTGGGCCAAATCCGGTGTGCACCCCAGACGATCATGGGAATGATCGGCACCCGGGCCTCCAGCGCCATGCGGGCCGCCCCGGACTTGAACTCCCGCAGCTCGAAACTGCGGCTGATGGTGGCCTCGGGATGCAGCCCGACGAGTTCGCCCTCGCGCAGCTTCTGCACGGCCACCGCGTACGCTTCGTCCCCCTTTCGGCGGTCCACCGGAATGAGCTGGCAGTGCTTGATCACGAAGTTGACCGCCTTCACGTCGGCCATCTCGGCCTTGATCATGAAGCGCAGCCGTCGCTTGCGTTCGTGGGCGGCGAGCGACGCCGGCATCCAGTCCAGGTAGCTGGTGTGGTTGAGCACGATCAAGGCGCCGCCCCGCGCCGGAATGTTCTCCAAGCCTTCGTAATTGAGCTTGGTTCCGTTCATCGCGGCGAACGCCGGAACAACGATCTCCGCCAAGCGGAAAAACGGCTCTGCCATGTTCCTCTCCTTCCCCCTACCGCGCCTGATGCGGGCTGCGGTGGGCCGCCCGCCTGGCCGACCTTGCCGCCGCCTCGTCGGCCTCTATCTGCGCCGCCTCACCCGGGGTCGGCGCGCCGCCGCCCAGCCGGCGCGGCACCCAGTAGGCGCCGGCGGGCTGCGGATAGTCCCGCTGCGCGCGGTGCAGCAGCGCCGTCATCGATTCGCGCAAGGCGGCGTTGGTGGACTCGACGTCCTCGGCGGCCCGCAACGGCGCCCCCACCTGCACGCTGACCGGCAGCTTCTTGCGACCGACGTTTCGGGGATGGTCCTTGGTCCAGATCCGATGCGCACCCCACACGATCACCGGGACGATCGGGACGTTCGCTTCGGTGGCCATCCGGGCCGCGCCCGTCTTGAATTCCTTGAGCTCGAAGCTGCGGCTGATCGTGGCCTCCGGGTAGACACCCACCAGCTCGCCCTCGCGCAGCCGCCGCACGGCCACCGCGTAGGCGTCCGCCCCGGCGCCACGATCCACGGGAATGGTGCGAGTGTGCTTGATCAGAAAATTGACCACCTTCACCTGTTGCATCTCGGCTTTGATCATGAATCTAAGCCGACGGCGGCGCCGATGCACGGCTAATGCGGCAGGCAGAAAGTCGACGTAGCTGGTGTGGTTGATCGTGATGACGGCCCCGCCGCGATCGGGGATGTTCTCCTCGCCGCCGTAGGTGATTCGCGTGCCGGTGGCCAGGACGACGAGCTGGGCCAGGATCTCGAGCGTGCGAAAGGTCGGCTCGGCCATCGGTTACTGCTCCGGCGCCCCAGTGGCCCGGGCGCGGCGGGCGGCCCGCGCGGCGGCCTCCTCGGCATCCATCTGGGCGGCCTCGGCTAACGATGGGGCACCGCCGCCCAGGCGGCGCGGCACCCAGAACTCCCCGGCCGGATGGGGTCCATACAGCTCTTGGGCCCGCTCCAGCAAATGTTGCATCCGCGAATGCAACAGCCCCTTCAGCTCCTCGATGGCCAGCGTCGGCTCGATCGGTTCACCGGCCAGCACCACGATCGGCACCTTCGGCCTGAGCAGTTTCTTGGGGTGCCCCTTGGTCCAGATCCGCTGCGCGCCCCAGACGATGTGCGGAACGATCGGGACGCCCGCGTCGATCGCCATCCGGGCCGCGCCCGACTTGAACTCCTTGATCTCGAAGCTGCGGCTGATCGTGGCTTCGGGATACACCCCGACCAGCTCGCCGTCTTTGAGGTTCCGGACGGCCGCCTCGTAGGACGCCGCCCCGTCCTGCCGGTCGACGGGGATGTGCCGCAGGCTGCGCATGATGGGCCCGGTGATCTTGTGGTCGAACACCTCCTGCTTGGCCATGAACCGCACCTTGCGCCCGAGGCCCTGCTTGTACGCGGGCAAACCCGCGAAGGTGAAGTCCAGGTAGCCGGTGTGGTTGATCGCGATGACGGCGCCGCCGGTCTTCGGCAGGTTCTCCACGCCCGAAACGGATATCTTGAGACCCTGGATGCGCCAGACCAGGCGGGCAAGCTGGATGATTGTCCCGTATACCGGTTCCACAGCGCTTCAGCCTAGTGCTCCCGACTGTGAGCCGTCTCGGACGAGAACCAAGGCGCGGCCTCGCGCTAAGCTCGGGGGCTGAAAAGCCGTCAACCGGGGGGCTGGCCCCTCACGTCCCTGAAAGGTATCAGTGCAGGTCACGAGCGTAGGCCACGCCGGATTCCTAATCGGGACCCGCGCGGGCAACATCCTTTGTGACCCCTGGGTCAATCCCGCCTACTTCGCGTCCTGGTTCCCCTTCCCGGACAACAGCGCGCTGGATTGGGACCAGCTGGGCGACTGCGACTACCTGTACGTCTCGCACCTGCACAAGGACCACTTCGACGCCAAGAATCTGCGCGAGCACGTCAACAAGGACGCGGTGGTGCTGCTGCCCGACTTCCCGGTCCCCGACCTGCGAAACGAATTGCAGAAGCTGGGGTTTCACCGGTTTTTCGAGACCACCGACTCGACCACGCACCGGATCAGCGGGCCCAAGGGCGACCTCGACATCATGATCATCGCGCTGCGCGCCCCGGCCGACGGCCCGATCGGCGATTCGGCGCTGGTCGTCTCCGACGGCGACACAACCGTTTTCAACATGAACGACGCCCGGCCGGTCGACCTGGACGTGCTGGCCGCCGACTTCGGCCAGGTCGACGTGCACCTGCTGCAGTACTCCGGGGCCATCTGGTACCCGATGGTCTACGACATGCCGGCCCGCGCCAAGGAGTCGTTCGGCATCCAGAAGCGGCAGCGCGGAATGGACCGCGCCCGGCAGTACATCGCCCAGGTCGGGGCGACCTGGGTCGTACCGTCGGCCGGGCCGCCGTGCTTTTTGGACCCAGAGTTGCGCCACCTCAACGACGACCACAGCGATCCGGCCAACATCTTCCCCGACCAGATCGTCTTCCTGGAGCAGATGCGCACCCACGGGCACGACGGCGGCCTGCTCATGATGCCCGGGTCGACCGCGGACTTCACCGGCACGACGCTGAACTGGCTTCGCCACCCGTTGCCCGACGACCAGGTCGAGGCCATCTTCACCACCGGAAAAGCGGCCTACATCGCCGACTACGCCGACCGGATGGCCCCGGTGTTGGCCGCCGAGCGCGCGAGCTGGGCCCCCGCCACCGGCGAGCCGCTGCTGGACCAACTGCGCGCGCTGTTCGAGCCGATCATGCTGCAGAGCGACGAGATCTGCGACGGCATCGGCTACCCCGTCGAGCTCGTCATCGGCCCCGAGACGGTGATCCTGGACTTCCCGAAAAGGACCGTGCGCGAACGGATTCCCGCCGAAAAGATCCGCTACGGCTTTGCCATCGCGCCCGAGTTGGTGCGCACCGTGCTGCGCGATCACGAGCCCGACTGGGTCAACACCATCTTCCTATCCACCCGTTTCACCGCGTGGCGGGTGGGCGGCTACAACGAATACCTGTACACGTTCTTCAAGTGCCTGACCGACGAACGGATCGCCTACGCCGACGGCTGGTTCGCCGAGACCCACGACGACTCCGCTTCGATCACGATGGACGGCTGGGAAATTCAGCGTCGATGCCCCCACCTCAAGGCCGACCTGTCCAAATTCGGTGTGATAGAGGACGACACGCTGACGTGCAACCTGCACGGGTGGCAGTGGCGCCTGGACGACGGCCGGTGTCTCACCGCGCGCGGCCATGAACTGCGAAGCACTCGGAAATGAACTCCAGTTACGATGACGGCCTCGTCCAACTGGATCGCGCGGCGATCACGTTGCGCCGCTACCACTTTCCTTCCGGCACGTCGAAGGTCATCGCGCTGGACACCATCGACGGGTACACGGCCGAGGCGTTGGGCATGTTCATGCAGCGCTTCCGCATCTGGGGCAGCTCCGACCTGCGCCGCTGGCTGCCCCTGGACGTGCAACGGCCGTTCAAGTCCACGTTGGTCACCCTGGACGTCCCGGGCACCTGGCCGAGCCCGGCTTTCACGCCGGCGCGCCCGGACGAGTTCGTCGCGCTGCTGGACGAATTGCTGCGCGAGCGGGGTTAGCGGCCCTTAGCGGCCCAAGTCGTCCAGTGCCGCCCGGGCGGCGTTGTAGCCGGGGATGAACGTGATGCCCGGACCACCGTGGCATCCCGCGCCGCCAAGGTACAGCCCCTGGATCGGGATCGGTTGGCCGCGAAAGCCTCTCGGGCCCGGCCGGTTCGGCCCGATCTGATCCGAGCTCAACAGCCCATGGCAGTAGTCGCCGCCCGGGGCGCCGAACATCACGCCCATGTGCCTCGGCGTGAACGTGGTGTGCCGGATGATGCTGCGCTCGAAGTTCGGCGCCAGCCGGGTGATCTTGTCGATGACGCGCTGGCCCATCTCGACCTTCGTCTGGCCATAGTCAGCGCCGCCCTCGATCGGGAACCACAGCGCGAACGCCGACGCGGCGTGTTTGCCCTCGGGGGCCAGGTCGGGATCGTTCTGCGAGGGGATCTGCAACACCACGGTCGGGTCGGCCGGCACGATGCCGCGCCGCGCGTCCTCCCACTGCTGCTGGACTTCCTCCGGGGTGCAGAACAGGCCGATCGAGGCCTGCATCGCAGGCTCGTTGAGCGCCTCGTAAGGCGAGGCGAACTCGGGCGCCTCGTCCAGCGCGAAGTGCATCTGCAGGTAGCTGCCGCGGTGGTCGATCCCCGCGTACCGCTCGCGGATGTCGGCCGGCAGCGCCGCGGGATCGATCATCTCGTTGAGCGTCAGGTCCGGCGCGAGGTTCGAGACGACGATCGGCGCCGTCAGGGTGTCGCCCGCCTCGGTGCGCACTCCGGTCACCCGCCCGTCGGCGACCAGGATCTCGGTCACCTTGGTGCGCAGCCGCACCTCGCCACCCTGGCTTTCCAACAGCTCGGCCAGGTGCGCGGTGAGCGCGCCGATGCCGCCGCGCAGCTTCTTCATCTGCATGGTGTCGCCGTCGGGGACTCCGAGCCCGAAGGCCAGCGCCGCCGCGCTGCCCGGCGTGGACGGCCCGCGGTAGAGGGTGTTGACGGCCAGCACGGTCATCGAGCCGCGCAGCGCGCCGTGCTTCTCACGGTCCGGCAGGTAGCGATCCAGCACGTCGGTGACCGAGCCGAACAGCATGTCGTCGATGGCCGAGCGCTCGAATTCGTTGGTGGCACAGGCGTACATCTCGTCGAAGGTCTTGGGCTCCGTCCCCGCCTCGAAGCGCCCCAGCGCCCGCGTCGGCGCCTGGCTCCAGGCCATCAGGCCCGCCATCCCGTTGACGGCGTCCGCGCCGTGCACCTCGTTGAGGTGGGTGAACAGCTTGATCGGGTCGCTGTACTGGATCAGCGGATCGTCTCCCACGCCCCGCACCGCGACCGACATCACCTCCAGGTCGAGCGTCTCGAGGGTGTCCAGGCCCAGCTCCTGGACCACCACCGACGCCGTCGGGAACTGCACCGAGCCGGCGATCTCGAATTGGTATCCGTCGAAAAGCTCGACGGTGGAAGCCATCCCGCCGGCATACAGCTTGGCGTCGAGGCACACCGTTCGCAGGCCGGCCTTCTGCAGCAGCACCGCCGCGGCCAACCCGTTGTGTCCCGCGCCGATGACGATCGCGTCATATTCAGTCATGTCCCTGCCCTCCAGGAAAGGAGGCTGGCACGGCGGCGAAGTTTTGTCAATTGTGACGAAACCGGGGTCAGGCCCCGGTGGCCCAGGCGTCGGTGATCCCGGCCCGCAGCGACTCCAGCGCGACGTGGGACACCCGCGCCAGCTCGCCCAGCGTCCGATCCTCGCCGATCATCCAGAATTCCATCGCGCCGAACACCGCCGCGGCGATGCAGCGCGCGGTCACCGCGGCGCGCAGCCGGGCATCCGGCGTCGCGGCCGCGGCGCAGCTACGCCGGTGCAGTTGGTCCTGGATGGCATTGGCGAAGTCGGCCTGCACTTCTTGGATGTGGCGCACGATGCGGCCGGGATCGATCTCGCCGCCCCGCAGCGCGGCGATCTTCGCCACGGCCTCAACGTCATACGGGAACGAGAAGACGGCCGACTGCACCGAATCGATGATCGGCTCATCGGCGGGACGGGCGTCCAGCGCGGCGCGAAACCAGTTCAACCCGGTGTAGTCGGCAAACAGCAGGTCATGCTTGGACCGGAAGTGGCGATAGAACGTCCGCAGGGACACCCCGGCGTCCGCCGCGATCTGCTCGGCCGACGTCTCCTCGACGCCCTGGGCGAGGAACCGCACCAGCGCGGCCTGTATCAGCGCCTCCCGGGTGCGTTCGCTGCGCGCCGTCTGCGCGGGCCTGACCATCTCAGTAAGGTACCCCAGTATTTGTGTGTCAATATTGACAAAACTTCGGGATGAGGGTGACACTTCGCCCATGATCTGGCTCTACATTCACGCAATCCTCGGGATCGCCGTCATCGGCTGGATTATCGCGTCGAACCCGAAGATCTACGCCAAACCCGCAGACGGACCGTGGTTCTCGCCGCTGGAACTCGTGTACTACGCCGCGGGCATCGCCTCGATCGTGCTGGGCTGGTACTTCAACATTCACTTCGTGCTCGCCGCGCACGGCGAGGGCAGCATCGTCTCGGGGCCGGCCAGCTACCCGCACTTCCTCGCGCAGCAGTTCGGCAACCCGGCCGCCGGTTCGGGCAGCCAGGACTACATCATCTCGAATGTCATTCTGCTGCCGGTGTTTACGATCGTCGACGGCTACCGGCGCGGCGTCCGGCGCCCGTGGCTGTTCTTCCTGGCCAGCTTCTTCACCAGCTTTTCCTTCCCGCTGGCCTGGTACTTCGCCACCATGGAGCGGATGCGCCGCCACGAGCGCGCCCGCGAGCCGGTGAACGCCTGATTCACGGCGTCGTCTCGGCCCAACGCTGAGCCCAGCGCTCCAGCGGGGTGAGCGCCTTGCCGAGGGAGCGACCCTGCTCGCTCAGTTCGTAACCCTGGTCGTCTCGCTGCACGACGAGGCCCGCGTCGGTCAGCTCACCGAGGCGGTCATACAAGACGCTGGGCGACATGCCGTCGCACCGGTCGCGCAACGAGCGGGCTCCGAGCGGGCCGTCCCGAAGCTCCCACAGGATCCGCAGCGACCAGCGCCGGCCGAGCAGGTCGAGCGCGGCCATCAGCGGCCGTCCCGTCGTCGACCCGCGCACCGGCGCGCCCGGGCGGACCCCCGATTGACGTTTCGTTTTCCGTAACGTAGTTTCTTCCCTCATGGTTACGGAAATAGTAACGCCTCGGATCGGCGCCCTCGACCCGCCCCACGAGCCGGCGGTGGCCGCCCAGCTGGACAAGATGATGCCGCCGGGGGTCCCGCCGATCGCGTTGTTTCGCACCGTGGTGCGAAACCTGCCCATGGCCGAGGCCATGACGCTGTGGGGCAGCTACGAGCTGAGCCGCGCGCTGTCGCTATCCCTGCGCGATCGCGAGATCGTCATCGACCGCACCTGCGCGCGTTGCGCGTGCGAGTACGAATGGGGCGTGCACATCGCTTTTTTCGCCCAGCGGGCGGGGTTTGACCGGGACCAGGTCCGTTCCCTGACCCACGGCGCTCCCGACGACCCGTGCTGGGCCGCAGAGCGCGATCGGCTGCTGATTCGCGCGGTCGACGCGCTGTGCGACCACCGGGACATCGACGACGCCCTGTGGGCGGCGCTGCGCGGCGAGTTCGACGAACGCGAGCTTCTCGACCTCACCATGCTGTGCGGGTGGTATCACGCGATCAGCTTCACCGCGCGGGCCGCCCGCGTCCCGCTGGAGGCGGGCAGCCCCACCTTCGCCGACATGGAAGCCTAGGGTTCGAGCACCTCGGTGCCCACGAACGGCACCAGCGCCGCCGGCACCCGCACGCTGCCGTCGGGCCGCTGGTGGTTCTCCAGGATCGCGACCAGCCACCGGGTGGTGCCGAGCGTGCCGTTGAGCGTGGCCGCGGTCTGCGGCTTGCCCGCGTCGTCCCGGTAGCGTGTCGCCAGCCGGCGCGCCTGAAACGTCGTGCAGTTCGACGTCGACGTCAGCTCGCGATAGGTCCCCTGGGTGGGAACCCATGCCTCGCAGTCGAATTTGCGCGCGGCCGACGAGCCGAGGTCACCCGCGGCCACGTCGATCACCCGGTACGGCACCTCGATCAGGGCGAGCATCTCGCGCTGCCAGCCGAGCAGCCGTTGGTGTTCGGCCTCGGCTTCCTCGGGCGCGCAGTAGACGAACCCCTCCACCTTGTCGAACTGGTGCACCCGGATGATGCCGCGGGTGTCCTTGCCGTAGCTGCCGGCCTCCCGCCGGAAGCACGACGACCAGCCCGCGTAGCGCCGCGGCCCGCCGGACAGGTCCAGGATCTCGTCGGAGTGGTAACCGGCCAGCGGCACCTCGGACGTCCCCACCAGGTACAGGTCGTCGGCCTCGACCCGGTACACCTCGTCGGCGTGGGCGCCCAGAAATCCGGTGCCGGCCATCACCTCCGGGCGCACCAGCACCGGCGGGATCATCGGGATGAAGCCGTTCTCGACGGCCAGCCGCAGCGCCAGCTGCAGCAGGCCCAACTGCAGCAGGGCGCCTCGGCCGGTCAGGAAGTAGAACCGCGAGCCGGCCACCTTGGCGCCGCGTTGCATGTCGATGAGGCCGAGGGACTCGCCGAGTTCCAAATGGTCCCTGGGGTTTTCGATCGTCGCCGGCTCGCCGACCACGTCGAGGACGCGGTAGTCGTCCTCGCCGCCGGCAGGCACCCCGTCGACGATGATGTTCGAGATCGCCATGTGTGCGGCGGTGAACGCGGCCTCGGCGTTCACCTGAGCGGCTTCGGCGGCCTTCACCTGCTCGGCGAGCTCCTTGGCGCGCGCCAGCTTGGCGGGGCGTTCCTCGGCCGACGCGGCTGCCACGCTCTTGCTGGCGGCTTTCTGTTCGGCGCGCAAGCCGTCGGCGGCCGAAATCGCCGAGCGGCGCTCGGCGTCGGCGGCCAGCAAGACGTCCACGAGCGCCGGGTCTTCGCCTCGGCTGACTTGCGAACGGCGCACGGCGTCGGGGTCTTCCCGGAGCAGCTTCAGGTCGATCACGGCCCCGACACTACTTTTGCGGGCCCGGCGAGATGCCAGGCCACCCCGCCAACCACCGCCCCACATACCACATCTGCAACTTTTGTCACGCCACTCATGCGGCCCTGTCAGAATGGAGCCGATGTCGCAAGCGCCGGAGAAGGAAATTTCGGAAGCCAGCGCCTCCAGTTCGGAGAACGCCGGCTCCCGCGACGACGCGGCGAAACAACCGCCGGGCGGCTTCCAATGGCCGCGCAGCCTGCAGGCGACGGCGACCAGGCGGGCGCTGCTGCTCACCGCGCTCGGCGGCCTGCTGATCGCCGGACTGGTCACCGCGATTCCGGTCGGCGGCGGGCCCGGGCGGCTGGCCGGCTACATCGACCCGGTGCCCAACACCGCCACCAAGAGCGACGCTGCGTTCAGCCGCGCCAAGGCCGGCGATTGCCTGATGTGGCCGGACGCCACCCCCGAGTCCGCGAGCATCGTCAGCTGCACCGAGAACCACAAGTTCGAGGTCGCCGAGTCCGTCGACATGCGGACCTTCCCCGGCTCGGAGTACGGGCCCAGCGCCGCTCCCCCCTCGCCGGCCCGGATCCAGCAGATGACCCAGGAACAGTGCGAGCCGGCGGTCCACAACTACCTGGGCGCCAAGTTCGATCCCAACAGCAAGTTCATGGTCAGCCTGCTGTGGGCCGGCGACCGGGCCTGGCGCCAGTCCGGCGACCGCCGCATGCTGTGCGGGCTGCAGCTGCCGGGCGGCAACAATCAGCAGCAGGCATTCAAGGGCAAGGTCGCCGACGTCGACCAGTCCAAGGTCTGGCCGACCGGCACCTGCCTGGGCATCGACCCGGCGATCAACCAGCCCACCGACGTGCCGGTCGACTGCGCGACCCCGCACGCGATGGAGGTCACCGGCACGGTGAACCTGGCCGAGAAGTTTCCCGGTCCGCTGCCGTCCGAGCCTGACCAGGACGGGTTCATCAAGGACTCGTGCACCAAGATGACGGACGCCTACCTGGCGCCGACCAAGCTGCGCACCACCACGCTGACGCTGATCTATCCGACGGTGTCGCTGCCGAGTTGGTCGGCCGGTAGCCGCGAGGTCGCGTGCAGCGTCGGCGCCACGCTGGGCAACGGTGGCTGGGCCACGCTGGTGAACAGCGCCAAGGGCCAGCTGCTGATCAACGGTCAGGCGCCGATCGCCCCGCCCGACATTCCCGAGGAGCGGCTGACGATGCCGCCGATACCGGTTCAGGCGCCGACCCAGCCCACCCAGGCCAGCACCGCGCCGGACGCCATCCCGCCGAACAATCAGCACCTGCCCGGGCAGCAGCCCGCCGTGACGCAACCGCAGGCGCCCGCAACCCAGGCCACCCAGGCGCCGCAAGACGTCCCGCCCCCCGCCGACGGCGGGGCGCCGCCGCCCGCCCCCGCCCCGGCGCCGGAGGCACCCCCGGCAGCCCCGGCCGCGCCCGCGGAACCCGCACCGGCCCCGGCGGGCTAGCCGCGTGCCCGTGCGGATGGATCCGCGCCGGTTCGACGAGCTGGTCTCCGATGCGCTCGACCTGATCCCGCCCGAACTGGCCGCCGCCATGGACAACGTCGTCGTGCTGGTCGAAGACCGCCACCCGGACGACGCCGAGCTGCTCGGCCTGTACGAAGGGGTGGCGCTGACCGAGCGCGATTCCGACTACGCCGGCTCGCTGCCCGACGCCATCACGATCTACCGCGAGGCGCTGCTGGACGTCTGCGACTCCGACGAGGACGTCGTCGAGGAGGTGGCGATCACGGTGATCCACGAAATCGCACACCACTTCGGCATCGACGACCACCGGCTGGAAGAACTGGGTTGGGCCTGACGATCCCTGGGCGCGGCAACACCAATTTGTCCGGACCGGATGCTATGAACGGCTGATGAGCGCTGAGTGTCGCGAATGCCGGGCGGCCCTAGATCACTGCCACGGCACCATCATTCGCCATTCGTTGCGCCGGTGGGAGTGCACCGAGCCGGACTGCGACAGCCCCGAGCTGCTGGTGCACACGTTCGTCATCGACTGCGACGCCGTCGGCTGCGATTGCACCGAAGAGTCGTCAGCCCATCGGATCGGTGCCTGAGCCCACCGCGTCAGCGACGGGGCTCGCGTCGGCCTGCGGGTAGAACGGCGGCGTCAAGGACCCCCAGCGCACGCAGCTCCACCGCCCGTCGGTGATGGGGGCCAAGACCACCGAATCGGCGTTCTCGAGGTGGTTGTCCAGCGCGAAATTGCCGTCCACCCCGGCCAGCACCGCGGAGGCCAGCCGGATCGCCGCGCCGTGGCTGACGACGACGATGTCGCCGTTCCAGTCGTCGTCGTCGAGGTAGCGCATCCGCAACTCGGTGAGCACCGGCACGTAGCGGTCCAGGACGTCGTTGCCGGTCTCCCCGCCCGGCAGGGGCACGTCGAGGTCGCCGCGATGCCACCGCTCGTAGATCGCGTTGAATTCCGCGACCGCGTCGTCGTCGCTGCGGTCTTCCAGCTTGCCGACCTGGACCTCGTGAATGCCTTTGAATTCCAGGGCGCCCAATTCGACCTCCGCGCCGATCACCTCGGCCGTTTGCCACGCCCGGGTGGCCACCGAGTGCGCCAGCATGGCCGGCCGGCCCGAGCCGCGGGCGAACGCGCGGGCCTGGTCGCGGCCCAACGGCGTCAGTTCCGCCCCGGGCGGCCGGGTGTCGAGCCTGCGCTCGACGTTTCCGTAGGACTGCCCGTGCCGCAACAGCACCAAGCGACCGCTCATCGCGCGGTCCCTCCCCCCGCCTGCTCGGTTTTGCCTTCGCGCAGCCGCGCCAGCCAGCGCGCCGCCTCGTCCGCCTCCGGCGGCAGCACCCCGACGGCCGACCCCGTCGGCCACGAACCCAGGTATCTCACATCCGCACAACGACGGTGCAGCGCCTTGAGTGCCTCGGCGACGGCGCCGTCGTCGATGTGGCCGACGCAGTCGGCGAAGAACAGGTAGGTCCCGAGTTCCGTTCTCGTCGGCCGGGCTTCGATTCGGGTCAGGTCGATGCCGCGGATGCCGAACTCGGCCAGCGCGGACACCAGCGCGCCCGGCACGTTGTCGAGGCGCAACACCACCGCGGTCCGATCCGCCCCGGTGCGGGCCGGCGGCGGCCCCGGCAGCCCGATCAGCACAAAGCGGGTGCGGGCGTTCGGCTCGTCGACGACGCCATCGGCCAGCGCCCCCAGCCCCCAATGCTCGGCGGCCAGCGGCGAGGTCACCGCGGCGTCGGCGTGTCCCTCGGCCACCTGGCGCGCCGCGTCGGCGTTGGAGTACGCCGGCCGCAGCTCCACCCCGGGCAGATGGGCGGCCAGCCACTTCCGCACCTGCGCCAGGGCCACCGGGAACGCCGCCAGCGTGCGGACGTCGCCCGCGCCGATGCCGGCCTTGACGACGACGCTGAAGGCCACGTCCAGCGTGACCTCGGCGAACATCTGCAGGGGCGAGCCGATGCCGAGGCTGTCCAGCGTGGGTATCACCGCGCCGTCGATCGAGTTCTCGATCGGCACGCACGCGTAGTCGGCGTCGCCGTCGCGGACCGCGTCGAGCGCCGCGGGCGTGCTCTCGAAGGGCATCGTGCGCACGGGTCCCGGTCCCTGCGCGGGAACCAGGCCGGCGGCCACGATTTGCCGCAGCGCTGCCTCCGTGAAGGTCCCTTCGGGACCGAGGTATGCGATGCGGACCACGCCCCAACCCTAACGGCGCTCCACGTCAAACGGGCCTTGCGGCGTGATGGGTCGTAAGTTAACTTAGGCTTACCTAATTCCCTGCCGAGGAGAACGATGGCACCGCCGAGCTGCCCCACCCCGACGACCGCGGAACGCATCCGCAGCGCCTGTGCCCGCGCCGGGGGCGCCCTGTTGGCCCTGGAAGCAGCGGGGGCGGGTGGCAGCACGCGCACGGATCCGATCGCCACCCCGGTGCACCACCTGCTGGCCGACGGATCCTTCGCGGTCGCGCTCCCCGTCGAGCACCAAGCGGGCTGCGCGGTAGCCGGGTCGCAGGCGCTGCTGGAGCTGACGGACTACGCGCCGCTTCCGGTGCGCGAGCCCGTCCGTTCGCTGGTGTGGGTGCGCGGTCGCCTGCAGGCCGTCCCGGCCGACGCGGTGACCGACACGCTGGACCTGATCGCCGCCGAGGACCCGAATCCGGCACTGCTGCAGGTCGAGACACCGCTGTCGCCGCCGCGCGCAGAAGAGCTGCGGTACCGGCTGCTGCGGCTCGAGATCGACTCCGTGGTCGTCACCGACGCCACCGGCGCCGAGCCGGTGAGTGTGGCGGATCTGCTCGCCGCCCGCCCCGACCCCTTCTGCGAGATCGAGTCGAGCCTGCTGTGGCACCTCGACACCGTCCACAACGACGTGGTCGCACGGCTGGTGTCGAAGCTGCCGCCGCCCCTGCGCCGCGGGCACGTTCGCCCGCTCGGGCTCGACCGATACGGCGTGCGGTTCCGCATCGAGGGCAGCGACGGCGACCACGACGTCCGGTTGCCGTTTCACAAACCGGTCGACGACATGACGGGGCTCAGGCAGGCCATCCGCGTGCTGATGGGTTGCCCGTTCGTCAACGGGCTGCGAGCCCGCCGGTAGTCCCGGCACGTACGTTATCCGGGTGAACGGCGACCGATCGCCCCATCGCCCGGTGCCGCGCCGGCCCGAGCCACCGCAGGCGATACCCCGGGGGAGCGGCCCGGCGCCGGCCGCCGACCCGCCGACCACACCGCTACGCCGGCCCGCACCAGCACAAGCCCCGGCGCCCCCGTCGTCTCCCCCGCCCCGGCCGATCGGACCGAGGGCGCGCCGCAGGCGCGGCACGCGCCGCTGGGTCCGCGCCGTGACGCTCACCCTGCTGATCGGCGCTCTGTTCGCCGGCGCGGCAATCGTCGGCGGGGGCATGTGGTTCGACACCACGCTGCGGCGCGAGCACGCGCTGACCGGCTATCCCGACCGGCCCGGAGCCGGCCGAGGCACCAACTGGCTGATCGTCGGCTCGGACAGCCGCCAGGGCCTCACCGCCGAGCAGCAGCAAGAACTGGCGACCGGCGGCGACGTCGGCAGCAGCCGAACGGACACCATCCTGCTGGTGCACGTGCCGGAGTTCGGATCAAGCACACCGCCGACGGTGGTGTCGATCCCGCGCGACTCGTACGTTCCGATCCCCGGCCACGGCAAGGACAAGATCAACGCCGCGTTCGCCATCGGCGGGGCGCCCCTGCTGACCCAGACCGTGGAGCGGACGACGGGGCTGCGCCTCGACCACTACGTCGAGATCGGCTTCGGCGGGTTCGCGGGCCTGGTCGACGCGCTGGGCGGCATCACCGTCTGCCCGACCGCGCCGATCAACGATCCGTTGGCCGGCATCGACCTGCCGGCCGGCTGCCAGAAGCTGGCCGGCCGCGACGCGCTCGGCTACGTCCGCTCGCGCGACACCCCGCGCGCGGATCTCGACCGGATGGCCAACCAGCGCCAGTTCCTCTCGGCGCTGCTGCACCGCGCCGCCAGCCCGGCCGTGTGGCTGGACCCGCTGCGCTGGTACTCGGTGCCGCGCGCGGCCGCCGGCGCCATGACCGTCGACGAGGGCGACCACGTGTGGCATTTGGCCCGACTCGGTTGGGCGCTGCACGGACCGACGACCGCGCTGACCGTCCCGATCGGCGAGTTCACCACCGGCGACGCCGGCGCGGTGGTGGTGTGGAACCACGACGCCGCCGGCCAGCTGTTCGAGGCGCTGGCCTCCGACGCGCCGGTGCCCGCCGCGGCCCTGAAGGGACAGCAATAACTAGACGCCGTCGCCGGCCCGGGCCCGCTGCAAATAGGCCTTGGTGCGCCCCGGGTGGTGGGTGGCCAGCCAGGCCACGCCGACGTCCCGGCAGAAGTCGATGTCCTCGTACTCGTCGACGTTCCAGCAGTACACCGCCCTGCCCTGCGCGACGGCGCGATCCACCAGTTGCGGATAGTCCTTCAACGTCGCCAACGACGGCCCGACGGCGGTGGCGCCGACGGCGGTGGCCGCGCTGCTGGCCAGATACCGGGCGGTCTTGCCGAGCAACACCGTCGGCAGCAACGGCGCGGCCCGCCGGATCCGCCAGACCGCGGCCGCCGAGAACGACATGACCACCGCGCGCGACCGGTCGGCGGACGCGGGCGCGGCGATCCCGTACCGATGCAGCAGGGCGAGGAGTTTGTTCTCGACCAGTGAGCCGTAGCGGACCGGGTGCTTGGTCTCGACGAAGATCTTTACCGGCCGGTGCCAGTCCAGGACGAGCGAAACGAGGTCGTCGAACGTCAGCAGGCTGGTGTCGCCGTGCGTGCCGTCCTCACGCCAGCTGTCGTGCCAGGCGCCGTACTCGAGCTCGCGCAGTTGAGCGAGCGTCATCGTGCTGACCAAACCGGCTCCCGTCGACGTCCGGTCCAGGCGGCGGTCATGCACGCAGACGAGGTGGCCGTCGCGGGTCAGGCGCACGTCGCATTCGACGCCGTCGGCGCCCTGTTTGAGCGCGAGATCGTAGGCGGCCAACGTGTGTTCGGGGCGCGCGGCCGAGGCCCCGCGATGGGCAACGACAAAAGGATGCCCGGCGAGCACCTCGTCGGCCCACGTCATATCCCTATGCTGCCGGTTCCTGCCCCTCCAACTCAACCGGAGCGATCGAGCGTTGCGATTCGACGACGACCCAGCGGTGCGCGGGACGTTGGACCGGTTTGCGCTCGAAGCCTTCGAAGACGCGGGCAATCGCCGCGACGGTGACCGCCGCGAACAGGTAGGCGAAAACCATCAACACGGTGTTGTTCGCGATGCCCTGGGCATCCGCGGCGAAGCTGGTGAAGATGGCGAATATCGAAACCAGGTAGCTGAGCACCCACGCGATCCACCACTGGACGATCGGCCTGCGCACCCGGCCGTAGTGCTCCTCGACCGTTGCCAGCTCGATGACGTACACCGGCGCCCACAGCAAATTCGCCAACGGCACCACGCAGCCCGCCCACAGCGCCCGGACGGACCGCGGCTCCGGCAGGCCGTGATGCGCGAACGCGGCGGCCCGGCGCGCGATCAGCCACCGGATCAGCGTTACCCCGGAGGCGATCACCGCCGCGATCGCTCCCACGCTGGCCAGCACCCCGAGCCAATCCGCGACGACGGCCAGGACCGAGTTCAGCAGGGTGTTCCGGTTGTACACCAACAACGCATACCGCGCGGCGTACACCAGCGCGGCCGCGCCCAAGATCAGCACGCTCAAGAACAACGTGGTGCGCACCAGCGGCGCGGATGGCCCTGTCCGCGAAGGCTTTTCGGCCGCGACGGGCGCCTGGTCGACGCGGTCCGCCAAACCCCAACGCGGTATCACGGCGTAGCGCGGCGTGGGTCCCAGGAGCCGTCGTCCGCGACGCTGAGGGGGCGCGGCACCCGGGCGCACCGCGATCCAGCGGAATCCGGGCGGCAGCCGCGGCGCGGCGCGCTGCCATGCCGGGGCGGCGGGCGGTCTGGCCGGCGGGGGACCGCCCGGGGCACTCCATCTCGGGTCGGGCGCCGGTGTGTCCGGCAGGGGCGCCATCAGCGCCCCGCGGCAGCGCGGGCACCAGTCGCGTCGCCGGTCGCGCACGTTCCAGCGCGTGCCGCACTGGGAGCACACCTGGATCACCGGACCAGCGTAGCGCCGGCGACGAGGCGGGCCCGGGGAGTGGCCGGCAAGCGGTCGCGGCAACACCAACTGTTGCCTAGGGCTATCCACAGTTTCCACAGGTTTATCCACAATCGAGCTTGGGGTATGCACTGCGTCAACACGGCCTTTACCGAGTGCCGCGGGCCGCGTCTGTGGATAACCCGCGGCTGGTACGGCTGTGCCATAAACAGCCCCGCCGGTTACCAGAGCGAAATGCATTGCCCCGCTAAGCACCCGCAGACGAGCCCGTCAGACTCCGTAGGGGTTGCCCGCCCCGCGCTTCTTCAGCTTGCGCGCGGACATCTCCACATCCCGGTCTGGCACGCGGTTACGCGGTGCGTTTTCCAACCCCGGTGTGAGGGGTTATGATCACCGTCACGAAAAATCGTTGTGACTCACCTCACTTGGGCGAGGTGGACGTGCAGCTGAAAGGCGCTTGATGGCCACGCATTCGTTCGGTCCGGGTTCGCCGGCCCCGTCGAACTCGAATTCCGGCTCGCCTGCCTGTAACCACAGCTATAGCGTCGCCGCCTTGCGCGCCGCGCTGCTCGCGCTGGCGCTGCTGGCAGTTCTCGTCGTCATCGTCTTGTCTTGAACCAACCCAGACCGGGTATCTCCCCCTAGCAGCCGTTCTTGCGGCGCGCGCGGTCATGGAGCAGGGTTGATTACGGCTGGCCGCCGCGTGGCAGCCCCGCGCAGGAGCGCCAAGACGATAACCGAAGAAAGGAATGCAGTGGCTGTATACAACTTGCCGGACTTGGATTGGGATTACGGTGCGCTGGAACCGCACATCTCCGGTCAGATAAACGAACTTCATCACGACAAACACCACGCCACCTACGTCAAAGGCGCCAATGACGCCCTGGAAAAGCTCGAGGAAGCGCGGGCCAAGGGAGACCACGCCGCGATCCTGCTGAACGAGAAGAACTTGGCGTTCAACCTGGGTGGTCACGTCAACCACACCATCTGGTGGAAGAACCTCTCCCCCAACGGCGGTGACAAGCCCACCGGTGAGCTCGCCGCGGCCATCGACGACGCGTTCGGATCGTTCGACAACTTCCGCGCGCAGTTCCACGCCGCCGCCACCACCGTGCAGGGCTCGGGGTGGGCGGCCCTCGGCTGGGACACGCTGGGCAGCAAGCTGCTGATCTTCCAGGTGTACGACCACCAGTCCAATTTCCCGCTGGGGATCGTCCCGTTGCTGCTGCTCGACATGTGGGAGCACGCTTTCTACCTTCAGTACAAGAACGTCAAGGTCGACTTCGCCAAGGCGTTCTGGAACGTGGTGAACTGGGCGGATGTGCAGGACCGCTACGCGGCCGCAACCTCCAAGACCCAGGGGCTGATAGCCGGCTGACTTCATTTCGAAACGGCTGGGGCGTCGCGCGGATCGCGCGACGCCCCCGTCGTTTATCTGCCCCGAATTTGGGCACTTTGAAAACATGTATGCCAGTGACCGTGTCGGGTTGCAAGGCGCCGAAGCCGCAGGCATCCTTAGTTATTCGAGCTACCAGCGTGGTTATTCGAAACGAGGCGTCGCGCGGAGGTCGAGATGGAAACCGGGTCGGATCGGCCGATAGGGGTTGCACCCTTCCATGCCCGTGGTGCCCTGAAAGGGTTTGTCATCTCGGGGCGTTGGCCCGATTCGACGAAGGAATGGGCCCAGCTGCTGATGGTCGCGGTCAGGGTCGCGTCGCTGCCCGGATTGCTTTCCACCACAACGGTGTTCGGTGCTCGCGAGGAGTTGCCCGACGAGCCCGAGCCGGGCACCGTGGGCCTGGTGCTGGCCGAAGGCACAGTCTTCGGCGAATCCGCCATCCAGCCAGGATATTTCGCCGACCATCAACCCCCGGCGTTGCTGATGCTGCATCCGCCGTCGGAAACCACACCCTCGTTGCCGGAATGCAACGGGGCCGCGTCCGGGTGCGTGCTGCTGCCGGGATTGCCCTACCTCGGATTGGAGCACCGGGCGGCGTGGGTGGAGGCCGAGGCCGACGGAACCATCACGTCAATGGTGAGCCGCGTGGGCGTCGACCCGATCAGCCATCCGGACACGGCGATCCTGGCGATGCTGCTTGCAGCGTAAGGGAATTCAAATCGCAGAATACGGCCGTCCGAAATCACTCGGCGTTCTGGCGCAGGCCCGGGTCGCCCGCTAGCCTGTGAACCGTTAGCGAAGGGGAGTAGCCCCTAATCGTCGAGTCGACATACTGGCGCATAGCCCGGCCGGCGAACCGGTCCCGCGGGTCCGGTGGGCGAGACCTTCGACCGATGTTCGGAGGGACCGAAGGGTCCCAGACATTACCGACGACGCGTCGAAAGGTCGCCTCCCATGCTCGCCGCCACGCTGCTAACCCTCGGGGTGGTTTTCCTTGCCGAACTCGGCGACAGGTCCCAGCTGATCACCATGACCTTTGCGCTGCGCTACCGATGGTGGGTGGTGCTGACCGGCGTGGCGATCGCGGCCTGCCTGGTGCACGGGGTGACGGTCGGGATCGGCCATTTCCTCGGCACCACTCTCCCGTCCCGCCCGATGGCGTTCGCGTCGGCGATCGCTTTCCTGATCTTCGCCGTGTGGGCCTGGCGCGAGGGCAGCGCGGCCGACGAGACGGTCTCGACGGAGGGGGAATCCCGCTTCGCGTTACTGACCGTCGTGTCGTCGTTCGTGCTCGCCGAGCTCAGCGACAAGACATCGCTCGCGACCGTCTCGTTGGCCAGCGATCACGACTGGACCGGCGTCTGGCTCGGCTCCACCCTGGGGATGGTCCTCGCCGACGGCCTGGCGATAGCGGTTGGCACCTTGCTGCATCGGCGCCTTCCCCAGCAGCTGCTGCACGCCGTGGCCAGCCTGCTGTTCCTGATGTTCGGCCTGTGGATGCTGTTCGACACTGCGTTGGGGCTGCGCTCGGTGGCCATCGCGGCGACCGTCGCCGTAGCGCTGGCCGCCGCCGCGGTGGCCGCGGCGCAAACTCGGCGCCGCCGCCGGAAAGCGGTTGCACCCGCCGGGAGGTCACCGGACATCGGCTAGAGTGCCGTCGGCGCCCCATTCCACCGCTGCCGCGACCCCGGAAACGTCCCAGGGGCATCTTCCGGGGGCAATCAGGTGCACCCTTGGCACGTTTCGCGGGCGTGTCACCTACCTGACAGCAAATGATGTCGCCGCCGGCCGCGCGTTGCGGGTTGGTTGCCGTGCGATCGCCCAGCATCCTCGACCGGAGCGCGCGGCCAGCCGCGCGGCCCGCGGCCCGCCACGCCCGGCCGTGACCCGAACGCTGCGGATAACCTGTGAGTTTCGCTTACCTAGTGGACACCCCAGCGAATTAGTTAGACGCTCGTAAAGTGGGTATTCCGCAACCGTCAGCAACGCCGATACCCAACCACCCCGGGTTTGCACCTGGATGCGGGCCCAAACCGCCGCTACCATGATCAGCAAATACACCTCGGCAATAGTTCACTTCTACAGCCAAGTGGAGGTCATATCGATGAGCACGACGTTCGCCGCCCGCCTGAATCGCTTGTTCGACACGGTGTATCCACCAGGGCGCGGGCCGCACACCTCCGCGGAGGTGATCGCGGCACTCAAGGCGGAGGGCATCACGATGTCGGCTCCCTACCTGTCCCAGCTACGTTCGGGCAACCGCACCAATCCGTCGTCGGCGACCATGGCCGCCCTGGCCAACTTCTTCCGGATCAAGCCGGCCTACTTCACCGACGACGAGTACTACGAGAAGCTCGACAAGGAGTTGGCCTGGCTCGCGACGATGCGCGATGACGGCGTGCGCCGCATCGCGCTGGCCGCGGTCGGGCTGTCCGCGCAGGCGCAGCAGGACGTCGTGGAGCGGGTCAAGGAGCTCCGCCGCGCCGAACACCTGGACGCCTAGCGGACGCGCGGGCCGAGACCCGCGGTACGCCCCGACCTGAACGGCCGCCGTCGGCGTATGCCGATTAGGGTTGGCTCTCGGATCGCGCACACGCGAGCGATAGTCCACTAGACACCGGGAGGCGGCCGGGAATGGGCCTGTTCCGCAAGCGAAAGAGCCGCGCGACGCGTCGCGCCGAGGCCCGCGCGATCAAGGCCCGCGCCAAACTCGAGGCCAAGCTGGCCGCCAAGAACGACGCCCGCCGGCTCAAGGCCGACCGGCGCGCCGCGGAAAAGGCCCTCAAGGCGCAGATCAAATCGCAGCGGGACAGTGACCGCGCGGCGTTGAAGGTCGCCGAGGCCGAGCTCAAAACCGCACGGGAGGGCAAGTTGCTGTCACCGACTCGGATCCGCCGGGTGCTGACCGTCTCTCGGCTGCTGGCCCCGATCCTGACACCGCTGATCTACCGCGGCGCGATGGCCGCGCGCGCGGTGATCGACCAACGGCGCGCGGACCAGCTCGGCGTCCCGCTCGCGCAGATCGGCCAGTTCTCCGGGCAGGGCGCCCAGCTGTCGGCCCGCATCGCCGGCTCGGAGAAGTCGCTGCGGGCGGTGCAGGAAAAGAAGCCCAAGGACACCGAGACCAAGCAGTTCGTCGGCGCCATCACCGAACGGCTCAGCGACCTTTCGGCGGCCGTCACCGCCGCGGAGAACATGCCGGCCGCGCGACGGCGGGCGGCCCACGCCGCGATCTCCTCGCAGCTCGACGGCATCGAGGCGGACCTGATGGCGCGCCTCGGACTGACGTGAGGGCCGCACGCGTCCTGATCGCGGTCGCGGCGCTCTATCTCGCTTCGGCGGTCGGTATCCCCGCGGCGTGGGCGCACGTACACGCCACCAGTGACAACCCCGTCCGCGGCGCCATGGCGATCGTCACCTTCCAGGTGCCCAACGAATCCAATACGGGCGCGGCGACCACCGCGCTGACCGTCGGCCTGCCCAACGTGGCGGCGGCGAGCACCGAAACCGTCCCCGGATGGACGGCCAAGCTCGACCGCGATGCGGCGGCCGGCACCGTGCGCTCGGTGACCTGGACGGCCGCACCCGGCGCCGGGATCCCCCCGGATCAATTCGCGCTGTTCCGCATTTCGGTGCAGCTGCCCGACACCGATACCGTCAGCTTCCCGGCCACCCAGACGTATTCCGACGGCACGGTCGTGAAGTGGGACCAGCCGCCGCTGTCCGGCGGCGGTGAGCCGGAGCACCCGGCGCCGGCGCTGACGCTCAGCGCGACGGGGGCGGCGCCGCACGATCACCACCCGCCGCCGGCGGCCGCGCAGCCGAAGTCGTCGGACAACACCGCGCGCCTCCTGGGCGGGGCGGCGCTGGCGCTGGCCGCCCTCGGCGTCGGTCTCGCCGTGATCCGCCGACGGGCATGACGCCCCGCGCGGTGACCGCATGGGCGGCGCTGCTGCTGGCCGCCATGGTGTCGACCGCGTTGCTCACCGCACGACCGGCGTCCGCGCACGCGGCGCGCGTGTCCGCCGACCCCGCCGACAACGCGGTCCTGACGACGGGTCCCGGCCGGGTAACCGCGACGTTCAACGAACGGTTGCAGACCACGTTCGCGGCGATGACGGTCGTCGGGCCCGACGGCAACCAGTGGGCCAGCGGGGAACCCAGCGTGCAGGGCGCCGTCGTCGGCGTCGGCGTGCGGCCGCTCGGCCCGGCCGGCACCTACACGGTGAATTACCGCGTGACGTCCGCCGATGGCCACGTGGTGTCGGGATCCTGGTCGTTTCGGCTGACGGTCCCGGGCACCGGAACGCCCGGACCTCCCGCAGTGCGCCCCGACTGGGGCGGGAGCGTCCCGGTGTGGCCTTTTGCGGCGGCGGCCGTGGCCCTGGTCGCGGCGGGCGCCTGGTGGGCGGTGCGGCATAGACGCTGAGGGCCCGGAGCGTCACCTGGTCGCCTATGGCCCGCGGCGCCTCCTGGCATGATGGGACGCGAGCAACCCGGCGCCCGACTGAGAACTTGAGAGAGCTGCAAAGGAGCGGCCGCATGGCAGACCCGCAGGACCAACCCAACAGCGAACCCGACGGCGCTTCGACCCCACCGGAGAAGAAACCTCCCGCCAAGGCGGTCAAGAAGGCGGCGAAAGCGCCCGCTAAAAAGGCACCTGCGAAGAAGGCACCGGCGAAAACGGCGGCCGCCAAGAAAGCACCCGCCAAGAAGGCCCCGGCCAAGAGTCCTCCGCCCGCGCCACCCCTCGGCATACAGCAGCGGATCGAGACCAACGGCCAGCTCGCCGAGGCCGCCAAAGATGCCGCGGCGCAAGCGAAGTCGACCGTGGAGGGCGCCAACAACCCGGTCTCGCCCCAGGTCGCGCCGGCCGCATCCGGCCAATCCCCGGTGCCGCTGATCGTGGCCGTGGCGCTCAGCCTGCTGGCGATCCTGCTGATCCGGCAGCTGCGCCGCCGCTGAGGTGACGGTGTCATTCCGGCCGACCGCCGACCTCGTCGACGCCATCGGCCCCGACGTACGCAGCTGCGACCTGCAATTCCGCCAGTTCGGCGGCCGCTCGGAGTTCGCCGGGCCGATCAGCACCGTGCGCTGCTTCCAGGACAACGCGCTGCTGAAGTCGGTGCTCTCGGAGCCCAGTGACGGCGGGGTACTCGTGATCGACGGCTCCGGCTCGCTGCACACCGCGCTCGTCGGCGACGTCATCGCCGAGTTGGCCCGCTCCAACGGCTGGGCCGGGCTGGTGATCAACGGCGCGGTGCGCGACGCCGCCGCGCTGCGCGGCATCGACATCGGCATCAAGGCGCTGGGCACCAATCCGCGCAAGAGCACCAAGACCGGCGCCGGGGAGCGTGGCGTCGAAATCAGCCTTGGGGGGGTGACTTTCACGCCCGGCGAGATCGCCTACAGTGACGACGACGGCATCGTCGTCACGCCGCCGTCGGACTAAACCGACACCGCGGCTTGGTTTTTGGCGAATCGCAGGCCTTCGTCGGCGATCTTGCCGCGCCGGATCAGCTGGATGTCGCGCACGTAGTTCTGGTTGAGCCGCCACGGCGTGCGTGAGCCCTGCTTGGGCAGCTCGTCGAGCGAGCGCAGCACGTAGCCCGGGGTGAACTCCATGAACGGGCGCTCCTCGACGGCGGGGCCCGGGTGCTCGACCACCACGGTGTCGAAACCGTTGTCGTCCATGTAGTTCAGGAGGCGGCACGCGAACTCGGATACCAGGTCGGCCTTTAGGGTCCACGACGCGTTGGTGTATCCGACGGTGTAGACCATGTTCGGCAGGCCGGACAGCATCATGCCCTTGTAGGCCATCGTCTTGGTCAGGTCCACCGGCTGCCCGTCGACGGTGACGGTCGCGCCACCGAACAGCTGCAGGTTCAAACCCGTTGCGGTGATGATGATGTCGGCGGGCAACTCCTGGCCCGAGGTGAGCCGGATGCCGGTCGGGGTGAACCGGTCGATGGTGTCGGTGACCACGTCGGCCTTGCCCTTGCGGATGACGCGGAACAGGTCACCGCTGGGAACCAGGCACAGCCGCTGGTCCCACGGGTTGTAGCTCGGGCCGAAGTGCTTCTCCACGTCGTAGCCCTCGGGGAGCTGGCGCTGCACGAAGCCCAGAAGGATCTTTCGCATCCGCCGCGGCCACTTCTGGCAGGCCGCGTAAAGCGCCGCCTGCCGCAGCACGTTCCGCCAGCGAATCGCGGTGTACGCCTGCTTGTCCGGCAGCAAGCGGTTGAGGCGCTCGGCGAACTTGTCCCGCTTCGGCTGCGAGACGATGTAGGTCGGCGACCGCTGCAGCATCGTGACGTGCTTGGCACCCGACTCCGCCATCGCCGGAATGAGGGTGACCGCGGTGGCGCCGCTGCCGATCACGACGACGTTCTTGTCCGTGTAGTCGAGGTCCTCGGGCCAGTGCTGCGGGTGGATGATCGGGCCCTTGAAGTCCTCCGCGCCGGCGAACGTCGGCGCGAAGCCCTGTTCGTAGTTGTAGTAACCGCTGCACAAGAACAGGAACGTGCACGTGATTGTGCTTGGCGCGCCGTTGTTTTCGATCTGTAGGGTCCAGCGGTTCTCCGCGTTGGACCAGTCGGCGCTGACGACTCTGTGGTTGAGTCGGATGTGTTTGTCGATGCCATACATGGCCGCGGTGTCCTTGACGTAGTCGAGGATCGGCCCGCCGTCGGCGATGGCCTGGCGCTCGGTCCACGGGCGGAACCGGAAGCCCAGCGTGTACATGTCCGAGTCGGAACGAATGCCCGGGTAGCGGAACAATTCCCAGGTGCCCCCCATGGCCGCGCGCTTCTCCAGGATGGCGTAGCTCTTGGTCGGGCAGCGGTCCTGCAAGTGCCAGGCCGCGCTCACGCCGGAGATGCCGGCGCCCACGATGACGACGTCGAGATGCTCAGTCATGGGCCCACGCTATCAACACACTGTTGAGCGGGTCAACAGTGTGTCGAAACTTTCAACTCCATGTAAAGTGGCGGCCGTGACTACCGCCGGCACGACTCGCGCCCTCCGCGGCCGCCGCGCCCTGCGCCCCTCGGGCGACGACCGCGAGCAGGCGATCCTGGCGACCGCCGAGCGGCTGCTGGAAGAGCGCGGGTTCGCCGCCATCTCGGTCGACGACCTGGCCAAGGGCGCGGGCCTCTCCCGCCCGACGTTCTACTTCTATTTCAAGTCCAAGGAGGATGTGCTGCTGTCGTTGCTGGAGCCGGTGATCGCGCGCGCCGACTCCGAGTTCGACGGGGCGGTGCAGCGGCTGCCGGAAGACCCGCGACGGGTGTGGCGCAACGGCATCAAGGCCTTCTACACGGCGTTCGGCTCGCACCGAACGCTGGCGCGCGCCGCGACGGAAGCGCTGGCCACCAGCTCCGAGCTCCGGTCGATGTGGCTGGGATTCATGCAGAAGTGGATCGACCAGACCGCGGCGATGATCACCGCCGAGCGGACGCGCGGCGCCGCCCCGGAGACGATCCCCGCCGCCGACCTCGCGACGTCGCTGAACCAGATGAACGAACGCACGATGATGGCCGCGCTGTCGGCCGAGACGCCGGCCGTCGACGAGGACCGGGTCGTCGACACGCTCACCCACATCTGGGTCGCCAGCATCTACGGCGAATCCACTTAGTCGTCGTACCCGCGTGCGAACATATGTTCGTGCGGTGCGAGGCGTCCATCCTGCACGCCGACCTGGACTCGTTCTACGCGTCGGTCGAACAGCGCGACGACCCGACGTTGCGCGGCCGGCCCGTCATCGTCGGCGGCGGCGTGGTGCTGGCGGCGAGCTACGAGGCCAAGGCCTACGGCGTGCGCACGGCGATGGGCGGGGCGCAGGCGCGGCGGCTTTGCCCGCACGCCGTCGTCGTACCGCCCCGGATGAACGCCTACAGCCGCGCCAGCGACGCCGTCTTCGAGGTGTTCCGTGACTGCACCCCGGTGGTGGAGGCGCTGTCCGTCGACGAGGCGTTTCTGGATGTCGGTGGCCTGCGCCGGGTCTCCGGCACGCCGACCCAGATCGCGCACCGGCTGCGCGCCGACGTGCGCGGCCGCGTCGGCCTGCCCATCACCGTCGGGATCGCCCGGACCAAGTTCCTCGCCAAGGTGGCCAGCCAGGAGGCCAAGCCCGACGGCCTGCTGCTGGTGCCGCCCGCTCAGGAGCTGGCGTTCCTGCGCCCGTTGCCGGTGCGCCGGTTGTGGGGCGTGGGCGCGGTGACTGCCGAGAAGCTGCGCGCGCACGGCCTCGTGACCGTGGCCGACGTCGCCGAGCTCAGCGAGTCGACGCTGGCCTCGCTGCTGGGGTCCGCGATGGGCCGCCAGCTGTATGCGCTGTCCCGCAACATCGACCGCCGCCGGGTGACCACCGGGGTGCGCCGGCGCTCCGTGGGGGCGCAGCGGGCGCTGGGCCGCGCGGGCAATCGCATGTCGGCCGCCGAGGTCGACGCGGTGGTGGTGAACCTGATCGACCGGATCACCGCGCGGATGCGCACCGCCGGGCGCACCGGTCGCACGGTGGTACTGCGATTGCGCTTCGACGACTTCAGCCGGGCGACCCGCTCGCACACGTTGCCGTGGGCCACCTCGTCGACGCGCCCGATCCTGACCGCGGCGCGGCAGCTGGTCGCGTCCGCGGAGCCCCTGATCGCGCAGCGCGGGCTGACGTTGGTCGGCTTCGCGGTGTCGGGCATCGACCGCAGCGGAGCGCAGCAGCTGATGCTGCCGTTCGGCGAGGACGCGGGCCGGCTCGACATCGACGCGGCCATCGACCGAGTGCGCCATCGCTTCGGCAAGTCCGCACTTACGCCGGCGGTGCTGGTCGGCCGCGACCCGGGATTCGAGATGCCACATCTCCCCGATTGAGGTCATCACCGCAAGAAACTCGCAAGTTGCCGACTTTAACCTACGGCTCCACAAGGGATTAGGAGCCGTAGATGTCCTCTTTCGTACTGGTAGACCCGGAGATTCTCAGCGCCGCATCGGCGGATTTGGACGCGCTCGGATCCGCGATCAGGTCGGCCAACGCCACCGCGGCGGCCTCGACGACATCGGTGGTGGCCGCGGCGCAGGACGAGGTGTCGGCCGCGATCTCTCAGCTGTTCGGCAGCTATGCCCAAGAGTTTCACTCGCTCAGCGCGCAAGCGGCGCTCTTCCATGACCAATTCGTGCAGTCGCTTACGTCGGGCGGTGGGCAGTACGCGGCCGCCGAGGCGGCCAATGCCGACCCGCTGACGTCCTTGATCGGCGAGGTTCAGAGCCTGGGGTTGCCGCCCGGGCCGGTCAAGCTGCTCACGGGGCGCCCGCTGATCGGCAACGGGGCCAACGGGGCGCCGGGCACCGGGGCGCCCGGCGGCGACGGCGGGTGGCTGATCGGCAACGGCGGCAACGGTGGGTCCGGCGGAGCCGGGCAGGCGGGCGGGGCCGGCGGGTCGGCGGGATTGTGGGGTCACGGCGGTGACGGCGGAGCCGGCGGAACCGGCAAGGCCCTGATCGGTGGCGCCGGCGGAGCCGGCGGGGCCGGCGGGGCCAACGGATGGATCGGCGGCGGTCCCGGCGGAGCCGGCGGTGCCGGCGGGACCGGCGGCTCCAGCCTGTTCGGAGGGACCGGCGGCCATGGCGGGGACGGAGGCGCCGGCGGGGCCAACCGGCAACTGCTTTCCCTGTTCGGCGCCGGCGGTGCGGGTGGAGCGGGCGGCCAGGGCGGCCTCGGCGCAGCCGGTCTCGATAACGCCACGGCCGGCGGCACCGGCGGGCCCGGCGGGCACGGCGGAGCCGGCGGCCATGGCGGGGCCGGCGGCGCGAATCAGGCGCTGCTGGGCGGTGCCGCCGGACTCGGCGGTCACGGCGGCGACGGCGGCCACGGCGGCACGGGCGGCGGCGGCGGAAGCGGCACCTCGACCGGCGGAACCGGAGGTGTCGGAGGCGACGGCGGTGCGGCCGGCGCCGGTGGGGCCGGCGGAACCGGGGGCGGGCTCTTCGGGCAGGCCGGCAGCGGTGGCTCGGGCGGCACCGGCGGGGGCGGCGGCACCGGCGGCACGGGCGGCGGCGTCAGCGGAAACGTCTTCGCGAGCGTGGCCGGTCAAGGCGGCCAGGGTGGCCACGGCGGCGCCGGCGGGGCCGGCGGCAACGCCAGCGGCAGCGCACTCAACGGCACCGGCGGCGGCGGCGGTACCGGCGGCACCGGTGGCTTCGGCGGCAACGCGGTGACCGGAACCGGCACCAACCACTCCACCTACGGCGGCGGCGGGGGCGGCGGCGGCGCCGGCGGCAAGGGCGGCCTGGTCGGTGTCGGTGGCATCGGCGGCGGCAGCGGCATGGGCGGCGCCGGCGGGGGCGGCGGCACCGGCGGCGCCGCATCGACCCACCTCAGCCAACCTGTCGCCCTCGGGCTCGGCGGGGACGGCGGCAGCGGTGGCGCGGGTGCCCCCAACGGCGGGGCGGGCGGAACCGGAGGCGGGGGCGGCGCCGGCGGCGGCGCGCTCGGCGTGTCGACCGGGGACATGGCCCTAGGCGGAGGCGGCGGGGGCGGCGGGGGGGCCGCCTACGCCGGTGGCGCCGGCGGAGCGGGAGGGGCCGGCGGTAACGCGATCACCACCGCGTCCCCGCTCGCCGTCGGAGGTGGCATCGGAGCCGGCGGCACCGGACCCGGCGGCGGTGGTGGCGGCGGCGCGTGGGCCTACCCGGCCAACGCCGTCCCCGGTGTCGCCGGAACCGCGGGTGGCTTGGGCGGGACCGGAGGCGCTGGTGGTGGTGTCGGCCAATTCGGCGGTGGCGGGGGCGCCACGGGCGTCGCCGGCTCCGGTGCCGAGGCCCTGATCATCGGCGGCAATGCCGGCGGCGACGGTCAGTCGGTGTAATACCCGAGTTTGGTTTGGCCGGCATCAGGCATTCGCAATACCGCGCGCGCCGGACTAATTCCGCCGGTGCAGTCCGCGGCTTTTCGGCGGGGCACACGATAACGAATGCGCGGCGTTTATACAAGCGTTTTATCGGACCGACTACCACGGCGACACAAAATGGCGCGACACGCCATTCCAACCCCTGAAACCACTCCCATTTCTCAACTGAAAGCGTAGATTTTCGGCTACTTGTGTTTCGTTCGCGCCGTTCATATTGCAGAGGAGCCGCAGATGTCGTCTTTCGTCCTGATAGCCCCTGAGGTTGTCACCACAGCGTCATCGGATTTATCGGGGATTGGCTCCGCGATTAGGTCGGCGAATGCGGTGGCGGCGGGCTCGACGACATCGGTATTGGCCGCGGCGCAGGACGAGGTTTCCGCCGCGATTTCTTCGTTGTTCGGCACCTACGCCCAGGAGTTTCACGCGGTTAGTGCCCAGGCGACGGCTTTTCACGACCAATTCGTGCAGTCGTTGACGGCGGGCGCGGGGGCGTATGTGGGCGTGGAGGCGGCAAACGCAGACCCGTTGACGGCATTGGTCGGCGAACTCCAGAGCCTGACCGCGGGATTGCCGCCCGGCCCGGTCAAACTGCTGACGGGGCGCCCGCTGATCGGCAACGGCGCCAACGCTGCGCCGGGAAGCGGGCTGCCCGGCGGCGACGGCGGGTGGCTGATCGGCGACGGCGGCAACGGCGGGTCCGGCGGGTCCGGGCAGGCCGGCGGGGCGGGCGGATCGGCGGGGTTGTGGGGCCACGGCGGGAACGGCGGGGCCGGCGGAAACGGCGGGGGCGGCGTGGTCGGCGGCGGCGGCGGAAACGGCGGGGCCGGCGGCGCCAACGGATGGCTCGGCGGCGGTCCGGGCGGGGCCGGTGGGGCCGGCGGAAACGGCGGGCCCGGCATCCTCGCGGGCGGCGGGCAAGGCGGCGCCGGCGGAACTGGCGGAGCCAACAGGCACCTGCTGTCCCTGTTCAATGGGGCCGGCGGGCCCGGCGGGGCCGGCGGCCTAGGCGGGGAAGGCGGGCTCGGCTTTCACAACCCGACGGCCGGCGGGACCGGCGGGCATGGCGGGGTCGGCGGGAACGGCGGGGCCGGCGGGGCCGGCGGCGCGAACCAGGCCCTGCTGGGGGGGTGGGGCGGGACGGGCGGCCTGGGCGGCGACGGCGGCCAGGGCGGTCAGGGCGGCACGGGTGGCGACGGGTCCGGCAACAACGGCGGAAACGGGGGCGTCGGCGGTTTCGGCGGTGACGCCGGCGCCGGCGGGGCCGGCGGCGCCCCAGGGCTGTTCCTCGGGCACGCCGGCAGCGGCGGACACGGCGGCACCGGCGGGCAGGGCGGTCAGGGCGGCACCGGCGGCCTCGCCGACGGCACCCTCGCCCACGCGTACGGCGGGCAGGGCGGCCTCGGCGGCCAGGGCGGCGCCGGTGGGGCCGGCGGCAACTCCGCCGGCGGAGCCAACGGCACCGGGGGCGGCGGCGGCCAGGGCGGCACCGGCGGCACCGGAGGTAACGGCCAGACCGACTCGGTCAGCGGTAACGAAATCTTCTCCGGCGGCGGCGGCGGTGGAGGTGCCGGCGGCACGGGCGGCCACGTCGGCGTCGGGGGCGCCGGGGGTGGCAGCGGCACGGGCGGCACCGGCGGGACTGGCGGCGGCGGCGGCAGCGCCTCGACAACGAATGGAGCCGTCCTTCAGGCTCTGGGGATCGGCGGGGACGGTGGCACCGGCGGTGCCGGCGCGACCGGCGGCGGCGCGGGCGGCACCGGCGGGGGTGGCGGCGGGGGCGGCACCGCGCAACTGACCGCGGCCGCGGGCGGAGGCGGCGGCGGGGGCGGCGGCGCCGCGGTTGCGGGCGGCAAGTCCGGGGCCGGAGGCGCAGGGAGCCTCGCGTCCAACGCCACCGTCTTCGCTGCCGGAGGTGGTGCCGGGAGCGCCGGCACCGGCACCGGCACCGGCGGCGGGAGTGGCGCCGTCGTCAACACGAACTCCTACCACGGCAACGCCGGCACCGGCTCGACGGGTGGCGGCGGCGCCAACGGTGGCGCTTTCCACACGAACGGCGGCGATGGGGGCGGCGTCGGAGTCGGCGGCTCCGGCGGGAGCGGCTTGGGTGCTCTCGGCAGTAACGGCGGCACCGGGCAGCCCTGACAGGCGGCCGTTATCCGACTGACGCCGTCCACTCCAGCAGCTTGTCGGCCGGCCAGGTGTTGACGATCCGGTCGACGGGCACGCCGACATCCAGCGCGCGCTGCGCCCCGTAGGCGAGGAAGTCCAGCTGGCCGGGCGCGTGCGCGTCGGTGTCGATGCTGAACACGCAGCCGATCTCCAGCGCCTGCTTGAGCAGCCGGGTCGGCGGGTCGCGGCGCTCGGGACGGGAGTTGATCTCCACTGCCGTCCCGTGGTCGCGGCAGGCGGTGAACACGGCCTCGGCGTCGAACTTCGATTCAGGCCGGACGCCGCGGCCACCCGATACCAGCCGGCCGGTGCAGTGGCCCAAGACGTCGGCGTGCGGATTGGAGACCGCGCGCAGCATGCGCCGCGTCATCGCCGCCGCGTCCATCGACAGCTTCGAGTGCACGCTGGCCACGACGACGTCGAGGCGTTCGAGCAGTTCCGGTTCCTGGTCGAGGCCGCCGTCCTCGAGGATGTCGACCTCGATCCCGGTGAGAATGCGCATCGGGGCGAATTGGTCGCGCAGCTCGTCGATGACGTCGAGCTGCTTGCGCAACCGCTCGGGCGACAACCCGTTGGCGATGGTCAGCCGCGGCGAGTGGTCGGTCAGCGCGCAGTATTCGTGACCCAGCGCCGACGCGGTGGCCATCATCTCGTCGATCGGCGCCGACCCGTCCGACCAGTTCGAATGCAGGTGCAGGTCGCCGCGCAGCGCGGCGCGGATGTCGCCGCCGCCGAGATCCTCGACGCCGGAACGCAATTCGACCAGGAGGTCGGGTTCGCGGCCGGACCAGGCCTGGTCGATCACCTTCGCGGTCTTGGGCCCGATGCCCGGCAGCGTCTGCCAGCTGTTGGCCTGACCGTGCCGCTCGCGCGCGGCGTCGTCGAGGCCCTCGATGATGTCGGCGGCGTTACGGTAGGCCATCACCCGCCGCGGGTCCTGGCGGCTCCGGTCCTTGTAATAGGCGATCTGCCGCAGGGCGGCTACCGGGTCCATGGCTCCAGTGTGCCCCGCCCGATCACCTGAATTGACCGGCGACGAACCCCGCGAGCAGCACGGCGAACCCGCCGATCTCGCCGCCGATGAGGAGCACCATCGTCACCTCCAGCCCCCGGCCGGGGTTTTCGAACTGGTTGACGGTGTCGCGCCGCGCACCGTGGGTGATGTAACCAAAAATGGCGGCGACGAAAAAGAAGACGACGACGCCCGCCGCGGTCAGGTTGACCCACGCCGGCCAGGCGCTGAGTGCGACGAAGACCGCCAGCAGCAGGGTCGCGAAGGAATAGAGCAACGCCGCCCGGTGCGCGATGTCGACGTACGGATGGGCGCGGTGATCGTCGGCGGTCATGATCTGGCGGTACTTCCAGACGCCGAGAACCAGCGCCAGCAGGAAGATCAGCCCGGCGGCCAGCAGGGTGATCCTGGTGTCGAGCCCGAGCGCGCTGGTCATCGTCCGCATGAGTTTAGTTGCGCTTCATAAAGATCGGCTAACGTCGGATTCATGCGATTCGCGTTCAAAACCTCACCCCAAAACACCACCTGGGCCGACATGCTCGCCGTCTGGCAGGCCGCCGACGATATCGAGGTCTTCGAGTCCGGCTGGACGTTCGACCACTTCTATCCGATCTTCTCGGACAGCAGCGGACCCTGCCTCGAGGGGTGGACGACGCTGACCGCGCTGGCGCAGGCGACCAAGCGACTGCGGCTGGGCACCCTCGTCACCGGCATCCACTACCGCCACCCCGCGGTGCTGGCCAACATGGCCGCCGCGCTCGACGTCATCTCCAACGGGCGCCTCGAGCTCGGCATCGGCGCCGGCTGGAACGAGGAGGAGTCGGGCGCCTACGGCATCGAGTTGGGGTCCGTGCGGGAACGCTTCGACCGGTTCGAGGAAGCCTGCCAGGTGCTGATCAGTCTGCTCAGCGAGGAGACCACCGACTTCGCCGGCAAGTACTACCAACTCAAGGGCGCCCGCAACGAGCCCAAGGGTGTGCAGCGCCCGCACCCGCCGATCTGCATCGGCGGCAGCGGCGAGAAGCGCACCCTGCCGATCACCGCGCGCTACGCCCAGCATTGGAACTTCGCCGGCGGCCCACCCGAGCTGTTCGCGCAAAAACGCGACGTCCTGGCCGCGCGCTGCGCGGACATCGGGCGCGACCCGAAGGAGATCACCATGTCGGCGCATCTGCGACTGGACGCCGACCGCAACTACGGACAGGTGATCGACGACGCCGCCGCGCTGGGCGCCGAGGGGCTGGACCTGGGGATCGTTTACATCAATCCGCCGCACGACCCGGCCGTGCTGGAGCCATTGGCGGAGGCGATTCGGGATTCGGGGCTGCTGGATAAGTAGGGGCGGCGAGCAAACTAGCTTGGGCGCCGCCGGCGGTTGAACGAGGTGCTTACACCCCGAACAGCATCAGTTCTTCGGCGGTGATCAGGCGTTCATGCTTTGCGGGGAACTCGCGGCTCTTTACCGGGTGACGCAACCATGACCAGGCGATTCGCCCCATTTTCGACCGGGGCATTGGGTTGACATGCACAGTGACCACTCCTGCGATCGGTCCGTTCCTGCGGGACGCCACCCGTGACTGCTACGCGATGAGGCCCACAGAGAACCATTAGACAACAATCGTCTGGCAAACGTGGGCAGAAACGCCGAATTGAATTCTTCTGTTTCTGGTGTGACTGATGTGACTACGTGAGCGGCGCCGCGGTGGGCTTGATCGGCGCCGGAAGCGCGGTCGAACCCATCAAGAACCGGTCGACGCCGGCCGCCGCGGCCCTACCCTCAGCAATCGCCCAAACGATCAATGACTGGCCACGACCCATGTCGCCGGCAACGAAAACGCCGGGAACCGAGGTGTCGAAGTCGCCCCCGCGGGCGACGTTGCCGCGCTCGGTGAGCTTCACCCCGAGGTCGGTGAGCAGGCCCTCCTTCTCGGGGCCGACGAATCCCATCGCCAGCAACACCAGATCGGCCTCGAGCTCGAAGTCGGAGCCCTCGACTTTGACGAACTTTCCGTCCTGCATCGTCACCTCGTGAGCCTTGAGCCCGGTCACGCGGCCGTCCTTGCCGACGAACCGCTCGGTGTTGACCGAGAACACCCGCTCGCCGCCCTCCTCGTGCGCCGACGACACCCGGTACATCAGCGGGTAGGTCGGCCACGGGGTCGACTCGGCGCGCGCGTCCGGCGGACGCGGCATGATCTCGAACTGGTGCACTGCGATCGCACCCTGCCGGTGCACGGTGCCCAGGCAGTCGGCCCCGGTGTCGCCGCCGCCGATGATGATCACCTTCTTGCCCTTGGCGGTGATCGGCGGTTCGCCGTCCTCGTCCAGGACTGAGTCGTCCAAGTCGCCCGATGCTACGCGGTTGCCCCACGGCAGGAACTCCATCGCCTGGTGGATGCCGTCCAGCTCGCGGCCGGGGATGGGCAGGTCGCGCCAGGCGGTGGCACCGCCGGCCAGCACCACCGCGTCGAAGTCGCCGCGCAGCTGTCCAACGGTGATGTCAACACCGACGTTGACGCCGGCCCGGAACTCGGTGCCCTCGGCTCGCATCTGGTCCAGCCGGCGGTCCAGGACCCGCTTTTCCATCTTGAATTCCGGGATGCCGTAGCGCAGCAGCCCGCCGATGCGGTCGTCGCGCTCGAACACGGTCACGCTGTGACCGGCGCGGGTCAGTTGCTGGGCCGCGGCCAGGCCGGCGGGGCCGGAACCCACCACGGCGACGGTCTTTCCGGTCAGCTTGTCCGGGGGCAGCGGCACCACGAAGCCTTCGTCGAAGGCGTGATCGATGATCTCCAGCTCGATCTGCTTGATCGTCACCGGGTCCTGGTTGATGCCAAGGACGCACGCCGGCTCGCACGGGGCCGGGCAGAGCCGCCCGGTGAAGTCCGGGAAGTTGTTGGTGGCGTGCAGGCGCTCGATCGCGTCGCGCCAACGTCCCCGGCGCACCAGGTCGTTCCATTCCGGGATCAAGTTACCCAGCGGACAGCCGTTGTGGCAGAACGGAATACCGCAGTCCATGCAACGGGTCGCCTGGTGGCGCAGGGTCTCGTCGTCGAAGTCCTCGTAGACCTCGTTCCAGTCGCGCAGTCGCAGTGGGACAGGCCGGCGCTTCGGCAGTTCCCGATGCGTGTATTTCAGGAAGCCGGTGGGGTCAGCCATGCGCGGCCGCCATGATCGCCTTGTCGACGTCGACGCCGTCGCGCTCGGCCTCGGCGATCGCCTGCAGCACGCGCTTGTAGTCGCGCGGCATCACCTTGACGAAGTGCCGGTGCTGGCCGGGCCAGTCGGCGAGGATGCGCTGGCCGACAGCGGAATCCGTGGCATCGACGTGTGCCTGGATGGTGCCCCGCAGGTACTCCAGGTCGTCGTCGTCGAGCGCTTCGAGCTCGACCATCTCGGTGTTGAGGTTGTTCGGCAATTCGCCCTCCGGGTCGTACACATAGGCCATTCCGCCGGACATGCCCGCCGCGAAGTTGCGACCGGTGCGGCCGAGGATGACGACCTTGCCCCCGGTCATGTATTCGCAACCGTGGTCGCCGACGCCCTCGACCACCGCGTGGGCGCCGGAGTTGCGCACCGCGAACCGTTCGCCGACGACGCCGCGCAAGTAGACCTCCCCGCTGGTGGCGCCGAACAGGATCACGTTGCCGCCGATGATGTTGTCCTCGGCGACGTAGTCGGCAGGCGCGTTGTCCGACGGCCGCACCACGATCCGGCCGCCCGACAGGCCCTTGCCGACGTAGTCGTTGGCGTCGCCGTAGACGCGCAGCGTAATTCCCCTCGGCACGAAGGCGCCGAAGCTGTTGCCGGCGGACCCGTCGAAGGTGATGTCGATGGTTCCGTCCGGCAGGCCCTGGCCGCCATAGGCTTTCGTCAGCTCGTGGCCGAGCATGGTGCCCACCGTGCGGTTGACGTTGCTGATGGTGGTGGAGAAGCGGACCGGCTTGCCGGAATCCAGCGCCTCGCGGCTCATCACGATCAACTGCTGATCGAGCGCCTTGTCCAGGCCGTGATCCTGCCGCGAGCTGCAGTACAGGTCCTGGTTCATGAACGCCGACTCGGGCTCGTGCAGCACCGGGGCCAGGTCCAGCTTGTGCGCCTTCCAGTGTGCGCGCGCCAGCGTGGTGTCCAGCGCCCCCACCTGACCCACGGCCTCGTTGAAGGTGCGGAAGCCCAACTGCGCCATGTACTCCCGCACTTCTTCGGCGATGAACATGAAGAAGTTCTCGACGAACTCGGGCTTGCCGGTGAACCGCTCGCGCAGCACCGGATTCTGTGTGGCCACGCCGACGGGGCAGGTGTCGAGGTGGCACACCCGCATCATGATGCAGCCGGCCACCACCAGTGGGGCGGTGGCGAAGCCGAACTCCTCGGCGCCGAGCAGCGCCCCGATCATCACGTCGCGTCCGGTCTTGAGCTGCCCGTCCACCTGGACCACGATGCGGTCACGTAACCCGTTGAGCAACAGGGTCTGCTGCGTCTCGGCCAACCCCAGCTCCCACGGGGCGCCCGCGTGCTTCTGCGATGTCAGCGGCGTCGCGCCGGTGCCGCCGTCGTGCCCCGAGATCAACACCACGTCGGCGTGCGCCTTGGACACACCGGCGGCAACTGTGCCCACCCCGTTTTCGGAGACCAGCTTGACGTGCACGCGCGCGGCCGGGTTGGCGTTCTTGAGGTCGTGGATCAGCTGCGCCAGGTCCTCGATGGAGTAGATGTCGTGGTGCGGCGGCGGCGAGATCAGCCCGACGCCGGGCGTGGAGTGCCGAACCTCGGCCACCCACGGGTACACCTTGTGACCCGGAAGCTGGCCGCCCTCACCGGGTTTCGCGCCCTGGGCCATCTTGATCTGGATGTCGGTGCAGTTGGTCAGGTAGTGCGAGGTCACCCCGAAGCGGGCGGAAGCGACCTGCTTGATCGCGCTGCGGCGCCAGTCGCCGTTTGGGTCGCGGTCGAATCGCTTGACGTCCTCGCCGCCCTCGCCGCTGTTGGACCGGCCGCCGAGGCGGTTCATCGCGATGGCCAGCGTCTCGTGCGCCTCGGCGGAGATCGAGCCGTAGCTCATCGCCCCGGTGGAGAAACGCTTGACGATCTCGCTGGCGGGCTCGACCTCTTCCAGCGGAACGGGCGGTCGCACATCGCCGCGGAACTTCAGCAGTCCACGCAGCGACGCCAGCCGCTCGCTCTGGTCGTCGACGAGGCGGGTGTACTCCTTGAAGATCTTGTACTGCCCGGTGCGGGTGGCGTGCTGCAGCTTGAACACGGTCTCCGGGTTGAACAGGTGGTACTCGCCCTCCCGGCGCCACTGATATTCACCGCCGACCTCGAGCTCACGGTGGGCGCGCTCGTCGGGCCGGTCGAGGTAGGCCACCTTGTGGCGGGCGGCGACGTCGGCGGCGATGTCCTCCAGGGTGATCCCGCCGGTGGGGCAGCTCAGCCCGGTGAAGTACTCGTCGAGCACGTCCTCGGAAATGCCGACGGCCTGGAACAGCTGCGCGCCGGTGTAGGAGGCCAGCGTCGAAATGCCCATCTTGGACATGACTTTCAGCACGCCCTTGCCGGCGGCCTTGACGTAGTTGTTCAGCGCCTTGTTGCGGTCGATCCCGTCGATGACCCCGCGGTCGAGCATGTCCTCGATCGACTCGAACGCCAGATACGGGTTGATCGCCGCCGCGCCGAAGCCGACCAGCGCGGCCATGTGGTGCACCTCGCGGGCGTCACCGGTCTCGACGACCAGGCCGACGTGCGTGCGCGTCCGGTCGCGCACCAGGTGGTGGTGCACCGCCGACACCGCCAGCAACGACGGGATGGGCGCCAGCTGCTCGTCGGACCCGCGGTCGGACAGGATGATGACCCGCGCACCGTCGGCGATCGCCGCCGACGCCTGCGCGCGCACCTCCTCGAGCGCGGCCGTCAGCCCGGCGCCACCCTCGGCGACGGGGTAAACGCAGTGAATCACCTTGGACCGCATGCCATGCGGGCGCCCGTTGACCTCGTCGTCCGGGTTGAGGTTGACCAGCTTGGCCAGCTCATGGTTCCGCAGGATCGGCTGCTGCAGGACGATCTGGTGGCAGGAGTGCTCGTCCGGGTTGAGCAGGTCGCGCTCGCCGCCGGTGGTGCCCTGCAGGCTGGTCACCACCTCCTCGCGGATGGCATCCAGCGGCGGGTTGGTCACCTGGGCGAACAGCTGCTGGAAGTAGTCGTAGAGCATCCGCGGGCGCTCGGACAGCACGGCGACCGGGGTGTCGGTGCCCATCGAGCCGATCGGCTCGGCGCCGGAGCGCACCATCGGCGTCACCAGCAGGTTGAGTTCCTCGTAGGTGTAGCCAAACGTCAACTGGCGCTTGACCAGTCGCTCGTGGGGCATCCGGACATACTCGCCCTGCGGCAGGTCGTCGAGCGGCACCAGGCCCTTGTCGAGCCATTCCTGGTAGGGGTGCTCGGCGGCCAGTTCCGCCTTGATCTCCTCGTCGGCGACGATGCGTCCTTGGGTGGTGTCCACCAGGAACATCCGACCGGGCTGCAGCCGCATCCGGCGGACCACCTTGGCCGGGTCCAGGTCGAGCACGCCGGCCTCGGAGGCCATCACCACCAGGCCGTCGTCGGTCACCCAGATTCGGGAGGGGCGCAAGCCATTTCGGTCCAGGACGGCGCCGATGATGGTGCCGTCGGTGAAGGTGATCGACGCAGGACCGTCCCACGGCTCCATCAGCGAGGCGTGGTACTGGTAGAAGGCGCGCCGGGCCGGGTCCATCGACTCGTTGCGTTCCCACGCCTCGGGGATCATCATCAGCACCGCATGGGCCAGGCTGCGCCCGCCCAGGTGCAGCAGTTCGAGGGCCTCGTCGAAGCGCGCGGTGTCGGATGCGCCCGGGGTGCAGATCGGGAACAACTTCTCCACGTCGTCGCCGAAGAGGTCGGTCTTGATCAACGCCTCGCGGGCCCGCATCCAGTTCTCGTTGCCGGTGACGGTGTTGATCTCGCCGTTGTGCGCGATGCGGCGGAAGGGGTGCGCCAGCGGCCAGGACGGGAAGGTGTTGGTGGAGAAGCGGGAGTGCACGATGCCCAGCGCGCTCGTCAGCCGATCGTCTTGCAGGTCAAGGTAGAACGCCTTGAGCTGCGGGGTGGTCAGCATGCCCTTGTAGATGAATGTCCGGCCGGAAAGGCTTGGGAAGTAAACGGTTTCGCGACCGGGTCCGTCCTGTCCCGGGCCTTTGGTGCCCAGTTCGTGCTCGGCGCGCTTGCGGACCACGTAGGCGCGGCGCTCGAGCGCCATCCCGGAAGCACCGGTCATGAACACCTGCCGGAAGGTCGGCATCGCGTCGCGGGACAGGGCGCCCAGCGACGAGTCGTCGGTGGGGACGTTTCGCCAGCCGAGCACCTGAAGGCCCTCGGATTCGGCGATCTTCTCCACCGCGGCGCAGGCGGCCGCGGCGTCCTTGGACGACTGCGGCAGGAACGCGATGCCGGTGGCGTAGCTGCCCGGCGCGGGCAACTCGAAATCCACGACTTCGCGCAGGAACGCATCCGGGACCTGAATCAGGATGCCGGCGCCGTCACCGCTGCGCGGCTCGGCGCCCTGGGCGCCGCGGTGCTCGAGGTTGAGCAGCGCGGTGATCGCCTTGTCGACGATGTCGCGGCTGCGGCGGCCGTGCATATCGACGACCATGGCTACCCCGCACGCGTCGTGCTCGAACGCGGGGTTGTATAACCCGACGCGCTTGGGCGTCATATGCACCTGACCCTTCACCAAACGTTCTTCGCTGCCGTTATGAGCGGCTCCGGCGGGGCCCCAACCCGGGAGGGTTGCGGGCCTCGGACCCGTAGGCCCTTTCGGTCTTGCCGATAGGCTGTGCCCCAGGCGGGGATGATCCGCCGTTGGGGATTCGTCCGTGCAGCGTTGAACGGTGGCCTGGAGCTGGTTTCGACAAGTCGTAAAACGATATGACAATACCCGCCTGACATGCCAACTTTGTTAAGTCTAACCGCCAACGGGCAGCGGCGTAAATTCGCTGCGACGGGCGGTCGACGGCGTCGCCGACATGGGAGTTTTGGGCTTGTATTTTCCCGACCCCGGCGCCGATCCTAGCCGACCGGTGGGCCTGATCACCAATTCGTCCCAGTTTGCTGTGATCGCGCCCACGCGTGGCGGGGTTGCCACGGTGCTTGCTCACCGGCGTGCTCAGCGGACGGCGGAAGTAGGCGCGGCCGGCGGCGGTCAACCGGGCCAGAGTTTGCACGGCCGGGCGACGATCCGCCGGTGGCGCGTGACCGATACTGGACGGGTACCGGTCCGGCACCCGAGGAGCCCATGAACGAGCGCGACGAATTCCTGCGGGACCGGCTGCGGCCCGACCAGGCCGGTGCGCCGGCGCCACGCCCGCCCGCTCCCCCGCCCAGGGATCCTCATGCCGCGGCGCCGGCTGCTCCGGCGGTCGCGCCCGCGCCCGGCCCGGCCCCCGCGGCACCCCGTCCGCCGGCCCCGCCGCCACAGCCACCCCGCCAGGCGCCACCTCCCGCACCCGCCCCGCCGCGCCCACCCGCGCCCCCGCAGCGCCCGGCGGGCCCGCCCCAACCGCCGCCGCGGCCCGCCCCTCCCCCGGCCCCGCCGCCGCAGCGGCCCGCACCCACACCCGTCGCGCCCACGGCGGAGCTGCCCGAGCGCGGGTGGCGACGCGTCTTGCGGCTGGCCACCTTTGGCCTCGTCAAGCTGGGCCCGTCGCCCGCGCAGCGGCAGGAGGCGCAGTTCGAGGCGGCGATCCGAACCGCCCTGCACGGCAACTACAAAGTCGGCGTGCTGGGCAAGGGCGGGGTGGGCAAGACGTCGGTGGCCGCCAGCGTCGGCTCGCTCTTTGCAGAGCTGCGCCGGCAGGACCACGTGGTGGCGATCGACGCCGACACCGCGTTCGGCCGGCTGAGCAGCCGAATCGACCCGCGATCGAGCGGCTCCTTCTGGGAACTGACCTCCGACAAGAACCTGCGGTCCTTCGCCGATGTGGTTGGGCGCCTTGGCCGTAACTCCGCCGGTTTGCACGTCCTCGGCGGCGAGCCGGCGTCCGGCCCGCGGCGCGTGCTCGACCCCGCGATCTACCGCGAAGCCGCGCTCCGGTTGGACCGCCACTTCACCATCTCGGTGATCGACTGCGGCTCGACGATGGACTCACCGGTGACCCAGGAAGTGCTGCGCGATCTGGACGCGCTGATCGTGGTCTCCTCGCCGTGGGCGGACGGAGCATCCGCGGCCGCCCGCACCATGGAATGGCTGTCGGACAGGGGCCTTACGGGCCTGCTGCGCCACACCATCGTGGTGCTCAACGATTCCGACGGCCACGCCGACAAACGCACCCGCGAGCTGCTCGCCCGCGAGTTCGTCGATCACGGGCAGCCGGTGGTCGAGGTGCCCTACGATCCCCACCTCCGCCCTGGCGGCGTCATCGACGTGACCCGCGAGATGTCCCCGGCGACACGGCGCAAGTTTCTTCAGGTCACGGCGACGATCGCGGGCTATTTCGCCGCGCGGCCGGAGCCGGCGGCGCGCTAGGGCCGTTGACCCCCACCCAGGCGCGCCAACGGGTCGGCGACGGCCTCGATCTTCGTCACCAGCCGACCGCGAATCGTCAGCACGATCGACGCGAAGAGGCGGCGGTCGACGAAGGCCAACACCGCGGGGCCGCCCGCGGGCCCGGTGACCAGGGTCACCTCCGGGCCGAGATAGCGCAGCAGGTTGGTGGCCACGGCGTCCGGCCCATGGTTGATCTGCGGCGGCGGCGCCGGCTCGGCCAGGACGGTGCCCACGCCCCAGACCGCCGGATCCAGCACGGCGGTCAACGCGGCGATGTCGCCGTTGGCGCAGGCGGTGATGAACTTTTCCGTCACGAGCTGATGCTCGGCCGGGGCCACCTCGTTCAATTTCGGTTGCGCGACAGTGAATTTGCCGCGTGCGCGCCGCGCCAGCTGGCGGCAGGTGCCGACGGGACGACCCACGGTCTCGGCGATCGTCTCGAACGGGACACCGAACACGTCGTGTAGCACGAAGGCGACCCGTTCACCCGGGCTGAGCCTGCGTAACACCTCCAGCAACGCGGTCCGAACTTCGTCGTCGAGGGTGACGCGGTCGGCCGGGTCCAGGCGTGGCGATGCCGGCTGCTGCTCGACCTCGCCCGGCCGCTCGTAGCGGGCCCGCGCCGAACGCACCTGATCGAGGCAGATCCGGCTCGCCACCACGGTCAGCCAGCCGCGGACGTCGTCGATCTCGTTCAGGTCGGCGCGCGAGAGACGCAAGAATGCTTCCTGCGCAACGTCTTCCGCGTCGCCGACGTCGCCGAGCATCTGATAGGCGAGATTGACCAGATACGGGCGATTGCTGCGCCAGGCCTCGGTGACCTGGTCGCCGGGTGACTGCGACTGGCTCATGAACCTTCGACGATTTGATCCCGCAAAAAGTTACGCGTTTCGACTGTAACTTTCCCACCTCCGGCGCCGTCCTTGGTGCAGCACTGAAAACTCACGGAAGGACCCCTCCCATGACGATCGTCGTAACCGGAGCGACGGGCAACGTCGGGCGCCCGCTCGTCGCCGAGCTGCTCGCCGCAGGCGCCCACGTCCGCGCAGTCACCCGCGCACCCGACACCGCCGGACTTCCCGCTGGGGTCGAGGCGGTCCGATCGGCCGCCGACGCGCTGCTGGGCGCGTCGGCGATATTTCTCAATTCCCGCGCGCTGGGCGACGACCTGCCGCGGGTGGTCGCGGAGTGCGGGCGCGCCGGAGTCACGAAGCTGGTTGCGCTGTCGGCGATCAACGCCGACGACGACTTCTCGCGGCAACCGTCGCGCTTTCGCGGGGACCGCAACAAGGAGGTCGAACAGCTCGCCGTCGAATCCGGCCTGGACTGGGTGAGCCTGCGGCCGTCGGTCTTCGCGACCAACTTCGCCGGCATGTGGGGCGCGCAGATCCGCGCCGGCGACGTCGTGGCGGGACCGTACGCGGCGGCGTCTACGGCACCGATCGTCGAGCGCGACATCTCGGAGGTCGCCGCGCGGGCACTGCTCACCGATGAGCTTGTCGGCCAGCGGATCCCGCTGACCGGACCGCAGGCGTTCACCAACTCGGAGTTGGCGGAGGTCATCGGCGACGCCCTGGGTCGCCCGCTGCGCTACCAGGAGGTGCCGACGGAACTGGTGCGGCAGCGGTTCATCGGGATCGGATTCGGCGCCGACTTCGCCGACGCTTACATGGCCATGCTCGCCGAGACGCTCGACAAGCCCGCGCTGGTCACCCACGACGTGGAGAAGATTCTCGGTCGGTCGGCGACCCCGATCGCGCAGTGGGTTTCCGAGCACCGCGACCTGTTCGCCCAATCGAAAGGAGCCTGAGGTGTCCGAACCACGCCCGCCGCGCTACCTCAAGCCGATGAACAAGGTGATGATGGCGGTTCAGCGGCTCGGGATCCCCACCGGACCCGCCATGGTGCTCACGGTGCCCGGCCGCAAGTCGGGTCAGCCGCGCCGCACACCGATGACGCCCTTCGAATTTCGTGGCGGCCTCTATGTCGTGGCCGGCTATCCCGGCGCGGACTGGGCGGCCAACGCCCGCGCCGCCGGCAGCGGCATGCTGAGCCGGGGCCGGCGATCCCGCGAAATCAGGATCATCGAGCTCGACGCCGACGAGGCGCGTCCGGTGCTGCGTGCGTTCGCCACCGAGGTGCCGGTCGGTGTGGCGTTCGCGAAGCGCTCGGGCATGGTGCGCGACGGAACCGCCGACGAATTCGAGGCACTGGCGGGCCGGGTCGCCGTGTTCCGATTCGAGCCGAACGTCAAACAGCGCGAGAAATCTCGCTGATCGACGGCAAAGCTAACCCCGGACGGCGGCCTAACCTGGCCAGACGTAGCCTAGGGCAATGCGCGCCGCCTTTCACGAGCAGCTCGCTGCCCTCAATGAGCAGCTCGCTGACATGTGCGCGATGGCGGGCGCGGCGATGCAGAACGCCACCCAAGCGCTTTTGCAGGCGGACCTTGCGCTGGCCGAGCAGGTCATCGCGGAGAAGGGCCAGCTCGCGAAGCTGAGTAGCGACGCCGAAGATGCCGCGTTCGTGCTGCTTGCCCTGCAAGCTCCGGTGGCCGGCGACCTCCGAGCCGTGGTTACCGCGATCCGGGTCTGCGCCGATGTCGAGCGCATGGGCGGCCTGGCCGCACATGTCGCGAAAATCGTTCGCCGGCGCCATCCCGATCACGTTCTGCCCGAACAAGCCAACGGCTACTTCGCCGAGATGGGCCTCGTCGCAGCCGAATTGAGCAACGCCGCCGAGGAGGTCCTGCGGACCGGTGACCCCGAAAAGGCGCGCCTCATCAATGTCGAAGACGACTCGATGGACGACCTGCATCGCGAGCTGTTCACCGAGCTCATGGATCGCGAATGGGAACACGGCGTGGCCGCCGCGGTCGACGCGACCCTACTGGGCCGGTTCTACGAACGCTTTGCCGACCACGCCGTCGAAATCGCCAGGCGGGTAATCTTTCAGGCCACCGGCAGGCTCCCCGGCACGCCGGATTCCGTCGGCTAGCGTCAGGCGCCGCCGGGAATGACCCCGATTCTGGTGATGGCCTCGTCGACGGCGGTGAAATTCGCGCGACCCTTGATCCTCGACCATTTCTCGCGCTCGCGCGGGGCCTAATCGCCTGTCCGGGAGTCCGATTCATCCGTGTCGGCCCTAGACAAGCCAATCGGCCGTCCGCCGGCGCTAACTGCACACCAACTGAAAGAAACAGCTGTGTTACCAGCAGAAGAATCGCTTCGTTGGCGGGTTTTCAGCGGTGATCTCGCGGGAATCAGGGCAGGGTGTTCTGCTGCGGTGCTGCGGCGGGGGAAGTAGACCCGGGGAGAAAGCCGATGTCAGGATCACAGGACGCCGGTCAAAGGCGGCACGGTGCGATTTTCCGAGGGACGGTCCACGTCGTGGGCGCGGCGGAACCCAGCGGTTGGGTGTCTAAAGCCCTCTGCCGGGCCATCGACCCGGAGAGCCTCTTCGTACGAGGCGCCGCCCAGCGCCAGGCCGCGGTGGTGTGCCGCCACTGCCCAGTCATGCCGGAGTGCGGAGCGGAGGCGCTGGACAACCGGGTGGAATTCGGCATCTGGGGGGGTATGACCGAGCGCCAGCGGCGAGCCCTCCTCCTGCGGCACCCCGAAGTGGTGTCCTGGTCGGAATTCCTGAGCAAACAACGAAATCGCAGCGTCGGTTGACGCTGCACTACCAGACGATGGCGGCCATGTCGCGATTGTCCGAACAGACGCTGCGCACCGCCGCCTCGATGTCGGCGGCGGTGATGATCTGCAGGTCCTCGACGGTCACCGGCTGGCCCGACCGCTTCTGCGCGACGACCCGCGTATCGCGCAGCCCCTCGGCGCGCTCGATTACGTTGCGGGCGAACCGGCCGTTCTGCATGGCGTCGATCCCGTGCTGGCCGCCGGGAGTGGTGTAGTTGCGGATCGTCGTCGCCGCATCAAGGAACGCCTCCCGCGCGCCGTCGTCGAGCAGGCTGGCCCGCGGGTTCGCGTAGCGTTGCCCGATCTCGACGATCTCGGCGGGCGAATACGACTCGAAACGAAGCTTGCGGTTGAACCGGCCGGCCAAACCCGGGTTGACGGTGAGGAATTGGTCCACCTGGTCCTCGTAGCCCGCGCCGATGAAGCAGAAGTCGAATCGATGGGTTTCCAGCGCGACCAGCAGCTGGTTGACGGCCTCCATGCCGATCATGTCCGGCGTGCCGTCCTGGTGGCGCTCGATCAGTGAGTAGAACTCGTCCATGAAAATGATTCGGCCCAAAGACTTTTCGATCAGCTCGTTGGTCTTGGGTCCGGATTCCCCGATGTAGTGTCCGCAGAAGTCTGATCGGCGGACCTCCCGGATCTCGGGGTGACGCACGATGCCCATCCCGGCGTAGATCTTGCCCAGCGCCTCGGCGGTGGTCGTCTTGCCGGTTCCGGGCGGCCCCACCAGCAGCATGTGGTTGGTCTGCCCCTCCACCGGTAGCCCGTGCTCGAGGCGCATCATCCGCACCTCGAGCTGGTCTTCCAGCGCCGAGACCGCCTGCTTGACCGCCGCCAGGCCCACCTGCTTGGCCAGCAGCCGGCGGCCCTCGGCCAGGAGTTCGGCGCGCCGCTCGGCCGCGTCGGCGTCGTCGAGCTGCTCGCGGCTTTTCGCCGTCGCGGCGTCCCACTTGTCGGTGCGGCTGGCGATGGTCTGCTCGTCGGTCACCACCAATTGCAGGTTCGGGTCGGCCAGCGCCGCCTTCGCCGCATCGGTCAGCACCCCGTTGATGGTGGCCTTGGACAGCCAGACCTGGGCGCGGTCCTCCTCGTGCAGCTGGCGGTGCACCATGCCCCGCGCGTACGCCAAATCCGCCACCAGCAGCGGAATGTCAGCCGGGCCGATCGAGGCCGTCAGCACCTCGGCGCCGAACCGGCTCGAGGACGTGTTCTGGCCGATCACGTCGACGCGATCCAGCCAGTCGAGCGCCACCCGGCCCTGTCCGAGATGCGCGGCGGCGTGCGCGGCCAGCGCGCAGATCGACGCCGTAACCGCCGACATGATGATCGCCTGCGGCGGCAGCTCCTCCGCGGCCGTCAACAGCACGTCCGACCAGCGCTGCGTCGCGTACATCAGGAACGTCCGGGCCAGCTGATGCCACTGGAAGTTGCCCCACGAGTCGAGCAGCTCGCGGTTGGCCAAAAGCCGGTCCGCCTCGGCGTATTCGCCGGCGATCGTCAGTGCAGAGGACAGCGCCAGTCCCACCTGGGACGCGTCGGTGACCGTGATGCCGATGTAGGGGCCCAACTGCATCTCGGCCGCGAGCGTGCGGCCGATCCGGGTGGTCTCGCGGTGCAGCCATTCGCGGTGATGGTTGAGCCGTTTGAGCGACGCCAAGTCGTTGTCCCCGCAGGCGATCCGGCCGAGCCAGGCGTCCGCCATCGACGGGTCGGCTTCGGTGGCGGCGACGAATTCCGGCAACGCCGCGGCGCGCCCCTGCCGGTCCATGATCGTCATGGCGCGGTCGAAATGCCTGCGCGCCGTGAGCAAGTCCCCCATTGTCTGCACCGTCCTCAGGTCGCGAACGACATCGCGACCGACTCGAGGTTGACATAGCGGTTCTCCGCGCGGAACAGGTCCATGTCGACCAGCCACGTCTCCCCCGCCGCGGTGACTCGCACCGTCGCGCCACTCACCTGCTGGATGGCGACCTCGAACGCCTGCCCGTGGCCGTCGGGCAGCGCCGTGCCGGCCGGCGCAACCGTGATCACCGTCGCCGGCCGCGGCGCGGGCGAGATCGCGACATCCCTGGCGTCCGCACGGGCGAGCTCGACGACGCTGACGGTGGTGCGCGGCGCCGGCCGCGAGGTGCTGACGACGCTGACCACCGGCATCCGCACGCTGGCCCAGCGCTTCACGTCGCGGGTGTGCACGCAGACCCGTTCGCCGGCGCCGGCGGTGCGGATCACGATCCGTTTGGCGATCGCGTCGTCGGCGGCGACGAACACCCTCGACAGCTCCCCGGCGTCGGTGACCGGGATCATCAGACGGTCGCCGTTGCTCAACTTGCCCACCAATACCCCCGACGGCCCGATCTCCAGGATCAGGTTCTGCGGCAACGAACTTCGTCTCAGTCCCCGCAGCATGGGGCGCGGACCGCACATGTTGGCCGCCGCGGCGGCGGCCTGCTCACCGTTGAGCCGGCGCAGGACGACGCTCGGTGGGCTCGGCGCCTGCGTGGGTGTGCGCACGGTGACGGTTGCGGTGCACTCCCCGTCCGGATACACCGTCACGTTCTGGATGACCTCGTCGGCGCGCAGCGTCCACGCCTGCGCCAGCACGTGGGAGTTGATCGCCGCGGCCGGATACGCGTACGTCGTCATCCATCCGGCCTCGCCGCGGACGGCTTTCCACTTTTGCGTGGCGCCGGACACCGCGTCCCAGCCGAGCCGGCGATCGAGTTCGATAAGGTCGGTCGCGGTGGCCACCTTCGCCCGCAACCCGTGGCAGCGCAGCAGTCCGGCGATCCGTTGCGCCGCCGAAATCGCCGTCGCGCCAAGGGTTGTGCGCCACCGCAGCGCGTCGGTGTTGTCGATCACCGGCAGCCGCAGGATCAGCCACGTCTCGCGGCGGCCCGCATACGGCGGGGTGCCGATCTCCGCGTCGTACACCCGCGGATAGTCGCCGACGGTGCCGCATCGCGACCCGATCGAGACGACGCTGATCGAGTCGAGCTGCAGGCCGAGCGGGTGCCGCAGCAGCGGCACCAGGTCCACGACGTCGATCACGTTCTCGGTCTCGACGCTGACCGAGCCGGTCACCGTGGTGGCCCGGTGTGCTCTGCCGAGCAGCTGCACGGCCACCACCGCCACGCCGTCCTCGACGCGGACGCCGCCGCCGGATCGGTTGCTGGCCACCGTGATCGGCTCACTCCAGACGATGGGCCGCCGGCCCCGCCGCCACAGGACCGCCCATGACCACGACGGCTGGCCCCGCCACCGCACGAACACCACCGTGGCGCCCACCACCGCGGCCACCGCGGCGCCGATGTAGCCGCCCACCGCCCAGCCCGCCAGCGCAAGGAGGAACACCACCAGGATCCCGACGACCCGCCGGTTACTGCCCGGGGCGAACCCGGTGAGCCGCGACCTCATCGCGCCCTCCGCAGTCGCGCGCCGACGGCTACGACCAACACACCGGCGCCCACGAGGCCGAGGAAGCCGATCGCGATGTTGCGCGCGCGGTGATCCGGCGGCGGCGGGGGCGCGGGCGGCGTGATGACACGGGTTTGCGCGCCGGGGGGCAGCTTGTCGCCGGGAGGGATGTTGAACGTCAGGGCGGCGACCGGATCCACCAAGCCGTAGCCCACCTTGTTGTCGACGCCGGCCGGCGGGTTGTGGGCCGACTGCACGATCCGGTTGATCACCTGATGTGCGCTCAGGTCAGGGTATTTCGCGCGCACCAGCGCGGCGACGCCGCTGACGTAGGCCGCCGAGAAGCTGGTCCCCCAGAACGGCATGTTCTTTTCCCCCGGACGCGACGGCGGGTACGCGTTGACTGGCCCGCCGCCCTGGGGCGACAGGCCCATGATGTGGGTCGCGGGCCCGGCGACACCGACCCACGGACCCGACATGCTCTTGTCGATCGGGGCCCCGCCGGCGTCGACACCGCCCACCGACAGCACGTAGTCCGAGAACCACGACGGCGACGAGATCACCTTGACCTGGTGCCAGTCACGCGGATCCGCCGGGTCCAACGGGTCGAACATCGGGTTGTTGTCGCACCCGCCTTCCCCGTCGTTGCCGGCCGCGGCGACGATCACCGCGTCCTTGACCGTCGCCGCGTACCACAGCGCGGCGCCGAGCGCCCGCTGGTCGGTCGAGGACGCGGCCGGCAGGCACGAGGTCACCGAGATGTTGATCACCTTCGCGCCCATGTTCGCCGCGTGCACGACGGCGCGCGCCAAGGTATTTAGCGTGCCGGCCTTGACCTTCTCGTCCGAGTTCGGGTCCGCCGGAGGCGGATTCACCGGCTCGAAGGCCCGCGACGACTGGCGTATCGAGATGATGGTGGCGTGCGGGGCCACCCCGACCACCCCGTCGGGGGCTCCCGGCGGGGGCGGCGGCACCGCGGGTTCGTCCTCGGTTTGCGGGTCGGGCGGTCCGTTGGAGGGCGCCATCGCGCCGGCCTCCGGCGGTGGCGGCGGGGGCGGCGGCGGTGGCGGCGGGACGAGGGTGATCGTCACCGGTGGTGGCGGCGGTGGCGGTGGCGCCGGAGGCGGGACTTCGACGGGAGGCGCGGGCGCCCCGGCCGCCGGCGGGGGGGCGGCCGGCGGCGGGAAGGCCGGCGTGGGCGGGATCGGGCGCGGCATCGGCACCAGGCCCTGCGGTGCGGCCCCGATGATGGCACCGACGACGGTGCCGTGCGCGTCGCAGTCCGACAGGCCGTCCTCGCCCATGATGTAGTCCCCGCCGGGAACGACCGGCAACCGCGGGCTGGGCGTGATCCCCGTGTCGATGACCGCGACGGCAACCCCGTTACCGGTGCTGTATTGCCACGCATGGTTGATGTTGAGTAGGTCGAAGCCGGGCGCCAGCTGCGAGACGTCGGGCGTCTTCACGGTGATCGGCACCGAGCAGCTGTTGCCGCGACGCATCGGTTGGTCGGGTCGCGGGGGCCCGTCCGGGGGAACCAGGGCCGGGTCCACCTTGGGCGGTGAGATGGCTTGGGCGGCGGGAATATTGCCCGTGGTGGCGACCAGGATCAGGGCTGCGGTGATCGCGGCCGCCCGAGCGCACACCGGTTTCAGTGGCGAAGCCAAGTGAACAGCCCTCCCAAGGCCGCGGCGGCCGGCAGCAACACGATCATGGCCAGCACCTCGAGCCACTCCACGGTCAGCCGGATCAGCGGCCTGAACCGCGTCGCGGGCACCAAAAGCGCTGCGGCCAAACCCAATGCGGCGAATGCCACCACCAACGCGACCGGCCACACCAGGGCGGCTTCCAGGCTGCCGGGCCCGGCCAGCGCGTACTTGACGACACCGGCACACACCGCCGCGCACGCGCCACACACCAGCGCGACCGCCTGGTACTTGGCGGCGAATCCGCGGCCCTGGGTGATGAAGATGCCCACCACGAGACCGGCGACCAGCAGCGCCAACCACGCCCAGCGACGTCCCGGCGTCAGCACCCCCCAGACCGCGACCGGCAGCACGGCCGACACCCCGACGCACAGACCCACCTGGATCGCGTTGACCAACCGTGCCGAGGCGGCGATCGCGGCGCCGCGGGCGGTGATGTCGGTGAGTTCGTCGTCCTCGTCCTCGGTTTCCTTCGCGGTGACCGGCGACACCGTGTCCACGGGCATGCCCTCGCGGCGCGCGAAAAGGTCACGCCCCGTGATGGATCCGAAGTGCGGCGGCCGCACCCTCGCCACCCACAGCGCGATCGTCGGCGCCATCCGCACCAGCACCAGCAACCCGAACAAGACACAGATCGACAGCACCTGCACCGACACCGGCGCAAACATCCGGGCGGCGGCCACCGCGGCCGCGATCCCGCACATCGTCACCACCGCGGTTGCCGCCGCGGTCTGCCACCGCTTCCGCGTCGCGGCGCTGATCGCGATGGCGCCCAGGATCACCACCACGAGGCCGATCAGGGCGTGCGGGGCACCAAGTTTGCCGGGCGGCGCGCACGCGCCCGCCACCGCGACCAAAACCACCGTCAGCCAAGCGAACCCGCTGAACATGTCGCGACGCTGCGGCCATCCGGTGAACACGACGATCGACGCGATCGCCAGGAGCACACCGACCCCGCCGGCAACGGCCGCCGGGACCAGGCCGTCGGTGAAAGTGCGCTCCCGCAAGGTCAACCCGGCCACCACGCCGGCCGCCATCGCGGCGATCGCGATCGCCGTATGGGCGGCCGTCAACGCGGTCACGGGTGCGAACATCCGGTCCCCGCCGTCGCGGCCCAGCCACTTGCCCATGGCCGCCAGCGCCGTCGACAACGACTCGTATTGCGGCTCAAAGGATTCGCCGTCGACCCGCGGCACCAGCACCAGGGTGTCGCCGTCTTGGACGCCGAGCTCGTCGAGGCTCTTGTTGATGTCCAGGCGCACGCCGTTCACCTTGTGCAGCTCATAGCTGCCCGGCGGCAGCGCGACCCCGTCGAAGCCCTTGCGCTTCAGGTCGTCGCTGAGCAGTTCGACCATGCCCTCGAAGAAGCCCTCCACCGGCGTTCCCGCGGGGAACACCTGAGAGCACAGGTGCCTGTCGTAGGAAATGTTGACCGCACACCGCGCCGGGAAGGCGACCTTGTGGGGCGAGGTCACTGCTGGGCCCTCTCGGCGCCGGCATCGGGCACGTACTTGTCGGCCAGCGCGGCGGTGATCTCGAACAGCCGCAGCCGCGACTTCTTCTTCAACTCGTGGACCGTGTCGATGATCCCGCCCTTCGCCAGGTGGGGATCGAAAGGCATCACTTCCACGGTCGCGCCCACCTTGGTGAACCGCTCGGTCAGGTAGGCCAAGGCGTCCTTGTCGACCGCGCTGTCGGTGTGGTTGATGATCACCGTGCTGTGCGAGACCAGCTCGTGATAGCCCTGCGCGCTGAGGAAGTCGATCGCGCGCAGCACCGGCCGGGACCGGTCCGCGGTGATGCCGGAGACGAACACCAGGGTGTCGGTGTTGTCCAAGACCGTCTTCATGACGGGGTGCTCGAGGTCCGGAGCGGTGTCCACCACCATGACGTTGTGGGTGCGCCGCAGCCGCGCGAGGACTCCGGCGAACATCGCCGGCACCAGCGGCCGAGGCTGGTCGGACGTCCGGTTGCCGGCCAGCACGTCGAGCCCGACCACGTTTTGGCCCAGGTGTTCCCGGATGTCGGCGTAGCCCTGGACGTCGGTGTCGTTGATGATGGCGGTGTAGTCGCCGGGCGGCGACTCGTCGATGCGGTCCGCCAGCGTCCCGAAACCGGGGACCGCGTCGATCGCGATCACGTTCGTCGGGCGGCACTCGCGGAAGACACCACCGATGCATGCGGCCATGGTCGACACCCCGACCCCGCCCTTGCCCGAGACCAGCGTGATGACGAACTGCCGCCGGATGTGTCGCCGGATGCGCTCTTTTAATTCACGATAATGCCGTTCCCTCGGTGATTCCCCGAGGTTTATATTGCGGAAAGAAATGTTGTAAATGAATTTTCGCCAACCGGAGCCCGGTGGGATTTTTCGGGGTGCGGCTAAATCGGTAATACGCATTGTGTCCGATACCGAATCCCGGTGGCGCGCCGCTGGCGGTTCCCCCCGCCCAAGCCTCTCTTCGTCGTACATATTGGGGTCATTCCAAGAGGTCGTCACGACAGTCGACTCTAACATGATTTGGGATAGGCCGTTTACGCGATCAAACCCGCGAAGTGCATTAGCAGGCCGCTCGGGTTTGCCATTCCGAGGATTGGTTGTAACGCCTCTTTTGCGACGTTGTCAGACGACGCGCCGGTAGGAGTACCACTCCTCGCCGGCGGGCAGGCTTTGAATGAGCCGCTGCACGGCCGCACCGATGTCGCTGCGCGACCCCGGTGACAGAACCTGGTAGCGGCGTCCGCCCGACGTCACGCCTTCCACGCACAGCCGCCCGGCCATGGTGTCCATGATCGCGACCGATGAGTCCGCGATCGCAAAACGGGCCGTTTGATCGGGTCCGGCGCCGGCCTGCACCGCGATGATCGCCGCGTGCGCCGAACGTTCGGGATCGGCGGCCATCGTGAGGATGTGCAGCTGGTCGACATCCAAACGCTGTTTGAGCAGAAACGATTTCAGGCTGGCGGCGTCGTGCACCGACTCGAGCAGCTCCGCGCTATCCAAGGTCACCGGCCGCAGCGGCGCCGCTTCGGCGACCCCGCAGAGCCGTTCGACCTGGCCCACCACGAGCTCGGTGGCCGTGGCCGACTCGCTGGCGGTGCCCGCGGGGTAAAGCCGTACCAGGTCCCCGTGGCGTTCCAGCACCACCCACCAACTGGCGAACCGGCAGATTGCGGCGCGGGTGGGCTCGCGCCCCGGCACGTTGATCAGGAGCAGTAGCCCGAGGTCGCGCCGCAACAGGACGGTCATCCATTCCCGGATCATCGGGTCGGCGTTGCCGGACTCGTCGAGGGCTCCGCAGGCTTTCAGTTCGGCGACGACCGGGTGGCGCAGCGCCATCTCCGGGGTCTCCAGCCGCGGCAACAGCGGCCGGAGGCCCAGCTCGGGGCACAGCTGCTCCACCCCGGTCACCGCCTGCAACACCCACAGGCCGTCGATAGTCGTTGTCAGCACGCCAAATTCACCTCAGCCCACTCGCCACACATGCCGAAGGTGGGGCACATGCGGACCCGGCGCCCCACCTTGGTCACGCCCCCGAGGCGCCGAAACGCCTCCGGGGCAGGCGATTTCAGAACAGGTGGCCGATTTGGCGGTCGGTCTGGATAGCGGCCTCGAGCACGTGGCCGGTCGTCTGACCGTGCTGGCGCACCGTGTCGATGAGGCCCTGCAGCCCCGACAGCATTTGGTATTGCGCATCGAAGAATCCCATTGCGCCGACGCCGGCGAAGAATTCCTGAAGGGCGTTGGTCTTGTTCGCGACGTCGGCGTGAATGGCGTCGAGCTGGCCGGCGCGAGAACCCACGTCCGCGGCGAAATCGGCCACGGGCCCGGGGTTGTAAGCGATGGGATTTGTCATGGTGAATTCCTCTCTGAAGCGATACGGGGTCTCGATTAAGTGATGTTGTGCGCGGTGCCGCCGAACAGGGCGCGGAAGGCGGCTTGCGAGTCGGCCTCATGACCTTCCATCAGCGCCGCGGCCTGCTTGAGGCCCTCGGCCAGGCGCGTGCCGCCCGTCAAGATCTTGTTGAGGTCGTTCGACACCTCGGAAGCCGTGACATGCGAAGCGACAACGGCGTCACCCGACCATGTCGCGGGGTTCATCACGTTTTCCTGGTTTGCGAGGTAGCCCTGCGCGATCGCGATGGCATGCTCCATGTGCGATTGGATCGCATCGCTCGTGCTGCGCAGCACGTCTCCGTCCACACGAATTGACACGGTTGCCTTCTCCTTCTCCGGCTAACGGTTTCCTTTTGTTTTGTTGTTTCCCCTGTGCCTCCCCGGGGGGATGCGTCGAAGTGTATGGCGGCTGTTCAGATGTGTCGATTCACCCTCTGATCAGGCCGTTTCAAACTCTTTCGTCGACGACGCGGACCGTGGCGGGCTGCTCGGACTTCCTGTGGGACCCACCGTGTCCGCCGGCCGCATGGCCCACCGGCATGCCGCCGACACCCGTACCGCCCGCCGTCGTCGTCGTCGGGGAGCGCACCGATTCGGCACCCAGCGCCCCGCTGGGCCGCAACCCCACCGGGCGACCACTGCTGCCCGGCTCGAACGCGCTGACCGGCCGGGTGAATGTGGTCGCGGGCATGCCGCCGCCGCCGAGCGAGGCCCCTCCGCCGCCGAGGCCGCCCGCCGCCCCGGGCGCCGCGGAAACCGCGCTGACCGCCGAGGCGGGGGTAGCGGCACCGGCGCCAAGCGCGCCGGGATTGGCGAACATGCCCATCATCGACTGCAGCGGCTGCATCGCGCTCATCGGCGCCTGCATCAGCTGCGACGGTGCCTGCAGCGCCTGCGGGACCGCACCCATCATCGACTGCAGCGGCTGCATGAACGTGCCGATTTGGCTGCCCATGTCCTGGCCGCCCGCCGCGGCCTGACCGGCGCCCGTGGTGCCGGACTGCGCGCCCTGGAAGGCAGAACGCATGCCGTCGCCCGCCGCGGCATCGGCGGCCGCCTGACCGACCGCCGAGGCCGCCTCTGCGGGGGCCGCCGGCGAGGCGCCCATTGTGGCCAACGGCGGTGGTATTGCCAAACTTTCGGCCAGCGCCGCGAGCACGGCGCCGTAGGTGGCGCCCGTCGCGGAGTTGTTCGGCCACATCACCCCGTAGTACTCGAACTCGAGCGAGCCGATGCGCGGCGTCAGCGCCCCGAACACGATCGGGTTGATGTGGTAGTCGGTGGCACATTCGACGCGGTTCGCGGTGCACTCCGGCTCCGGGCGCATCGCGGCGTTGGCCGTCTGATAGGCCGCGATCGCCGCCGAGACCACCGCCGGCTTCATGTCCACCCAGCCGGCCAAGCCATGCAGCGACGCGTTGAGCGCGGTGGCGCTCGCGGCCGAGCCCACCGACCCCATGCCCAGCCAGCCCGCCGAGGTGACGACGGTGTTGATCATCGACGCGCTCGCCGAAGCGTGGTGGCTGGCGCCCACGGCGGTCCAGGCGGCTCCGTTCGCCAACATCGTGGCCACGCCGGTCCCGAGCTTGAGCAGGAGGTCGTTTGCTTCGGGTGGACGCGCCGCCCACCCAGGATCAGGCATGAGCGCCGCTTACAGCCCGAGCGCCAGGCTGCGCGCCGCCTCGGTCGCGGTGTAGACGCACGACGCGACGCTCTGCGTTCCCGCGAACAACCCCCGCTGCACCGCGTGCTCCTGGACCACACCCAGATAGGCGCCACCGCACGCGTTCAGAGCCGTGCTGAAAAGGGCCGAGTCGGGGTCGTTGCCCATGGGCAGAGTGCCCAGCAGTGCGGGCGCGGCGGACGCGGCCGCCCCTTCGACTTCCGCGCTGATTGCCGATTCCGCCCCGGCTGAGCCCAAGACAGATTCGGGCTGTACGAAGAACGACATAATTTCCCTCCGAACGCTCTCGCAGGCGAATCACTGCGAATGTCGATCAGTCTAGTGCCTGCGAGCAGATCGCGTATTCACAATTCCTATCCGCCAATCTCAGGCCACCAAATTCTCTTGGCGACCCTGTTCAGAGCCGTTGTACTTGCGTCTAATTAATGTCACTTGCAGCGCAGAGATCGCTGGGGCCACTTCTGTAACGTGCGTCACTCTCGGTGCCCTGGACCGAAATTGGCATTTTCACTGCGGGTCGGTTTCACAATTAATTGCACCGAATTCATTGGGCTTTATTATCCGGCGAATACGGACGGCACCCCGACCAAAATCCCCTCGACGTCGGACTCGTCGGTCACCAGCAAGCCGCGTCCGGGCGGCAACACTTGTGCGCGAAGGATCCGATTGATTTTGTTCTGCGGATCGTTGTCCATGTAAAGCTGCGCTACTTTCGCCGACGTTTGATACCTAATCCACGGGTCCATCTGCAGCGTCGCCCAGTTGGTGCTGTTGCGCGTTGTGAACACGTGCAAGCCGATCTGGCGGGCGCGTTCCATCAGCATCCACAGCGCCGCGCCCACCGGTCCCGTCGCCGGGTAGCTCTGCGTCTGCGCCGTCCGCAGGTCCTGGACGTCGTCGATGAGCACGAAGTGCCGGGTCCCCTCCCACGGCTTGAGCGCGCGCAGCTCCTCCTGGCTGAGGCCCTTGGGTGGCAACCGCGGCAGCAGGACTTGCTGGGCCAATTCGGTGATGACCCGGTCGATCTCGTCCTGGTCGTAGGCGTAGGCGCGCACATAACCCGGGGCATGCAGGTCCCGTAGGCCATGTGGGGCGGCCTTGGGGTCGATCAGCGTCAGTTGGGCCTCTTCGGGACTGAACCGGCTCATGACCGCCTCGCCGATGGCCACCAGCGACATGCTCTTTCCGCAGCCTTGCCGGCCGAGAATCATCATGCCGGGGCTCTCCGACAGCCGCAGCGGCACGGGGCCCAGCTGGTGGCGCTCGCCGATCGCGAACGCGATCGACAGGTCCTCGGCGCCGGCGTGCGCCGCCAGAATCGCGCTCAGCTCAACGCGTTCCGGCAACCGTTGCAGGACCGCGTGCTTGGTGACCCCGGCGACCTCGGCGATGCGCGCGCCGACGTCCGGGGTGTCCACCAGCGTGCGGGTCGCCGGGTCGACCACCTTGGGAAGGCCGACCAGCAATTCGTGCAGCGAGTCCGTCAGACCAAAACCGGGGCGGTTCACCGTCCGACGGGCAGCCTCGCGCGACTCGATCGCCGAGTGGCCCATCTGACTCTCGCCCGGCTCGGCCAGCCGCAGTTGGATGCGCGCGGTGGCGTTCTGCAGCAGCTTCTGCCGCTGCCCGTGAATCCAGCCGCCGGCACTGCACATCACGTGCACCCCGTATTCGGGACCGCGGCTGCTCAGCGAGATGATGCGATCGCCCAAGAGCATGTCTTTGGTGTAGAGGTCGTCGTAGTCGTCGACCACCACGAAGACATCGCCGAACGGGTCGTTCGGATCGGTCCCGCCCAGGCCGTCGCTGCCCGGTCCGAACCGCCGCTCACGGAACCCGTCGAGGTCGATGTTGGCGCGCCGGAATGCGTCCTCGCGGGCGTCGATCAGCGCGTCCATGCTGCTCAAGATGCGCTCGATGCCCTCGGTGTCCTTGGGCGACACGATGTCCGCGATATGCGGTAGGGACCCGATCTGGGCCATGGTCGCCCCGCCGACGCAGAAGAACGTCACCCGCGATGGCGTGTACATCAACGCCGCCGAGCACATCAGCGTCATCATCGTGGTCGTCTTGCCGCGCTGTTTGGCGCCCACCACGATGATGTTGCTGCGCAACGCATCAACGGAATACACGACCTGTTTGGATTCTTCGGGGATGTCCATGATGCCGACCGGGAACACCAGGCCCGGGTTGCGTCCGTAGTCGACGTGCCACGGCTTTCCGCGCCACCCCGACACCAGGGAGTCGACGGGCTCGGGCTGCTCCAGCGGCTCGAGCCATGGCCGGCGCGGCGCCCGGTGCGGCACCTCGTGCAGCGACTCCCGCAGCACATCCACGATCTTCTTCTTCTTGAAACCGTCGTCGTGTAAAAGGAATTCGTCGGGTTCCTCGTCGGTGGCCGACGCCGCCTCCAACGCCGCGGCGTCCGCGGAGTCAAGCGGCTGATATTGCCAGTTGTAAAGCCGGGGCTGCGTCAGGGTCATGTCCACGGTCCGCACCACCTGGCTCTTCTTGGGCAGGACGAACGGCGCGGACAGGTAGAAGCAGCGGAACGGCTCCAGGTCGCGGGGACCCACCTTGAGCAGCGCGAAACCGTTTTCCTTCGACGGCAGGTGGTAGGCGGCGTCGGTGCCGATAACCTCGCGGCTGTCGTCGCCGGATTCGGCGCGCAGCGCGATGCGAAATGCGATGTTAGACTTGACTTTCTGCAGCGACGACAGGTCCAGCCGCTGGCCGCCCAGCATGAAGAAGACGTTGGCGCCGCGGCCTTCCTGACCGATGTGGATGATCAGGTTGATCCACTTGTCGTGGTTGGCGAACAGCTCGAGGTATTCGTCGACGATGACCAGCAGCACCGGCACCGGCGGCAGATCGCGACCGGCCAGGCGGATCTCCTCGTAGTCGTTGGCGTCCCGCGCCCCCACCGACGTGAAAAGCTCGTAGCGCTGCTTGATTTCACCGTCGATGACCCGGCGCATCCGCTCGGCCAGGTGCCGCTCGTCCTTGCCGAGGTTCGACAGCGCGGCCACCACATGGGGGATGCCCAGGATGTCCTGGGCCGCCGATTCGAACTTCATGTCGACGAAGATCACGTTGAACGTCTCGGGTGAGTGCGTCAGCGCGATGCCGTACACCAACGACAGGAAGAACTCCGACTTGCCCGAGCCGCTGGTCCCGATGACCACCGAGTGAAATCCGAAGCCCCCGAAGTCCTTTGCGCGGATGATCACGTTCTGCAGCTCGCCATTCGGCTTGGCACCCACCGGGATCTCGCACCACCGCTCGTCGCCGCGGCCGCGCCGCTCGGCCCACAGCCGGTCGACGTCCAGGTCGCGGGGGTCGCTAATCCCCAGCGCCCGCAGTAGCTCGGCCGCGCCGCTGGCCGAATCGGCGATCTCGGCGCTGCTGGTCGGTGACCACCGCGCCATGGAACGCGCGTACCGGTAGGCCCTCGGGACCGACAGCTGGTCCGCGTGGGCGAAGAACTTCCCGCCGGTGCGCAGGAGCGGAGCCGGGCGGGTGTCGTCGTCCGCGCCGCCGTCGCCGTTGCGGCGGGACATTTCCGCGCCGTTAGTTGCAGCGTCAACGGCGGTGTGTCGCTCGCTCATTTCGTAGAGCTGGTCCCTGTCGAACCCGACCCCGATGCCGGGCCGAGAGGCTATGCGCAGCACCGTGATTCCGGCCTTGCCGACTTGGCCGACCACGCTCTCCCACGCCTCCGGGCTGCCGGTGTTGTCATCGACGATCACCCAGTGCGGGCCGAGCTCGGCGCCGGCGTCGGGCTGGGCGGTCTCCAGGGTCGAGCCGAGGGTGGTCGGACTGGCCGCAGCCAACGGCGTCCACTGGCCGCGCCTGCCCTTCATGTGCAGCTCGCCGCCCAGCGACGCCTCGAGCTCCTCGGGGGTGGCGAAGATCAGGCGCCGCCACCCGCACGCGTCGAACAGCTCGTCGTGCAGGTTGTGCGGTAACCACACCATCCACGACCACAACTCGGGGTTGCGGGTGACCACCATCAACTTGACGTCACGCGGGTTGTGGAACACCGCGAGCGAGCACAGCACCGAGCGCATCAGGGATCGGACGCGGTTCAGGTCCTCGCCGACGAAGCTGAAGCCGGGCGCCGAGCGCAGGTTCACCACCTTGGCGATGTCGCGAATCTTGCGTTGTTCCAAGATGAAATCGCGGAGCGCCTGGCCGGTGACCGGCTCCAGCTCCTCGTCGGAGGCGATGTCGGGCCACGTGACCGACAACACCGAATCGGGGGCGTGCTGCACGCCGGTGCCGAGGCGCACTTCCAGGAAGTCGACGTCGCCGCAGCCGCGCTCCCACATCCGCGGACCACCGATGATGGCTCCCAGCCCGCGGGGATCGGAATGCACCGATTGCTGCCAATGGCGCTGCGCGCATACCGCGGTCTGGATCTCATCGCGGTTGCCGTCGAGGTCGCGCAGGTAGCGCCGGCGGCCCTTTTCCAGTTCCCCCCAGGTGATTTTGCGCGCACGGCCGAACCGGCCCGAAAACGCCAGCATGCTGAAGGCGCCGATGCCCATCAACGGGAAGAACCCCGTTGACAGGCTGCGCACGCCCGAGACGTAGAGCATGACGACCGTGCCGATCAGCGCGACGATCAGCGCCGGAACGCCGATCATCACCCAGATGTTGCGCGGTTCGCGCTCGGGCAGGGCGATCGGCGCGTTCGGCGCCACCCGAACGGGTTTCGGCGGCTGGATCTTGACCCGGTTGATGGGGAACGCTCTCTTGGACACCCTCTAGCCTCCCGCCCTTGCCGATGTCGTCACCACGGTCGCCTGCCCCGTCGCGGGCACCGTGTCGCGCGCCACCAACGCCGCCTGTTGCGACAACGCCGGGCCCGCGGCAAATGTCCGCAACAACGGCCACGGCGCCTGAACCGCCATCGCCGGATCCAGCCCCAGCGCGCGCAGGGTCGAATCGTCCGAAGCGATGCCGAACCGCACGCCGTTGTCGGCCACCCAGAACAGCGATTCCCTTGAGTCGCTGGTGATCACGCCGCTCGTCGATATCACGAAGTTGGCCGCACCCGGCAACACCAGCACCTGATTGGCCACGACGGATGCCGGGTCGCGGTCGTCGCGGACCAGGCGCACGATCCGGTTGTCCATCGGCGAGGGCGCGGGAAGCCCGCGCCCGTTGTAGATGGCGACGCGGGCCTGCGGATCCGTCGACGCCTTCTCCCACCCGACGCACGTCGTCGGATTTGCCGCGGAGTCAATGAAATTCAGATGGCCCGTGGGGTAGTAGTCCACCGTCAGCGAACTCACCTCGGGGATGTTGACCAGGACGTCCGGTGTGACCGTCCGCGGCGACGCCGACCCGTAGGAGTTCGCACTGCGCAGCAGATCGGCCACGAAGCCCCCCACCTTCTGCACGCCATCGGCGAGCAACACATAGAACTGGCTGCCGCCGCCGGCGGTTTGGGCCTGCAGCACCGCTCCCACCTGCGAGCCGGGCAGCCACCTCGACGGGGTTCCGGCCTCGGGGACCTTGGGGACGCGGAGCGGTTCCGTGGCGGGCATCCCGTCGAACAGCGCACGCGAGATCTCTACGGGCACAGTGACTCCCGGATCAAGGCCCAGGCTTAGCGTCACCGCCCTGTCGGAGGGATCGATTTGCGAGCGTTTCCCGCCCCAGATCACATAGGTGGCGCCCTGAAACGTCGCCAGCAGCCCCGCGTCCTTTGCCATGGGGACGGCGCGGCCGCCGAAGAGCTGGCCCGCGATGGAGGTCACAACGGGTTTGTCCGCGGTGCGCGGCCTACCCGCCGTATCGCACACCGCCCACGCCGAAACCGCGCCCCGGTTCACATGCATTGCCGCCGGCGCGCCCGGGATCCCGACCAGCGGCCCGGTCGGATACTTGGCGATCTCGGCGGGCTTCACCCACGTCGGCTGCCCGGCGGTGCCCGTCGCCAGCCGCGCCGAGGTCAAATTGAGTGCCGGGTACAACCTGCCTTCGATGCGCGCGTAGATGGCCCCGGATTCGCGATCGCCGATGATCGCCGAATCACCTACCACGCCACTGGGTTTGATCACATTGAGCAGCACCATCCAGCCCGACGCGATGGCCACCAGCACGACCGACAGCACCAGAGCCGCGGTCTGCTTGCGGTCGTCGTGCTTCATTCGCACCGAGAAGCGCGTCGTCGCCGCCCGCAGCCGACGGTTGTAAAACAAGTGACCCGAATTCTGGTCGCGGTTGGACAAACTCAACGGCATTGTTCAGTAGCCCCTTGGTCCGCGGCGCGGATCGGCCTGCTGGATCCGTTCGGCCAAATCCGACGCGTCGGCGGCGACGCCGTAATGGCGTTGTGCGTAGTTGATGAAGGCGCAGGCCTGCGCGACCAGGTCGTGGATGCTCGCCGACGTGCCGGGTTGGTGATAGGCGGCGAAGGTCGGGGCGATGAACTGCCACGCACCCTTGCTGGGCGTGCCCCGCGCGGCGTTGGAGTCCCCGTTGTTTTCGGCGTAGGCGTCGTAGTTCGATTCGCGGCGGGCCACCAGGTCCATGCCGCGCTCCCAGCGGGCGCGGGCCAACGGGTCATGAATGCCCTTGATATCCAGGGCTTTACGGATCGCCGTCAGGACCGCGGCGCGGCCGCTGCCGACGTTGTCGTGGCGATGGCCGTAGCGCAGGCGCCGCAGGCGCAGTGCCAACATCCGAGCGCGTGCCCGCGCCCGCACAATGTGCCCGTGCTGCGCACGCAACCGACCGGCCATGCGGGCCATCGCCTCACGCCGGCCAAGTGGCGTGTCGGTCGCCGCCGCGGCATCTGCCCTTGCCGCGTGCAGGTTGAGTCCCGTCGCGGTCTTCGCTTGAAAGTGGTCGGCGCGTGCCGCCGCCAGGATCGCGGCCAGCGACCCGTCGGACTCAGCGAGCCGTCGCAGTCTCGCCGCAGAGGTGGCCGACCGGGTCGTCACCTGCCGTATCCCATCGGCGTAGGCAGGCAGCTGCGCGCGCGTTTCGCCGGCGTCGTGGCCGGGATCGCCGCCGGCGAAGAGGCGGTGGCCCCGCGACAAGGCGGCCACCGCGTGCGTCATCGCGGGATCATTCAACGATTCCCCCACCGTAATTCCGATCGAAATCGGCCTGCGCTTCTTCGCGCAATGCCTCGAAAACCATATTCAGTCGGTCCATCAACTCCCGGCACGAGTAGGACGTCACCACGTGGGGGGCCAACGACAGGCCGGTGAGCCGCCCGTCGGAATTGCACACCGCGTAGACGTCACCAACGTCGGCGGTGAAAGTCACCGACTCCTGGGCGGCCAGCACGGCCTCCCATTTCTCGAAATTCGCCTTTAGATCGGCCAAGACCTGGTCGACCAATGCCTTATCCGCCGCCGCGTCGGGGCGCGCCGCATCCGTATCGGACACCTCAGCCACAACTCCCATAACTTCTGGCCCACGTGCCGGTTTGGCCGCCCCGATCCACACGCGCCCCCTTGCCGTCTGTCGCTGCCACCGCGGTTGGTAATGGCCGCACGGTCATGACATTACTGCCGCTAGGGGGTAGCGACTACTCATCTTTTGGGCGGTATTGGGGGTCATCGCGTGGACGCAATTGGAAATGCAATTCAAAGCCGACATTTCTCCGATCAGCACCGAGGATTGCCGTTTTCAGCGCTTGTTTCTGGGATTAATCCTGGGGCTCTTCGTCCGTCGGCACGATCACGATCCGCCGGTTGGGCTTGGCGACGACGGGCGGTTTGCCGTCAGCGGACTTCGTGACGGGAACGCTCGGCGGGACCGTCAAGCGGCCCTTGACCGGCTGGCCGTTGGGGACGCCCGGGACGGTCACGCGCTTTTCCGCGGGCTTGTCCTTGTTTCCGTCACCGCCCGCTCCCATGGCGCCGGGCATCATCGGCATGCCGGTCATGCCCATCGGACCGGTCTGCGGCGGCATCCCACCGGTCTGCGTCACCGACACCGGTTTGACCGACGCCGCCGCGGGGGTGGTCGGAGGCGACGACGACGGAACGGGTGGCGGCCCCATGAATCCCGTCGGGGTGGTGCCACCGCCGGCGCCGCCACCACCGCCACCCACACCGGCGTCACCGCCGCCGGCGCCGCCGAATCCGGGTTCTTCCGCCGACATGTCGGTCAGCGCGGCCGCGGCCTCGCCGCCCTTCGCGGCTCCCATCAGCGGCTGAATCGCGCTCTGGGCGGCCTGCATCGCCTGTTGCGGAAGCTGCGTGAGCGGCCCCATGACGCCACCGAGTGCGCCCGTGAGCGAACCTGCGATCCCGGAGGCCATCTGCGGGATCATCTGTGCGATCTGCTGGAACTGCTGTGAGGACTGCGCCTCGTTGGCGGGGAACTTCTGCGCGGCGTCGAGCGCGTGAGCGCGACGATCGGCATCGCCTTGGACGCTGGATGCTTGGTCGCCACCTACGCCGAGATTGCCGGCGGCTGCCAGTGCGGCCTGGGCGCCATCAGCGGGCGCGCCAACTCCCGGAGGAAGGCCGTTCGGCATTATCGGCGGTGGTGACTGTGGCGCCCCAGCTATCCCAGCGAAGTCCGCTGGAGTCGCCTTGAAGCCCCCGCCCGTCATTTTCGCACCTCAAAACCCTCGCAACGCGGCCACGCGAACCGCGTAGTTGTGAGTCGCATGGTAAATCCCCCGGCGGTCAATGGGTAGTCACCCCAGCTTTGCCGAAATCGCCTCGTACCAGGCTACGTGGTAGTGCGCCAGCCATTCGTGGCCTTCAATCAGCGCCTGTACTGCCGCCAGGAGCATCCCGTCGGCGGCCCGCGATACGTCGTGGGGATCCTCCAGCGCTTTGTTGTACGCGGCTTGCTGCTCGTGCTGCAGCGCGTCAACCTCGTTCTCGGTGACGCCTGTTCCCCGGGTCGCGGCCTGTGCCAAGGTCTGGGCGATTCGCGGCAATCCGTCGCGACGCCGAACCGCCTCAACCAGCGTTGGGCCGAGCTCGTCCACTTCCGGGCCGGTGCGTGCGAGGCGGTCACCGGTGAGCGGCGGGTCATCGGGTCCCGGCTTTGCGATGAATCCGTGGGCCTTGTGCACCGCCACAGCAGTGACGGTGCCGAGCAGATCCACCACGCTTGCGTCAGGTCGGCGTGGGGCCGGATCAAGCAGTCGGTTCACCCCGACCGGGATTTTCACGTTCGGCGGGATCCACCCGCACCCGATGCTGCACGCCAAAAGCGTTGTGCCGTCGTCGCGCAAACCGGCGGCCCATGAAAGGCCCGGCGCCTGGCGGGCCACCGAGTCCACGAGTCGTTGCAGCCGCTGCTGTTCGGCGGCCCGACTCGATGCGTCGCCAGCTACGGCGCCGGTTGCCGCGGAGAGCGCCGCTGCGCCCGCCGGAGTCGCTGCGCCGGCCCCGGCCGGCCCGGCTGCGCCCCGCTGGACTGTGGACATCAACGGGCTGCCCGCCGAGGGCGACGTCGACGGCGACGGCGCTACCGGTGCGCCAGATACCGGAGTAGTCGGCGCCGACACCGCCGGGGGCGCGACGACCGGGGGACGCAAGTCGGATCCGTAGGCGGGAAGTGGACCCGCCGGGACTGATGGAGCGCCCGTCACCGGCGTCATCGGGGCTGACACCGGCATCGGCGCGGCGACCGGTACCGCGCCGCCTGTCGATGACACCGGGGCGCCGGAGCCGGTGGCGACCGATGCGCCCGAGCCGTGCTCGACTGCAGCGGAGTCGACGGCACCGGCCGCAATCGTTGGTGCTACCGGTGACGCGACCGGCGCCTGGGGTGGTGCCGTCGCCGACGATCCCGTTGCGTTCATCAGCCCCTGTGACAAGTTCTGGGCGCCGGTAGCTGCCGGCTGACCGGTCATCATTCCTTGGGCGAACGATTGACCGAGCTGATTCGGCGAGAGCCCAGGCAAGCTGGCGGCTGGAGAGAGTCCGCCGCCACCGGGTAGGGGCGAAGCGACAGCGGGTGCACCCGGGATTTGGGCTCCGCCGGCTGGGGCAGCAATAGGCGCGCTACCGCCAACGCCGCCGGGCTCGCCTGTGCCGCCCCCGCCCACACCGGAGCCAGGCGGCCCGCCGACGTTGGGTTGAGTACTAAATCCGCCCTCATGAACGGTTTGGAGACCTCCACCGCCGCTATGGTTGCCAGCATCGATGCCGCCGCCACCGACCGCGGGTGGCTTCTCCCCGCCGCCCATATTGACTCCATGACTTGCAGCAAACTCCTGAGGGGACATCGCTAGTCCCTCGGCGCTAAGGATCCTCTGTGTTGCATCCATGAGTGCCGCAACCGCCGCGGCAGACTTGTGTGCAGCAAAGCCGTTAGCTTCCGCGATTAACTTCTCGATTTCCGCGACCTTTATTGGTGCTGGGTCTTTTGAATTCTCGACGTTGGAAATCCGTTGGTTATAATCGTCCGCTATCCCCCTAAGCCCCTCGCGCAGACTATCTATTGCATCCGCTCCCCTTTCAAAGGAATCACTTTTTACTTGGTATTTCTCAGCCAAATCAAGATGGTGGTTTTCGCCTTGCTGAAAGCGAGAGACGAGATCGTCAACTGTGTGCCCCTGATTGTGGGCTGCCAGTTGTGCCCACTGACGATGCAGGTCCTGCGCATACTGCTCTTGTACCTGCTGCTGTGCTCTCCAATGTGCAGCTGCTGCTCTAAGCGTCGCTGACGGTTGAGGCCACCAGGCGCCAATTAGCGGCAGCGAATATTTGCCCGCAGGCACATCCCCCGCCACGAGCATCCCTCCTTTAAGCCCGGCTGCCACGCTTCCCGCGAACCAGCATTGGAGGCGGCGACGCGCAGTTTGCTTCTACGGACAAATCCGCGCCATAGCCGTATCTGCCCGGTTCGCTTCATCCAATGCGTTTTGCATCATTGGCGACCCTTTACCGAATACGCTAGCGACTGCAACGTAGGTGTGGTATGCGGACGCAAGTGCACGCGCAGCATCTCGGTCTCCCTGTCCTAACGCCGGATTATTTGCTGCTGTGTCGAGCATGCCTGCGGCATTAGCCAGCGAGACTCGTGCGACAGCAATATCTGTCCCATTGGTATCTGCATTTACTGACCGCGCAGCGACTTGGTATACCGCGCACAAGTTCTTCTTAGCTTCCGCAACCTGATCGGGCGTGAAGGTCGGCGACGGGGCCGCGGCCGTCGGAGCCTTTCCGCCACTGCTTGACGTCGGTCGGGCTAGCGCGATGATGCCCACGACGAGCGCGGCGACTGCGATGAGACCAACTAGGGCCAAGCCGACAGCCATGAGGCCATTTGAGGCCGGCCTGCCGGGAACCGGCGGTGGCGCCCACTCCGCCATCGGCGGTGGCTGAGGATTCATCACTTCGTCAAGGCTAGTCGGATGCGCTTCGATGTCACTTCAAGCTGGCGTGCTCAGTGCCGCCCTGGACCTCGATTTACCCCGCCGGTCCGGGATGCCGACGCCCCGTTGTCGCGGGACGCACCATCTCCGGATCGACCAAACGCCCCAGGCCGTACTCGCCGCGGTGACGCGCCGTCATGCCGTCGCGCTGGAGCGCATCGCCGTGGCCGGAAACCACATCGGACATGCTGAACAGCGACTCCGACCCCTCGTCGAAGTAGTGGAGATGGTCGTAGAACGGGTTCATGGGGGCGCCTGGCACTTCGGCTTTGAACCGGGTGGAGCCGTAGCCGTCGACGGCGGGATCGTTGCCCAGCCCTCCGAAGCTCACCCCGATGAGGCCCGGGCCGGCCACCCGGGCCGGCGACCAGGTGACCGCATCGCCCGACGCCGCGCCGACGTAGACGTGCCCGCCTTGTGGCAGATGGAAGTCGACGGCTGAACGCGCCAGATCCGTTCCTGGAGATCCCACCAGAACCACGTCGTTCGCGCGCATCCCATGCGCCGCCGCTGCGTCCGCGACGAGGGTCGATCCGTACGAATGCCCCACCACCGTGAGATGGGTCGGTGCACCTTCGTGGGTGACCGCCAAGGCGTTCACATCGGCGGCCAACACCTGCGCGCCACCACGGGCCATCTCCACTTCCCGAAGAGCGGGATCGATCCAATTGTTCGGCGCGTTGTAGCCGACCCACGTCACGACCGCCGTCCGGTTGCCCCGACCGGCGCGGGCGGACTCTTGATACAGACGCTTACCCTCAGCCTCCGCCAGCGTTCCCTCGCGCACCGAAGTGGCCGCCCCCTTCACCAAGACCGCCGTGTTGGCCGCGGTGTCGGGATTGCCAATAGCAATCGCCGCAGCCCCCTCACCGCCGAAGGCGTCGGGCTGATATTTCAACAGGTAGACGTCCGCGCTACCCTGTGACGCCTCCAGGCCTTGTCGGGTGCGAAAAGCATTGGCGTAGCGGTTGATTGCGACGGACGGCAGCCCGTATTGAACGGGGTTGGCCAGCACGTCCTCGGCACCCGCGCCGCGAAATGCGGCGAGCTCTTCCACGCGATGGAGGTCGTCGTTCATCACCGCCCGATTGACGCGGCTCCGCACAGCGACGGGCACGCCGTTGAGATTTCCTAGCTCCGGAGGATGGTCGGCGATCAATCGGCTCTGCTGTTCACCATTAAGTGTCTTCCACCACCGGTTGACCTCCTCCGCGCTGGCTCCAATGGACGGAATGCGCAGCGGCTCTTCACCGTTCGACGCATCCACCGACCGAAGCACCGCCGGGTCGTAGCCGTCCGTCCGCAACGTGGTCAACGACCGCCACAAGAACTCCGCGTAGCCGTCGCTCTGAATCCGAAGCTGGCCTAACGCCGCGGCGGTGTCATCGATGGCCTGCTGCTCCAGCGCGCGAATGAGCGCGTCCAACGCGATTCGGTCGCCCGCGCCAAGCCCGCTGTCATTCTCCAAAGCCAGCGCCTGGCCCAGGAGATCGTCCACCTGCCGAAGTCGAGTCTCCAGCGTCGAGATCGCCGCTGCGCCAGCGCATTGCGCCTGGGCCAGCGCGGCCGCGACGCCTTCCAAGTCCGCCCCGATCTTGGCCAGCTGCGCGGACTGGCCGCCGAGCGACAGCGCCGCGCGCCGCACTTCGGCCGAGTCGTCGATCGGGTGGCCGGCAGCGACCCGATTCCAGGACGCCTCGAAGCGGCGCCGCGCCGCATCGAAAGCGGCGCTGGATTCGGCGGTGCACCGGCCGGCGTCGTGAAACGCTTGCGCCAGATCGGAAATCTGAGCCGGGCGCCCGACCTGCAGGCTGTCGTCAATCGCCCAGGGGTCGCCCCCGGCCGCGGCAATCAGGTGCTGGCTGCTGATGTATCGGAAGTCCATCGCACCGCCCGCTCTTCGGCGGCGTTGCGGTCATCCATGTTGGTGAACTCGTCGGCGGCGTAATGCGCCTTGTGACCGAGCCCGGTCAGCGTGTCGTGGTGGGCCTGCAAGTCCTTGACGTGGCGCCCGTGCGCGGCGGTCACCGCCTCGTGAAACGCCTCGGCGGCGGAAAAGCCGCCGAACATCCCGGCCGCCAGCGGGCCCCGCGACAGCTGATCGGCCCCCTCCTGCGCATGCCCGCCGGCGCGGTGCGACTCGTTGGCCCCCGAGTGCAGCAAGTCAGTGTCGACGAACATCGCCACCCCTCCCGGCCGGGCCGAACGAACTCCAAGCAAAGCTAATAACCGCCCGATTACCGGTCAATTCAGTCATAAGGAGCTGGCCCCGTCCGCCAGCCCGTCGCCGTCGGCATCGGTCAGCCTGACGTTCCACTTGCCGTCGCCGTCGGAGTCGACGAACCCGGTCACGCCGCCCTCGTCGATGCACAGCACCCGGTCGGCCAGCCCGTCGCCGTCGGTGTCCAGCAATCGGTCGTCGGCCTGGCCGCGCCCGTCGAAGTCGACCAGCGGACCGCCGGTGTGCTCGACGCCGTCGAGCCCGAACCACCGCAGCTGCCCGCCCCGGTCGACGGCGACCCCCCACGTCCCCGACCCGTCGTCGGTGAAATACGCCTCGGGGGCGCCGTCATTGTCGAGGTCGAGGACGGCGTGGTCGGCCAACCCGTCACCGTCGAAATCCGCGAGCGCGTCGTCCTGCATTCCGTCGCCGTCGAGATCCAACCCGATCGCATCGAGCCGGCCGTCGCCGTCCAGGTCGAGGTTGGGTTGGCCGTTCCAAATGGCAGCTGCGCCATCGTCATTACCGATGCAGTAGTCCATGCCTTCTCGGACGCTGGGCCGGCGCTAGGCGTTCCCGCGCGACCGCCACCAGGACAACAGCTCGGCGGTTGCCTCCTCGGTGGTGAGCGGCCCGCGCTCGAGTCGCAACTCCTTCAGATACCGCCACGCCTCGCCGACTTGCGGGCCGGCCGGGATCCCGAGCAGCTCCATGATCGCGTTGCCGTCCAAATCGGGGCGCACCCGCTCCAAATCCTCCTGGGCGGCCAGCTCCGCGATCCGCTCCTCGAGCCTGTCGTAGCTGGCCTGCAGGCGGGCGGCCCGGCGCTTGTTGCGGGTCGTGCAGTCGGCGCGAACCAGCTTGTGCAGCCGCGGGAGCAGCGGCCCCGCGTCGGTGACATAGCGGCGCACCGCCGAATCGGTCCACTTGCCCTCGCCGTAGCCGTGGAACCGCAGATGCAGGAACACCAGCTGCGAGACGTCGTCGACCATATGCTTGGAGTACTTCAACGCCCGCAACCGCTTTCGGGCCATCTTGGCGCCCACCACCTCGTGGTGGTGAAAACTCACCCCGCCGTTTTCCTCGTGCCGCCGAGTCGCCGGCTTGCCGATGTCATGCAGCAGCGCGGCCCAGCGCAGCACCAGATCCGGTCCTTCGTCTTCCAGCGCGATCGCCTGCCTCAGCACGGTCAGCGAATGCTGGTAGACGTCCTTGTGCTGGTGGTGTTCGTCGATCGCCATCCGCATGCCGCCGACCTCGGGCAGGACCACCTCGCCCATCCCGGTATCCACCAGCAGGTCGATGCCGGCCACCGGGTCGTCGCCCAGCAGCATCTTGTCCAGCTCGGCCGCCACCCGCTCGGCGCTGATCCGCCCCAGCTGCGGCGCCATCTCATCGATCGCCTCGCGCACCCGCGGCGCGACGGTGAAACCGAGCTGCGAGACGAACCGCGCTGCGCGCAGCATCCGCAACGGGTCGTCGCCAAACGACACCGAGGGTGCGGCCGGGGTGTCCAGCATTCGCTCGCGCAGCGCCGCCAAACCGCCCAGCGGGTCGAGGAATTCGCCCGGCCCGGTCGGCGTCACCCGCACCGCCATCGCGTTGGCGGTGAAATCGCGGCGCACCAGATCGTCCTCGAGGCGATCGCCGAAGCGCACCTCGGGTTTGCGCGACACCTGGTCGTAGGCGTCGGCCCGGAACGTGGTGATCTCCAGGCGATAGTCGCCCTTGCCGACGCCGACGGTGCCGAACTGGATGCCGGTGTCCCATACCGCGTCGGCCCAGCGCCCCACCAATTCCTGGACCTGCTCGGGGCGGGCGTCGGTGGTGAAATCCAAGTCGGGACTGAGCCTGCCCAGCAACGCGTCCCGCACCGAACCGCCGACCAGGTACAGCTCGTGGCCCGCGCCGTCGAAGAGCGCGCCCAGCTCACCGAGCACCGGGGCGTGCCTATTAAGCGCGACCGCGGCGGCGGTCAACAGGTCGGCATCGGCGTCAGGCACGTTCGATCAGCGTAGTCGGGTGACGTGGCTGACACTGACCCGCGCCCGGGCGGCAACTAGCGGCGAGTATCTCGGGAACAAAGACCCCCGCCAGCTACTATCGCTTGGGTGTCGGACGCCGAACAAGCCAGACCACGTCGACGCCGGGGGCGGCGTCGGCGTCGTGGCGCGGCTGCCGCGGCCGAAACCCCCACGGATCCCCAGACGAACGGCGACGCGACGGCGGCCAAACCGCGCCGGCCCCGCCCGTCTCGCCGCGTGCCCGATCGGCTGCGGACGGTGCACGAGACCTCCGCCGGCGGGCTGGTTATCGACGGCCTCGACGGGCCGCGCGACGAGCAGGTTGCGGCGCTGATCGGACGCGTCGATCGGCGCGGACGGATGTTGTGGTCGCTGCCCAAGGGACATATAGAGATGGGCGAGACCGCGGAGCAGACCGCGATTCGTGAGGTCGCCGAGGAAACGGGTATTCGCGGCAGCGTGCTCGCGGCGCTGGGACGCATCGACTACTGGTTCGTCACCGACGGCCGCCGGGTGCACAAGACCGTGCACCACTATTTGATGCGCTTCTCCGGCGGCGAGCTGTCCGACGAGGACCTCGAGGTCGCCGAGGTGGCGTGGGTGCCGATCGGCGAGTTGCCGTCGCGGCTGGCCTATGCCGACGAGCGGCGCCTGGCCCAGGTCGCCGACGAGCTGATCGACAAGCTGCAGAGCGACGGCCCGGCCGCGCTGCCACCGCTGCCGCCGAGCTCGCCGCGGCGCCGCCCACAGACGCATTCGCGGACCCGGCATTCCGACAAGCCCGTGGCGGGCCGGAAGAACGGTCACGGGCCGGGGCCGTGACGGCTCCCCGACTCTGTTGGGCCGGCTTCGTGCGCCTCGCCGTAGTGATTGGCATCGTGGCCGGTTTTGCGGTGCTCGCCGGGCCCGCCCCGCGCGCTTCCGCGGGCGAGCCGGGGGAGACGCCGTTCGTCCGGGTCCGCATCGACCAGGTGACCCCCGACGTGGTCACCACCACCAGCCCAGCCGTCGTCACCGTCAGCGGCATGGTGACCAACATCGGTGACCGACCGGTCCGCGACGTCATGGTCCGGCTCGAGCACGCGCCGGGCGTCAACGACTCCGCGGCGCTGCGGACCTCCCTGGACGGCAGCACCGACCAGTACCAACCGGCCGCGGACTTCCTCACGGTGGCCTCCGAACTGCAGCGCGGCCAGGAAGCTGGCTTCACGCTGTCGGCCCCGCTGCGCTCGTTGGCCAAGCCGTCCCTGGGGATGGATAAGCCCGGCATCTACCCCGTCCTGGTCAATGTCAACGGGACCCCCGACTACGGCGCCCCGGCCCGCCTCGACAACGCGCGGTTCCTGCTGCCCGTGGTCGGCGTGCCGCCGGACCAGGCCGACGATGTGAATTCCGCCGTCGCGCCCGACACCTCAAAGCCGGTGTGGATCACCATGCTGTGGCCGCTCGCCGACCGGCCGCGGCTGTCCCCCGGCGTACCCGGCGGCACCATTCCGGTCCGGTTGGTCGACGACGACCTGGCCACGTCACTGGCCACCGGCGGGCGCCTCGACGTTCTGCTGTCCGCCGCCGAGGTCGCCACCAGCCACGACGTCGACCCGGACGGAGCCGTCAGCCACGCGCTGTGCCTGGCCGTCGACCCCGACCTGCTGGTCACCGTGAACGCGATGACCGCCGGCTACGTGGTGTCCAACTCGCCCGACGGGCCCGCCCAGATGCCGGGCACCCCGACGCATCCGGGCACCGGCCAGACCGCCGCGACCGAATGGCTGAACCGGCTGCGCGCCCTTTCCCACCGCACCTGCGTGGCGCCGCTGCCCTACGCCCAGGCCGACCTCGACGCCCTGCAACGGGTCAACGACCCGGGGCTGAGCGCCGCCGCCACCAACAGCGTCGGCGGCATCGTCGACCGCATCCTCGACGTGCCGTCCACCCGAGGGGTCACGCTGCTGCCCGACGGCCCGCTGACCGGCCGGACCGTCAGCCTGCTCAGCGCCAACGACAGCACCGTCGCGATCGCCGCCGGCGACCTGTCCGCCCAGGACTCGGCCAACGACAACCCGGCCAGCGTCGACACGGCTCCCCGGCGGCTGTCCCCCCAGGTGGTGGTCGCGCCGTTCGACCCGGCCGTCGGGGCCGCGCTCGCCGGCGCGGGCAACAACCCCATCGCTCCCACCTACCTGGATCCCTCGTTGACGGTCCGCCTCTCGCACGACTCGAACACCGCCCGACGCCAGGACGCGCTGGGCTCGATCTTCTGGCACGCGTTGCAGCGCGACGCGGCGCCCCGCACCCAGCTGTTGGTGCCGCCGGCGACGTGGAACCTGCAGGCCGACGACGCGCAGGTCATCCTGACCGCGCTGGCCACCAGCATCCGGTCCGGTTTGGCGGTGCCGCGGCCGCTGCCCGCGGTGATCTCCGAGGCCGCCGCCCGCACCGAGCCGTCGGAGCCGGTGGCCAACGACGGCTCCGCCCGTGGCCGGTTCAGCGACGACGTCACCGCCAACATCGCCGCCCAGGTCGGCCGGGTGTGGGGCCTGACCTCCGCGCTGAGCACCGACGAGCGCACCGGCCTGACCGGCGGCCAGTACACCGCGCCGCTGCGCGAGGACATGCTGCGCGCGCTGAGCCAATCCGTACCCCCGGACACCCGCAACGGGCTCGCCCAGCAGCGCCTGGCGGTGGTCGGCACAACGATCAACGACCTGTTCGGCGCGGTCACGATCGTCAACCCCGGCGGCTCCTACACCCTGGCCACCGAGCACAGCCCGTTGCCGCTGGCGCTGCACAACGGCCTCGCCGTTCCCATCCGGGTGCGGCTGCAGGTCGACGCGCCGCCCGGGATGAGGGTCACCGACGTCGGCCAGATCGAATTGCCGCCGGGCTACCTGCCGCTGCGGGTGCCGATCGAGGTGAACTTCACCCAGCGCGTCGCGGTCGATGTGTCGCTGCGGACCCCCGACGGCATGCGGCTCGGCGAGCCGGTGCGGCTGTCGGTGCATTCCAACGCCTACGGCAAGGTGCTGTTCGCGATCACGCTCAGCGCCGCGGCTGTGCTGGTGCTGCTGGCCGGTCGCCGGCTGTGGCACCGGTTCCGCGGCCAGCCCGACCGCGCCGACCTGGACCGCCCCGACCCTCCGCACCCCAGATCCGCCGACCTGCACGACGAGATCGACGATCGGGCCGAGCACCAGCACCGCGTATGAACCCCGCCTCCCGGCGGACGCACCCACAGCCGCCCCCACAGCGCCTGCCGGCGCCGCCACGCCACGCCCGCCCCGGTCCGCCGACCGGTCCCCTACCGCCGGTGCCGGAGCTGGCTCGTCGCCGACCCGAGCTGTCCGACGCCGCGGTGGTCTCGCGGTCGTGGGCGATGGCGTTCGCGACGCTGATCAGCCGCCTCACCGGCTTTGCGCGCATCGTCGTGCTGTCCGCCATCCTGGGTGCGGCGCTGTCCAGTGCCTTCTCGGTGGCCAATCAGCTGCCGAACCTGGTCGCGGCGCTGGTGCTGGAGGCGACGTTCACCGCGATATTCGTGCCGGTGCTGGCCCGCGCCGAGCAAGGCGACGCCGACGGCGGGGCGGCGTTCGTGCGGCGCCTGGTCACGCTGACGACGGCGCTGCTGGTGGTCGCCACCGCGCTGTCGGTCGTGGCCGCGCCCCTGCTGGTGCGGCTGATGCTGGGGCGCGCCCCGCAGGTCAACGAGCCACTGACCACTGCCTTCGCTTACCTGCTGCTGCCGCAGGTGCTGGCCTACGGGCTGACGTCGGTGTTCATGGCGATCCTGAACACCCGCAACGTTTTTGGGCCGACGGCGTGGGCGCCGGTCGTCAACAACGTGGTCGCACTGGCGACCCTCGGGGTGTACCTGGCGGTGCCCGGCGAGCTGTCCGTCGACCCCGTTCGGATGGGCAACGCCAAGCTGCTGGTGCTCGGCATCGGCACCACGCTCGGGGTGTTCGCGCAGACGGGCGTCCTGCTGGTTGCGCTGAAACGCCAGCGGGTGAGCCTGCGCCCGCTGTGGGGAATCGACCAGCGCCTCAAGCGGTTCGGTGCGATGGCCGGGGCGATGGTGCTGTACGTGGTGATCAGTCAGCTCGGCCTGGTGGTCGGCAACCAGATCGCCAGCACCGCGGCGGCGTCCGGTCCCGCGATCTACAACTACACGTGGCTGGTGCTGCAGCTGCCGTACGGCATGATCGGCGTGACCGTGCTGACCGTGGTGATGCCGCGGCTGAGCCGCAACGCCGCCGCCGACGACACCGGGGCCGTGCTCGCCGACCTGTCGCTGGCGACCCGGCTGACGCTGATCACGCTGATCCCGGTTGTGGCGTTCATGACGGTCGGCGGCCCGGCGATCGGCAGCGCGCTGTTCGCCTACGGCAATTTCGGGGAGGTCGACGCCGGCTATCTAGGCGCGGCGATCGCGTTGTCGGCGTTCACGCTGATCCCCTACGGGCTGGTGCTGCTGCAGCTGCGCGTCTTCTACGCGCGGGAGCAGCCCTGGACCCCGATCGTCCTCATCCTCGTCATCACCGCCGTCAAGATCGTCGGCTCGGTGCTGGCACCCCACCTCACCCACGACCCCAAGCTGGTGGCCGGATTCCTCGGCCTGGCCAACGGCGTCGGATTCCTGGCCGGCGCCGTCGTCGGCTACTACCTGCTCCGACGGGCGCTGCTGCCCAAGCGCGGCCACCTGATCGACGTCGGCGCGCAGCGGACCATCCTGGTGACGATCGTCGCGTCGATGCTGGCCGGCCTCGTCGCCCACGTGGCCGACCGGCTGCTCGGGCTCGCCAGGCTGACTGCGCACGGCGGCGCCGGTTCGCTGCTGCGGTTGTTGGTGCTGGCGGTCATCATGTTGCCGATCATGGCCGCGGTCATGGTCAGCGCGCGGGTGCCCGAAGCGCAGGCCGCGATCGACGCGCTCAGGCGCCGCTTTTCGCGCCGCGGCCCGGGCGTCCCGGTAGCTTCGCGCAAACCGGCTGGGCCACGGGGATCGTCTCGGCCGGGGCACTTCACGTACCCTGAGCAGAGGAATTCGTCCCCGCCGGGGGTAAATGCGGTCCAGGAGCCGATCCGGCGCAGGCCTCCGGAGCGGGTAGCCAGCGCCCGAACGAAAGGACCGGAGGTGACCGACCGCCCAGTGGAAAGCGCATCGAGCGCTGGATCCGGCTTGGGGTCAGGCGCCGAGGACTTCCAGCCCGACATTCCGCCCGGCCCGGCGCCCGAACGGCCGGCGCCGCGCCCGTCCGACCGGCTGAACGGCGACCTGTCGGCCGACGACGCCGGCGGGCCTATCGCCTTCGACGCGCCCCGCGAACGGGCCGGGGATTTGGCGGACGACGTCCACCTCGTCCCGGGCGCCCGCATCGCCGCGGGCCGGTATCGGCTGCTGGTCTTCCACGGCGGCGCACCCCCGCTGCAGTTCTGGCAGGCGCTGGACACCAAGCTCGACCGTCAGGTCGCGCTGACCTTCGTCGATCCCGACGGAGCCCTGCCCCATGAGGTGCTGCAAGACATCCTGTCCCGGACCCTGCGGCTCAGCCGGATCGACAAGCCCGGCATCGCCCGCGTGCTCGACGTCGTGCACACCGGCTCCGGCGGCTTGGTGGTCTCGGAGTGGATCCGCGGCGGTTCGCTGCAGGAGGTGGCCGACACCGCGCCGTCGCCCATCGGCGCGGTCCGCGCGATGCAGTCGCTGGCCGCCGCCGCCGACGCGGCGCACCGCGCCGGGGTCGCCCTGTCGATCGACCACCCCAGCCGGGTGCGGGTCAGCATCGAGGGCGACGTCGTGCTGGCCTACCCCGCGACCATGCCCGACGGCAATCCGCAACAGGACATCCGCGGAATCGGAGCCGCCCTCTATGCGCTGCTGGTCAACCGTTGGCCGTTGCCGGAATCCGGGGTGCGCAGCGGGCTGGCGCCAGCCGAGCGTGACTCCACGGGCAACCCCGTCGAACCAATGGCCGTCGACCGCGACATTCCCTTCCAGGTCTCCGCGGTCGCGGTGCGGGCGGTTCAGGAAGACGGCGGAATACGCAGCGCCTCAACACTTTTGAACTTGCTGCAGCAGGCGACGGCGGTGGCCGACCGCACCGAGGTGCTCGGTCCCATCGATGATTCGCCGGCGCTGCCTCCCACCACCCGGGTGTCCACCGGTCGCGAGTACGCGACCTTCGCGCGCAGGCGCCGCAACGTGCTGATCGGTGTCGGCGCCGCCGTCGCCGTCATCGTGGTGGCCCTGCTGGTGTTGGCGTCGGTGGTGAGCAAGATCTTCGGCAACGTCGGCGGCGGGCTCAACAGAGACGAGCTCGGGCTCAACGGGCCATCCTCGTCGGCGTCGTCGGCTCCCAGCTCCGCGGCCGCCGGCAGCGCCGTCAAACCCACCAAGGCGACGGTCTACTCGCCCGACGGCGACGCCGACAATGCCGGCCAGGCCGGGCAGGCGATCGACGGCGACCCCTCGACCGCCTGGTCTACCGAGGTCTATACCGACGCCGTGCCGTTCCCCTCGTTCAAGCAGGGCGAAGGCCTGATGTTGCAGCTGCCCAGCCCCACCGTGGTCGGTCAGGTCACCATCGACACGCCGAGCAGCGGCACCAAGGTGGAGATTCGCTCGGCGTCGACCGCGTCGCCGTCCCGCCTCGAGGACACCACCGTGCTGGCCCCGGCGTTCACGCTCAAGCCCGGGCACAACGTCATCCCCGTCCGGGGCGGCTCTGCGACATCGAACGTGCTGGTGTGGATCTCCACTCTGGGAACCACCAACGGCAAGAGCCAGGCCAGCTTCTCGGAAGTGACGGTCCAGGCCGCGGCCTGAGCACGCTCACAAGCCCCCGCGTTGGTGAAGTGCCGCGCGACCACCGATTGGTTAATGTCCGGCCGTGGGTCTCGGTGGCGCGGAATTCGGGGGTAAGAGCCAGGGTGAACGCAGTGACGCCGAGCTGCTGGCGGCCCATGTGGCTGGCGACCGCTACGCCTTCGACGAGTTGTTCCACCGTCACCAACGTCAGCTGCACCGGCTGGCCCGGCTGACCACCCGCACCCGCGAGGACGCCGAGGACGCGCTGCAGGACGCGATGCTCTCGGCGCACCGCGGCGCGGGATCGTTCCGGCATGACGCCGCGGTCGGCAGCTGGCTGCACCGCATCGTGGTGAACGCGTGCCTGGACCGGCTGCGCCGCACCAAGGCCCACCCGACTGCCCCGCTCGAGGACGTCTATCCCGTCGCCGATCGCACCGCGCAGGTGGAGACGGCGATCGTGGTGCAGCGGGCCCTGATGCGCCTTCCCGTCGAGCAGCGGGCCGCGGTGGTGGCCGTCGACATGCAGGGCTACTCGGTCGCCGACACCGCCGCGCTGCTGGGCGTCGCCGAGGGCACGGTCAAGAGCCGGTGTTCCCGCGCCCGGGTGCGGCTCGCCGAACTGCTGGGCTACCTCAACGTCCGCGCCACGCCCGAGCGCCCCGCCGGTCAGGCGGGCTGCGCATGACGGACACTGGGGCGGATGGGTGAAACCGACGACGAAACCCCGGACGGTGCGGCCGACCCTCCCCTGACGGTCGAGCTCCTGGCCGATCTGCAGGCCGGTCTGCTCGACGACGATTCCGCGGCCCGCCTGCGCAGGCGGATCCGCGACGACCCGGAAGCGGAGAAAGTCCTGCGCGCCCTGAACCAGGTGCGCTGCGATGTCGCGACGTTCGGCGCCGATCCGGCGTCCGCGCCGGAGGTGCCCCCGGAGGTCACCGCCCGCATCTCGGCGGCGTTGAGCTCGGCCGATCAAACCGCCGCCGCACATTGGGCGCGGCCGCACCTGGGGCCGGCCAGGGTGGTCGCCGGTTTGGCCGGCGTGGGCGCGGTGCTGGCGGCGGTCGGGGTCGGCACGGTGGCGCTGATCAGCGCGCCGGAGCCCGCCCCGAGCGCCCCGGCCACCGCCCAGCACATCACGGTGTCGACACCGCCGATGACGATCCCGCTGTCCCAGGCCGAAATCCTCGGCCTGCTCAACCGCGGCCCGGACTACGGCCCGCTCGGCGATCCCGCGCGGCGCGCGTCCTGCCTGACCGGCCTCGGCTACCCGGCGTCCACGCAAGTGCTGGGGGCGCGCCCGGTCGACATCAACGCCCGCCCCGGCGTGCTGCTGGTATTGCCCGGCGACACGCCCGACAACCTGGCGGTCTTCGCGGTGGCGCTGAATTGCAGCGCCGCCGATACCGGGTTGCTGGCCAACACGCAGGTACCCAGGACCTAGTCTGGTGCCCAACTCCCGGGAACACCCGCGCCTACGCTGGCGTTCGTAGACGTAGCTTCCGCACCTGAAAGGCCCGAATGACTGCCGACAGCACCGCGCACGACACCGTCCACGACGTCATCGTCATCGGCTCGGGTCCCGCCGGGTACACCGCCGCGCTCTACACCGCCCGCGCGCAGCTGGCCCCCCTCGTTTTCGAGGGCACCTCGTTCGGTGGCGCCCTGATGACGACCACCGAGGTGGAGAACTACCCGGGCTTCCGCAACGGGATCACCGGCCCGGAGTTGATGGACGAGATGCGTGAGCAGGCGCTGCGGTTCGGCGCGGACCTGCGGATGGAAGACATCGAATCGGTATCGCTGGACGGACCCGTCAAGTCGGTCGTCACCTCCGACGGCGAAACCCACCGGGCCCGGGCCGTCATCTTGGCCATGGGCGCGGCCGCCCGCTACCTGCAGGTGCCCGGCGAACAGGAGTTGCTGGGACGCGGGGTGAGTTCCTGCGCCACCTGTGACGGCTTCTTCTTCCGCGACCAAGACATCGCCGTCATCGGCGGCGGCGACTCGGCGATGGAAGAGGCCATCTTCCTGACCCGCTTCGCCAGCAGCGTCACGCTGGTGCACCGGCGCGAGGAGTTCCGGGCGTCGAAGATCATGCTCGACCGCGCCCGCAACAACGACAAGATCAAGTTCGTCACCAACGCCGCCGTGACCGCGGTCGAGGGCGACACCACGGTGACCGGATTGCGGTTGCGCGACACCGTAACTGGCGAAGAATCCACCCTTGCGGTGACCGGCGTTTTCGTGGCGATCGGCCACGAGCCGCGCTCGGGGCTGGTGCGCGATCTCGTCGACCTCGATCCGGACGGCTACGTCCTTGTGCAAGGGCGCACCACCAGCACCTCGCTGGAGGGCGTGTTCGCGGCCGGCGACCTGGTGGACCGCACCTACCGGCAGGCGATCACCGCCGCGGGCAGCGGCTGCGCCGCGGCCATCGACGCCGAACGCTGGCTGGCCGAACACGAAGACGAGCCCGCAACCGGAAACGCTGAGGGTACCGACACATTGATTGGAGCACCACGATGACCGACGCCGAAAAGGCCGGCGCCACAATAGAAGTCTCCGACGCATCCTTCTCCTCGGAGGTGTTGTCGAGCAATAAGCCTGTGCTGGTTGACTTTTGGGCCACGTGGTGCGGACCATGCAAGATGGTCGCTCCGGTTCTGGAGGAGATCGCGAGCGAGCGCGGCGAGCAGCTCACGGTCGCCAAGCTCGACGTGGACGCCAACCCGGAGACGGCCCGGGATTTCCAGGTGGTTTCGATCCCCACCATGATCCTGTTCAAGGACGGCCAACCGGTGAAGCGGATCGTCGGCGCCAAGGGCAAGGCGGCGTTGCTGCGCGAGCTTTCCGACGCGGTTCCCAACCTCGCCTGACGGCCAACCAGTTCGTCGCACCACGCCCGGCGCTTAGCCTGGGGTTTTCCGAAAATTGAGAAGCATCTGCGACAATAGCGCTTAGCCGTTGCCCGAATTCAGCCTGTCAATTTGTCCCGGAGGGCCTTTGGTATGTCGAGTCCGCGCCGCGAATACGGCGAGGCGCTGCGCTGTGGTGACCGCAGCGCTGCCGTAACCGAAATCCGGGCGACGCTGGCTGCGCTAGGGCTCCTGGACAATCCCGAAGAAGACCTGACCACCGGCCGGCACGTGGCCGTGGAGGTCTTCGATGCCCAGCTCGATCAGGCGGTGCGTGCGTTCCAGCAGAATCGCGGGCTCCTGGTGGACGGCATCGTCGGCGAAGCCACCTACCGCGCGCTGAAGGAGGCCTCGTACCGGTTGGGCGCGCGCACGCTGTACCACCAATTCGGTGCACCGCTTTATGGGGACGACGTCGCGACCCTGCAGGCACGGCTCCAGGACCTCGGTTTCTACACCGGCCTGGTGGACGGGCACTTCGGCCTGCAGACCCACAACGCCTTGATGTCCTACCAGCGCGAATACGGACTCGCCGCCGACGGCATCTGCGGCCCGGAAACCTTGCGCTCCTTGTACTTTCTCAGCTCGCGGGTCAGCGGCGGCTCGCCGCACGCCATCCGCGAGGAAGAGCTGGTCCGCCGCTCCGGACCGAAACTGTCGGGCAAACGCATCATCATCGATCCGGGCCGCGGCGGCACGGACCACGGCGCCCTCATGCAGGGGCCAGCCGGGCCCGTCAGCGAAGCAGACGTGCTGTGGGACTTGGCAAGTCGGCTCGAGGGCCGGATGACCGCCATCGGCATGGAGACCTTTCTGTCGCGGCCGACCAACCGCAGCCCGTCGGACGCCGAACGAGCCGCTACCGCCAACAACGTCGGCGCCGACCTCATGATCAGCCTGCGCTGCGAATCGCAGACCAGCCCGTCGGCCAACGGCGTCGCCTCCTTTCACTTCGGCAATTCGCACGGTTCGGTCTCCACGATCGGACGTAACCTCGCCGACTTCATTCAGCGAGAAGTGGTGGCCCGCACCGGTTTACGGGATTGCCGCACACACGGCCGGACGTGGGATCTGTTGCGGCTGACCCGGATGCCCACCGTTCAGGTCGACGTCGGCTACATCACCAACACGCGCGACCGCGAGATGCTGATCTCCACACAGACCCGCGACGCCATCGCCGAGGGCATCCTCGCCGCGGTGAAGCGGCTGTACCTGCTCGGCAAGAACGACCGCCCCACCGGCACCTTCACCTTCGCCGAACTGCTGGCCCACGAATTGTCGGTGGAACGGGCATCGAGGCTGGGCGGCTCCTAACCGCTCTCGTTGATCTGCAACGTATTTCCCGCAACAGAAGAGCCCGCGCCCACGGGTTCTTCCAGTTGGGCGTTTGCCAGCAGGCGCTCCAGCGCCGCCTCGACCTCGGCCTTCCAGCCGAGTCCCTTGTCAAGCTCCAGCCGCAGCCGCGGGAAATACTTGTGTGGTGCCACGACAACGAATCCCACGTCTTTCAAGAATTCCGCGTCGATGATGCAGTGCTCCACCGAGCAGTCACCGAGCGCCTCCAGCACCGGCCGGACGTCGGGGTCCACCATCCGCGGATCCTGCAACTCGGACGCGGCCGGCGTGCGACCGAACGCTTCCAGCGCGCGAACACCGCGTCGGACCATCTCATCGACGACTTGGGCGATGAGGCCATGCGGCAGATCGTCGGCGGCTTGCCCCGGCTCGATGTTCATCGATGTCAGCAGCACGGCATCGGCGGACACCGGCGCGGTGGGAAACCGTTGCGCCCGCGGCACCGCCCGGGGAGGCGCGTAGAGGACATATCCCAGGCACGGCGGCTCGGCGTGGCTGCGCTCGTCGTCGGGGATCGCGGTCGCGACCTGTCCGCACGAACCCCACTCCAGCATCACCATCGACAACCACGCTTCCTTTTCGAATTCGGGGTCGGCGAGGTGGTCCTGGTTACCGAGGGTCGCGGGGTCGACCTCCCAGAAGACGCAGCGGCGCGCGTGCTTCGGAAGCTGCTCGAAAGCCTCGAGCCGAAGCGGCGTGATTCGAGCGGACACTAGCCTCCTGGCTTCCGTGCGGGCCCGCGGCCATTCAATTGTGGGCCGCCGGCAACCTCTCCAGGATAGGAGAGTTTGACCGCATCGGACCAGTGTTTGCCCCGCCACTTGCGCCGGCCCTGGATGACGGTCGACGAGTCGGGTCGGTGGCCCGGCGACGGGCGAAATACCTTGAGGCACATGGCAACTCCGCTGAGTTAGGGCGTGCGAGGCCGGCGATTTCGGGCTCCGGAGAGCCCTAGTGTCACAGTGACGTAATTACATCGTGTGGACGGTCATGCCTTGGGAGGGGTCATCACGTCCACGATCCGCTGGAGGTCCTCCACCGAGCCGAACTCGACGACGATCCGCCCCTTGCGTTTGCCGAGGCTGACCGTGACCCGGGTGTCGAAGGTGTTGGACAGCCGGTCAGCAACGTCCTGCAGGCCGGGCATCTGAATCGGCTTGCGGCGCTGCGGGGCCGGGGTGGCGCCGTCGCCACGGTTGGCCAGGGTGACCGCTTCCTCGGTGGCCCGCACCGACAGACCTTCGGCGACGATCCGGCCGGCGAGCTCCTCCTGGGCGTCCGGGCCGGCCTCGAGGGCCAGCAGCGCCCGGGCGTGGCCTGCGGACAGGACGCCCGCGGCGACCCGCCGCTGCACCGCAATCGGCAGCTTCAGCAACCGGATCATGTTGGTGATCAGGGGCCGCGACCGACCGATGCGGGACGCCAGCTCGTCGTGGGTGACGTCGAACTCATCGAGCAGCTGCTGGTATGCGGCCGCCTCCTCCAGGGGGTTCAGCTGTACCCGGTGGATGTTCTCGAGCAGGGCGTCGCGCAGCAGGTTGTCGTCGCCGGTCTCACGCACAATCGCGGGGATGGTGGCCAGCCCCGCCTCCTGGGCGGCGCGCCAGCGCCGCTCCCCCATCACGATCTGGTACCGCGCGCCGCCCGGCGCCCCGGTCACCGCGCGGACCACGATGGGCTGCAGCAGCCCGAACTCGCGGATGGAGTGGACCAGCTCCGACAACGCCTCCTCGTCGAACACCTGCCGGGGCTGGCGCGGGTTGCGCTCGATGTCTCCCGGCGCGATCTCGCGATAGACGGCACCCACCGAGGCGGCGTCCTGCGCCGGTCCGCCGATCAGCACGTCGGCCGCCGCATCCCCCATCCGGGGACCCAGCGTCGCCGGCCCCGAGTCGCCTTCCGCCGGGCCGGTGGGGATCAGCGAAGCCAGGCCGCGGCCGAGGCCGCCCTTCTTGCGTAACGGCTGCGTCATGGTCGTCCCTTCACGGATGGTGGTCAGTCGCGCTCGGCGAGTTCGCGGCTCGCATCGAGGTAGCTCATCGCCCCGCGGGAGCCGGGGTCGTAGTCGATGATCGTCATGCTGTAGCCGGGCGCCTCGGAAACCTTGACGCTGCGCGGAATCACGGTGCGTAACACCTTGTCTCCGAAGAACCGGCGGACCTCGTCGGCCACCTGGTCGGCCAGCTTGGTCCGCCCGTCGTACATCGTCAGGATCACGGTGGTCACCTCGAGCCGGGGATTGAGGTGGGCTTTGACCATCTCGATGTTGCGCATCAGCTGTGACACGCCCTCCAGTGCGTAGTACTCGCACTGGATCGGAATCATCACCTCGGGCGCGGCCACGAGCGCGTTGATCGTCAGCAGGCCGAGCGAGGGCGGGCAGTCGATGAAGACGTAGTCGAAGTCGAACTGGTCGAGCTCGGCCAGCGCGGTGCGGAGCCGGTTCTCGCGCGCCACCATGCTCACCAATTCGATCTCGGCACCGGCCAGATCGATCGTCGCCGGCACACAGAACAGCCGCGGGCTGTGCGGGCTCGGCCGTAGCGCGTCGCGCAGCGCCACCTCGCCGATGAGGACCTCGTACGAGGACGGGGTGCCCGCCTGACGGTCATGGATGCCCAGCGCGGTGCTCGCGTTGCCCTGGGGGTCGAGGTCGATGACGAGAGTCTTGAGGCCTTGCACGGCCAGCGCGGCGGCGAGGTTGACGGCGGTGGTCGTCTTGCCGACGCCGCCCTTCTGGTTGGCGACGGTGAACACCCGCCGATGGGTCGGGCGGCGCAGCGGCGCGTAGGTCGTGTGGAGCACCCGCATGGCGCGCTCGGCGGCGGCGCCGATGGGGGTGTCGTATTCGGTGGACGTTTCACGTGAAACATCGGCGGGAGCGGCCTCTCCCGCAACGACGGGCGCCGCGGGCTGCGCCTGCGCGACGGGCGGGGGTGGCGGGGGCCCGCCGGACCAATCGGGTGGAGAACTCACCGTGCCCCCCTGTCTGCCGGCCGTGCCGGCTTCTGGCGCGAAGGCCTTCCTCGTCGCGCTAAGACCACGGTTGCGGGCGGACACAAGTAGTTCACGCCACATGTCACCACCCTGACATCAACGGCACCCGATTCAGCCATCACACGCCGGTGCGCTTCCACTTCCTCGGGAGCGCGCTCCCCTTTGATCGCGACCATCCGCCCGTCCTGCCGCAGCAACGGCATGCTCCACTTCGCCAACTTGTCCAGCGCCGCAACCGCGCGCGACACGGCGGCGTCCCGAGAGCCGAATCGATCGCGCACCCAGGGGTCCTCCGCACGGCCACGCACCACCTCGACCGCCAACCCTAGTTCGGCAACGGCCTGGATGAGAAACTCACTGCGGCGCAGCATCGGCTCGAGCAGGACGACCTCGAGATCGGGCCGCGCGATCGCCAGCGGTATCCCCGGCAGCCCGGCCCCGCTGCCGATATCGATGACCCGCTCACCCGGATCGAGAAGCTCCCCGACCGCCGCACTATTTAGTAGGTGGCGGTCCCAGAGCCGGCCAACCTCCCGGGGTCCGAGGAGTCCGCGCTCCACGCCGGGGCCAGCGAGCAGCTCGGCGTAGCGCCGCGCCAGATCCATCCGGTGGCCGAAGACGGCGGACGCGGCATCGATCATCGACCCGACGGCCTCGGCGCCGCGGGCATGTTTCACGTGAAACGTTTCGCGGTCTTGTTTCACGTGAAACATCCTCGATCCTCTGCGGCCCGCCGGGAGCGTCCGTGAATTACACAGCTGTGACTCGTGCGTCAGTCGAGCAGGACGACAACGCGGCGCGACGGCTCCTGGCCCTCGCTCTCGCTGTGCACCCCAGGCACCGCGGCCACGGCGTCGTGGACGATCTTGCGCTCGAACGGCGTCATCGGGGAAAGCTCCTCGCGTTCGCCGGTGTTCAGCACGCGCCGCGCCACCTTGTCGCCCAGCGCGGCCAATTCCTCCCGGCGCCGGCGCCGCCAGCTCGCGATGTCAAGCATCAGCCGGCTGCGCACACCGGTCTTCTGGTGCACCGCGAGCCGGGTGAGCTCCTGCAGGGCGTCGAGCACCTCGCCGCCGCGGCCGACCAACTTGTTCAGGTCGTCGCTGCCGTCGATGCTCACCACCGCGCGGTCGCCCTCGACGTCCAGATCGATGTCGCCGTCGAAGTCCAACAGGTCCAACAGCTCTTCGAGGTAGTCACCGGCGATCTCACCCTCGGCGACCAACCGCTCCTCCTGGTCGTCGCCTTGGTCGGAACCGCGATCCTCCGCCGCCTCGTCGGCGGAAGGAGCTTTCACATCGAGTTCCGTGTCCACGTCGCGCTCGGTGGTGTCGGCGTCTGTCATGTCGTTCCCTCTCCCTCATACGGGTCCCTCTGCAGTCGGGTCACTCGCCCGGGGGACCCCCTAAAAGCCGTGGCGCCGCGTCAGCGCTTTCGTTTCTTCGGCCGCGCCCCGGGCCGCGGGGTGCGGTTGGTCGGACCATTGGCGCGGCCCGGCGCGTTCGGTTTGTCTGGTTGCACCGTTGCGGCTTTAGCCCCGGCGGCGCCGTTATCCGATCGATCGGAATCCGAGTCCGAACCGGAATCATCGCCGTCGTCGCCGGCCCCGGCCGACGAACCATTGCCGCCCGGCGCAGCCTTGGCATTGCGCTTGGGCTTGGCGCCCGGCACCGGCGCGTTGGCCGCTCGGCGCTGAACGGCCTCCTGCCGCTTGGCCTCTTCCTCTTTCTCGATCATCCCGAACACGTAGTGCTGCTGTCCGAACGTCCAGATGTTGTTGGAGAACCAGTACAGGATGATCGCGAGCGGAAGGAACGGACCACCGACGACGACGCCGAGCGGAAACACGTACAGCGCAAGCTTATTCATCATCGCGGTCTGCGGATTGGCCGCCGCCTCCGCGCTCTGCCGGGCCACCGACGCCCGGCTGTTGAAGTAGGTCGCGACGCCGGCCAGGATCATCACGGGCGCACCGACGGCGATCACCGCGGGTCGGCTGAAATGCGTGAAGGCGTCCAACCCGGCGTGCTGGGTCATGAAGGCGCCGATCGGGGCGCCGAACAGGTTCGCGTCGAGGAAGTGCCCGACGTCGGCCGGGGTGAAGACGTAGTTGCCGGTCGCCCGGTTTTGGGCCACCGACATGTGCGGTTGGCCGAAGCCGCCCGTCGTCCGGTTGAAGGACCGCAGCACGTGATACAGCCCGAGGAACACCGGGATCTGGGCGAGCATCGGCAGGCAGCCCAAGATCGGATTGAAGCCGTGCTCGCGTTGCAGCTTCTGCATCTCGAGCGCCATGCGCTGGCGGTCCTTGCCATACTTCTTTTGCAGCGCCTTGATCTGTGGCTGCAGCTCCTGCATCTGCCGGGTGGTCCGGATCTGGCGCACGAACGGCTTGTACAAGATCGCGCGCAGGGTGAAGACAAGGAACATCACCGACAGTGCCCAGGCGAAGAAATTCGACGGCCCCAGTGCGGCCGCGAACAACTTGTACCAAGCCCACATGATCCACGACACCGGGTAGTAGAAGACGTCGAGGCTGAAGAAATCAAACGACAAAAGACTCACTCTCCCGTTGCTGCGGCGCGGGGGGCCCCGCTTGTCTGGGGCCGGCGCCTTCGAAGCTCGCCCGGCATTCGTGCCGATCCGGTATCGGATCCCATCCTCCCCGATGCCACGGTCCACATCGGGCCAGCCGGGTCGCGGACAACCAGCTCCCCCGAATCAACCCGTACTCGGCGAGGGCGTCGACGGCGTACTGGCTACAGGTGGGTACGAAGCGGCACGTCGCCGGACGGAGCGGTGACACCATGTGCCGGTACAGCTGGATCAAGAAAATCAGTCCGCGCGCGGTCGCCCGCCCCGCCCCGCCGATGACGGCGCGCGCCCTCGCCGCAGCCGTCATCGGTCGGTTCCTGCCGACTCGAACGCGCGTCGCAGACAGCGGCGCAGCTGCTGCTCGAGCCGCGCCGACGACGCCAGCCGGCTGTTTGGCAGCGCCCGGATCACCACGCGATCGGATGGGTGGAGGTCGCCGACCATGGTCCGGGCGGCATGCCGCAGCCGACGCGCAACCCGATGACGCTCGACGGCCGATCCGACCGGTTTGGCGATGATCAAACCCACGCGGGGACCGGTGCCGTCCTCGGGATCCCGTCGGACATGCACGACGACGTCGGGCTGCGCCGAGCGCACCCCGTACTTCACCGCGGCGTCAAACTCCGTTGAGCGCCTCATGCGGTTGCGTGCGGAAAGCACCGCCAAAACCTGGCGTTGCGATCAGGCAGTTAGCGCGCGACGGCCCTTGCGGCGCCGGCCGGAGACGATAGCCCGACCGGCGCGGGTGCGCATCCGCAGCCGGAAGCCGTGCACGCGGGCTCGGCGCCGGTTATTCGGCTGGAATGTCCGCTTGCCCTTGGCCACGGCGTTCTCCTCGTAATTCGAACCTTCCGGCCGCTCGCGCCATTCGTCCGCGGGTCGATCGGAGGTGGGTCTTGCTACTGGCCGGCGCGGTCCCCGGTCTCGAATCTGGGTCGCAGCCGTATCGCCGACTTTCGGGCGACTGTTTGAGGGTACTGACGTGCCTTCGCTGGGTCAAACTTGGTCTGCCGCAACGCACCAAACTCACACATCCGCGAAAACCGAAGTTCTCGGCGCCCTCGCTGCGGCACCATGGAAGTTCGAGCGACAAGCAGGCCCAGAACACCCTAGAGAAGCCGATTGGAATGCAACAGAACTGTTGGCAGCCGAACGGAAAACTGTTAACTTCGGGCAATGCCGTTTCAGAGTGGAACGGCGCTCGACGACAAAGCGAGGATGGCGGATCGAGTAGCTGTCTAGGCGACCGGCCGGGGTCGCCATCAGCACGGAGATCGCGGGCCGTCGCCGGTAGGCTGCGGCTCGTCTACGATCATCCTGTCCACACCTGTGGATAACCATGTGGACAGCTGCTTCGTCGTTAAGCGTGGTTGCCCCTCGACCCGGGATCTGCGAGAGCCAGGGAGATTACGTCGTTGACCGATGACCCCGGTTCAGGATTCACAACAGTTTGGAACGCGGTCGTCTCCGAGCTCAACGGCGAGTCCGCCTCGGACGGCCTGGCCGCCAATCGCACCGCACTCGCCACCCCATTGACCCCCCAGCAAAGGGCATGGCTGAATCTCGTCCGGCCGCTGACGATCGTCGAGGGATTTGCTCTGTTGTCGGTGCCGAGCAGCTTCGTGCAAAACGAGATCGAACGCCACCTGCGCGCCCCAATCACCGACGCGCTCAGCCGCCGGCTCGGCCAACAGATCCAACTCGGCGTCCGCATCGCCCCACCCCCGGAGGACACCGACGCGAGTGCGTTCACCAACGGCGATGCCTTTCCACCCGTCTCGGAGACTTCGGCCCTCGACCAGGCCGACGATGCCGACTTGGACACGTCGATCGACACCGACGAGACGGACGACAACGGTGACGTCCCCGGCGGCGCCGAACAGAGCTGGCCCAACTACTTCACCGAACGCCCACACGCGGCCGACCCGGCCGTCGCCGGCGGCACCAGCCTGAACCGGCGCTACACCTTCGACACCTTCGTCATCGGCGCGTCCAACCGGTTCGCCCACGCCGCGGCCCTCGCCATCGCCGAAGCCCCCGCCCGCGCTTACAACCCGCTCTTCATCTGGGGCGAGTCCGGCCTGGGCAAGACCCACCTTTTGCACGCCGCCGGTAATTACGCCCAACGGTTGTTTCCCGGCATGCGGGTGAAGTACGTCTCGACCGAGGAATTCACCAACGACTTCATCAACTCGCTGCGCGACGACCGCAAAGTCGCGTTCAAACGCAGCTACCGCGACGTCGACGTGCTGCTCGTCGACGACATCCAGTTCATCGAGGGCAAAGAAGGTATCCAGGAAGAGTTCTTCCACACCTTCAACACGCTGCACAACGCCAACAAGCAGATCGTCATCTCATCCGACCGGCCACCCAAACAACTCGCCACGCTGGAGGACCGGCTGCGGACCCGGTTCGAGTGGGGACTGATCACCGACGTGCAGCCCCCCGAGCTGGAGACCCGCATCGCCATTCTGCGCAAGAAGGCACAGATGGAACGGCTGGCGGTGCCCGATGACGTGCTCGAGCTGATCGCCAGCAGCATCGAACGCAACATCCGCGAGCTCGAAGGGGCTCTGATCCGGGTGACCGCATTCGCCTCGTTGAACAAGACTCCGATCGACAAGGCGCTGGCCGAGATCGTGCTTCGCGACCTCATCGCCGACGCGAGCACCATGCAAATCAGCGCGGCCACCATCATGGCCGCCACCGCCGAGTACTTCGACACCACCGTCGAGGAGCTGCGCGGCCCGGGCAAGACTCGGGCGCTGGCGCAGTCACGACAAATTGCGATGTACCTGTGCCGTGAGCTGACCGACCTGTCGCTGCCCAAGATCGGTCAGGCATTCGGCCGTGATCACACCACGGTCATGTACGCGCAGCGAAAGATCTTGTCCGAGATGGCCGAGCGCCGTGAGGTCTTCGATCACGTCAAGGAGCTCACCACCCGCATCCGGCAGCGGTCCAAGCGCTGATTTCGGCGCCTCGAGACCACCCGGCCAAAGTTTTTTTCAAAAAACTTCTCGCTCCCCTGTCACAGCTGTCACTCCAGGGCGTTGTGGGCAGCGCTGTGCACAAGCCCGTCAAACATCGGTGCAGCAATGGGGTTTCCGTACACATCCGTCGCCCATCCCCATCCGCCCAACAAGCTCCCCTGCGTTATCAACCGCGTCATCCACAACCCCGTCACTCGTCTAGCTGCACCGAAGCCAGGCTGTCCCCAGAATGCACAGGCCTTAATACTGTTACTTAGATCTTTCCGTTGTTTCTTCATTGAAGAACAGCGTTGGGGACACCCGTCGATTGCGCCGCGCCGAGGCCCACGTTGACCCGGCTTGTCGGCGTCTGCGATTAGCTTTCAAGATGGCGGCAGAAGATCTACGGTTGTGGTTCGACTGCTAGCGACGGGCGGCTAGGCACCGTGGTTTTTGCAGATTTTTGGACACTCGGCAGGTAAAGGGACGCTATGGACGCGGCGACGACAACAGCTGGCCTCACCGACTTGAAGTTCCGTCTGGTGCGAGAGTCATTCGCCGACGCGGTGTCGTGGGTGGCGAAGAACCTGCCGACCCGGCCGGCGGTTCCGGTGCTGTCCGGAGTCCTGCTGTCTGGCTCGGACGACGGCCTGACGATCTCCGGATTCGACTACGAGGTGTCCGCCGAAGCTCAGGTTGCAGCCGAAATCGCTTCTCCTGGAAGCGTTTTGGTATCCGGCAGGTTGTTGTCAGACATCACCCGGGCGTTGCCGAACAAGCCCGTCGACTTCTATGTGGACGGCAATCGGGTCGCGTTGACCTGCGGAAGCGCCAGGTTTTCACTGCCGACGATGCCGGTTGAGGACTACCCCACGCTGCCCGCGCTGCCCGAAGGTACCGGCACCCTGCCGGCGGACCTATTCGCAGAGGCGATCAGCCAGGTCGCCATCGCCGCCGGCCGGGACGACACATTGCCCATGCTGACGGGTATCCGCGTCGAGATTTCCGGGGACACGGTGGTTTTGGCCGCGACGGACCGGTTCCGTCTTGCGGTTCGCGAGCTGACGTGGACAGCCCTGTCGCCCGACATCGAGGCCGCGGTGCTGGTACCGGCCAAGACGTTGTCCGAGGCGGCCAAGGCCGGTGCCGACGGGTCCGAGGTGCAGTTATCGCTGGGCGCGGGCGCCGGAGTCGGAAAAGACGGGTTGCTCGGGATCAGCGGAAACGGCAAGCAGAGCACCACCCGGCTCCTCGACGCGGAGTTCCCGAAGTTTCGTCAGCTGCTGCCGGCCGAGCACACCGCCGTCGCCACCATCAACGTGGCGGAGCTGACCGAGGCCATCAAGCTGGTGGCACTGGTGGCCGACCGCGGCGCCCAGGTGCGGATGGAATTTTCGGACGGGACACTGCGGCTTTCCGCCGGTGCCGACGACGTGGGCCGTGCCGAGGAAGATCTCCAGGTCGATTTCGTCGGCGAACCGTTGACGATCGCGTTCAATCCGACGTACCTGACCGACGGACTCGCATCGGTCCATTCGGAGCGGGTGTCGTTCGGTTTCACGACGCCGGGCAAGCCCGCGCTGCTGCGCCCCGCGTTCGACGGCGACAGCTCCCCCACCGGCAGCGGACCCTTCGCCGCGTTGCCGACGGATTACGTGTACCTGCTGATGCCAGTCCGGTTGCCCGGGTAGGTGTACGTCCGGCATTTGGGACTGCGTGATTTCCGGTCCTGGGCTTACGCCGACCTCGAATTGGAGCCGGGCCGGACGGTGTTCGTCGGTCCAAATGGCTTTGGGAAGACGAATCTGGTTGAGGCCCTGTGGTATTCGACGACATTGGGTTCACACCGGGTCGGAACCGACGCGCCGTTGATCCGGGCGGGCGCGGACCGCGCGGTGGTTTCGACGATCGTCGTCAACGAGGGCCGGGAATGCGCGATCGATCTGGAGATCGCGGCGGGCCGGGCCAACAAGGCGCGGCTGAACCGCTCGCCGGTTCGTAGCACGCGCGAGGTCGTCGGCGTGCTACGCGCCGTGCTTTTCGCGCCCGAAGACCTGGCGTTGGTGCGGGGCGACCCAGCGGATCGGCGGCGCTACCTCGACGACTTGGCTACGGTGCGCCGGCCGGCGATTGCGGGCGTGCGTGCCGACTACGACAAGGTCTTGCGGCAGCGCACTGCGCTGTTGAAATCCCTTTCCGGTGCCCGGTATCGGGGCGACCGCAGCGCCCTGGACACCCTGGACGTGTGGGACGGTCGACTCGCCGAGCACGGCGCCGAATTGATGTCCGCCCGAATCGATTTGGTCAACGAGCTGGCACCGGAGGTGGAAAAGGCCTACCAGCTGCTGGCACCGGGATCACGCCCCGCCTCGGTCGCCTATCGGCCGAGCCTCGGCGCCCGCGGCCCGGAGGACTTCCAAGGCAACGACCGCGAATTTCTGGAGGCCGCGTTGTTGGCGGCGCTGTCCGCGCGGCGCGACGCGGAATTGGAGCGGGGCATGTGCCTGGTCGGCCCGCACCGCGACGACCTGGAGCTGAGGCTTGGCGACCAACCCGCCAAAGGCTTTGCGAGTCACGGCGAATCGTGGTCGTTCGCCGTGGCGCTGCGGTTGGCGGCGTATGAGTTGCTGCGCGCGGACGGCGACGAGCCGGTGTTGTTGCTCGACGACGTGTTCGCCGAACTCGACGCCACCCGCCGCCGGGCCCTGGCGGCGGTGGCCGAGTCGGCCGAGCAGGTTTTGGTGACCGCGGCGGTGCTGGAAGACATTCCGGCGGACTGGGATGCTAGGCGGGTGCACATCGATCTGCGCGACGACGACGCGGGCCGGGTCTCGGCGGTGCGGTCATGACCGACGCGACCGACGCGGACGACAAGAACGAGGTCGACAGACTGGGCGGGCTGACCGGGATCGACCTGGTGCGCCGCACCCTCGAGGAGGCGCGGGCGGCGGCCCGCGCGCAGGGAAAGGACGCCGGGCGCGGGAGGGCGATGCCGTCGGCGCCGCGCCGGGTGGCGGGTCAGCGCCGGAGCTGGTCGGGTCCGGGCCCGGACGTGCGCGATCCGCAGCCGCTGGGCCGGCTGGCGCGCGACCTCGCGAAAAAACGGGGATGGTCGGCGCACGTGGCCGAAGGCACGGTGCTGGGACACTGGTCGTCGGTGGTGGGACAGCAGATCGCCGAACATGCGACCCCGACTGCGCTCAACGAGGGGGTGCTCAGCGTGACGGCGGAATCGACGGCGTGGGCAACCCAACTCCGGATGATCCAGGCGCAACTTCTGGCCAAGATCGCCGCGGCGGTTGGCAACGGTGTGGTGACGTCGCTGAAAATCAGCGGGCCCACCGCCCCGTCGTGGCGGAAGGGGCCCCGTCACATCGCCGGGCGGGGGCCGCGGGACACGTACGGCTGAGGCGCGGCGGGACGAAATCGGTCCCCAGTCGCGAGCTAATCCACAGGCGTCTCAGAGCCGCCAGAACGAAAGAGAGCCCTATCAGGCACGTCGGGACGCGGCACGAATAAAGAAATCGCCCGCACGGCGCAGTTAGCTGGGTAGAAACGCGCCCAGAGAATGGGTGCCAGAGCCCGATCACGGTAGAGTGGTGGCATGCGTCTGCTGCGGTGACCGGACCGCCCGCATGAAACCCCAAGGAGAGCATTCCGACCGTGGCTGCCCAGAAGAAGAAGCCTCAAGCCGGATACGGCGCCGAACAGATCACCGTCCTCGAAGGGCTGGAGGCTGTCCGCAAACGCCCGGGCATGTATATCGGCTCCACCGGTGAGCGTGGTTTGCACCACCTCATCTGGGAGGTCGTGGACAACTCCGTGGACGAGGCGATGGCTGGCTACGCGGACCGGGTCGACGTGCGGTTGCTGGCGGATGGCGGCGTCGAGGTTGCCGACAACGGCCGCGGTATCCCCGTGGCGATGCACGCCACCGGTGCTCCGACCGTCGACGTGGTCATGACCCAACTGCACGCCGGCGGCAAGTTCGGCGGCGAGAACAGTGGCTACAACGTCAGCGGCGGTCTGCACGGGGTTGGGGTGTCGGTGGTGAACGCGCTGTCGGTTCGGCTAGAGGTCGACATCAAGCGCGACGGCCACGAGTGGTCCCAGTTCTACGACCGCGCCGTGCCGGGCACGCTCAAGCAGGGCGAGGCCACCAAGAAGACGGGAACCACGATCAGGTTCTGGGCCGACTCGGACATCTTCGAAACCCTCGAGTACGACTTCGAGACCGTGGCCCGCCGGCTGCAGGAGATGGCTTTCCTGAACAAGGGTCTGACGATCAACCTCACCGACGAACGAGTGGAGCAGGACGAGGTCGTCGACGAGGTGGTCAGCGACACGGCCGAGGCGCCCAAGACCGCCGAAGAGAAGGCGGCCGAATCGAGCGCGCCGCACAAGGTCAAGCACCGGACGTTTCACTACCCGGGCGGCCTGGTCGACTTCGTCAAGCACATCAACCGCACAAAGAGCCCGATCCAGCAGAGCGTCATCGACTTCGACGGCAAAGGCACCGGCCACGAAGTGGAAATCGCGATGCAGTGGAACGGCGGATATTCGGAATCGGTGCACACGTTCGCCAATACGATCAACACCCACGAGGGCGGTACCCACGAGGAGGGCTTCCGCAGCGCGTTGACGTCGGTGGTGAACAAATACGCCAAAGACAAGAAGCTGCTCAAGGAGAAGGACGCCAATCTCACCGGCGACGACATCCGCGAAGGCTTGGCGGCGGTCATTTCCGTGAAGGTCGCCGAACCGCAGTTCGAGGGCCAGACCAAGACCAAGTTGGGCAATACCGAAGTCAAGTCGTTCGTGCAGAAGGTGTGCAACGAACAGCTGACGCACTGGTTCGAGGCGAATCCCTCCGAAGCGAAAACCGTTGTCAACAAAGCGGTGTCGTCGGCGCAGGCCCGCATCGCGGCCCGCAAGGCCCGGGAGCTGGTGCGCCGCAAGAGCGCCACCGATCTCGGCGGGCTGCCCGGCAAGCTCGCCGACTGCCGCTCGACCGACCCGCGAAAGTCCGAACTGTATGTGGTGGAGGGAGATTCAGCCGGCGGCTCGGCCAAGAGCGGCCGCGACTCGATGTTCCAGGCCATCCTTCCGCTGCGCGGCAAGATCATCAACGTCGAGAAGGCGCGCATCGACCGGGTGCTGAAAAACACCGAGGTGCAGGCGATCATCACCGCGCTCGGCACCGGCATCCACGACGAGTTCGACATCACCAAGCTGCGGTATCACAAGATCGTGCTGATGGCCGACGCCGACGTTGACGGCCAGCACATTTCGACGCTGCTGCTGACGCTGTTGTTCCGCTTCATGCGCCCGCTGATCGAGAACGGCCACGTGTTCTTGGCGCAGCCGCCGCTGTACAAGTTGAAGTGGCAGCGCAGCGATCCCGAATTCGCCTACTCCGACCGCGAGCGCGACGGCCTGCTCGAGGCCGGGCTGAAGGCCGGCAAGAAGATCAACAAGGAAGACGGCATCCAGCGCTACAAGGGTCTGGGTGAGATGGACGCCAAGGAGTTGTGGGAAACCACGATGGACCCGAACGTGCGGGTGCTGCGCCAGATCACCCTCGATGATGCCGCGGCCGCCGACGAATTGTTCTCCATCCTGATGGGCGAGGACGTCGACGCGCGCCGCAGTTTCATCACCCGCAACGCCAAAGATGTTCGCTTCCTTGATGTCTGATTCGATTTCGCACGATCTAACCCGAGGATCACATGACTGACACCACGCTGCCACCCGGTGGCGAAGCCGGCGACCGGATCGAACCCGTCGACATTCAGCAGGAGATGCAGCGCAGCTACATCGACTACGCGATGAGCGTGATCGTGGGCCGCGCGCTACCGGAAGTGCGCGACGGCCTCAAGCCGGTGCACCGCCGAGTGCTGTACGCGATGTTCGATTCCGGGTTCCGGCCGGACCGCGGACACGCGAAATCCGCACGCTCCGTTGCCGAGACGATGGGCAACTATCACCCGCACGGCGACTCGTCGATCTACGACACGTTGGTGCGCATGGCCCAACCTTGGTCGCTGCGCTATCCGCTCGTCGACGGGCAGGGCAACTTCGGCTCGCCGGGCAACGATCCGCCAGCGGCCATGAGATATACCGAGGCGCGGCTTACTCCGCTCGCGATGGAGATGCTGCGCGAAATCGACGAGGAAACAGTCGATTTCATCCCCAACTACGACGGCCGGGTGCAGGAACCGACGGTGCTGCCGAGCCGGTTCCCCAACCTGCTGGCCAACGGTTCGGGCGGCATCGCGGTCGGCATGGCGACCAACATCCCGCCGCACAACCTGCGCGAGCTCGCCGAGGCCGTGTTCTGGTGCCTCGAGAACCACGAGGCCGACGAGGAAGCGACGCTGGCCGCGTGCATGGAGCGCGTCAAGGGACCCGACTTTCCCACCGCCGGTTTGATCGTGGGCAGCCAGGGCATCTCCGACGCGTACAAGACCGGCCGCGGCTCCATCCGGATGCGCGGTGTCGTGGAAGTCGAAGAGGCCAGGGGCCGAACGTCTTTGGTGATCACCGAGTTGCCGTATCAGGTCAACCACGACAACTTCATCACCTCGATCGCCGAGCAGGTTCGCGATGGCCGGCTCGCCGGCATCTCCAACGTCGAGGACCAGGGCAGCGACCGGGTCGGGGTGCGCATCGTCGTCGAGATCAAGCGCGACGCGGTGGCCAAGGTGGTGCTCAACAACCTCTACAAGCACACCCAGCTGCAGACCAGCTTCGGCGCGAACATGCTGTCGATCGTCGACGGGGTGCCGCGCACCCTGCGGCTCGACCAGATGATCCGCCATTACGTCGCGCACCAACTGGACGTCATCGTCCGCCGCACCACCTACCGGTTGCGAAAGGCCAACGAACGGGCCCACATTCTGCGGGGTCTGGTCAAGGCGCTCGATGCGCTCGACGAGGTGATCGCCCTGATCCGCGCGTCGGAGACCGTAGAGATCGCCCGCGCCGGCCTGATCGAGCTCCTCGACATCGACGAGATCCAGGCCCAGGCGATCCTGGACATGCAGCTGCGGCGCCTGGCGGCCCTGGAGCGGCAGCGCATCATCGACGACCTGGCCAAGATCGAGGCCGAGATCGCCGACCTGGAAGACATCCTGGCCAAGCCAGAGCGGCAGCGCGGGATCGTCCGCGACGAACTCAAGGAGATCGTCGACAAGTACGGCGACGACCGCCGCACCCGCATCGTGGCGGCCGACGGAGAAGTGAGCGACGAGGACCTGATCGCCCGCGAGGACGTCGTGGTCACGATCACCGAAACGGGTTATGCCAAGCGCACCAAGACCGACCTGTACCGCAGCCAGAAGCGCGGCGGCAAGGGCGTGCAGGGTGCCGGGCTTAAGCAGGACGACATCGTCGCGCACTTCTTCGTGTCCTCGACCCACGACTGGATCCTGTTCTTCACCACGCAGGGCCGGGTGTATCGGGCCAAGGCCTACGAACTGCCCGAGGCCTCCCGCACGGCGCGCGGCCAGCACGTGGCCAACCTGCTGGCCTTCCAGCCGGAGGAGCGCATCGCGCAGGTCATCCAGATCCGCAGCTACGAGGACGCGCCGTACCTGGTGCTGGCCACCCGCAACGGCCTGGTGAAAAAGACGAAGCTGACCGACTTCGACTCCAACCGTTCGGGCGGGATCGTGGCGATCAACCTGCGTGACAGCGACGAGCTGGTTGGCGCGGTGCTGTGTTCGTCCGAGGAGGACTTGCTGCTGGTATCGGCCAACGGGCAGTCCATCCGCTTCTCGGCGACCGATGAGGCCCTGCGTCCGATGGGCCGTGCCACCTCGGGCGTGCAGGGCATGCGGTTCAACGCCGACGATTACCTGTTGTCGCTGAACGTGGTTCGTGAAGGCACCTACCTCCTGGTCGCCACGTCCGGCGGTTACGCCAAGCGCACCGCGATCGAGGAGTATCCGGTGCAGGGCCGCGGCGGCAAGGGCGTCCTGACCGTGATGTACGACCGTCGGCGCGGCCGGCTGGTCGGCGCGCTGATCGTCGACGAGGACAGCGAGCTCTACGCCATCACCTCCGGAGGGGGTGTGATCCGCACGGCGGCGCGCCAGGTCCGCAAGGCCGGGCGGCAGACCAAGGGCGTCCGGTTGATGAACCTGGGTGAGGACAACACGTTGTTGGCCATCGCGCGCAACGCCGAGGAGGCCGCCGACGAGGTCGTCGGGGACGGCGACGAGGCCGAGGATGCGCAGAGCTAGGCAGGTAACGATGCGGGCAAGCGGGGGTTCGCTCGAGCGCCCGGGCAACTAGACTCGGCCCGACGGGCGATGCGGACCCAGCGGAGGTCCTCTCGACGGGCCTCTCGAAGGGCGGAGGTGGAGCCGGGCAATAGACTCGGCCCGACCACACACAATGCGACTGCCACCGCAGAAGATCTAAGGAGTCGGGGTGACCTCACCGAACGAGCCGGGTGCCCCCAAGCAGGGCGATGGCCTGAATGGGGACGGCGCGCCCGAGCGTGCCGGTGTGCACCGCGCGGCGCCCGCGCAGACCGGCCGGGCGCACGATGCCGGTGAGTCGCCACCGCGGCCGCGCGCCGCCCGGCCATCCGCCCCGACGCATCGCGAGCCCGAACCGCCCGCCGAGCCGCGGCCGGCCGCGGCTCCCACCACTGCCGATGCCCGGCTCAACCGCTTCATTGCCGGCGGGTCGGCGCCCGGGGCCGGCGCACCCCCGCGCGGGAAGCCATACGAGTTCGACCCGGCGCCGGCACGCGGCGACGGCCCGCCCGCCGAGGCCTACGCCAGCGAGTTGCCCGATCTGTCCGGGCCCCTTCCACGATCGCCGCAGCGCAAGCCCGCCCCGGAGCGCAGCGCGGAGACGCCGAGCCCCTCGGTTTCGGCCAGGTCCACGAATACGGACGCCAACGAAGGCCGCGAAAACCGGGTCCAGGTGTCGCGGCGAACCCGCGGTCCGGTTCGGGCCAGCATGCAGATCCGGCGGATCGATCCGTGGAGCACGCTGAAGGTGTCGCTGCTGCTCTCGGTCGCGCTGTTCTTCGTGTGGATGATCGCGGTGGCGTTCCTGTACCTCGTGCTCGGCGGCATGGGCGTGTGGGCCAAGCTGAACAGCAACGTCGGCGACCTGTTGAACAACACCAGCGGCAGCAGCGGCGAATTGGTGTCCAGCGGCACGATCTTCGGCGGCGCGGTGCTGATCGGGTTGGTCAACATCGTCCTGCTGACCGCGATGGCCACCATCGCCGCGTTCGTCTACAACCTCGCCACCGATCTGATCGGCGGCATTGAAGTCACACTGGCGGACCGCGACTAGTGGCGATCACAAGCGCGGCGCAGCCGGGCGCCGTGGGTCGACACCATCGGACTAGTGCCGATCACGCGGTTTTGGGGGTCCGGCGACGATTGCGGTAATCTCGTCGCTCGGCCCTACGCGAGTGCGGGCCTGTAGCTCAGGCGGTTAGAGCGCTTCGCTGATAACGAAGAGGTCGGAGGTTCGAGTCCTCCCAGGCCCACAACCATGTGCCCGTCCAGACGTTGCGTGAGGCTTGCATTGCCACTGGCATTGGTCGCTGTAGCGGCGGCGGTGGTGCGGTCACGACGCGGGGTCGAGGTCTGGCACGTGGCCGTGGCTGATCCGGCCGATCAACCACCCAGCCACGATGAGGGGCCTTAGCTCAGTTGGTAGAGCACCGCCTTTGCAAGGCGGGTGTCAGGGGTTCGATTCCCCTAGGCTCCACAAGTCAGGCGTCGCGATCCGCGATCACCCGGCCGCCGGGGGTTTCGCCATCACCGAGGGCTTGAAACCGTAGGTCGGAAGTATTCTCCCGTAACGGGTTCCGCCGAGTTGGCCCAACGGGGCCATGGGCAGGGCATTCATTCCTTCGGCCCCGGCCGGGACCGCCGCGGCGTTGAGGGCGGCCACCCCCGGGTTGGTCACCGCGCTCACCGGCGCCCAGCTCGGTGGCACCGACAAGGCGCCCAGCGGCAGCGCTCTGCCCACGCCCGCCGCCACGCCCCCGGTGTTCGCTCCGGCGTTGGCCGCCGACTGCGCCGCGCCTTCGGCCGCCTTGACCGCCGGGCCCAGGCCCTTGGCGAAGGAGGTCATGGCCGTTATCCCGTTGCTCACCTGCCCGAAGGACTGCGTGGACTGAATCATCGACTGCGCGGTGGAGACGTACGGCACCAGGTACTTGCCGTAAAGCATGACGACGTCGTCCAGCACGGTGTTGGCCGAAATGTACTTGTCGAGCTGCGTCCCGTTGAAGGACGAGACCAGATCGGCCAACGGGTTGGGAAGGGACTCCAAACGCGTGAGCACATCCTGCACGACGGTCTGGACGGGATTGTCGGCGGCGGCCGCGGAAACCGCGGCAGCTTGCCGTGCCAAGCCCGAGGAATCGGCCACCTGCGGCGGCTCCGCGAAATCGGTCAACTGTGCCGCCGCCAACGACGAGCTCGCATACGCATACATCGCCGTCGCGTCCTGAGCCCACATCTCGAAATACTCGGCCTCGGTCGCCGCGATTGCCGGGGCGTTCTGTCCCAAGAAATTCGTCGCGAGCAATGCCGCCAACTGCGCGCGGTTAGCCGCGATCACCGGCGGGGGCACCGTCATGGCGAACGCGGTCTCGTGCGCCGACGCGGCGGCGGCCGCCTGGCCGGCCGCGAGCTCGGATTGCGCCGCGCTGCTTTGTAGCCACGCCACGTACGGGGTCGCGGCCGCCAAGAACGACGCCGACGCGGGGCCCAGCCACGGACCGCCGGTCAGCGCGGAAATTGCCGAGCGGAATCCGGCGGCGGCCGAGTGCAATTCGGCGGCGAGCTCACCCCAGCCCGCCGAGGCCGCAACCAACGAACCCGCGCCGGGACCGGTGTACATGCGCCCAGAGTTGATCTCGGGCGGCAACAGCCCATAGTCCATGGTCGGTCAGCCCGCCGACGCCGCATTCGCGGCCTCGGTCGTCGCATAGGAAGCCGCACCCGCCGCCAGGGTGGCGATCAACAACTGCTGAATCGCGGCCGCCTGAGCGCTCACCGCCTGAAAACGCTGGGCATGCGTGGCGAACTGCGCGGCGGTCAGCGCGGACACCTCGTCGGCGGCGGCGGGGACGACGCTCACGGTCGGGGCGGCGGCCGCCGCGGTGCCGGCGGTTAATGCGGCGCCAATCGACTGCAGATTGGCGGCGGCCGCGGCCAATTTCTCCGGATAAGCCGTTACGAAGGACATGGGTGTCCCCTTTCAAGAATTTGTCGTTGCCCCCGGACGATATAAATAACGCGCCACGCATTGACCGTCATGACGACCGCGAATGGGATGTGACCTGGCCTTATCGCCAAAGCTCACGCTGATTCAAATCGCGGAATGCAAAATATATGAAAACACCGGGCCATTTCTCGGAAAACGATTTGAACGGAAGCCCGCCGGACCACGGAACATGAATCCGATATGAATTATCGGCCGGACGGGCTTATTCGTCAGCCTGAGTGTATGAATCCCGTCCGCGCCTAGAGGTCCGCACCCTCGGCCAGATACGTGACCCGGTACCAACGCCGGGCCGGCGTCACCCCCGTGTCGTAGCCCTCCGTCGCGGTCACCGACTCCAGGCGGACGTCGGTCAGCTGCGGATTGTGAATGCGGACATGGTCTTCGAGCGCCGCCTCCAGCGCATCGCCACTGAGAGTCGCGTCCGCGAGCGCCCTGCCCTCATACCTGGTCCAAGTCACGCCCTACATCCTCTCCGGAGCCGAGGAAGCGTTGCACCAGGGCGCGTTCGGCGTCCGGGTCTTTGACGGGCCAGCACCACAGCGCCAGGAAGACGCGGATCAGGCCCTGCGCCGCGAGCGGGTCGTCGTTGTCCGGGCCGAGCATTTCGGCGGCCAGGGCGGTGACGGTGGGTGAGCTGACGACCCATGCGCTGACGGGGTTCGCATGGATCGACTGCATGAGCTGGGCCAGCGGATCCGACCGCAGCCGTTGTAGCGCGATGATCGTGGCGGTCACGACGCGGTCGGGTCCCCGAAGGTCCTTGATGACTTCGCGCGTGGCGTCGACGATTCGCGCCGCCTGCATGGCGACGACGGCATCGCGGATGGCCGTCTTGCCCCCGGCGTGCCGGTAGATCGTCGCGGGCGAGCAGTGCACCCTGGCCGCCAACGCTTCGATCGTGAAGCCCTCGTATCCCTTGCGCGAGATGAGATCGGCCGCGGCGGCGTAAATCCGTTCGGTGGCCTCGCTACGGCGATCGCGTCCCACCAACCAGTCGTCGCGCGCCATCCACCCATGCTCCACCACATCGCGGCCCGTAGAAATGCTTCTCTCAAGGTGAGAATTTACGAAGCAGATTTCTCAGGCTAATGCGCTGCTGGCGGCGGGTGGGCGCGGTCGGCGTCGGCAGGCCTCGGGCGCAAGCGCCCCTCAACTTCGTCCTGGCCCGTTGACGCCGCAGGTCGGCCCGTTGAGCCTGTACGTATGCCCGTCCTGGACAAGCCAGTCCAGCTCCTCGGCGCCGAGGCGCTGCAAGATCCGTACGCGGTGTTCGACCGCATGCGCGCCGAATCACCGGTGCAGCGCATCGGCGACTCCGTCTTCTACGCCGTCTGTGGCTGGGACGCGGTCCAGGAAGCCGTTGACCGTGTCGACGACTTTTCCTCAAACCTCACCGCCACCCTGGTTTTCCAAGACGACGGCACCGTCACGCCCTTCGACATGGGGCCGGCGGGGGGTGCCGCCCACGCGCTGGCAACCGCCGACGATCCGACGCACGCGGTGCACCGCAAAATCCTGCTGCCGCACCTGTCGGCCAAGCGGGTGCGCATCATCGAGGAGTTCGCCGCCGACACCGCCGACCGCCTGTGGGAGCAGAACCTCCGAGACGGCCACATCGAATGGATGAGCGCCATCGCTAACCGGCTGCCGATGATGGTGGTCGCCCGCCTGCTGGGCTTGCCGGAGGACGACGTCGACAAACTCATTCGCCTCGGCTACGCCACCACCACGCTGCTCGACGGGGTCGTCACGTCAGCCCAACTCGAAGAGGCGTTCGCCGCGGCGATGGAACTGTCGGGATACGTCACGGAGCATTTCGACAAGGCAAGCGACGACGGCGAATACGGCCTGATTGCCGACCTGGCGGCGCGCTGCGCTTCGGGTGAACTGGAGCAACTACCGGCAATGGGCATCATGATGACGCTCTTCAGCGCCGCCGGAGAATCGACGGCGTCGCTGCTGGGCAGCGCCGCGTGGATTCTTGCCGATCGTCCCGCGATCCAGCGGCAGCTCCGCGAAAAGCCGGAACTGCTAAGCGCTTTCATCGAGGAGACATTGCGCCTCGAGTCGCCGTTCCGCGGCCACTACCGGCACGTGTGGCGCGACACGACGCTGGCCGGGGTCGAGGTGCCGGCCGATTCCCATTTGCTGCTGATGTGGGGAGCGGCCAACCGCGACCCCGCGCACTTCGACGCCCCCAACGAATTCCGCCTCGATCGCGCCGTCGCCAAGGGCCACGTGGCGTTCGGCAAGGGCGTGCACTTTTGCGTGGGCGCGGCGCTGGCTCGCCTCGAAGCCCAGATCGTCTTGCGCAACTTGTTGGAGCGCACCACGTGGATCGAGGCGACCGACGTCGGCGACTGGCTGCCGAGCATCCTGGTCCGGCGCCGCAAAAGCCTGCGGTTGGCCGTCAGCTGATTACGGACGCGGCTGCACGTCCACGCTCGGCGGCCGGGGCGACGGTTCCTCGGCGGCACGCATCGAGCGGCGCACGACACTGAACGCGACCGCTCCGCCGGCCACGACCACGACGGCGGCGCCGGCGATCACCCACGGCCGCGGTCTGCGGCGCTGGGCCCGGCGTGCCTCCTGCAGCGCCTGGGGCAACCCGGAGACCACCTCTTGCGCGGCGGCAAGCTCCTGCGCGAGAGTCTCTTGGGCAGCGGCGATTTCGCGCGCCAGCCGACCCTCGCGGTAACGGCGACGAAGACCCGACGCGGTCGACTGCGCGCCGTGCACACTCAGCCCGACGACGCCCCGGGTGACATCGACCGGTCCCACCGCCGAGTAGGTCAGCCCGCGGGCCAGTCGCTCCCGCGGGGTCAGCCGGGTTTCCGTCTTCGCGCTCATCTGCCGCCCTTCTGTCCGCTGGTGCGCCCGGCCCCCTATTGGGCGCACCCGGGCTCGGTACCGGGTGCGTGCGAGGCCGCGCGTAATGGCAGACTCTAGCCCCGTGACTAACAGCCCCATTCAGACCGCCACCGCAACGCTGCACACCAACCGCGGGGACATCAAGGTTGCCCTGTTCGGAAACCACGCGCCCAAGACCGTCGCCAACTTCGTCGGCCTGGCGCAGGGCACCAAGGAGTACTCCACCCAGAACGCCTCGGGTGGCCCGTCGGGCCCGTTCTACGACGGCGCGGTCTTTCACAGGGTGATCAGGGGCTTCATGATCCAGGGCGGCGACCCGACCGGGACCGGACGCGGTGGTCCGGGCTACAAGTTCGCCGACGAGTTCCACCCCGAGCTGCAATTCGACAAGCCCTACCTGCTGGCGATGGCGAACGCGGGCCCGGGCACCAACGGTTCGCAGTTCTTCATCACCGTCGCCCAGACGCCGCACTTGAACCGGCGCCACACGATCTTCGGCGAAGTGACCGACCCCGACTCGCAAAAGGTGGTCGACGCGATCGCGACCACGGCCACCGATGGCAACGACCGCCCGACCGACGCCGTCGTCATCGAGTCGATCACGATCTCCTAAGGCATCGCCCGCTCAGCGTCGGTTACCACCCGCGTAGCCGGCGTCCGTCAGCGCGTCGAGCACCTTCAACGGGTCGGTCCCGAGGTCCCAGCGGTTCAAGATCAGCAGCCCACCGTTGACCGTTTCGACCTCGAGCAGCCGCACGGTGCGCGCGTGGCGGCGGAACTCGGTGATCCGGATGATCTTGATGTCGGAGTGCCGCAATACCTGCGTCCGGAACCACGCCCGCAGCGCCAGGCCGGCCGGGGTAATTGCCAGCTTCGGGCGCGCGCGCCACGTCATGCCCGCAAACAAGATCAACCCCGCCGCGGCAATCCCGGTCAGAATGCGGCCGGGCGGGTCTGTGACTAGGGTCACACAGGCGATAGCCATCAAAACGCCGACGGCCCCGCAACCTGCGATTCCGGCCGCGGGCGGCGCCCATTCTGTTTGCTGCATGGGCCGCCTAACCCCTCCCACCACTGCCAACGCGCTTATCCACAAGCGCTATCAACAGTGGGGATAAATCACACGGGTGTGATTGGTTGGTGTCGACGTTGCTGAGCCAGTTACAGAAACACCCCAAGATGAATTCATTACCTCGGTTGGGTTGGTCAGTGCCAGCGCATCGTGAGCAACAACCCGGTGATCATGAAAGCGAACGCGATCGCGTAGTTCCACGGGCCGAGTTGTGCCATCCAGTTCAGCGCGGCCGGCGCCTGGCTTCCGACGGCGGCCAATTGGAACACCATCAGCCAGACCAGCCCGATCAACATGAGGCCGACGAACAGACAAACGAACCACACGCTAGACGGTCCGACCTTCACTTTCACCGGCGTGCGGCTGACCGCGCCGACGGTGAAGTCGTTCTTCTTACGGACCTTCGACTTGGGCATTTGAATACCTCGGCATTACCTGAACAACGGGACGGGATGCGACGATAACGATGGCAGCTGCACGCATAGCTCGGCTACGAGACTAACTCACCTGGCATGGTGACCAGGAAATGGAGACTCGATGATTGACACGCGCCGCTCACCATGGCGGTTCGGGGTCCCGCTGGTGTGCCTGCTGGCCGGGTTGCTGCTCGCCGCCACGCATGGGGTCTCCGGCGGCGCCGAGATCCGCCGCAGCGACGCACCGCGCCTGGTCGACCTGGTTCGCGAGGCCCAGTCGTCGGTCGACCGCCTCCGGGCCCAGCGCGACGAGCTGGCCAACAAGATCGACTCCGCCCACGGCCGGTCGACGGACACCGCGCTCAAGGCGATGCTGCGGCGCTCCGCGGAGCTGGCCGGCGAGGCGGGAATGGACCCGGTGCACGGGCCCGGTCTGGTTGTCACCCTCCAGGACGCACAGCGCGACGCCAACGGCCGCTTTCCCCGCGACGCATCGCCCGACGATCTGGTGGTGCACCAGCAGGACATCCAGGCCGTCCTGAACGCGTTGTGGAGTGCCGGCGCGGAGGCGATCCAGATGCAAGACCAGCGGATCATCGCGACCTCGGTGCCGCGCTGCGTCGGCAACACGCTGCTGCTCAACGGCCGCACCTACAGCCCGCCGTACACGATCACCGCGATCGGCGACGCCGCGGTCATGCAGGCCGCCCTGGCCGCCGCTCCCCTGGTCACCCTCTACAAGCAGTACGTGGTCCGGTTCGGCCTCGGATATCGCGAAGAGGTCAAGCCCGACGTGCGGATCGCCGGCCATTCCGAACCGGTCCGGACGCACTTCGCGCAACCGGCGGGCCCGGTGGGCTACTGAGCCGGGCGGTAATCTGACTGGATGCGGATCCTGGTCGTCGACAACTACGACAGCTTCGTGTTCAACCTGGTGCAGTACCTCGGCCAGCTGGGCGTCGAGGCCGACGTCTGGCGCAACGACGACACCCGCCTCTCGGACCAGACGGCCGTCGCGGCGCAGTTCGACGGCGTGCTGCTCAGCCCCGGACCGGGCACTCCGGAACGCGCGGGCGCATCGATCGGCCTGGTTCGCGCGTGCGCCGAGCAGCGCACCCCGCTGCTGGGGGTCTGCCTCGGACATCAGGCGATCGGCGTGGCGTTCGGTGCGACCGTGGACCGCGCGCCGGAGCTGTTGCACGGCAAGACGAGCAGCGTGTTTCACACCAATGTTGGTGTGCTGCAGGGACTTCCGGATCCGTTCACCGCGACCCGGTACCACTCGCTGACGATCCTGCCCGAGTCGCTGCCCGCGGTGCTGGAGGTGACGGCCCGCACCCGCAGCGGTGTGATCATGGGCGTGCGCCACACCGAGTTGCCGATCCACGGGGTCCAGTTCCATCCGGAGTCGATCCTCACCGAGGGCGGGCACCGCATGCTGGCGAACTGGCTCGGCTACTGCGGCTGGACGCACGACGACATGCTGGTGCGCCGCCTGGAAAACGAGGTCCGCGCCGCGGTCCGGCCCTATTTCCCGGACGCGGAGAATAACGCGCCGGCGGCTACTGGCCGAACTTCAGCGTGATGATGCCGTCCCGGTTGCACCCGGCCCCGGCAGGCGGGTTCTGGTAGACGACCCGGTGCGACTGGGACCCGCCCGCGTCGACGTCGGGCCCCTTGTCCAGCCCCCCGGTCCAGCCCAGCGCGCGCAGCCGCGGTTCGGCGTCCGTCCAGAACATGCCGGTCAGGTCCGGCATCAGGAACTGGTTGCCTTTGGACACCTGGATCTCGATGATCGAGTCCACCGGAACCGTCTGGCCCTTGGGCGGATTCGTGCCGATCACCTCACCGGCGGGCCGGGCGCTGTCCACCTGCGTCTGGGTGACTTTGGTGAAGCCGTAGACCGTGAGGTTCTTTTGCGCGACGTCGACGGTCTGACCGGCGACGTCGGGGACCTGCTTGTTCTCCGGCCCGGAGCCGACGATGACGGTGATCACGTTCGTGATCGCCGACGTCTGGTTGGCCGGCGGGTTGGTCCCGATGACCTTGCCCAGCAGCTCCGGGGTCGACGGGGAGTTCGCCTGCTTGAACTTGCTGAATCCGGCGGACTTCAGCTTGCTGACCGCGTCGCCGTAGCTGAGCGAGGAGACGTCGGGGACCTCGCGCTGCTCGGGGCCGGTGGACACGTTGATGGTGATCTCGTCACCGGCGCTCACCGACGCGTTGGCGGCGGGGTCGGTGCCGATGACGTGGTCGGGCGGAACCGTCGAGTCGGGCTTTTGCAGGGTGCGCGTCTTGAAGCCCCGGTTTTGCAGTGCGGCAATGGCATCGGCCGACACCTGGCCGCGCATGTCGGGCACCTGGACATCGCGGGTGCTGCCGCCGAACGTGTTGAACGCGATGACCACGACGATGGTCAGCACCGCCAGCACGGCGACCGCGACAACCCAGCGGCCGATGGAACCGCCGGGGCGATCGCCGTCGGTGTCGTCGAGGGGCTGGCGCGGCAGCGGGTCGGTGCGCGGCCCGTGACCGGGACCGGTGGACGACAGGAACGAACTGCGCTCGGCGTCGGTGAGCACCTTGGGCGCCTCGGGCGGCTCGCCGTTGTGCACCCGCACCAGGTCGGCGCGCATCTCCGCCGCGGTCTGGTAGCGGTTCTCCGGGTTCTTGGCCAACGCCTTGAGCACGACGGCGTCGAGGTCGGCGGAGATGCCCTCGTGCCGCTTCGACGGTGGCACCGGATCCTCGCGGACATGCTGGTAGGCGACCGCCACGGGCGAGTCACCCGTGAAAGGCGGTTCGCCGGTGAGGATTTCGTAGAGGACGCAGCCCAGCGAATAGACATCGGAGCGGGCGTCGACGGAATCCCCGCGGGCCTGTTCGGGTGACAGATACTGGGCCGTCCCGATCACGGCTGCGGTCTGGGTGACGCTGTTGCCGCTGTCGGCGATGGCGCGCGCGATGCCGAAGTCCATCACCTTCACCGCGTTGGTGCTGCTGATCATGATGTTCGCCGGCTTGACGTCGCGGTGGATGATGCCGTTCTGGTGGCTGAAGTTCAGCGCCTGGCAGGCGTCGGCGATGATCTCGATGGCGCGCCGGGGCGGCAGCGGGCCGTCGGTGTGCACGATGTCGCGCAGGGTGACGCCGTCGACGTACTCCATCACGATGTAGGGCAGCGGGCCGGCGGGGGTTTCCGCCTCGCCGGTGTCGTACACCGCGACGATGGACGGGTGGTTCAGTGCCGCGGCGTTTTGCGCCTCGCGCCGGAAGCGCAGATAGAAACTGGGATCACGAGCCAGATCAGCGCGCAGCACCTTCACCGCGACGTCGCGGTGCAAGCGGACGTCGCGGGCCAGATGAACTTCGGACATGCCCCCGAAACCGAGGATCTCGCCGAGCTCATAACGGTCGGACAGGTGCTGCGGGGTGGTCATTGCGGTGTCTCATAACGGGCCGGCGATGTGCTGGGTGTAGAGGGGGGAACCCAGTCGTGTCCATGCGGCCCGCTCTGAAGTCCAGAATTACCTATCCTCCGGGCATCCGTCCAATCCAGGCGTAGACGCGGCGCGGACCCGCTGGGCGTCTTGCTCGCCGGGGGTGCCGTCGCCGGTGGAGTTCCGGTGTCGGTGACCGTCGGGGGCGCCGGCTGCTGGTTTTCGGTGCGGGAGTTGATGACGATGATCACCGCGATCAAGATGGCCAGCGCGCCCAGCACGCCGGCGGCCCACAGCAGCGCGCGCTGACCCGACGAGAACGTGCGCCGCGCGGGGGGCCGCGAACGACCGGTGGTCGGCCCCGAGCGACGGGGCGCCGCGGCACGGCTGGGCCCGACGGCGGCGGACCGGGTGTGCGGGCTCGACGGAATGGCTGCCGGCGAGGCGCGGCCGGGGGGCGGTGACTGGCTCGGCCGCGGTGGCCGGCGACCGGCCCGGACCGCCGCGACGGCGTCGGCGAACGGTCCCCCGCTGCGGTAGCGCATCTGGGGGTTCTTGACGAGGGTGATCTCGATGAGTTCCCGCACGTTGGGCGGCAGCTCGGCGGGCAGCGGCGGCGGAGGCTCCTTGATGTGCTTCATGGCCACCGTCAACGCGCCGTCGCCGGTGAACGGCCGCTTGCCCGAAACCACCTCGTAGCCAACGACTCCCAGCGAGTAGACATCGCTGGCCGGGGTCGCGTCGTGGCCCAGCGCCTGCTCGGGCGCGATGTATTGGGCGGTGCCCATCACCATCCCGGTCTGGGTCACCGGGGCGGCGTCAACCGCCTTGGCGATACCGAAGTCGGTGATCTTCACCTGGCCGGTGGGGGTGATCAAGATGTTGCCCGGTTTGACGTCGCGGTGCACTAGGCCCGCGGCGTGCGCGACCTGAAGGGCGCGGCCGGTCTGCTCGAGCATGTCGAGCGCGTGCCGCAACGACAGCCGGCCGGTGCGCTTGAGGACCGAGTTCAGCGGTTCGCCGTTGACCAGCTCCATCACCAGGTAGGCGGTGCGGCCCTCGCCGTCCAGCTGGCTCTCGCCGTAGTCGTGGACCTGGGCGATTCCGGGGTGATTGAGCATCGCCGTGGTGCGCGCCTCGGCGCGGAACCGTTCGATGAACTCGGGGTCCTGGGAGAACTCCTGCTTGAGTACCTTGACCGCGACGCGCCGGCCCAGCCGGCTGTCGACCGCCTCCCACACCTGGCCCATGCCACCGGTGGCGATGAGGCGCTGCAGGCGGTACCGGCCGGACAGCGTCACACCAACTCGCGGGCTCATGGTCCTCCCTGTAGCGCGGCCTCGATCACCGCCCGGCCGATCGGTGCGGCAAGCGCGCCCCCGGTCGCGGACAGGCGGTCGCCGCCGTTCTCCACCAGCACCGCCACGGCAACCTTCGGCGTCTTCGCGGGCGCGAACGCGATGTACCACGCGTGCGGCGGAGTGTTACGCGGGTCGGTGCCATGCTCAGCGGTACCCGTCTTGGATGCAATCTGCACGCCGGGAATCGCCCCTTTCTGCTGTGCGACCTTCTCGGCGCCGACCATCAGCTCTGTTAGCTTAGCGGCGACCTGCGGCGACACCGCGCGGCGCTGTTGATACGGCGCGGTGGTGCTGATGTTGGAAAGGTCCGGTCCCTTAAGGCTATCGATCAGGTAGGGCTGCATCGTCACGCCGCCGTTCGCGATGGTCGCGGCGATCTGTGCGTTCTCGAGCGGGGTGAGCGCCACGTCCTTCTGGCCGATGCTCGACATTCCGAGCGCGGCGGCGTCGGGAATGATCCCGATGGTGGATTCGGCGACCTGCAGCGGAATGACGTTGGGGGTGGCGTCCAGCCCGAAGGAGTGCGCCATGCTGCGCAGCGCATCGGCGCCGGTGAGGATGCCGAGCTGGACGAACGCGGTGTTGCAGGACAGCGCGAACGCCTGGCTGAGCGACACCGTCTGCTCGTTGCCGCACGGGGTGCCGCCGTAGTTCTCCAGGGTGGCGGTGCTGCCGGGCAGCGGGACGGAGGCCGCCGCGGTCAACTGCTCGGTTTCCGTCGCGCCGGCCTGCAGCGCCGCCGCGGTGGTGACGACCTTGAACGTCGAACCGGGTGGGTAGGTTTCGGAGATGGCCCGATTGGTCATCGGATTGTCGGGGTCGTCACGAAGCCGCTGCCACGCCTGCGATTGGACTTGGGAATCGTGCGACGCCAGCAGGTTGGGGTCATAGGACGGCGACGACACCATGGCCAGAATTTTGCCGGTGGACGGCTCCAGCGCGACGACGGCGCCCTTGCACGGTCCGCCGCAGCCCTGCTGCATGGCATTCCAACCCGCTTGCTGGACCCGCGGAACGATGGTGGTGTCGACGCTGCCGCCCCGCGGATCGCGTCCGGTGAAGAAGTCGGCCAGCCTGCGCCCGAACAGGCGCTCGTCCGACCCGTTGAGCACCGGATCCTCGGTTCGTTCCAGGCCCGTGCTGGAGTAGCGCAGCGAGTAAAAGCCGGTGACGGGCGCGTACACCGCGGGGTCGGGATACACCCGCAGGAATCGGAAGCGGCTGTCGGTGGCCACGGAGTACGCCAGCAGCTGGCTGCCCGCAATGATCTGGCCCCGTTGCCGCGAATACTCGTCGAGCAGCACTCGCTGGTTGCGTGGGTCGGCGCGCAGGCCGTCGGCGGCGAAGACCTGCGTCATCGTGGCGTTGAGCAACAGCAGCACGACCAACGCCATCACGGTCACCGAGATCCGGCGGAGAGAGGCGTTCATACCCGCTCGATCACCTCAGTGCCGGCCGCCGCGATCGGCGACGTGTTGCGGGCGCGGGTGCGCAGGGGTCGTCGCGCGCTGTGCGAGATGCGAGCCAGGATGGCCAGCAGGATGTAGTTCGCCAATAGTGACGACCCGCCGTAGGACATCCACGGTGTGGTCAGCCCGGTCAGCGGAATCAGCCGCGTCACGCCGCCGACGACGATGAACAGCTGGATCGCGAGCGTCGACGCCAGACCCGCGGCCAGCAGCTTGCCGAAGCTCTCGCGCGTCGCGATCGCCGTGCGCAGGCCGCGGACGATGACGATCGTGTACAGCATGAGCAGGGCCGCCAGGCCCACCAGTCCGAGTTCCTCGCCGAACGCGGCCATGATGAAGTCCGTCGACGCCGCCGGCACCGTGTCGGGTTGGCCGTTACCCAGCCCGGTGCCGAAGATGCCGCCGGTGGCGAAGCTGAACATCGCCTGTACGAGCTGATAACCGCTGCCGTCGGGATCGGAGAACGGGTCCCACCACATCTGCACCCGGACGCGGACGTGTGCGAAAAGGAAGTACGCGACAACGCTCGCCGCGGCGAAGAGCACCAGCCCGATGACGACCCAACCGAGGCGCTGGGTGGCGAGGTAGACCACCACCAGAAACGACGCGTAGAGCAACAGCGAAGTGCCGAGGTCCTTTTCGAAGACCATCACGCCGATCGAGATCACCCAGGCCCCCAACAGCGGCGCGAGGTCGCGGGGCCGGGGCAGGGTCAGGCCCATGAAATGCTTGCCGACGCTGGTGAACAGACCCCGCTTGGCGATCAGCACCGCGGAGAAGAAGATCAGCAGCAGGATCTTGGAAAACTCCGCCGGCTGAATTGAGAAGCCCGGCAACCGAATCCAGATCTTGGCGCCGTTCTGTTCAGACAGGGAGGCCGGTAGCACCGCGGGAATCGCCAAGAAGATCAGGCCCGCCGCCCCGCAGATGTAGCCGTATCGCGCGAGCTGCCGATGGTCCTTCAAGAACGTGATCACCAAGGCGAAGGCGGCCACCCCGACCACGGTCCACAGCAGCTGTTGGGTGGCGCTGGGGTGACGGCGCCCGTTCAACTCGTTGTTGACAAGGTCGAGCCGGTGAATCATCACCAGGCCAAGCCCGTTGAGCAGAGCCACAATTGGGAGCAGCAGCGGGTCGGCGTAGGGGGCGAACCGGCGGATGGCCAAGTGCGCGCTGCCGAACATGACCAGGAAGATGAGCCCGTAGGTCACCAGGTTCCAGTGCAGGTCGCGATCCTGGTTTGCCTGGACGATCAGCAGCGCGGCAACGGTTATCAGCCCGGCGAAGCACAACAACAGCAGTTCGGCGTTGCGCCGAGTGGGCAGCGGAGGGGTGACCGCGACCGGCTGGAGTTGTTGTGTGGTCATGCCACCGCCCGGCAGTCGATGCCCGGCTTAGGTGGAGGCGGCGGGAGTGCGGTCACCGTCGGGGAAGTGGTGGGCGACGTGGTCGCGGGCGCGGTGCTCGCCGGGACGCTGGTCGAGGTGGTGCCGGTGGGCGGGGTGCCGCTGGAAGTGGTGGGGGGCGCTGTGGGATTCGGCTCTGTGGTGCTGCCCGTGGTCGTCGGGGCCGGCGGTCCCGGCGGCGAGGTGGCGCGGGGCGGCGGGCAGGGGGGCAGCAGGGAGTTGGTCGACAACTCCCGCAGTTGTCCGATGGCGTTGTCCAGGGTTCCGGCCGGCAGCCCGGCCTGAACCTGCGCGCGTTCCGGGGGTCGTAAGTCCTGCAATTGCATGAGGCGGCAGTCCAAATGACCGCCGCTCTGACTGAAACCGATCAACGACAACTCGTTGCGGGCGTTGAGACAGCCGATCAAATAGGGCTCGTGCAGGGACATGCCCAGCAGCGATCCCTGGATGCCGCGCAGGATCGACACCATGCCGTTGTATTCGGCGACATAGTAGTTGCTGCGGATGATGGCCCGGCCGATTCCCAGGCCCGCAAGAATCAGCAGCACCATCAGCGTGACGACGATGGCCGTCCGTTGTCGTGACCATCGTTGACGGCGCGTCGGTTCCTCCTGTGGCGGAACGCGTTTGGCGACCTCGTCGCGGGGCCTGATGGCCGACGCGCGTCCGGCGGAGGTGTTGGGCAGGGTGGTCAGCTGGTCGTCGTCGCCCGATACCGCTCCGGCCAGAATCGGCTGGGTTTGGCCGTAGTCGTAGTCGACAACGTCGGCGACCACCACGGTAACGTTGTCCGGGCCGCCGCCTCGCAGCGCCAATTCGATCAGGCGGTAAGCACTTTCGGCAACGTCGGGGATCTGCAGCGCCTCGTGGATGGTCTCGTCGCTGACCGGGTCGGACAGTCCGTCGGAGCACAGCAGGTAGCGATCGCCGGCGCGCGCCTCGCGCATGGTCAGCGTGGGCTCGACCTCGTGGCCCGTCAGCGCCCGCATGATCAGCGACCGCTGGGGGTGGCTGTGGGCCTCTTCCCGGGTGATGCGTCCCTCGTCGACCAGTGTTTGAACGAAGGTGTCGTCCTTGGTGATCTGGACCAGCTCGCCGTCGCGAAGCAGGTAGCCACGCGAGTCGCCGATGTGCACCAGCCCAATTCGGTTGCCGTCAAATAGAATTGCGGTAAGTGTGGTGCCCATCCCCTCGAGGTCGGGTTCCATCTCGACCTGCGCGGCGATCGCCGCATTGCCCGATCGCACCGCGGAGTCGAGCTTGGCCAGCAGGTCGCCGCCGGGCTCGTCGTCGTCGAGGTGGGCGAGCGCGGCGATCACCAGCTGCGAAGCCACCTCGCCGGCCGCGTGACCGCCCATGCCGTCGGCGAGGGCCAGCAGCCGGGCGCCGGCGTAGACGGAATCTTCATTGTTGGCGCGTACCAGGCCGCGGTCGCTGCGGGCCGCATATCGCAGGACCAGGCTCACGGGCGCAACTCCTTGCCCCGGGCTGCGCCGGCGGCATCGTCGTAGACTCCGGCTATTGCGCCGCTCCTCCCCGCCCGCTGCGCGGCCGCATCGTTGTCGGCGCGGCTCACGGGCGCAACTCAATCGCCGTTTTGCCGATCCGAATCGGCGTTCCGATGGGAACCCTTACCGCCGTCGTCACCTTCGCCCTGTCAAGGTAAGTGCCGTTGGTCGATCCTAGATCCTCGACGTACCACTCGGAGCCGCGCTGAGACAGCCGGGCGTGCCGCGTCGAGGCGTAGTCGTCGGTGAGCACCAGGGTGGAGTCGTCAGCGCGGCCGATCAACACCGGCTGCCCACTGAGCGTGATACGAGCGCCCATCAAGGCCCCCTCGGTCACCACCAGATAGCGTGCGGCGGTGCGGCGCTGGCGTGCGGGCAGCAGGGTGCCGCGAAACGCCAAGCCGCGACGCACCATGACGGCCCCCGTGGGCGCGTAGATATCGGTCCGCAAGATCCGCAACACGGACCAGATGAATACCCATAACAACATTAAAAATCCGGCACGCGTCAGCTGCAGTACTAGTCCCTGCATCTGGCGTCCTTTCCGTCCTGGCGCCGCACCCCTCGTCGCGCCCGTGACACCGAGCACATCAGCAACGTCACGATACTTTGGCGGCCGTCGCCGGGGGGCGAAGCACGCAGCTTTGAGCCCGGTGCGTCTAGTGGATGCGAACGATGATCTCCGAGTGGCCCAGACGGATGACGTCGCCGTCGGCCAGCTGCCACTCCTGTACCGGTGCGTTGTTGACGGTGGTGCCGTTTGTCGAGTTGAGGTCGGATAGGAGCGCGACCTGCCCGTCCCAGCGGATCTCCAGGTGGCGCCGCGATACCCCGGTGTCCGGCAACCGGAACTGGGCGTCCTGGCCGCGGCCGATGATGTTGGAGCCCTCGCGCAGCTGGTAGGTCCGGCCGCTGCCGTCGTCGAGCTGCAGGGTCACCGCCGTTCCGGCGGCGCCATAGCCGCCCTGGCCGTAACCGCCGTAGCCCGCGCCCGCCGGCTGGCCGTAGTCCGCCGCACCGTAGTCGGCCGGCTGGCCGTACTCAGCGGCCTGGCCGTACTCGTAGTCGCGGTGTTGCGTCTCGGGGTATCCGCCGCCCTGCGGTGCGTAGCCACCGCCCGGCACGCTCTCGGCGTACTGGGTGTAGTCGCCCGCGCCGTACTCCTGCTGGCCGCCGTATCCCCCACCCTGCTGGTAGCCCTGCTCGTATCCGCCGCCCTGTTCGGGATAGGCCGGCCGCTGCTGCTCGGGCGCGCCCTGCGGGGCCGGCGGCGCATAGCCGCCCTCCTCCGGACGAGCCGGGCCGCGACCGTATTCGCCGTATCCGCCGCCGTAGCCCTGCTGGCCACCGCCGGGCTGGCCTCCGCCGGGTGGGCCGTATCCGCCGCCCTGGCGGTAACCCTGGTCGTAGCCTTGCCCGCCATAGCCGCCGCCGGGGGCGGGCGGACGCTGCTCGTACGACGGCGGGTAGCCGCCGCCCTGCCCTTGGTCGGGGTAGCCGGCCTGTCCTTGGTAGCCACCCTGCTCGGGGTAGCCGCCCTGTTGGGGATAGCCGCCCTGCTCCGGGTAGCCGCCGCGCTGTTCTGGGTAGCCGCCCTGCTCGGGGTAGCCGCCCTGTTGCGGGTAGCCGCCTTGGTCCGGGTAGCCGCCTTGCTCGGGGTAGCCGCCGCGCTGTTCTTGGTAGCCGCCCTGCGGGGGGTAACCGCCCTGCTCCGGCGGACGGGGCGGTGGGTAGCCGCCCTGCTCGGGCGGATAGCCACCACGCGGATCCGGTCCACCCTGCGGCTCCGGGGGGCGCTGCTCGTCCTGCGGCCGCCCATAGCGGTCGTCGTAGTACTCGTCGCCGGGCCGCCCCTGCCCCTGACCACCGCGGTAGCTCGAATTGTCAGTCATTGCTGCTACTCCTCGTTCTGCGCCGAACGCGTGATTTGATTGTGGCCGGGGCGGATGGTTGACGGTCGGGCGGGGCTCGACATCAGGATTGACAGCACCGCGGGTGCGGTACTGACCGGTATGCAGGCTCGACGACTGCTCGAACCGGACGACCACATCACCATACGTTTGCCACCCCTGTTCATAGATATAGTCGGCCAAGTACCTCGCGAAAGCGCTCGACGTGGGATTCCGGTCGGCGCCGACCTTCGCAAAGTCGTGCATACCGAGGGTAATGATGTATTCGTTGGGGGCCAAAAGACGATCGCCCTGCAGCGCGCGGACACCGTCCTCGGCTTCCCGGCGCAGTAGCGCTTCAACCTCTTGCGGGACGATCGATCCGCCGAACACCCGGGCGAACGCATTGTCGACGGTCGCCTCGAGCTTGCGCTCGATGCGTTGCACGAGCCCCCGTTGGCTACTCATGTTTCAGCGCTCGCCCGCTGCTGCCGTGGTGTGTCGCGGGCGCGAGGCAAACGGACCGCCCGCGTGTTGTTTCACCCCCGCATGGTATCGGGACACCGGGAGCCCGCGTCACCGTGGGAATTCTGAGAATCGCATCCGTCCAGTTCAGAGCCGTGTGGCGGGACCTTCGGCAGCTGCGAACGACGGCCTGGGACCGCGGCGGCGATTGGGGCACACGGCTATTACAGTGGTATGGTCCATCGGTTGATTTTCCGGGCGAGTGGCGGAATGGCAGACGCGCTGGCTTCAGGTGCCAGTGTCCTTCGGGACGTGGGGGTTCAAGTCCCCCTTCGCCCACCGAGTGCGGTTCGCTGAATTGCAGGTGGAAAGGTCACGAACTCGAAAGAGGGCGTGACCTTTGCGTTTTGGGCGACGCGGCCTAGCGCGACAGCACGGCCTCGATGGCGTCGACCACCTCGGGCGCGTCCGGTTCCGTGCGGGGACGGAACCGATTGACGACCTCGCCGTCGGGGGCGAGGAGAAACTTCTCGAAGTTCCATTGAATGTCACCCGCCGAGCCGTCGGAATCGACGGCCTTGGTCAGCTCGGCGTACAGCGGGTGGCGGTCCTCGCCGTTGACGTCGGTCTTGGCGAGCAGGGGGAAGGTCACCCCGTACGTCGTCGAGCAGAACTCCTGGATCTCTTCGGCGCTGCCCGGCTCCTGGCCCATGAACTGGTTGCACGGAACGCCGACCACGGTCAGGCCGCGGTCGCGGTAGTCCTTGGCCAGCTTCTCCAACGCGGTGTACTGCGGAGTCAGCCCACACTTGGAGGCTACGTTCACGATTAGCGTTGCGCCGCCGGACAATTCGGCCAGCGTGGTGGGCTTGCCGTCGAGCGTGGTCAGGGCGATGTCGTTGAGGGTCACGCCGACGACGCTAACACTTGTTTCAGCGGGCCAGCGGGCTGTAGAAGACCAGGCCGTTGCCCTTGTTGTCGTAGACCACGGCGCGCCGCTCGTGGGCATCGTCATACGGGCCCTTCACGATGCCGCCGCCGCTGGCCTCGACGGCCTTCGCCGCGGCGTCGACGTCGGCGGTCTTGATGCCGACGACCACCTGCCCGGGTATGGGATGGTCGACGGCGGTCGCCAGCGCGAGGGTGACGGCCCCGCCGTCGAGGGCGGCGAAGTGGGCGCCGTCGCGGAACTTCACCGGCATTCCCAGGGTCTCGCTGTAGAACCGGATCGACTCGTCAAGGTCGTCGGTCGACAAGACGATCATCCGCACTTCGTGACCGCTCATGGGTGCCTCCTGTGGCCGGGTCGCCTTACCCTAGCCCCGTGGGCAGCAACCGAGTACCGGGCGGCGTGGTGCACACGCTGCCGGCAGACCTGCGTGCGGCGCTGAGCGCCAACGCCACCGCGCTGGCGGCCTGGAAGGACATCACCCCGTTGGCGCGCAACGAATTCATCTGCTGGGTCGAGGACGCCAAACAGGAGGCGACCCGCAAGCGCCGCATTCGCCGAACCCAGGAGGAACTGGAGGAAGGCATGCGCCGGCCGTGCTGCTGGCCCGGCTGCAAGCACCGGGAGCGGACCGGCCGCGCCTAGCCACGCGCGTCGGGCGTGACGGGATCGGTGATGTCGTCGTATTCGGGATGCTTCTTGAGCACCGTGACGACCATCGAACACACCGGGACGATGCGCTTGCCGTCGGCCCGCGCGCCCCGCAGCGCTTCCTCGACGAGGATGGTCGCCAGGCCGCGTCCGCCGTATGCGGGGTCGATCTCGGTGTGGTGGAAGACGCGCTGATCGCCGCGGTCGGCGAAGTCGGCGAGGCCGACGGTCTTGCCGTCGACGGCAATGGTGTACCGGCCCTCCTCGGCGGTGACGGTCGTTGGTGCGCCGGTCTTGTCGGCGGTCATGTGTTCTCCTTCCTTTGCGGTATCGGTCTAGGCCGCAACCGAGCGCTCGGCAGCGGTGGGGCCGGCAGTCGGGCGACCGAACCCCGGTAGCCGGTGACGGCGCCGAACCGGTCGTCGGCGTCCTGCCAGAGCCGGCGGTAGCCGACGATGTCGTCGTGACTGCGCCCGACGAAGTTCCACCACATCACGAGCTCTTCGGTGAACGGCGTCCCGCCCAGCAGCATCACGCGCGCCGGCCGGTCGCCCGGATTGCGTAGCCGCAACGACGAATTGCCCGCGCCTTGGTACCCGAGGTCGGCGACGGCCAGAGTGGTCTCGCCCATCGCGACGGGGCCGAGATCGCACAGCACGCCGTGTTCGAACGCCGGGTCGACGTCGATGTTTAATTCCGCGCGGGGCCGCAGGTCGATCTGTGCGCCGACGAGTGGGCTGAACGTGTGCACGGGCGACCGGCCACCGGCCAGCTCCCCGAGAAAGACGCGTGCCGTCGCGCCGGGCAGCGCCACGGGCGGGGGCGCATAGTGCGCGAAATCGCGGCCGGTGTCGCGGTCCGATCCCGGGAGCGCCACCCACAGCTGCACCCCGTGCAATGCGGCGTTCGAATCGATCGACACCTCGGAATGGCAGATGCCCGCGCCCGCCGTCATCAGGTTCAGCTCGCCGGCCCGGACCACGGCATGCACGCCGGCGCTGTCGCGGTGCTCCACGTTCCCGCTGAACAGCCAACTGACGGTTTGCAATCCGGTGTGCGGGTGCGGCGGGACGTCCATGCGTGCGCGCACCGGACCGTAGTGGTCGATGAAACACCACGCCCCGATCAGCGAGCGTTGTCGTTGCGGCAGCGTCCGCTGCACCGGGATCCCTCGCGGCCCGCCCAACGGAACCTCGCGCGGAGACAACAGCTCGGCGCCGAGCACCCGTGAGACGCCGCAGGCGACCTCGGCTGGCGCGGTCTCGAGGTTGCTCACCGGCCCGACGCTACCCTCATTTGAGGCCTCACCGCCGCGGTGGCCGCAGCACCTTCATGGCCAGCCGCATGACGGGTTCGGGGACGCGATCCTGCATCGACAGCGCGGTCTCCGCGGCGCGGGATCGCAGCGGGGTGCCGCGGCCGAAGATCCGGTTCATCGGTCCCCCGGTCGGTTCGATCACCACATGCAGCGGCGGGGTGCCCACGGCGGCGCCCAGCGCGTTGGAGATGACCATCCGCTGAATCTCGCTGGTGCCCTCAAAGATGGTGTACAGCTTGGCATCCCGATACCACTTCTCCACCGGATGGTCGGTGATGTAGCCCCAGCCACCCATCGTCTGGATCGCGCGTTCGGTGGCCTTGACGGCGACCTCGCTGGCGGCGAGTTTGGACATCGAGCCCTCGCCGCGCTCGAAGGGCACCCCGTTGACCGCCATCCAGGAGGCGCGCCAGGTCAGCAGCCGGGCGGCGTCGATCTGGGTGGCCAGGTCCGCCAGCGGGAAGGCGATGCCCTGGTTGTCGATGATCGGTCCGCCGAACGCCTCGCGCTCGGTGGCGTATGCCGTCGCGTACTCCAGTGCGGCGCGGGCGATCCCGATCGCCTGGGCGGCGACCATCGGACGGGTCTGCTCGAAGGTGCCCAGCGTCGCCGACCCGGACTGCTTTCCGCCGGCCACCACCTCGCGGGCCTTCGCGAGCTTGTGTTCCAGCTTCTCTTCTCCCCCAAGCAAATTGGCTCCAGGCACGCGTACGCCTTCGAAAAGCAGCTCGGCGGTGTGCGACGCCCGGCAGCCCAGCTTGTCGAGTTTTCGCACCAACTTCAGCCCCGGCGTCCCGCCCGGCACGACGAACAACGCCTGCCCGCGATGCCCGAGTTCCTCGTCGACGACGGCATTCACCACATGCACGTTCGCGATGCCGCCGTTGCCGATCCACATCTTGTGGCCGTCGATGATCCAGTCGTCACCGTCGCGCCGCGCGCGGGTGCGCAGGTTGCGCACGTCGCTGCCGCCCTCGGGTTCGGAGATCGCCAAGGCGGCGAGCTTGATATCGCCCGGCGTCCCGAAGCACTCGGGTGCCCACTCGAGCATCTGTTCGGGGGACGCGGCCTGGCCGATCGCCGACAGCGCCAGGGCCGGCATGACGATCGCCAAACCGATTCCGGCACAGCCCCAAAAGAGCTCCTCCATGAACATCGGCAACGAGATGCCGGTCGGGTCACCGATCAGGTCGCGATAGAACAGCGGGCTGTAGAAACCGCGCCGGGCCGCCTCCTCCAACACCGGCCACGGAAACTCCTGGCGCTGGTCGTAGTGAAGCGCCACTGGGCGGATGACTTCTTCGGCAAACTCGTGGGTGCGCCGGGCCAGATCGTGTTGTGCGGCCGTCGGTGTCAGGTCGAATGTCATGGATCCGCCTTCGGGTCGACAGACTCGGTCGTGCCAAGCCCGACTACCCCGTCGGCGGGGTCAGCAAACTGTCACGCGGCCGAACGGGGACCCACTTGCGCGATGGGCAGGTGCAGCACCACCGCCGCGGCGGGCAGCGCATCGTGCTCGTGACGCGCCAGCAAGGCCGCGTTCTCGGGCAGCTGCCGCGAGTTGATTTCGCCGGCGGCGATCCGGCGCAGCACGTCGTGCGCCCGGGCGAGCTGTTCGCGCTTCCGGTACTGGCCGCCGGGCAGCTTGACGCCGGCCCAGACGCCGTACTCCTCGCGGTGCGCGATGGCGTGCTGGGCGCAGCGGCGTTGCTGGGCCAGCGGGCAGCGGCGCAGGCATTGGATCCGCGCCTCGGTCGCGGAGCGCTCGTAGGCGCGCGCCTTCGCCGCGCCGTCACCACCGTCGTCGTCGGGGTAGCCGAACCACAATTCCGGGTTGGCTGCGCAGGGGTGTCCCATGGCCGGTCTCCTTGGGTCAGTAGCGAAACGTAGGCAAAAGCGTATACACGTTAAGGCGGCCGGCGCAAGAGAAACGTGACAAAAACGTATATACGCTGGATGGGTCAGTGCCGTGTGTAATATCCGGCCTATGGCCGGAGCCTGCGGTGAGCCGTGAATCGGCCGGTGCCGCGATCCGCGCGTTGCGCGAGTCACGCGACTGGTCGCTGGCAGAACTCGCCGCCGCGACCGGCGTCAGCATCATGGGCCTCAGTTTTCTCGAGCGCGGCGCCCGCAAGCCGCACAAAAGCACAGTTCAGAAGGTGGAAAACGGGCTCGGCCTGCCGCCGGGCACCTATTCGCGCTTGCTGGTAGCCGCCGATCCGGACGCCGAGTTGGCCCGGCTGATGGCCGCCCAGCCGGTCGACGCGAGGTCCGCGACGCCGGCCGGCGCGGTGGTCGTCGACCGCCATAGCGACACGGAAGTGCTGGAAGGCTACGCCGAAGCCCAACTCGACGCCCTCAAATCCGTCATCGATCGGCTGCCGGCGACGACATCAAACGAATATGAGACGTATATTCTGTCTGTGATCGCTCAATGCGTGAAGGCCGAGATGCTGGCGGCGAGCTCATGGCGCGTGGCCGTCAACGCCGGCGCCGATTCGACGGGGCGGCTCATGGAGCACCTGCAGGCACTCGAGGCGACGCGCACCGCACTGCTGAAGCGGATGCCTGCCAGCTTGAGCGCGCGGTTCGATCGGGCGTGCTTGGAGTCGTCGCTGCCCGAGGCTGTCATCGCGGCCCTGGTCGGCGTCGGCACCGACGACATGTGGGAGATCCGCAACCGGGGAGCGATCCCCCCGGGGGCCCTCCCCCGCGTTCGCGCCTTCGTCGAGGCGGTCGAGGCGGCGGGCGGCGAGGAGACACCGTGACCGAAGACGAAATCGAGGTGTTGAGCCGCGCGCACGGACTGTTCGCCGGCGACACGCGCCGGCCGCCGCTGGATGCCCGCACCGAGCACTATCGTGAAACGTTGACGCGCGCCGCGGGCCTGAATCACGCTGTGGCACAAGGCGGTTACTCACTGGCCGCGGAACGCGGCCGACAGCGGCTGTTGTCGGCGGCCCGCGCGGATACCGCGGCGGCCGACGTCATCGCCGCCGCACACCGGGATCGGGCCCAAGCCGCCGCGCTGACCAAATCCCTCGTCGACGAGGCCCGCGCCGACGCCGCGGTCACCCCTACGACGCCGATGGCCCAGCGTGAGGCGATGCGCCGCAGCGTCGCGCGGCTGCGCGCGCAGCGGGCGCATGTCTTGTCGGCCCGCGTGAACGCGCGACGGCACTCCGCGGCGCTGCGCGCGCTGCGGTACCGGCTGACGCACCATCGCGCGGCCGGGGCGGCGAGCGGCCGAGCGGCGCTCGCGGTGCGTGCGGCGCTGTCGCGGCTGGGGCGCCCGTATGTCTGGGGCGCGACCGGGCCCAACCAGTTCGACTGTTCCGGTTTGGTCCAGTGGTCCTACGCTCAGGCGGGCGTCCACTTGGGCCGCACCACCTATCAGCAGATCGACGACGGAATCCCGGTTCCCCGCTCGCAGGTCCGCCCCGGCGATCTCGTCTTCCCCCACGCCGGACACGTGCAGATGGCCATCGGCAACAATCTGGTCGTCGAGGCGCCGTTCTCGGGCGCTTCGGTGCGCATCAGCCGACTGGGCAGCAACATCGCGATTCGGCGCCCGCTATGACACGAAAAGGTTGAACCGATGTCGGAACCCACCGGACCTTCGGTGAGCGCCATCCAGGCGCGGCAGTCGGCGCTGGCCGGCCAGCACGGCACCGCCGCCGACGCCGACCGCGCGCTGGCGGAAGTCCTTGCCAGCGCCCATGCCGCGACCCGCGAAAGCATCAGGCGACTCGACGCCATCGCCGACGAGATCGACCGAGCCGCCACCGGCCGCTCGTACCTTGCCGTCGATACCCCGATGGGCGCGCGCGAATTCCGTCGGTTCCTGGCGGACAAGCAGCGCGAGATCGCGGCGGTTGTTGCCGATGCGCGCGAACTCGGCCGCGCGAAAAAGGTTGTGCTGGATGGCTTGCGCGCCCAGTACGTCGTCCCAGCGGGCTAGCCCAATCGCGCGCCTATCCGTTCGTGCACAGGCGCGCCGGGGTGAATTGTCGGCGGGAACATGCCTGGGTACTGTCGCCCGGCATGGAGGGGCCGCGACACCGATGTCGACGTATGACGAGCTGATCAACACGCTCAAATCCGTCCGGGACCGCACCGGCGATCCGAACGCGTGGCAGGCGGGCTTGGCGCCGAACGAGGTGACGGCGGTCATCACCCCGACCACCCGGCCCGAACAACTCGAGGCGATCGTGCGCAAGATCCGCCAACAACATGCGGACATCTTCGGCGTCGAGTCCGAATCCGACCGCCAACAGGGCGAGGCCGCCGAAGCCATGGCTGGCGCCGAAGCCGCTCTGGCACACCAGAATTCGACGAGCTCCCAGCTTGACATGCAGGTGATCACCGCGATCTTGAACGCACACCTGAAGTCCGTCGAGGGCAGAGAGGCCTTGTCGAAGCTGCAGCGAGAGACCGAGGCCGCCGTCCTTACCCGCTCGGATCTCGATACTCCGGCGGGCGCACGGGATTTCCAGCGATTCCTCATCGGCAAGCTCAAGGACATCCGGGCGGTCGTCCTGAACGCGAGCCTCGACGACACGTCGAAATCGGCGCTGATGGCCGCGTGGACATCGCTCTACGACGCCTCCAAGAACGGTGCCGACGATCGGCCGCCAGCGGCCGCCGTCCCGGTTGCCGCACCCGCCGATAGCTCAACCCCCCAGCCGGTCGACGACCTTGAGGCCGGCTGGGACCCCTTGCTGGACCCCGTGTTGGCGGACGACCCCGGCCCACCCGCAGGGGATCCCCCGGCGCCGGCCCCGTCTGGGGGCAGCGCGGCTCCGCCGCCACCGGCGGCCCCGGTGATCCCGCCCATTCCGAACCTCGGCGCGGGCGCGCTGCCGGGCCTCGGTGGCCTGGGCGGCCTACCGCTGCCGGGCCTGGACGAGGCCGGGCGAAGCGACCCGTTACTGCGCGGCGCTGGCGACGACGAGCGTTTGGTCTCCTCGCACGATCCGGCGCCGGACGGTCACGACGGCGACGAGCACGCGGCCGCTGACGAGGACGCATCGGCCGACCAGCCCGATCCGCCCCCGGCGGGCCCGACGACGGTGACGCTGCCCGACGGCGACACGGTGACGGCCGCCAGCCCACAGTTGGCTGCCGCGATCAAAGCGGCCGTCGGTGGGGCGGCCATCGCAGATGCCTTCCACCAGCAGGGAATTACCATCCCGCCACCCGGAACGACGGTCACCGACCCCGTCGACCCGTTGCAAGCGATACCCGGCGACATCGGCATCCTCACCGATCGCCACGCGCTCGCGCTCGGTCACGAGAAGGCCCTTCTCGACGGGCAGATTCAGCGCATCGCCTCCGTGAACGGGCCGAGCTTTCTAGGCTGGGAGCATCCACCGGCGGCGGCCGCGCCCGCTGCCCCGCCGGCCGAGCCGCACACACCGACACCCACCGGGCCGGCAGGCACGTCGACCACATGAGAATAGTGATCTCGCCGGACTCACCCGGCGGCGCAGGAAGAGGAGACAGCAGATGGCCGAGCCAATCCGTGTGGTGCCCGCGCACTTACGTGAAGCTGCCGCGCATCATCAGGAGACCTCCGACTACTTGCGCACCGTTCCGTCGTCGCACGCGGCGATCCAGGAGAGCCTGGACTCGCTGGGGCCCATCTTCGGTGAACTTCGCGACGCCGGGCGCGATCTGCTCGAGCTCCGACGTCAGTGCTACGAACAGCAAGCCGACGACCACGCCGATATGGCCGAAAAGTTGGTCATCTCGGCGACCGCGTGGGAACAGCACGAGCAAGACGCGGCACGAGATTTCGGCGGCCTCATCGACGGCGGTCGATGACGGACGCCAACCCAGCCTTCGACACCGTGCACCCGAGCGGGCACATCCTGGTCCGCTCTTGCCGCGGCGGGTATATGCACAGCGTCGCGCTGAGCGAAGAGGCGATGGAAACCGACGCCGAGACGCTGGCGCAGGGCATCCTGTTGACCGCTGACGTGTCCTGCCTCAAGGCGTTACTCGAAGTCCGCAACGAAATCCTTGCGGCGGGCCATACCCCTTCGATGGAGGTCCCCAGCCCGCACGATCTCGATGCGGCCATCGAGAAGCTGTTGGCGCACAAGCTGCGCCGCCGCGACGGCGCGCGCTAGGCCGCTCAAACCGCGCGACGGCCTACAGCAGCCACCTCTTCGCGCTGTCGGGATCGGGCGCGATGTCCGTCGGCGGCTCTATGGGATTGGGGCCGAACAACTCTCGGGCGCGAGCCAGTAGGGCACGCACCTCGTCGAGTTGCTGCTGCAGCGCAGAATCAGCCATGTCCCCACGCTACCCAGGCCATCGCGGCTGCACAATTCACTTGCTGAATGGACGCACCCATGGATCCCGGTAGGCTTGGGCAGTGGCGATCTTCGGTCGGATGACGGCGCGCCAGCGCCTCCGGAGAGCTACCCGGGAATCGCTGACGATTCCCGCCTTCAGCTCTCCTGTGGATTGCACCCCCTGGGTGACAGGTGGGCTTTGGCCTGCCGAGCTGTCCCCGGCGACTGACGAAACCGCCACCCTCGCAAAGTATCTGAAGGACGACCTGCAGCGGATCACCCGAAGCGCCAACGACCAGTTGCGGACCATCAAGCTGGCGGGAATGCCCGAGTTCGCGCGCCAGACGGAGGAAGCGAGGGTCATCGACGAGGCTCGAGCGCGCGCCGCGCGACGCGTCGAGTCGACGATTCGGCAGCTGCACGCGGTGCGGGCCGAGGCGCCCGTCGAACGCGAACGTCCGCGGGACGCCGAAAACCTGAACGGCGCCGATCTGGAGAAGACGCAGATCATCCCCCTTGTCACGGAGGTGGACGCCCCTGAAGCGAGCCCCGAGGTGGCCGCAGATCTGGAGGCGACGCAGGTCATCCCTGCCGTCACGGACGCGGCGGCCCCGGAAACCACCGCCGAGGTGGTCGCCGAAGAGGACGAACCCGAAACCGTCGAGGGTCGGCACCGAGCCTCCGACGATGACCACGAGGACCACGTCGACGCGCCCCCGGCGCCGCCGCTGGAACCCGCGCAGCCGCGGGAAGTCCCACCGGCCCCGGTCACGGCGGCCGCCCGCGAATCCGACGAAGAGCGGTTGCGCCGGCTCCTCGCGTTCGTGGTCCATCAAGAGCCGCGGCTGAACTGGGCGATCAGTGATCGCCCCGACGGCACCACCGTGTTGGTCACCGACTTTGCCCACGGCTGGATACCGCCGGACATCGCGATACCGGAGGGCGTGCGGTTGCTGGAACCGGAGCGGCGCACCGGTAAGGTTTCCGCCCTGCTGGGCGAGACGCGGCGCGCGGCGACCTACGCGCCGGGCGATTCCATGGGCCGGCTGGACGACTTCGCCGAAACCTCTGCCTCGGCGCAGCCCCGCGAGCTGCCCGCGGTCGACGATCTCGGCTGGGAGCTGAGCCAGGCCACGCATTGGCGCGACGGGTTGCCGCGGATGGTGCACACGTTGGCCAGGGCCGCCGCCGCGGGAACCGGGGTCGTGGAGGAAGAAATCGACTTGCTGCGAGTGCATCTCGACACCGCGCGCTATCAGCTCTTGATTCAGTACCCGGACGTCGATCCCGCGCTTTTCCTCAATTGCTTGTTGCTGGCCGCCACCGAAGCCGCGGTGAGCGGAGACCCGGTGGCGGCGAACTATCACCTCGCCTGGTTTCAGAAACTCAGCGCGGAATAACCCCTCACCGACCGGGCTCGGTCAAATGGCCCCGGCTCTCTTCGCGCTCACGCGCTCATCGACCGGGGCCGGGCGGGCCGGCGAACGCCTGCGCGATCCCCAGCCACTGCTGCGCGTCGGGACCGTGCGCCGCGATGTCGAGCGCCCCCAACGGGCGACGCTGGGTCACCAGGAAGCAGAAGTCCTCGGCGGAGCCGGTGACGCGCTGGGCGGCGCCCGGCGGACCCCAGGACCAGGTGTCGCCGCCGGGCCCGCGCAGCTCGACGAGGAACGGTTCCGTCGGCGGCGTCAGGTTGTTGATGGCAAACGCGTAATCGCGGGTGCGCACCCCGATGTGCGCGATCGACCGCAGCCGCTCCGTCGCGGTCCGCTTGACGCCGAGCGCGTCGGCCACGTCGAGTCCGTGCGCCCACGTCTCCATCAACCGCGCGGTCGCCATCGACGCCGCGCTCATCGGTGGCCCGAACCATGGCAGCTTGCGACCGTCGGGCACCGTCAGCAGGGTGTCGTGCAGCCGCGCGCGGGTCGCCCGCCAGTCGGTGAGCAGCTCGGCCGGCGCCAGGGCGGCAACTTCCTCGGCACCCGCGTCGACGAACCCGATGGGATCGGCCGAGGCGGCCTCGAGGACGGCGGCGAAGCCCGCCTCGTCGGTGGCCGCGGTCAGCGCGACCCGGTCGGTCCACAGCAGGTGCCCGATCTGGTGGGCGATGGTCCAGCCCGGCGCGGGCGTCGGATCCGCCCAGCGCTCGGTCGCAAGCGGCGCCACCAACGCGTCGAGGTCGTCGCTTTCGGCACGCAGGTCGGCCACGATCGGCTCGGCAGCGGTCACGTATGTACCTTAACGACTGTCCGCCGGCTGGCCGCGACGGCCGATGACGGCGTGCATGGCGAGCCCGATCAGGTACAACACCGAGCCGAACAGCACGAACCCCGGCGCGTGACCGTCGTCGGGAATCAGCGTCGCGGACACCGTGATCGAGACGATGAACGCCACCCAGAACAGCGCGTCCTGCACCGCGAACACGTGCCCGCGAAGCGCGTCGTCGACGTCCATCTGCATTGCGGAGTCGGCGCAGAGCTTGACCACCTGCCCGGCCAGGCCGAGGAAGAATCCACACACCACCATCACCGGAAGCCGCAGCCCTGCGCCCGGGATCTGGATCAGCGCGGCCGCCACCAGCGCGCCGTTGGCCGTGGCGTAACGCCCCCAGCGGCGCACCACCGACGGCGTCAACACGTTGGCCAGGAACGCGCCCAGGCCGGCCGCGGCGAAGAACAGCAACGCGATGCCCAGCCCCCCGGTGGCCGGGCGAGGACCGGGCAAATGGTGGACCAGCACCAGCATCACCAGCGAATTGATGCCGATCACCATGCGGTGCGCGGCCAGACCGGACAGGGTGGCCGCAACCGTCGGTCGCTGCACGACCGTGCGCGCGCCGTGCAGCCAGCCGGTGATCACCGCGTAGACGGCCGATCCGTGGATCGCGCGTTTGGTGTCGTCCGGGCCCAGCACCCGGGCGCCGAATCGCAACGTCAAAAGCAAGGCGATCGAAACCGGAATCGCGGTGATGAAGATGATCGCCGAGGCGCCCTCGTCGCCGGCGCCGACGAAAAAGCGGGGCACCAGCATGAAGTTGGCGCCGAGAAACGCCGCGAAGGCACCGGATGCGGTGGCCACCGAGTTCATGGTGACCACCTGCTCCCGCGGGACCACGTGGGGCAGCGACGCCGACAGCCCGGACGCGACGAAACGGGCCAGGCCGTTGGCCAACAGCGCGCCGATCAGCAGCGGTATGTCGCCGGCGCGCAGGGCCAGGATGGTGCCGATGCAGGCGATGAGGATCAGGCGGCCCACGGTGGCACCGACCAGCACCAGCCGCCGATCCCAGCGGTCCATCAGCGCACCGGCGAACGGCCCCAACAGGGAGTAGGGCAAGAACAGCACCGTGAACGCGCGCGCGATGGCCATCGGGTCGGCGGCGCGATCCGGATTGAACAGCAGCGCCCCGGCCAGGCCGGCTTGGAACAGGCCATCGCCGAACTGGCTCGCCACGCGCACCTGGAGCAGCCGCCAGAAGTTCGGCAAACCGCGCACCGACCGCCATAGGTCGACGAATGCGCGTGACTGCATCCGGGATTGAATCACAGAACCGACTTCCACGGTTGGGGTTGGGCGCCATCGCCAACAGTACAAATATGTATCGGCCGCGCTCGATTGCACCGGCCGACGTTACGAAGGTGCGATGATGGTCTGATGCCGCCAGAAGATCCGGAGGACTACATAGCACCCGCGGCGCAACGGGTGCGCGCCGGCACTTTGCTGCTGGCCAACACCGATCTTCTCGAGCCGACGTTTCGGCGCAGCGTGATCTACATCGTCGAGCACAACGACGGCGGCACACTGGGTGTCGTGCTCAACCGGTCCAGCGAGACCGCGGTGTACAACGTGTTGCCGCAATGGGCCAAGCTGTCGGCCAAACCCAAGACCATGTTCATCGGCGGGCCGGTCAAGCGTGACGCGGCCCTTTGTCTGGGGGCGCTGCGGATCGGCGCCGACCCGGAAGGCGTACCGGGCCTGCGGCATGTGGACGGCCGGATCGTGATGGTCGATCTGGACGCCGAGCCGGACCTGATCGCCCCGCTGCTCGAGGGGGTGCGGATCTTCGCCGGGTACTCCGGCTGGACCATCGGCCAACTCGAGGGCGAGATCGAGCGGGACGACTGGATTGTCTTGTCCGCGTTGCCATCTGACGTGCTTGCCGGACCCAGGGCCGATTTGTGGGGGCAGGTGCTGCGCCGGCAGCCGCTGCCGCTGTCGCTGCTTGCCACCCACCCGATCGACGTCAGCAGAAACTAGCTCTACTCCCCCACCGGGGCCGCCAATTCGGCCTCACGCCCGAGCCTGCTGGCGATCACCGCGCAGACCACCAGCTGGATCTGGTGAAAGATCAACAACGGCAACATGGTCAAACCGACTGTGGCGCCTGGAAAAAGCACCAGCGCCATCGGAAGCCCTGACGCCAGGCTCTTTTTCGACCCGCAGAACAGCAGGACGATCGCATCACCGCGGTCGAGCCTCGCCAGCCGGCCCATGACGGTGGTGACGCCAAGCACCACCGCCAGCAGGACCGCGGCGACGACGGCCACCGAGATCAGCCGCCACACGTTCACGCTGACCCAGATCCCCTTGACCACGCCCATCGAGAAAGCGGTGTAGACCACCAGCAGGATGGATCCGCGATCCACCACCTTCAGCACGGCCGCGTACCGGGCGATGAGCCCGCCGACCCATGGGCGCGCCAGCTGGCCCGCCGCGAACGGCAGCAGCAGCTGGACCATGATGTCGCGGATCGCGGTGGCGTCGACCCGCGGCGCGCCGGCGGTCGTCATCAGCAGGACCACCAGCAGGGGCGTCAGCAGCACGCCGAGGATGTTGGACAGCGACGCGCTGACGATGGCGGCCGAGACGTGGCCCCGCGCGATCGAGGTGAACGCGATAGACGATTGCACCGTCGACGGGACCAGGCACAGGAACAGCAGGCCGCTGTAAAGGTCGATGGTCAGCACCGAGGGCACCAACGCTCGGGCGGCCAATCCCAGCATCGGGAAGATGACGAACGTCGTGGCCAGCACCAGCAGGTGCAGCCGCCACTGTCGGACACCGTGCCAGGCCTGCTGGGGTGACAATCGGGAGCCGTAGAGGAAGAACAGCAGCGCGATCGCGGCTTTCGCCGCGGCCGACACGGCGTCGGCGGCCTCGCCGTGCGCGGGGACGAGGGCGGCCAACGCAACGGTCGCCGCCAGCGCCAGCAGGAAGAAATCGATCGGCAGCGCCGACAGCCGTTTCAACATGACGGCGCGGGCGGTAAGGGTGTCAGTGGCAGGACTGCGTGCAGACGGCGCAGCTGCCGGCGCAGTCGGGCGCGGCGGCCTCACTGCGAAGTGCGAAACGCGCGCTCTGCCATGACCCGGTGGCCAGTGTCCCCAGGGCGCCGGCGACGCAGATGATCAACACCACCAAGGCCGTGTCGGGGGAGGCGGCCAGGGCCACCACGCCGCCCGCGGCGAACATCACAGCGGCCGCCAACTGGGGCGGGGCCATGGCGCGCAACGCCAGCTGAGTGCCGTTGGCGGTCTGGTTGTTCGAAAGCGACCAGGTCCCGAACCCGGCGGAGGCCACTGCCGCACACAAGCACACCACGCCCGCGATCAACATGGCCTCACAATACGAGTCCAAGGGCCGGCCCGCGCGCCGGGCTCCGGCAGCGTTCGTTTCGCGGCTGGTTAACGCCCTTGCAGGAAAGCGAAGTTCGGCAGCGGCGGCAAACCCGGCACCATGGTCAACAAGTTGGGCCGGGGGGCGGCCACCTGGTTGGGCGGGGCGGGCTGCGAGGGAAGCCCGACCGGCGCCGCACCGGCCGGCTGGGGGGGAAGCCCGACCGGCGCCGCACCGGCCGGCTGGGGGGGAAGCCCGACCGGGGCCGCACCGGCTGCTTGCGAGGGAATGCCGACCGGGGCCGCAGCGGTTCCCGGCCCGGGTACCGGGGCGGTGGCTGCGGCGGGCACGGTCACCCGGAAGCCGTTGACGATCGCGTCGGTCGCCGGCGCATCCGCGACTGCCACCGCACGGTCGGTGGTCACCGACAGCGACACCAGGTATTTGTCATGTCCGGACGTCGCGATGACATGGCGGCGTGACGTGTTCAGCAGCATGTCGCCATCGCGGTAGGTGCCCTCGATGATCGACGACGGGAAGCCGCCGAAGTCGACCATGGAGGCGTTCGTGGTCTGCCACAGGGGCAGTTGCTGGCTGTCGACGAAGCCGTGCGTGATGGCCTCTTTCGGATCGAAGTTACCGACCAGCTTGTACACCACCACCTGCGCGTTCGACGTGTAGATGCTGCTCCCCTGCCGGTCGGCGATCACCGCGAACGCGTCGGGCACATTGGGATCGGGCACCTGGGTCCAACGGGTGGGCAGCGGGAGGGTGATGTCGAGCGCCTTGAAGGCCTGGGGTTTTTGCGCCTCGAGCTTGACGCCCTTGGACTGCAGGAACTCACGTAGCGTGCCCGAGATGCCGGGGGTCTGCGCCGGGGGGAGCGGCGCGCCCGGCGCGACCGCCGCGGGTGCGGGCGATACCGGCGCGACGGCCGGGGTCGGAGCCACCGGATTTGCCGCCGGGGGAGCGGCCAGCAACCGGTTGCCGGGGACCTGTATGGGGGCGGCCGTCACGTTCTGCGGCGCCGGCGTCACCACCGCGGGGGCGGGCGGCGGCGCGGGCAGCGCGGGCAGTGCGGGATCAGCCGCAGCGGTGGCGCCCGCGAACGCGGTGACGCCGATCGCGCCGGCGGCCAGACCCCCTGCGAATACCCGCAATGTACGGGCGATGTGAATCATCTGCGTCGATCCTTCCCATGGCCCGGGTCCCAGCACCCGTCGTAGAGGCTGACTGTAACCAGAGGTCAAACGCGCTGGATAGCGTCGAAATCGACCTGGGATGAAGCTCTGATCGGCGCGCAACGCAACCGAGACCAACCTGTGGCCCGCCGGGCCGGCAACGGCTCCCTTATACCCTGTTCAGGTGACCGAATCCCCGACCACCGCGCCCGGAGGCACCTCCGCCGGCGCGCCGGACTCCGATGCGCCGCCGTTTCGCTACACCGCGGCGCTGGCGGGCCGCGTCGAGAGCGCCTGGCAGGAGAACTGGGCGAAGCTCGGCACGTTCAACGTGGCCAACCCCGTCGGTGATCTGGCTCCGGCCGACGGACGCCCGCTGCCCGATGACAAGTTGTTCGTGCAGGACATGTTCCCGTACCCGTCCGGCGACGGACTGCACGTCGGGCACCCGCTGGGCTACATCGCCACCGACGTCTATGCCCGATATTTCCGGATGACCGGCCATAACGTCCTGCACGCGTTGGGCTTTGACGCGTTTGGCCTGCCCGCCGAGCAATACGCGGTGCAAACCGGGACCCACCCGCGCACCAGGACCGAGGCCAACATCGTCAATTTCCGGCGTCAGCTGGGCCGGCTGGGCCTGGGCCACGACAGCCGGCGGAGCTTCTCGACCACCGACACCGAGTTCTACAAGTGGACCCAGTGGATCTTCCTGCAGATCTACAACGCGTGGTTCGACACCGCCGCCAACAAGGCGCGGCCGATCGCCGAACTGATCGCCGAGTTCGATTCCGGCGCAAGGCGTCTCGATGACGGACGGGACTGGGCCACGCTGACGGCGGGGGAGCGGGCCGACGTGATCGACGGCCATCGGCTGGTTTACCGGGCCGACTCGATGGTGAACTGGTGCCCGGGGCTGGGCACGGTGCTGGCCAACGAAGAGGTCACCTCCGACGGGCGCAGCGACCGCGGGAACTTCCCGGTATTCCGCAAACGGCTGCGGCAGTGGATGATGCGCATCACCGCCTACGCCGACCGGCTGCTCGACGATCTCGATCTGCTGGATTGGCCGGATCAGGTAAAAACTATGCAGCGCAACTGGATTGGTCGCTCGACCGGAGCGCAGGCGCTGTTCTCGGCGACCACGCGTGCTGGTTCCGCTGTCGACATCGAGGTGTTCACCACCCGGCCCGACACGTTGTTCGGTGCGACGTACCTGGTGCTGGCGCCCGAGCACGAGCTGGTCGACGAACTGGCCGCCGCGGCATGGCCCGACGGCACCGACCCACGGTGGACGTATGGTGCCGCCGCACCGGCCGAGGCGGTCGCCGCCTACCGCCGCGCGATCGCCGCGAAGTCGGACCTCGAACGCCAGGAGAGCAGGGAGAAGACCGGCGTCTTCCTCGGCAGCTACGCGACCAATCCGGTCAACGGAAAGCCCGTGCCGATCTTCATCGCCGACTACGTGCTGGCCGGCTACGGCACCGGGGCGATCATGGCGGTGCCCGGGCATGACCAGCGCGACTGGGACTTCGCCCACGATTTGGGCCTGCCAATCGTGGAAGTCATTGCCGGCGGCGACATTTCGCAGGCGGCGCACGCGGGCGACGGTGTGCTGGTCAACTCCGGCTACCTCGACGGCATGGACGTGCCCGCGGCCAAGGAAGCGATCACCGCCCGCCTGGAGGCCGACGGCCGCGGCCGGGCGCGCATCGAATTCAAGCTGCGCGACTGGCTTTTCGCCCGGCAGCGGTACTGGGGCGAGCCGTTCCCCATCGTCTACGACAGCGAAGGACGGCCGCACGCGCTCGACGAGGTGGCGCTGCCGGTCGAGCTGCCCGACGTGCCCGACTACTCTCCGGTGTTGTTCGACCCCGACGACGCCGGCAGCGAGCCGTCGCCGCCGTTGGGCAAGGCGACCGACTGGGTGCACGTCGAGCTCGACCTGGGCAACGGCCTGAGGCCCTACACCCGCGACACGAACGTGATGCCGCAGTGGGCCGGCAGCTCCTGGTATGAGCTGCGCTACACCGACCCGCACAACTCGGAACGCTTCTGCGCCAAGGAAAACGAGGCCTACTGGATGGGCCCGCGCCCGGCCCAGTATGGAGCGCAGGATCCCGGCGGCGTCGACCTGTACGTCGGCGGCGCCGAACACGCGGTGTTGCACCTGCTGTATGCGCGGTTCTGGCACAAGGTGCTATACGACCTGGGTCATGTCAGCTCGCGGGAGCCGTACCGCCGCCTGATCAACCAGGGTTACATCCAGGCCTTCGCATACACCGATTCCCGCGGGTCGTATGTGCCGGCGGAGCAGGTCGTCGAACGCGGCGGCGGATTCTTCTATCCGGGGCCCGACGGCGAGGTCGAAGTCTTCCAGGAATTCGGGAAGATCGGTAAGAGCCTGAAGAATTCGATATCGCCGGACGAGATCTGCGACGAATACGGCGCGGACACGCTGCGGGTGTACGAGATGTCGATGGGCCCCTTGGAGGCATCCCGGCCGTGGGCCACCAAGGACGTGGTCGGTGCGCACCGCTTCCTGCAGCGGGTGTGGCGCCTGGTGATCGACGAGCAGACCGGCGGGACGCGGGTGGCCGACGACACCGGCCCGTTGGGCACCGACACCCTGCGGGCGCTGCACCGAACCATCGCCGGAGTCTCGGAAGACTATGCGGCGCTGCGCAATAACACCGCGGCGGCCAAGCTGATCGAGTACACCAACCACCTCACCAAGGAGCACCGCGACTCCGTGCCGCGCGCGGCGGTCGAGCCGCTGGTGCTGATGCTGGCACCGCTCGCCCCGCACCTGGCCGAGGAGCTCTGGTTGCGGCTGGGTCACACCGCGTCGTTGGCGCACGGGCCCTTCCCCGCGGCCGACCCGACCTACCTCGTCGAGGACACCGTCGAATACCCGGTGCAGGTGAACGGCAAGGTGCGTGGGCGGGTCGTGGTGGCCGCCGACGCCGATGACGACACGCTGAAGGCCGCGGCCATGGGAGACGAGAAGGTGCAGGCGTTCTTGGCCGGCGCCGCCCCGCGAAAGGTGATCGTGGTTCCCGGCCGGCTGGTCAACCTGGTCGTCTAGCGCGCGGCGGTCAGTGTTTGCGCGGCCGCAGCACCACTTCGTGGACGTGACCGTCGGGCGGCGTGGCCACGGCGTTGGCAACCGCCGCCGCGACCGTTTCGGGCCGCAGGTAGTTCGCCGGCTCGTACCGATCGCCTTCGAACGCGACGAGTTCGCGTTGCATGGCGCTATCGGTGCGGCCGGGATAGATCGTGGTCACCCGCAGATCCGGCTCGTCGGCGCGCAGCGAATCGGCGAAGGCCCGCAACGCGAACTTGCTGGCCGAATACGAGGCCATGCCCGGTGAAACAGCGCGCCCCGCACCGGAATTGATGAACACCACCTGACCGCGGGCCCGCCGCAGCGCCGGCAGCAGGGCCAGCGTCAGGTCGACTACCCCGAAGACGTTCACGGCGAAGGTGGCGCGCCACTCGTCGACGTTGGACTCGGCGACGTGGCCCGGGATGGACACCCCCGCGTTGTGCACCAACACGTCGAGCTCGTCGACGATTTCGCAGCCGGCCTCGATCTCGTCGGGGTCGGTCAGATCGAGCGGAAAAGTGGTGGCTCCGAGCCGCTCCGCGACAGCGTCGAGCCGATCGGAGGACCTGCCCGCCAGCAGCAGAGTGTGTGTCGCCGACAGAGCCTCGGCTATCGCTGAACCGATAGCGCCGCTCGCGCCGGTGATGAGTGCGGTGGGCATGAAATCAGTCTACGGAAGCGATCAATCCCCTTGGGGATCAGCCACTTTCAGGCCTGTTTGCGCGCCGGAGGCTCCCCGGCGGGAGGCGATTCGCCACAGCCCAGGCGTTCCAGCGGCGCCAGCGCCCGTGCCAGGGTGTTCAGGTCGGACTCGGGCAGCTGACTGAGCATCGCTGCCAGCGCGGCGTGGCGGTTGGCCAGCGATTCGCCGTGCACGGCGCGTCCGCGCGGCGTGATGTCGACGAGCACCGCGCGCAGGTCGGAGGGGTCGCGCGAGCGTTTCACCAGCCCGATCTTCTCCAGCCGGCGGATCGCCACCGTCGTGGTCGGGGTGCGCACCCGTTCGTGCGCGGCCAGGTCGGTCATCCGGATGGGGCCCTGATCGAGCAGCGTGATCAGGATGGACAGCTGAGCCAGGGTCAGGTCGCCGGCCACGACCCCACTGGGGTCGCCGCGGCGCAGAATCGAAAACAATTTGGACAGCGCGCGGTGCAAACCTTCCGCAAGCTCCGTCACCTCTGGTGCGGTGGATTCGCTGTCCGCCATAAGTCGGCAGTCTAACCCGATATGCGTGGCGTACAAGGGAGCTATTCCGGACCAGTTATCGACATTTCAAAGCACTTGGGACAAGAACCGCTGTAGGCGCTCCGTCTTGGCGGCCGCGAATATCTGCTCCGGCGGCCCGCATTCCAGGACCTTGCCGCGATCCATGAAAACGACGGTGTCGGATGCCGACCGGGCAAAGCCCATTTCGTGGGTGACGACGATCATCGTCATGCCATCGGCGCCGAGATCGGCGATGAGTTGCAGAATCCCCTTGACCATTTCGGGATCAAGCGCCGAGGTCGCCTCGTCGAAGAACATCACCTGCGGGGCCATGGCCAGCGCGCGGGCGATGGCGACCCGTTGTTGTTGGCCACCGGACAGCATGCCGGGGCGGGCATCGGCCTTGTGCTTCAGGCCAACTCGGTCCAGCTGAGCCAGCGCGAGGTCCCGGGCGGCGTCCGCGGAGAGCCGCCGCAGCTTGCGGGGCGCCAGCGCAACATTTTTCAAAACGGACAGGTGCGGGAACAGATTGAAGTGCTGGAACACCATGCCGATGCGCTGGCGCAGCTCGTTGGGATCGTCGCGCAACACCGACCGGCCGTCCAGCAGGATGTCGCCGCTGTCGGGCTCGTTCAGGCGATTCAGGGTGCGCAACAGCGTCGACTTGCCGGAACCGGACGGTCCGATGACGGCGACGGTCGTGCCCGCGGGGGCCTCGAGATCGACGCCGCGCAGCACCAGGTTACCGCCGAGGGTTTGGTGAATGTCCCTGGCCGCCAACGATACTGGCGGACGGTGAGCGACACCCGCCGTCATGTCATCTCCTGGCTCAACGGCGTTGCGAGCAGAGGGTCGTGGCCTTCGGGCTTACCGGCTGGGCGGCCACGGCGGAGCCGGCCGTCGATGTAGTTCACCAAATGCGTTAACGGAATGGTCAATATCAGGTAGAAGAGACCGGCCGCCACCAACGGCGACAGGCTGCCGGTCTGCGCGTTGAGGTCTCGGCCCACCTGAAACAGCTCACGCTGCTGAGCGACCAGGCCGAGGAAGTACACCAACGCGGAGGCCTTCAACAACCCGATGGCCTGGTTGACGAGCGCCGGCAGCACCCGCCGGATGCCCTGCGGCACAACCACCAGACGCATCGCGGCCGCGTAGCTGAACCCGAGCGCGCGGGAGGCCTCCAGTTGGCCGGGGTCGACGCTTTGAATGCCCGCGCGCAGAATCTCGCCGATGTAGGCCGCGGCCATCAATCCCAAAGCGGCGATCCCCAACGGGTAGGGATTCTTATGCGTCAGCCCGCCGACCAACGGCCCGATGCCCATCCCGATGATCAGGATGATCACCACTTCGGGAAGACCGCGGAAAATGTCGGTGTAGATCCGCGCCGGCCAGCGCAGCCAGCGCGAATGCGAGATTCCCGCCATTGCCAGCAGCATTCCCAGCGCCAGACCGATAACCAGCGCGCTGTTGGTCAGGATCATCGTGTTGGGCAGACCGACGGTGAGCAGCACCGGGATGGCCTGCCGGTACAGATCCCAGTCGAAGAACGACTCACGCAACTGGTCCAGCGTCGACATCGGCGCGCCCGGGCTCACCGGCTCGCGGTGGTGGCTCGCGGCGATCGCCGCGAAGTCCGGCAGGTGTGGGGCGGGGACCGCTTTGGACCCGGGTTTCCAGCCGGGCGGCATCGTCCGTGGCACCCACTGGCAGTACAGGTTCGCCCAGGTGCCGTCGGCGATGACGGCGTCCAGCCCCGAATTCAGCGCATCGATCAACGGCTGGTTGTCCTTGGCGACCGCAAAGGCCACGAAACTGCCTCGGCTGAAGGTGTTCGCCACAACCACCGCCGGGTCGCTCGGCCGAATTATGGTCGACGCCAGGGTTCCGGGCGCCACCCACGCGTCGAGCTGGCGGGTCTTGAGATTCGCGTAGAGGGTGGCGAAGCCGGGAAACTTCACCGGCTGCAGATGCAGGTGGTCGACGACATACGACTCCTCGACAGTGCCCTGGACGACGCCGATGCGCTGGCCGGCCGCGAGGTCGCTGAAATTGTGGATCGTCGAACCGGGCGGGACCACGAGCGAATAGAAGCCGAAGTCGTATCCATTGGTAAACGAAACCGTGCGGCGGCGCGCATCGGTGGCCTTCACCGATGCCGAGCCGATGTCGAAGCGCCGCGACGCCACCTGCGCGAGCAGTGCGGAGAAGTCCGTGCTGACAAAGCGGACTTGGAGGCCGAGCTTGGCTGCGATCGCGCGCAATAGCTGGTTGTCGAAGCCGCTGAAATCGCCGGTCGGATTGATGCAGATGTTGGGCGGGGCGTCCGACAGTGTGCCGACCGTCAGGAGGCCCGGTGTCCCCAGCCCCAACGCGCCGGTGTCCACCGAGCCGAGCGGTTGGACGGTGGCCGTGGTCGCCCGGTCGTCGTCGTCCGTGGACGGGTGCTCGGTCAGATCCTTCGGCAGGACGCGGGCGCTGTCCAGGCCGGCTGGCGCGCACTGATTCCAGTCGGCGGCGGCGGGTGCGGCCAGTGTCAGGCCGCAGACAATCAGCATTGTCGTGGCCAGTGCGAAGAGCTTTCGGCACATGGGACGCCGGTCCAGGCGCAAACTCATCACGGCTACCGTATCGGCACACCGGGCAACATGGCGCGCCGAAAAGAGATCTACAGCGCGATCGACGGCTCGTCCTCGGCGGCCTCCGCGCCGGCCAGTACCCGAAGCGGGCCCGCAACGACTTGGCCGATGTCATCCGGCGCGGAGAACACCCTGCGGCGGAACAGCTCGGTGAGCATGGTCTGGGCCATCAGGTTCGACCGGCCGACGCACGCGGCCCGCGCGCCCTCCGGGTCGCGCCGGTGTATTGCGGAGGTCTCGTCTTCGTAGAACGGCAACATGTCGTCGCGGCTGCACTGGTAGGTCATCCAGAAGACGCGGGGGATGAGGTCTTGCGAAGCGCGGATCGTGGCGTGCAGCCGCGGCCCCGCGTATTCGTCGTTGATCGTGCGCCGGTATTCCCCGGCGAGGTCCGAAAAGGCGCGAGATTCCCTCGCGGAGCGCAGCGAGCGCATCAGCGCGTCGAGTTGTCCCAGGATCCGGGGCGTGGGGTTGGTGGCCGCGCGCGCCGAGGCGATGCCGTTGAGCAGGCCGTCGAGTTCGTGGTGTTCGAGCACGGTGGCCTCGTCAAACCGCTCGACGAAGGCGCCCCGGTGATAGCGGGTGGACACGATGCCGTCGTGTTCCAGTTGTACGAGGGCCTCTTGAATTGGCACTCGGCTGACCCCTAGCCCAACCGCAATCTCGTTGCGATCGACGCGGTCGCCACTGCGCAGTTTCCCCGTCAGAACCAGGTTGAGAATGTGCGAAACAACCTGGTCCTTTTCTTTGACCCCGTATTTTTTTGGCATCCGTTTCTTGAGTGCCTTTCCAACCGGTTCGGTCCACCTAGCGCAGAGAGTTTCTCATGTCTTGGCGCGGCGTTCAGCTCTTTGGTGGATGAATCGGAGGCAAAACGGGGAACGAATTTTCAGGCGGCGACCCTTAACGTCCATCGCGCCACTTGCATAACGCCTCCGCCGCGCCCAGATCGTAATCGGGGCCGTCGCACCCGACGGTCAGCGTCGTGACGCCGAGGTTCACCAGCGTCTCGGCGTTGGCGACGAGGCCGCCGCCCGAAACGTCCCCGTTGACCGCGGCCGACCGTTCGATCGCGGCCGGATCCCGGCCGACGTCGGCGCAGTGCCGCTCCAGCACGGCGGACTTGGCCGGCAGCTCGTCGGCCGAGCTGAAGCTGTGCCAGACGTCGGCGTACTCGGCCACCAGCCGCAGGGTCTTGCGTTCGCCCCCGCCCCCGATGAGCACGGGGATGTCGCGGGTCGGCGCCGGGTTCAGCTTGGCCAGCCGCTCCTTGATCCGCGGCAGCGCGGCCGCGAGGTCGTCGAGGCGGCTGCCGGCGGTGCCGAATTCGTAGCCGTACTCGTCGTAATCCTTTTGCTTCCAGCCGGAACCGATGCCCAGGATGAGTCGCCCCGCGGATATGTGGTCGACGGTGCGTGCCATGTCGGCCAGCAATTCGGGATTGCGATAGGAGTTGCACGTCACCAGCGCACCGATTTGGATGCGAGACGTCTGTTCGGCCCAGGCCCCGAGCATCGTCCAGCATTCGAAATGCGGGCCGTCGGGATCGCCGTAGAGCGGAAAGAAGTGGTCCCAGTTGAAGGCGATGTCGACGCCGATGTCTTCGCAGCGGCGAACCGCGTCGCGAAGCTGGCCATACTGTGGGGCGTGCTGCGGCTGCAATTGCACGCCGATACGAACGGGACGGTCGGAAGTCATAGGCGCCACTCCTCCTCATCGCTGCGTCCCCCTCGCCGCTTCGCGGCTGGGGGTACCCCCGCTGCATCGTCGTTGGCGCGGGTCATAACACCCACCGTAGGCTCAGCTCGCGTCGAGCACCCCGCGCAGGATCTCGATCAGCGCGCGCGGTTGGTCGCTCTGCACGGAATGGCCCGAATTGTCGACGACGTGTGCCGCGCGGAAATTGCTTGCACGCCTGCCCAATTCGGCCGCGTCCTCGTCGGTGACGAAGCCCGACGAGCCGCCGCGGATGAGCGTGACGGGTGCCGACAGCCCGTCGACGTCGTCCCACAGGCCGGTGAAGTCGGGGAAGACGCGGATCGCGTCGTAGCGCCAGGACCAGTTGCCGTTGTCGAGGCGGCGGGAATTGTGGAACACGCCGCGGCGCAGCGCCTTGACCTCTCGGTGCGGTGCGGCCGCGACGGTCAGGTCCAGCATGGCCTGGAAGCTGGGGAACTCCCGCTCACCCTGCATCAGCGCCACGGTGCCCTGCTGCTCCTTGGTCAGCTCGGAGTGGCGTTGCAACGCCGACGGGGTTACGTCGATCAGGACGAGTTCGTTCACGAGTTCGGGCGCCACCGCGGCCAGCCGGACCGCGGTCAGCCCGCCCAGCGACATGCCGACGACGACGTCGGCGCCCGCCGCGTGCTCGCGCAGCGCCGGCACCAGGGCGTCGGCGTTCAGCTGCGGGGAGTAGTCGCCGTCCTCGCGCCATGCCGAATGCCCATGCCCGGGCAAATCGACCGCGAGCGCCGGCTCGCCGAGACCGACGATCACGGTGTCCCAGGTGTGCGCGTTTTGCCCGCCGCCGTGCAGGAAGACAATGCGCGGGGGACGGTCCAATGAGGGAGCGCCCCAGCGCAGCGCGCTGATCTTGCGTTCCGCGGCGCCCGACTCGACGCGCTCCACGTCGGGCAGTGGACCGGGAACGCCGGCCTGCTCAGCGTTTTCGGAAAGCAGCGAGAACTCCGACAGTTCCGCCAGTCGGTCCTCAGATATCTCGGTCACGGTCTAAAGACACTACTTTGGGGCGCCCGGCGTGCGTCCAGGGTTTTGCGCGTGCATTCAGGGCGCGGATTTCTCGGATTTTCCGCCCTCAGCTCACTCCGAAAGCCTTCACTGCACACGCGCCGCCGTCAGCGCACGTGAACGCCGCCAAAAACCATTGTGCGGTGAGGCCGCTCGACGCGACCCCACCGCACACCGGTGCAAGGAGAGTTACCCCTCGATGATGAACTCTTCGAGCTGCGCCCGCGCGACGTCGTCGGGCAGCTGTTGCGGCGGGCTCTTCATCAGGTAGGCCGACGCCGGCACGACCGGGCCGCCGATGCCGCGGTCCTTGGCGATCTTGGCCGCCCGCACCGCATCGATGATGACCCCGGCCGAGTTCGGCGAGTCCCACACCTCGAGCTTGTACTCCAGGTTCAGCGGCACGTCGCCGAACGCTCGGCCCTCCAGCCGCACGTACGCCCACTTACGGTCGTCGAGCCAGCCCACGTGGTCGGACGGCCCGATGTGCACGTCCTTGGTCTTGAACTCGCGCTGCAGGTTCGAGGTCACCGCCTGCGTCTTGGAGATCTTCTTGGACTCCAGCCGCTCGCGCTCCAGCATGTTGAGGAAGTCCATGTTGCCGCCGACGTTGAGCTGCATGGTGCGGTCCAGCTGCACGCCGCGGTCCTCGAACAGCTTGGCCATCACGCGGTGGGTGATGGTGGCGCCGACCTGACTCTTGATATCGTCGCCGACGATCGGGACGCCCGCGTCCGCAAACTTCTTGGCCCACACCGGGTCCGAGGCGATGAACACCGGCAGCGCGTTGACGAACGCCACGCCCGCGTCGATCGCGCACTGCGCGTAGAACTTGTCGGCCTCCTCGGAGCCCACCGGGAGGTAGGACACCAGCACGTCGACGTTGTTCTCCTTGAGCACCTTGACCACGTCGACCGGCTCGGCGTCGGACAGCTCGATGGTGTCGGCGTAATACTTGCCGATGCCGTCGAGGGTCGGGCCGCGTTGCACCGTCACGTTGGTGGGCGGCACGTCGGCGATCTTGATGGTGTTGTTCTCCGACGCGAAGATCGCCTCCGACAGGTCGAACCCGACCTTCTTGGCGTCCACGTCGAACGCGGCCACGAACTTCACGTCGCGGACGTGGTACTGGCCGAACTTCACATGCATCAGGCCGGGCACCGTGTGGGTCTCGTCGGCGTCGAGGTAGTACTGCACGCCCTGAACCAGCGACGAGGCACAGTTTCCGACGCCGACGATGGCGACTCGTACCTCTGTCGACGCCTCGGGCGCCCCGAACGGCTTGTGGTCACTCATAGGGCGTTCTCCTAACTTCAATTACTTCTGACTTAGGTGTTCTCGTTGCCGGTTTCGTGCAGGGGTTTCACGTCTGTTCGGTGAGGCCGGGCATCGCCCGCTCCGCCGCGATGAGCTCGTTGAGCCACTTGACCTCGCGCTCGCTGGACTCGAGCCCGAGCTGGTGCAGTTGGCGGGTGTAGCGGTCGAACGAGCTGCTTGCCCGCGCCACCGCTTCGCGAAGACCTTCGCGGCGCTCCTCCACCTGGCGGCGGCGGCCTTCCAGGATGCGCATCCGTGCCTCCGCCGGCGTCCGGTTGAAGAACGCCAGGTGCACCCCGAAGCCGTCGTCGGTGTAGTTGTGCGGACCGGTGTCGGCCACCAGCTCAGCGAAGCGTTGCCGGCCCGCGTCGGTCAGTTGGTAGACCCGACGCGCCCGCCGAACCGGGGTGCCGGCCGGCGCGGCGTCCTCGGCGATCAGCCCTTCGACCTGCATGCGCCGCAGGGCCGGGTACAGCGATCCGTACGAAAACGCCCGGAACGCGCCGAGCAGGCCCGTCAACCGTTTACGTAGTTCATACCCATGCATGGGCGATTCGATCAGGAGGCCCAAGATGGCGAGCTCAAGCATCGATACACCCCCTCGAGATGGCTAGGTATGGCTGGTTGCTTTGACAGACTTAACGGTCCGACGCCTCGCGTCATCGTATCGTCTCGATATATTTGCCACAACACTACCTGTCGTTGGTGCGCTATTCGTCACAGCACCGAGGTGACCGCTATGACGGCAGATTTACCCGCTTAATGGTGCCGTCACCTGCGAAAACGATGTACCCGCCGCCATAGTCGCCCGATACGTACACCGACAGCGAGAGCGAACCCGGGGTGGTGGGGTCCGTCGCCGGCTCGATCACCAAATACGTAGTTTTGACGTCGGCCTTCTTCATGCGGAGGCTTTCGGGGGCCCCTCGCACGAGGCCGACGGTGGCGACGATGTCGAACTTGGAGAGGTCGACCGCGACGGGACCGTCGGTGGCGGATTTCGTCGAGCTGGTCGGGTCTCCCCACCCGCCGCGGTAGTCGTAGGCCAGCATTCGGCGGTCGTCGGCGGGGTCGGGACGGTCGAGCACCGCATACGTCGGATAAATCACCAACCGATATCCCATGGCGTCGCCGAACCTTTTGCGGGTTTGCTCCATCAGGCCGGTGAGGCCGCCGACAGATAGCAGCTCCGTGGGCGGGGTCAGCACCACCGGGGCGACACCGTCGGGCTTGGCTCCGGGATCCGTCGTGAAATCCAGCGGCGAGCCGGTGTTGCCGTAGAGGCCCCAGCCGATGCCCACGCCGAGCAGTACCGCCACGAAGAAGGCGGCGGCCAGCCGGCCCCACCCGCCGAACGTCGGCAGCTTCGACGACGCGCGGCCCGGCGACTGCAACCCGGCGCTGCCGCCCTGCAGGTCCTCCACCAAGGCCCGCAGATCGCCGAGGGTGATCGCGTTGGTCGCCGCACTGACGCGTTCCCGGTGCTCTTGATTGGATATCTCGCCGTCGTTCAGGGCGTTGTCGAGAATCTGGCAGGCGTCCTGCCGGTCGCTGTCCTTGGCGCGGGTCGTCGATGTCGCCGCGCCGCGCAGCGGTGTCGTCCCGAGCAATTTCGCCACGCCGATGATCGTAGAAGTCGCGTTCGGGTTCGGCACAGGACGCCGACGGTCGATCGCCGCGGCTCGGGCCCGCAACGGCCTCGGTTGCGTATCGGCGGTGCGGGGGGCCACGTACTCTGGTCAGCGTGCGACTGCAGCGACAAGTGGTGGACTACGCGCTTCGGCGGCGATCCCTGCTCGCCGAGGTTTATTCGGGCCGCACGGGTGTATCCGAGGTCTGTGATGCCAACCCGTATCTGCTGCGCGCCGCGAAATTTCACGGGAAACAGAGCCAGGTGATGTGCCCAATCTGCCGAAAGGAGCAGCTGACCCTGGTGTCGTGGGTGTTCGGCGACCACCTCGGCGCGGTGTCGGGTTCGGCGCGCACCGCCGAAGAGCTGGTGCTGCTGGCGACGCGCTTCCCGGAGTTTTCCGTACACGTGGTGGAGGTCTGCCGAACCTGCAGCTGGAACCACCTGGTGAAGTCGTACGTGATGGGTGCGGCCCGGCCCCCCAAAGGCACCGGCGGCACCCGGACGGCGCGCAACGGCGCCCGCACGGCCATTGAGTAACGAAGGGCGCCACGACCAGTCGCCCAGTGACCTGAACGAATCGGCGACTGAGCGCGTGGGCAAGCACGCGAGCACCGACCGGCCGGAAAACCCTGACCCGGACCGGCGCGACGCGACCCCAGGGGCCGGCCGTCGCCGCCCGGTTCCGCCCGATGACCGGTTGACCACGATCCTGCCGCCCGTCGTCGACGACCGCGCCCCCCGGCGGCCCGACCCGATCCAAGAGGTGAAGGCCGCGCTGGACCGCCCCGCGTCCGCGCCTCTGCAAAGCGACCCGCTCGAAGAGGTCAAGGCCGCGATGGACGGACGGGCGACCGCGAAGCCTCCGCGCCGCGGCGAGCCTATGTCCGGGCGCCGCCCACCCGAGGGGCCCCCGCCCCCGCTCCCGCCCGGGCGACCCGGTGGGCCCGGCGGGCCCGGTGACAGAGCCCCCAGGCCGGGGGTGGATTGGAGCTGGACCCGGCAGATCAACTGGTTGTGGGTGCGACGCGCGGCCTACATCTCCGTGGCCGCGATGGTGCTGCTGCCCATCGTCACCTTCGCCATGGCGTACTTCATCGTCGACGTCCCCAAACCCGGCAACATCCGCACCAACCAGGTCTCGACCATCCTGGCTAGCGACGGCTCCCAGATCGCCAAAATCATTCCGCCCGAAGGGAACCGGGTCGACGTCAACATCAGCCAGGTGCCGGTGCATGTGCGCCAGGCGGTGATCGCCGCCGAAGACCGCAACTTCTATTCCAACCCGGGCATTTCGTTCACCGGGTTCGCGCGCGCGGTCAACAACGACCTGTTCGGCGGCGACCTGCAGGGCGGCTCGACGATCACCCAGCAGTACGTGAAGAACGCGCTCGTCGGCTCGGCGCAGCACGGTTTCAGCGGGCTGATGCGCAAGGCCAAGGAATTGGTCATCGCCACCAAGATGTCGGGGGAGTGGTCCAAAGACGATGTCCTGCAGGCCTATCTGAACATCATCTACTTCGGCCGGGGCGCCTACGGCATTTCGGCGGCGGCCAAGGCCTATTTCGACAAGCCGGTCGATCAACTCACCGTCTCCGAGGGCGCGCTCTTGGCGGCGCTGATCCGGCGGCCGTCCTCGCTGGACCCCGCCGTCGACCCGAAGGGCGCCGCGGAACGATGGAACTGGGTGCTCGACGGCATGGTGGAAACCAAGGCGCTGTCGCCGAGTGACCGTGCGGCGCAGGTATTTCCGGCGACACTGCCGCCCGACCAGGCGCGCGCGCAGAACCAGACCACCGGGCCCAACGGGCTGATCGAGCGCCAGGTGACCAAGGAGCTGATGGAGCTCTTCAACATCGACGAGCAGACCCTGAACACTCAAGGGCTGCAGGTCACCACGACGATCGACCCGAAGGCCCAGCAGGCCGCCGAGAAGGCGGTGTCGAAATACCTTGACGGGCAGGACCCCGACATGCGGTCCGCGGCGGTGTCGATCGACCCGCACACGGGCGCGATACGGGCCTACTACGGCGGTTCGGACGCCAACGGTTTCGACTTCGCTCAGGCCGGGCTGCAGACCGGATCGTCGTTCAAGGTGTTCGCTCTCGTTGCGGCGCTGCAACAAGGTATCGGCCTGGGCTACCAGGTCGACAGTTCCCCGCTCACCGTCGACGGGATCAAGATCACCAACGTCGACGGCGAGAACTGCGGGACCTGCAATATCGCCGAGGCGCTGAAGCTTTCGCTCAACACCGCCTATTACCGGCTGATGCTCAAGCTCAAGGGCGGACCGCAGGCCGTCGCCGACGCCGCACACCAGGCGGGCGTCGCGACCAGCTTCCCCGGCGTCGCGCACACGCTGTCCGAGGATGGCAAGGGCGGACCGCCCAACAACGGAATTGTGCTGGGCCAGTACCAAACCCGGCCCATCGACATGGCCTCGGCGTACGCCACGCTGGCTGCGTCCGGCGTCTACCACCGGCCGCACCTGGTGCAAAAGGTCGTCAACGCCGAAGGCCAGGTGCTGTTCGACGCCGGCAATTCGGACAACAACGGCGAGAACCGCATCGAGAAGGGCGTCGCCGACAACGTCACCGCCGCGATGGCGCCGATCGCCGGCTACTCGCGCGGCCACAACTTGTCCGGCGGACGGGCCTCGGCCGCCAAGACCGGGACCGTGCAGCTGGGCGACACCCAGGCGAACAAGGATGCCTGGATGGTCGGCTACACCCCGTCACTGTCGACGGCGGTCTGGGTGGGCACGGTGCAGGACAACGTGCCGCTGGTGACGGCCTCGGGCGCGGAGGTCTACGGTTCCGGGCTGCCGTCGGACATTTGGAAGGCGACCATGGACGGCGCCCTGAAAGGGACGCCCAACGAGACCTTCCCCAAGCCGAGCGAGATCGGTGGCTACGCAGGCGTTCCCGCCGCGCCGCCACCGCCGGCGCCGCCCGCGGTGACCGTCATCCAACCGACCATCGAGGTGGCGCCCGGCATCACCATCCCGGTCGGCCCGCCGACGACGATCACCAACGCGCCGCCGCCGCCCGGAGGCACCCAACCGGGCGGGCCCCAGCCCCCCGGCGTCCCGCCGGGCGGCCCGCAAGCGCCGCCACCGTCGCCGTGACCGGCGCGCGGCAGCAGGACAAGACCATCTCACCGCGGCCCCTGGCCGCCGACCTCCGCAGCGCGGACAACCGCGATTGCCCCAGCCGCACCGACGTTTTGGGCGCGGCGCTGGCCGACGTCGTCGGGGGGCCGGTGGGCCGGCACGCGCTGATCGGCCGCACGCGGCTGATGACGCCGGTGCGGGTCATGTTCCTGATCGCGCTGGTGTTCCTGGCGCTCGGCTGGTCGACCAAGGCGGCGTGCCTGCAGAGCAGCGGCTCCGGGACCGGCGATCAGCGGGTCGCCAATTGGGAGAACCAACGCGCCTATTACGAGTTGTGCTACTCCGACACCGTGCCGCTCTACGGTGCGGAGTTGTTGAGCCAGGGCAAGTTTCCGTACAAGTCGAGTTGGATCGAGACCGACGGCAGCGGTGCGCCGCAGACGCGCTACGACGGCCGGCCCGCGGTGCGCTACATGGAGTATCCGGTGCTCACCGGCGTCTACCAGTACGTGTCGATGGCGGTGGCCAAGACCTATACCGCGCTGAGCAAGGTTGCCCCGCTGCCGGTGGTAGCCGAGGTGGTGATGTTCTTCGACGTCGCGGCGTTCGGCCTGGCGCTGGCTTGGCTGGCGACCGTCTGGGCGACCGCGGGGCTGTCCGGCCGGCGCATCTGGGATGCCGCCCTGGTGGCCGCCTCGCCATTGGTGATCTTTCAGATATTCACCAACTTCGATGCCCTGGCAACGGCTTTCGCGATGGGCGGGCTGTTGGCCTGGGCGCGGCGCAAACCGGTGTTGGCCGGAGTGCTGATCGGGTTGGGCGCCGCGGCCAAGCTCTATCCGCTGCTGTTCCTGGGCCCGATGCTGGTGCTGGGTGTCCGGACCGGTCGCCTCGGCGCGCTGGCACGCACGGCGGGGACGGCTGCGGCGACCTGGCTGCTGGTGAATCTGCCTGTGCTGGTTCTCTTTCCGCGTGGGTGGTCCGAGTTCTTCCGGCTCAACACGCGACGCGGCGACGACATGGACTCGCTGTACAACGTGGTGAAATCGTTCACCGGCTGGCGCGGATTCGATCCCCGGCTCGGATTCTGGCAGCCACCGACCGTGTTGAACGGGGTCGTCGCGGTGTCGTTCGCGCTGTGTTGTGCCGCGATTGCGTATGTCGCACTCACCGCGCCGCGACGCCCGCGGCTGGCGCAGCTGGTGTTCCTGGTGGTGGCGGTCTTCCTGCTGACCAACAAGGTGTGGAGCCCCCAGTTCTCGTTGTGGCTGGTGCCGTTGGCGGTACTGGCGCTGCCGCATCGCCGAATCCTGCTGGCGTGGATGACGATTGACGCACTGGTATGGGTGCCGCGGATGTACTACCTGTACGGCAACCCGAACCGCGGGCTGCCCGAGCAGTTCTTCACCACGACGGTGTTGTTGCGCGACATCGCGGTCGTGGCGCTGTGTGCGCTTGTCCTCCGGCAGATCTACCGGCCCGAGGAGGACCTGGTGCGCTGGGGCGGTCGCGTCGACGATCCATCGGGCGGCCCCTTCGATCGCGCCTCCGACGCCCCGCCCGGCTGGTTGCCCGACCGCCTGCGGCCGCCGGGGCAACGCCGACCGGCGGTGCCGGCCCCCGAAGCTGAAGCCGAAGCGACGGGAGTGGCGCCATGACGCTCGTGGCAATCCCACTGTTTCCGCGGTTCACCGCGCTGGACGCCGTGGGTCCGTACGAAGTGCTGCAGCGCATTCCGTCCATCGAAGTGGTGTTCGTGGGGCACCGACGCGGCGAGGTGCGCACCGAAAACGGCATGCTCGGTGTTGCCTGCGACGCGGCCTTCGACGAAGTCGGCGCCCCCGACGTGCTGGTGGTGCCCGGCGGCATCGGGACCCGCCAGCTGATCCGCGACGCGGGCGGAGACGCCATCCGGGCTTGGCTGGGATCGGTGCATCCCAACACCACGTTCACCACCTCGGTGTGCACCGGGTCGCTGTTGCTGGCCGCCGCCGGCCTGCTCGACGGGCTCACCGCGACGACCCATTTCAGCGCTGCGGATTTGTTGAACGAGTTGGGCGCGCGCTACGTACCCGAACGAGTTGTCGAGCATCTGCCGCAGCGAATCATCACCGCCGCCGGGGTGTCGAGCGGCATCGACATGGCCCTTCGGTTGGTCGAGCTGCTCGTCGACCGAGAGGCCGCGCAGGCCGCTCAATTGTTGATCGAGTACGACCCGCAGCCGCCGTTCGATTCCGGGTCGCTCGCCAAGGCCGACGACGCGACGCGGGCCAGGGCCAAGGAATACTCCGAACGCCGCAAGTGAGCCAGCCGGCGGACGATTTTTCGGGCGGGCCCCGCGTCCGGTACCCTGGGGCGGTTGCCGACGCAGGCGACCCTCCTGCCGCGGACCGACCGCGGCCGTACAGACCAGAGGAGGTGGTGAGGTTTCCATGCGTCCATACGAAATCATGGTCATTCTTGACCCCACGCTCGACGAACGCACCGTTGCCCCGTCCTTGGAGACGTTCCTCAACGTCGTCCGCAAGGATGGCGGGACCGTCGACAAGGTCGACATCTGGGGCAAGCGCCGCTTGGCCTACGAGATCGCCAAGCACGCCGAGGGCATTTACGTCGTCGTCGACCTGAAGGCCGAGCCGGCGACGGTGTCCGAGCTCGACCGCCAGCTCAGCCTCAACGAGTCGGTGCTGCGCACCAAGGTGATGCGCACCGACAAGCACTGAGTTCCGAGTGTCGTCGGAGCTGCGTAGGCTCAGCCGGAACATATCTGTGAAGGCGGACCGAGGAGGAAATTGTGGCTGGTGACACCACCATCACCGTTGTCGGCAACCTGACGGCGGACCCCGAACTGCGGTTCACTCCCTCGGGTGCCGCCGTCGCGAACTTCACCGTGGCCTCGACGCCGCGGATCTACGACCGGCAGAGCGGGGAATGGAAGGACGGCGAGGCGCTGTTCCTGCGGTGCAACATCTGGCGGGAGGCAGCCGAGAACGTCGCGGAGAGCCTCACTCGTGGCGCCAGGGTGATCGTCACCGGCCGGCTCAAGCAGCGTTCGTTCGAGACTCGTGAGGGCGAGAAGCGCACCGTCGTCGAGGTCGAGGTCGACGAGATCGGCCCCTCGCTTCGGTACGCCACCGCCAAGGTCAACAAGGCCAGCCGCAGCGGCGGCGGGGGCGGCGGCTTCGGCGGGGGCGGCGGCTCGCGCCCGGCGGCGGCGGCCCCGGCGGCCCAGCCGAGTGGCGGGTCGGGGGACGACCCGTGGGGCAGCGCCCCGGCCTCGGGGTCCTTCGCCGGCGGCGACGACGAGCCACCCTTCTAAACCAAATACTTCAGACCAGCAACAAAAGGAAAGAAAGACAGACATGGCCAAGTCCACCAAGCGGCGCCCGGCTCCGGAAAAGCCGATCAAGGCGCGCAAATGCGTCTTCTGCGCCAAAAAGGGTCAAGCGATCGACTACAAGGACACCACGCTGTTGCGCACCTACATCAGCGAGCGCGGCAAGATCCGCGCGCGCCGGGTGACCGGGAACTGCGTTCAGCACCAGCGGGACATCGCCATCGCGGTGAAGAACGCGCGCGAGGTGGCCCTGCTGCCGTTCACCTCCTCGACGCGCTAGCCGCCGAGAGCCAACCGAAAGTACGAAAGAACAATGAAGCTGATTCTGACGGCTGACGTCGACCACCTCGGGACCGTCGGCGACGCGGTCGAGGTCAAGGACGGGTACGGCCGCAACTTCCTGCTCCCGCGAGGCTTGGCGATCCTGGCCTCGCGCGGCGCGCAGAAGCAGGCCGACGAGATTCGCCGGGCCCGCGAGACCAAGACCGTGCGCGACCTCGAGCACGCCAACGAAATCAAGTCGGCGATCGATGCGCTCGGGCCCGTCACGCTGCCGGTGAAGGCCGCGGGCGACACGGGCAAGCTGTTCGGTTCGGTGACCGCCGGTGCCATCGTCGCGGCCATCAAGAAGGCCGGTGGACCCAACCTCGACAAGCGGGTCGTCCGGCTGCCCAAGACGCACATCAAGGCCGTCGGCACGTATGCGGTCTCGGTGCACCTGCACCCCGAGATCGACGCCGACGTCGCGCTCGACGTCGTGGCGGATAGCTAACTAAGTAGCGTTTGCTCCCTTCCGGAAGGCGGCCGAGGATCGGCCGCCTTCGGGCGTTTGGCGCCTGCGCGCGCTTCGGCGCGGCTTTTTAAAGCCGCCGAGTTTGCTCGGCTGGCGAACTCTTTCGGGGGTACCGCCGAGGGCAGCTCTTAACCACCTGGTAACTCGCCGAAAATATGGCCGAAAGCCAACACGCCCGACGCAGTAACCTGCGACGACACGCCGTAGAGATTCTTGTCCACACCAAACGGCACGAGTTGTACGACCCTTATCAGCAGTGATGTCGCAGCGTCTCGAATTAATCCACAGGTTCTCCACACCCCGCTCAACACAGGTGTCGAAGGATATGCACACACGATGCACAACGTTATGAACAACGGCCCCTTTAAGTACTGGCCAGCAACGTTTACCGTCGTCCCGGCGCGATGCGATATGGGTCCATGTGGTCGTTGGGTGTCGGCGCCTTGACTTAAGCTCTGAACGTCGGTTCGAATATATGTTCGGGTACTCGTGCTAGGGGAGGTGAGAGTCCGTGGCGGTCGTCGATGACCTCGCGCCAGGCATGGGCTCGCCGCCGCCCAACGAAGAGTTCGGTCGTCAGCCACCGCAGGATCTGGCCGCGGAGCAGTCGGTGCTGGGCGGCATGCTGCTCAGCAAGGACGCCATCGCCGACGTGCTGGAGCGGCTGCGGCCCGGCGACTTCTACCGCCCCGCGCACCAGAACGTCTACGACGCGATCCTCGACCTTTACGGCCGCGGGGAGCCGGCCGACGCGGTGACGGTGGCCGCCGAACTGGACCGCCGCGGCATGCTGCGCCGCATCGGCGGCGCCCCGTATCTGCACACGCTGATCTCGACGGTGCCGACGGCAGCCAACGCGGGCTACTACGCCGGCATCGTCGCCGAGAAGGCGCTGCTGCGGCGGCTGGTGGAGGCCGGGACGCGGGTCGTGCAATACGGCTATGCGGGCGCCGAGGGCGCCGACGTGGCCGAGATCGTCGACCGCGCCCAGGCCGAAATCTACGACGTGGCCGACCGCCGGATGTCCGAGGACTTCGTTCCCCTCGAGGACCTGCTGCAGCCGACCATGGACGAGATCGACGCCATCGCGTCCAGCGGTGGCGTGTCCCGCGGCGTGCTGACCGGTTTCACCGAGCTCGACGAGGTGACCAACGGCCTGCATCCCGGACAGATGATCATCGTGGCGGCGCGACCCGGCGTGGGTAAGGCGCTGGCACTGGATACGCCGCTGCCGACGCCGGCCGGCTGGACGACGATGGGTGACGTCGCCGTCGGCGATGAGTTGCTCGACGCCGACGGGCGGCCGACGCGGGTGGTCGCCGCAACCGAAGTCATGCTGGGACGGCCGTGCTACGAGGTTGAGTTCTCCGACGGCACAGTGATTGTCGCCGACGCCGCGCACCAATGGCCCACAACTCGTGGCGTCCGGACATCGGCTCAGTTGCGGTCCGGCTGGGACACGATTGCAGCGGCTGGGGCGACGTCGCGCTACGGCACCCTTGGAACCACGACCGCCTTGTTAGCCCCCCTATTGCAGATCGACTCGGTGCGCCGGGTCGACAGCGTGCCGGTGCGTTGCGTCCAGGTGGACAACGCCGCGAGTCTTTATCTGGCCGGCCCGGGAATGGTGCCGACGCACAATTCGACCCTTGGCCTGGACTTCATGCGGTCGTGTTCGATCAAGCACCGGTTGGCCAGCGTCATCTTCTCGCTGGAGATGAGCAAGTCCGAGATCGTGATGCGGCTGCTGTCGGCCGAGGCGAAAATCAAACTGGCCGATATGCGTTCGGGCCGCATGAGCGATGACGACTGGACGCGGCTGGCGCGCCGGATGAGCGAAATCAGCGAGGCGCCACTGTACATCGACGACTCGCCCAACCTGACCATGATGGAGATCCGGGCCAAGGCGCGCCGGCTGCGGCAGAAGGCGGACCTGCGGCTGGTCGTGATCGACTACATGCAGTTGATGACGTCAGGCAAGAAGCACGAGTCGCGCCAGGTGGAAGTCTCCGAATTCTCAAGACACCTCAAACTTTTGGCGAAAGAGCTCGAAGTTCCGGTGGTGGCGATCAGTCAGCTGAACCGCGGTCCCGAGCAACGCACTGACAAGAAGCCGATGCTGTCCGACCTTCGCGAGTCGGGCTGTCTGACCGCATCGACGCGGATCCTGCGCGCCGACACGGGCGCCGAGGTCACGTTTGGTGAGCTGATGCGGACGGGCGAGCGTCCGCTGGTGTGGTCGCTGGACGAGCAGCTGCGCATGGTCGCGCGGCCGATGACGAACGTGTTTCCGAGCGGTCGCAAGGAGGTGTTCCGGCTTCGCCTGGCGTCGGGCCGCGAGGTCGAGGCCACCGGTAACCATCCGTTCATGAAGCTGGATGGTTGGACACCGTTGGAGCAACTCAAGGTTGGCGATCGCATCGCCGCACCCCGGCGGGTTCCCGAGCCGGTCGACACGCAGCGGATGGACGACCGCGAGGTGATGCTGCTCGCCCACATGATCGGCGACGGGTCGTGTGTGAAGCGCCAGCCGATTCGCTACGCATCGATCGACGAGGCGAACCTGGCCGCGGTGACGATCTCGGCCGCGCACTTCGGCGTGAAGGCGGTTCGCGATGACTACCCGGCGGCACGCGTGACGACGCTGCGGTTGCCGTCGCCGGAGCGATTGGCCCGTGGCCGGCGCAACCCGATCGCCGCGTGGTTGGATGGCCTGGGTTTGTTTGGCAAGCGGAGTTACGAAAAGTTCGTGCCGGAGGCCGTATTTCGTGCGCCCAACGACCAGGTGGCATTGTTCCTGCGGCATCTGTGGGCCACGGATGGCTCAGTTCGATGGGAGCACGTCGCCGGCCAGGCGAAGATCTATTACGCGTCGACCAGCCGCCGTCTCATCGATGATGTCGCTCAGCTGCTACTGCGTCTGGGTGTTCAGAGCCGGATTTCACGAGTGCGCAAGGCGGGTTATCGCGACTGCTGGCACTTATGGATTGACAGGTCGGGGAATCAAACTGCGTTTCTGACCAAGGTTGGTGTACACGGAGCGCGCGGCAAGTCTGCGGAATATGTGCTCCAACAGCTGCAACCACGCGTCCGTCGGCCGGGTGCGGATACTGTGCCTGTTGAGGTTTGGGCCAAAGTTCGGGAAGTCGTGGCGCGCAACGCTTTTTCAAGCGCCGAGCTTAAAGTCGCGCTGAAGGCGCGGTTTTGCGAGGCACGACTGCGACATGCGCCGGGCCGGTCACTGCTCCACAGGATGGCGGCGTTACTTGACGACACTGACATCCATGCGCTTGCGACAAGTGATGTCTTTTGGGATCGTATCGTCGAGATCACTAGCATCGGTGAGCAGGACGTCTATGACGGAACTGTAAGTGGCACACACAATTTCGTCGCAAATGGAATTAATCTACACAATTCTTTAGAACAAGATGCTGACGTTGTGATCCTTCTGCACCGGCCGGACGCGTTCGAGCGTGACGATCCGCGCGGGGGAGAGGCGGACTTCATTCTCGCCAAGCACCGCAATGGCCCGACCAAGACGGTCACCGTCGCGCACCAGCTGCACTTGTCGCGCTTCGCCAACATGGCAAGGTGAATCGCTCAGTCCCGGAACTCCAACCGTCCGTGCGTGATGACGGGCGTGCCGTCACAGCTAGCCTCGAACCCGATCGACCGATCGTCGATGCCGAACGCGCTGACCGTGAGATCGACGCCCAAGGGAGTTGGCGCGGCAAAGCGCACCGCCGCGCGGCGTACGCGGCCGGGGTCGTCCACGCCCGCCAACGCCAACACATGGTGCGTGCAGATCGCCATCGTGCACAGCCCATGGGTGAATAAGAAGTCGAAGCCGGTGCGGCGCGCGGCGTCAATGTCAAAGTGGTGAGCCGACCAGTCTCCCGATACCTCGGCATAGCGATGCGCGATTTGTCCGTCGATGTGCTGGACTCGGGATCCCAGTGGATGGGTCCTGGCCTCATCCGGAATCCGGTGATCGGCGGGCATTGAGCCAATGTCGGCGACGCCGTGCAGGCCGAGCAGCACGGTGGTCCACCACTGTTCGACGACCAGCGTCCCGCCGGAGTCGAATTGCTCGATGTGCAGCACCACCTTGGTGCCGGCTCGGGTTGTGCGCACGGCGGATAACCGCGACCACGTTTGCAGCGCCTCGCCCGGTGCGAGGGCGCGATGCAGCAGGAGGTCGTGCTCGCCGTGCACGCCCCCTGCGGCTTGCCGCCAGGCGGCATCGGGAATGTCGGCGTTGGCCGCCTCTTGGGCCTGGAACACCAACACGACGGGGAAGACGACGGGCACGGCATCCCCGGCGAGCACCGCGGTCGTGCGATCGCCGGTGGCCGTCGCGTAGGCGGCGACACGTTCTGGGTCAAGCGTTCCCGCGAACGGGCCGTGGCGCGGCCTAGCCCCAATCGGTATCTCGGTCGGCATCCTGTTGAGCCTAGTGGCGCGAATCCTGCGCCCGGTCTGGTTAGGTGATCGACCAGAATTCGAGCAGGGTGCGCAGCGTCGCGACGAGGGGCAGCGGTTGGTCGAGCATCGGGTGATGGCCGGCCTCGGCCAATTCGACGAACGGCCCGCGCAGCTGCAGCATGGAGCGGATTCGTTCGCCCATGGCGGGCGGCACCAGCCCGGATTCGCAACGCACATAACCTAAGCGGCAACGCATTTCGGCCATCATGGTCTCCAGCGACTCTTCGTCCGAGGCCGTCGGCTCGAGAACTTCATCGCCGAAGATCGCCCGGTCGAACTTCCAAGTCCACCCTCCGCCGGTCTTCCGCACCGACTCGGCCGCAATGTGCTGCCGGACGTAGGGGAGGATCACTTGTTGCGAGGGCACCGCCGTAAAACGTTCCAGGATTTCGTTTTTGGTCCGATACAACCTGTGGGTGCGGTTGCGTAACCGCGCCTCCTCCGGCGAACGCTCCCACAGCGGCGAGTCGATCACAATCATGCTATTGATTTGGTCGCCGCAACTCATCGCCGCGGTCGCCGCGATCCAGCCGCCCATGCTGTGGCCCACGATGGTCGGTCGCCCCGAGGCGCCGGCGGCCGTCGAAACCTCCATCACTTCGTCTGCCCAGGTTTGCAGGTCGTAGCTGCTGCGCGTGCCGCTGTCGCCGTGTCCGGACAGATCCGGCGCGATCACGCGATGCGTGCGGGACAAGAACGGCGCGATGTGGTCCCACCAACCAGAGTGGGCCGCGCCGCCGTGGACGAGCACCACCGTGGGTTGGTCCGCGGCGCCCCAGGCGCGCAGGTGAATGCGGCAACCGTCGACTTCGACGTCGCAATGGTCCGGTCGTTGGTTCAGCGCGGCGGTGAACCAAGGCGGTGGTTCCGCCGCCGCCTGGCGCGAGCGGGAAAACAGGCGTCAACCTCCGTGTTCATCTGAAGGCAGCTCCGTGGACGCCCTACTTTAGCCGCAGTTTGTCGCGAGCTGGTGAGGGCCGAGGCCGCGCGAGCGCATAAATCGAGTAGCCCACTACTCGTGCCCAGCGGCGTCCGAACCGCCACGCTGTTGATGGAAACCGCGACCGACCAGCGAATTGTGAACCCAGAAAGCCAATTTCTATGATCGCAGCGACTGCCACCCACCGGACGTTCCCCGACTACTGCTGTGACCTCGTCGGTGACGGCGTCTCCATCGACTACTGCCTCACCGCGCCGCCCATCCCCGGCCGGCCGCCCTACGTCCTCAGCTACGAACACGGCCAGCGTACGTTCAACTTCGAGCGCGAACAGATCCGCAGTACGTTCGTGGCCGACCTGGGTTGGTGCCTGAGCGTGACGACTCACGAATTCGGCGATTCCGGTTCGGTCACCGCAACGATCCTCTTCCCCACGGTGGTTATCCCCATGGGGGAAGCGGACATCCCGGTGCACACCATGCTGGTCACCACCACCCATGAGATTCCCGCTGTGCCAACGCTGCCCGGCCAGCGCGACCATTACCGGATCACCGCCCTCACCGGTCGCGCCCAAAAGATGCGGCGCTACTGAGCAGGGCTACCGTCCGCGCGTGAGCTCGGCCAGGGTCTGCGAACGCGCCGTCACCGCCCGAACGGAGGCGACCGCGCCGTCGGCGACCCGGGCGATGCCGGCGACGTGCAGCCTGGCGGTCTTACCGAGGTGCGCTTCGGCGGCGGCGCCCAGGCCGCCGCGGTACGGACCCCGGATCGTGACGTGGAAGGGAACATCGGCGCCCGCGGAGAAGAGATCGTTGACCACCACCTCGCGGGGATCGAGCACCGCCTGGTACGTCGCCCCGGTGCGCGCGTCGTCGATGTCGTGTGCTGGCGCGGCGCCAAGATCGGCCCGATCAAGCCACGCGCGCACGGTGCGTTCGGCATCGGGATCTGCGGGTACCGCCTCGGTCGTCGTCCACGGATCGAGGTGCGGCGGCATCAAGGGGTGCGGGTGGCCGCTCGCCATCTGCGCCTGCATGGCGAAATAATCCTGCTCGACGTAGTTCTCCGTCAGGCGACGGCCGTTCCACTTGTACAGGCCGATGCCGCGCCAGCAGGCGAGCGCGCGCGCCCCACCGGCCGGCATGGCCGCGTGCTCACTGAAGTGCATGCACAGCCGATCGCCATTGAGCACAAACTCGTGCACCACAATGCCCAAACCCGGTGCGGCATCGAAGATCTTGCGAACCGCGTCGGCGTAGGTGGTCGAACGGACCAGCGACAAGCCGTTGATGTGGACGACGTAGTCGGGCTCCATGATCTGCTCGTAGAGGGATTGATCGTGCGAGTTCGTGTAGTCGATGCAGTACGTGCGCATCAGCGCGACAAACGGATGCACGTCAGCCCTGCACGAACGGCCCGAGCACCTGCGGGACTCGGAGGGATTCGGGAATGTGATCGACGCCGATGGTTTGGTCGATCGCCTCGTGCAGGTAGTAGATGCGCCGTTCCTGATAGCCGAGCCGCAGTGATCGCAGGGTGCCGGCATCGAGCGAACGCTGCTGGCCGGGCAGCACGTCGAGGTCCTCGAACAGCACCCGAGACAATGCGGCGATCACCGCCGCGTTCGTGTCCCGGTTCGCATCGTCGTCCACGCCTAGCGACGAACACCAGTGGACGTTGTACGCCGACGTCGACGGACCAGTGGGCCAGTTGGTGATCAGGAAGACGAAGCCGTTCCCGGCGAACACGATGCTCAGGTTCGGAAACACGTGATAGGAGAACGTTCCGCGGAACGGCAGATCACCGAGGCTGGGGAACACGCTTGGGAACACCGACAGCGCCTCGCCGTCGATGCCGTCGCGGTAGGGGACGAGCATGCGGGAGTGGCCGTTCGGCAGCAACTGGATGCCGGTCCCCGCCTGTTGCAGCGTTCGGGCCGCCGTCGTTCGGTGCACGTAATTGACGTGGTAGCTCTCGAGATTCGCATCGACCGGAAGCTTCCAGTTGACTGGGACGTGACGAACGGTGCGATCGACCAGATGCAGGCGTCCGTCCAGTCCGGCGAAGTCGCTGAGGTCGTCACCGACGGGGGCGAGGAAGTCGGACAACGGCTGTGCGTCCGCGTCAAGGTTGATGAATAGCAACGGGCCCCACGAGGCGCACCGCAGTTCTGCCAGCGCGTGACAGTCAACGTCGAGATCGGAGAAGTTCAGCGCCTCCGGGTACCCGGTCAGCTTTCCGTCCAGCGAGTACGTCCAGGCGTGGAAGGGGCAGGTGAGCCGGCGGCCCACATTCCCCTGCAAGTTCTCGACGAGCGCGGCCCCGCGATGGCGGCAGGTGTTGTAGAACGCGCGGACGACGCCGTCCCCGCCGCGAACGAGCATCACCGGGCGGTCGAGCTGGTCGGGCAGGAGGTAGTCGCCCGGGTTGCGCAGTTGGTCGGCGTGGGCGACGAACAACCACGAGCGGGAAAAGACGGCGGCTTCGAGCCGGGCGAAGCCGGGATCCGAATAGCGCCCGGCGGGCACGGGCGGGAGCGCCGGGAATTCCGGCGGGTATGCGCGCCGCGCCGCTTCCGCCCGGGAACACTCCAATACCGCGTTCATCGCGTCAGAGCCGATGCCCATGGTCACCTCGTCTCCGGCCTGCCGCCGATCTCCTGTGGGATAGTTTTATGAATGGCCACTCATTTTGCAAGGGAACGGCGGCCGGCCCCGGCGCGCCGATCCCGGGGACGCCCACCCAACTCCGACGGGCAGATCACTACCCGGCGACTGCTCGAGGCAGCCGCGGCGGTGTGCGTTGAACGGGGATTCGAAGGCAGCACCCTGCCACTGATCGCCGAACGCGCCGGCTTATCACCGACCGCGGTCTACAACCATTTCCCCAACCGGGAGGAATTGCTGTACGTCGCCGCGGTGCGTGCCCTTGAGCAGATCACCGCCGTCGCGCTGCGGAATGGTCGCGGCGAGCGCCCACTGCATGCGATCGCCATGGCTTACCTGCAGCCCGGGATGCGCCAGAACCGCCGACTCATCGCCGAGCTGCACCTCGCCAGCCGCCGCGACGCGCGGTTGGCGTCCCTGATCGCCCAGTGGCATCACGAGTACGCCGACCGATTCGTCGGGGCGCTCTCCGGCACCGATCCGAACCCAAAGGCCACCACCAAAGCCGTCTTTCTCCTACTCCTCGGGCTGTGTCACTTCGACGACCTGACGGCGATCCGGGTGCCGCGCGCGGCGCTCGCCGAACGTATCGAGCGGCTGGTCGATGTGCTTGTCCCCGAAGGGCCTACGGTCAGCGGGACAGCTTCGTAATCAATCGCCGCATACTGCCGGTCAGGGAACGCGGAACGTGATCCGGATCCATCAGGTCGCTCTCGGCCAGCGCACTGTCCTCGCCGGCCACGGTCCGCCCGGTAAACCGCCGCAATGTCTTGCCTTGCCCACGCAGCGTGTCGACGGCCCCCAGGAAAGACCCACCCTGCCGGATCGTCCGCTCGAACTTGTCGACGGAAACACCTAGATGCTCGCACACGAGTTGTTGTCGCACCCCTTCGATAGCTCGCCGGATGTGTTCGTGTGCTTCGGTATTCGGGCCCGCTTCGATGACAAGGTCGCACTCGCTGTCGAAGCCCATCGACCGGTTGTTGAAGTTTGACGAGCCGACGCGCAACAGCCAATCGTCGACGACCAACACCTTCGAGTGAATGTAGATCTGCGAGCCGCCGTCGGTCACGGCCCAATAGACGCCCAGACGCCGGTGTTCGTCTGCCGCCCAGAGCTCTTGGATGAGCCGGTGGCGTGCGCTGTCCATCGTTTCGCGCTCGAGGCGGTTCAGGCCCCGGCGTGGAAGGACGATGACGACCTCGGGGCCGTCGTCCTCCTTGAGCCGCGCGGCCAGCGCCTCGATCACCTGGCGGGCCGCCAGGTACTGGTTCTCCAGATAGATGGTGTGGCGCGCTGCCGCAATCGCCGCGAGGTTGAGCGCTTCCACCTCGCGAACCTCGTCGCGCTCACCGAATGTGGGCAACGTGCGCGCGATCCCGACTTCGACATCGCGCAAAATCGGCTGCAAGCCGCCGGGCCAGACGGGGCGCGTCGACTCGATCGGGGCCAGCGACTCGTCCGTCGCGTTCCGCCACCTTTCCCGGGCGACCTCGGCGAGGGCGAGCGCCGCGGCGCCGTCCACCGCGGCCGCGACCTCGTGTCGAGGACCGTACCTGCGGCCGAGCGCGCGGCGAAACCGGTTGTTGTGCTTGTGTTCCGGGGTGTCCCAGCGATCCAGGGTGAGGTCGATGCCGCCGCAGAACGCCAGGACGTCGTCGATGATCACGATCTTCTGGTGATGGACGGCGCCGGTCGGCCGGGCCCCGTCGATGGCCAGGCGCAACCGGCTGCTGCTGAGGCGATTCACGACCGACACCGGCGTGACGCCGTACCACAGGCCGTCGAAAACGGGCAGCAGGCGCAGGTTGGATTTCAAGACGTAAATCTCCAGGGCCGGTCGTCGCCACAGCAGCCAGTACAGAAAGGCGCCCAGCTGGTTTGGGCCGGCGAGCTTCTTTCCTCCTCGTTCGAAGGCCGTCCTGGCGTCGAAGTCCCAGCCGATCAACATGATTCGATGGTTGGCGCGCAGCATCGCCGCCTTCACCTGCCGAAAATAGTCGGCCGCGTCGACGATGTACGCCAGCTGGTCGGCGTGCACCACGCGCCAGCAGGTCTGGCTGGCGATGGGCAAGGAGTCATCCCGCATACGCGGCCTGTCTACCACATGAGAGCCTCGCCATCCGGCGACCGTCGCCGGCCCACCTGCGGTTCGTCGTTCTACCGCGTGCTCTCGTCGGGAAGATCGTGCCGCGACTGATGCAGACCCGGCCCATCCGGGTCGTCTTCTTGATGCTCCAGTTTCTCCTGGAGCTCCCGCTGCTCCTCGGTCGCTTTCCTCGCATCTTCGGGTGCCGGCGGCGGGTCGATGTTGACTTGCTGGTCCACGCGTGAACTCCTTCGAGCTTCGACGAATGCTGCTGGGAGGATCACCGCAGTGGTCGGATCCCAAACCGACAGGCCGCCGGTGGCGGCGACCGATAGCATGAGCTGCTACTTGTCCCACGGCTGCCGAGCAGTACGGGATCCGACGCTTGGCCGGAGGTTCGCTCACCGATGTCACGGCTCAAGGCGTGGTGGGGCCAACCCGATCATTACGAGTGGACCACTGCTTTCCTGCGTCAACGGGGGATGATGCGGCCGGCCCGGATGATTCTGGTCGTTGTCGCCGGATCGTCCGCGTTCGTGCCGCTGACCGTGTTGCCGAGCCAAAACAACCCCACCCTCGTCGAGGTGATCACCGGTGGAGTTGCCGTGGCCTTCACCCTCGGTATGACGGTGATGTGGCTGGTCCATTGGCCCACGCGTCGGCAGTCGCAGGTCGGAGTGGCCGTGGGCGCCTTATTTGTCGGCGGGTGGAGCCTGGTGCAGCCCACCGGGGCGCTCGCCGCGCTGGCGTGCACGGCCATGGCCGTTACCGGCGGTTACATCGCGTTCTTCCACGGCCCCAAGCTCTTACTCTTCAACAGCTTGGTGGCGCTCGGTGCCACGGTCACGGCGGTGCTGCGATTGGCCCATGAGGCCAACATCGCCACGGCCGCATCGGCGCTCTGGATAAACACCTTTCTCAACTTGTCGGTCCCCCTGGGCATTTGGGGCATGTCGCGCGCCATGGGGACGTACGTTCAGCGCTCTGAAGAGGATCCGCTCACCGGACTGCTGAACCGGCGGGCATTCACCGACGCGGTCGGACACCGGTTGGCGAATCCACCGCCGGCTCACACCCACCTTGCGGTGGTGATGGTCGATCTGGACAACTTCAAACGCATCAACGACACCCACGGACATCTGGCCGGCGACCGGGCCCTGCGGGCCGTGGCCGGCCTGCTGCGGGAGAACGCTCCTGCCGACGCGGTCATCTGTCGCGCCGGCGGCGAGGAGTTCTTGGTCGCGCTGACCGCCGTCGCCTCGGACGTCACCCCACTGGCCACGCGTTTCTGCAACGCGCTCGCCGGGCTTCTCCCGAAGATCACCGCGAGCGTCGGCATCGCCAGCGCCGAGCTACGGCTGCTGACCGGTGACGTCGCACGCACCGTCGAGGAGCTCATCCGCATCGCCGACGACGCGATGTATGCCGCCAAGCGCCGTGGCGGAGACCAGGTCCATCAGGGCGTACTGGCTTAGCCACCGACCGTCGATAGCCGTTCGCGCACACGCTATTCACAGACTGCGCGCAGCGGCCGCTTAGGTTGCGGCGAAATCATCGAACCAAACCCGCTGGCGAGGGGAGCGACGTTGACCATTCGGACCGACGTCGCCTTGCAGCCCAAGCCTTTCGGACCGATGCCCATTGCCGACGGTGTCCTGACCAAGCCGCGGTTGCGCGGTTGGATCCACCAATACTGCGCCGCCGCGGCCGTCATTGCGGGCGCGCCACTGGTGGCGGTCTCGTGGGTCGAGGCGTCCAAGCGGGCCGGTCACTCGACGCTGACCTACGTGCTGGCGATCGTGGCGATGTTCGCCGTCAGCGCCGTTTATCACCGCGTGCACTGGGAGTCGGCAGGCATCAGGAACTGGATGCGGCGGCTCGATCACTCGATGATCTTCGTGCTGATCGCCGGCACCTACACCCCTTTCGCCAGGCTCGCCATGCCGCGGGGGACCGGCTACGTGGTGCTCGCGATCGTCTGGGGTGGCGCCATCGCGGGAATCGCACTCACCCTGTTTTGGCCGACCGCCCCGCGCTGGCTCGGCGTGGCCCTGTACCTGCTGCTGGGCTGGGTGGCGGTCGCCTACACCGGGTTGATCCTGCGCAACGCCGGCGTCGCCGCGACGGTGTTGCTGGTCGTCGGCGGCGCGCTATACAGCGTGGGCGCGCTGTTCTACGGGCTCCGCTGGCCGGACCCGTGGCCGGCGACGTTCGGCTATCACGAGTTCTTTCACGCCTGCACCGCGCTCGCGGCGATCTGCCAGTACATCGCCATCTGGTTCGTGGTCTTCTAGCGGCTACCTCAGGTCGGCGGCGACCCGCTCCAGCGCGGCGAGGTGGTCGTCAACCGTCGCCAGGCCGGCCTTCATGGTGTTCACCGACACGTGCGTGGCCCCGGCGGCTTTCCAGGCGGCGATGTCGTTGGCAATCTTCTCGGGGTCCCCGGCCCAGCTGACCCGGCCCTCCATCCCGAGGGCGTCGGCGTCGCGGCCGGCGGCCGTTGCCGCGCGCCGCACCTGATCACGCGCGTAGTCGAGGCCAGGTCCCGGCTCCATCATCGGGAACCAGCCGTCGCTGAGCCGTCCGGCGCGTTGGTAGGCGCGGTCGGACGCCGCACCGAACCAGACCGGAATGGGGCGCTGAGTCGGCAGTGGGGCAAGGCCCGCCCCAGTCACCGTGTGGTGCTTGCCGTTGAACGTCACCGACCGTTCGGTCCACAGCTTGCGCATCAGCTCGACCTGTTCCTCGGAGCGCCTGCCGCGATTGGTGAACGACTCGCCGAGCGCCTCGTACTCGACGTCGTTCCAGCCCAACCCGATACCCAGCCGAAACCTGCCGTTGGTGAGCAGATCGACCTCGGCGGCCTGCTTGGCCACCAACACCGTCTGGCGCTGCGGCAAGATGATGACACCGGTGACGAGTTCGAGCGAGGTCACGGCGGCCAGGTAGCCGAACATCACGAACGGCTCGTGAAATGTGTCGTCGATGTCGTAGTAGCCCTGCCAGCCCTGGTGCGCGGCCGGATCGGCGCCGACGACGTGGTCGTAGGCCAGGATGTGCGTGAAGCCCAGTTCCTCGACGCGCTGTCCGTACGCGCGTACGACTGCGGGGTCTCCACCGAGCTCGGTCTGGGGGAACACGACTCCAATGCGCATGGCCCGTTCAACCGTGCCGCGGCGCGGTTGCTTCCCGATCGAAATCGCGCCTCGGTCCGGCACTCCCTCGGTAAACATTCGTTCACAGCGAACTGCCAGGGAACCCGGTACCGGCGGTACGCGCCGGCGATGTCGCGCGCTGGTGGCACCCGCTCTACGGGCGGCATCTTCGCACCGAACATTGGGAAGACGCCGGACGTCAGGGTGAGGCGGCGGCTCGCACGCTGCTGGCGGGGCCCGGCGGGGCGCAGGCCCATGACGAGGTGCCGTATTTCTGGTCCGATCAGTATGACGTCAAGGTCCAGATGCTCGGTGTCCCAACGGATTACGATGCCGTCGAAATCGTCGAGGGCTACCCCGACGGATGGGAGTTCGTCGCCGCGTATGGGCGTGACGGCCAGACCGTCGCGGTGCTGGGAACGATCCCCAACCGGGTCTACGCCTACCGCGACGCGATCGCCAAACGCGCCGAGTTTCCGCCGGCGCGACCGGATTAGCCTCGACGAGGTAATGGGCTCCGCGGTTTAGCGGAATTTGAACTTTGTCGCGGTTGGTCTTTAATTCTTAACGTGACAAACGATCGTCCGAACTGATCGCGGCGTAAGCAATGGCATCGCCGCAGTGAAGCAAGCCGATCAGTATGAATGGGTCACCGCCTATTTGAAGGCCCGTGGCCTTCAGGGCATGTGGCAGCGCGCGACATTTGCGTTCACCGCGTCGCAGGCCGCGCTGCCGCTGCTCATGCTGTGGAGCCCCACCGGGCCCGTCAACGCAACGTCGCGGGCGGCGTCCGTCGTCATATCGGCATTGGGATTCGCCGGCGCGACCCTGTGGCTGGTGCACTGGCCCACCCGACGGGAATCGATCCTTTTCTCCGTCGGCGCGATGGCCGTCATCGCCGTGACCTGTTTGGGTTTGTCGAACTCCTACACGGGGTTGATGGGCTGCACCACGTTTGCCATGCTCGGCGGTTTCATCGCTTACTTCCATGACGGCTATTACGTGATCGTCAACTTTGTCGTGGCGACCGTGTCCGCGGTGAGCCTGGCGTGGCGATTCATCTTGGCCACCGGTGACGTCGCGCTGATAACCGCCGGCCTGATTACCGTGTTGGCCTTCAACATCGGCGTGCCATTCGGAATCCGGTCGCTGGTGCACACGCTGCGAACCGACCTTCGGAGTTCCGACCGTGATTCGCTGACGGGCTTGCACAATCGGCGTTCTTTCTACGACGCGGTGTACGAACTGATGGCGAGTTGCGGGCGGTCCGCGGGTGAGTACCTGGTGATCGCGGTGATCGACTTGGACAACTTCAAGAAGCTCAACGACACCCGCGGCCACGCCGTCGGCGATCAGGCCTTGGTCGCGGTCGGCGCGGCGCTGCAAGAGACCTGCAGCCCCACGGCCGTGATCGGCCGCGTCGGCGGCGAGGAATTCGTCATCGTCGACACCGACGTCACACCGAACCCCGTGTGGATGGCCGAACAACTTCGCCGGGCGATAGCCGAGCTTCCCTTCCCGATCACCGCCAGCATCGGCACCTCGGGCATCGCGCTCGACGCCTCGCCGGTTGTGGCCGATACCCAGCTCATCGTCGATCTCATCGGCACGTCCGACGCCGCCATGTACGAGGCGAAGCGCGCCGGCGGAAACCGCGTGTGCCACTATCCGGCGCCGGTGCCTCCGATCGGTAGGTAGCCGACGACGCGCCGTTCTGGGAATGGATGCGCGACATGTCCGCGTTGAGAGGGCCATGACCGACCGGATTGAGCTGAGCCCCAGGGACTGGGTGCGCGAGCAGACCGAACGAATCCTGCAGCAGGGCACGACCGACGGAGTCGAGATCCTCGACCGCCCCGTCGTCCTGATCACCGTCACGGGGGCCAAGTCCGGCAAGCAGCGGTACGTGCCGCTGATGCGCGTCGAAAAGGACGGCCGCTACGTCATGGTGGCGTCGCAAGGCGGCGCGCCCACCCACCCCTCGTGGTACTTCAACGTCAAGGCCAATCCGGCGGTGACGGTGCAGGACGGCGAGAAGGTCGTCGCCCTTACCGCACGCGAGCTGGAAGGGCCCGAGCGGGAGCAGTGGTGGCGATTGGCGGTCGAGGCCTTTCCCCCTTACGCCGAATACCAGGAGAAGACGGCAAGGCAGATCCCGGTCTTCGTTCTCGAATAACCTCGGCGGGCTCACACGCCGAAGGCGCGCTCCAGGTCCTTGAGCGACGTCTCCAGGTGGCCCAGCAGCCGCTGCAGGTGCGGGACGCTGCGGCGGCAGCCGACGAGGCCGAAGTCGAGGTTCTCGGCGTTGTTGGTCACGGTGATGTTGACCGCCTGGCCGTCGAGCGGGATCGACAGCGGGTAGTTTCCGTCCAACCGGGCGCCACGCCAGTACACCGGTTCCGACGGGCCGGCCGAAACGTTCGAGATGACGATGTTGAACGGCGGCGAGGCGGTGGAGAGGTACCCGGGAATCAGCCCGAAGAACAGTCCACCGATGTTGAACGCCGAGAGGGCGAGCTGTTGCACGGGGGGCAGCTGCCGGAACACCTCTTTGGTGTCGCGGATCGACGAGCTGATGATCTCCAGCCGCTTCGCCGGGTCGTCGAGGTCGGTCGCCAGGTTGCACAGGAAGGTGCCGACCATGTTGCCGCCGCGCTCGTCGCCCTCCTTGCGCAGGTTGACCGGCACCATCGCGGTCAGCGGGTCATCCGGCAGGGCGTTCTGCTCGAGGAGATAGGCGCGCAGCGCCCCGGAGGACATGGCCAGCACCACGTCGTTGACGGTCACTCCGGCGGCGGACTTCACCGCCTTGACGCGGTCCAGCGACCAGGACTGGGCGGCCACCCGCCGGGCACCGCCGATCCGGACGTTGAACATGCTGCGTGGCGCACGGAACGGGAGGGTCAGCTGCTGTTCGAGCAGCGCCGCGCGCGCGAGCCGCACCGTGGATGGTGCCAGCGCGAACGCCGACCCCGCGGTTCGGCCGACCCGTTCGAGCAGCGACGGCTGCTTCCTCGGCTCCCGGTGCCGGCGTGGGCCCAGAGCCCACGGCACCCGCACCTCGGCGTCATCCGGGTCAGGGCTGAAGGCGCGTTGCACCAGCCGCAGCGCGGAAACGCCGTCCATGAGGGAGTGGTGGTACTTGGTGTAGACGACGTAGCGCCCGTCCTCCAGCCCCTCGATGAGGTGCGCTTCCCAAAGTGGACGGTGCCGGTCGAGCAGGCTGCCGTGCAGCCGGGACGCCAATTCCAGCAGGTCACGGACCCGTCCCGGCTCGGGTAGGGCCGACCGGCGGAGGTGGTAGTCGAGCTCGACGTCCCGATCCAACGACCACGCGACGTTCGTGATGCCGCCGAAAAAAGCCGGGTGCTTCCGGAACGTCGGTTGAACGTCCGTGCACTCGAGCATCGCCTGATAGGACTCGCGGACGAAGTGCGGGCCCGCGTCCTCGGGCGGAGCGAAGAGCTGCAACGATCCCACGTGCATCGGATGTTCGCGCGACTCGCCGATGAGGAATAGCGCATCCGTCGGCGATATCGGTTCCATGGTTGGCCTCCCCATTCGGTCCCATTCGGGACAACTCCTCACCTCCAATTAGCCCGAGCGGGCATCGCCCACACCTAAGAAATTGCGCAGCGCCGATTCCCGCCGGTAGGGCCATCAATTCGTGGAGTGGCCATCCGGGCGGATAGACTGCTACGCCTGTAACTCGAGCGGCTGAGATCACACGCCGCTGGACCCATAAATTCATGTCCGGGGGAAGTGCCATGCCTGAAGACCAGACTGAAGCTGTCGGCTTGGAGCCGCACTTCGAGGACGTGCAGGCGCACTACGACCTGTCCGACGAGTTCTTCGAGCTTTTCCTGGATCCGACGCGCACTTACAGCTGCGCATATTTCGAGCGCGACGACATGACCCTCGAGGAGGCGCAGATCGCCAAGGTCGACCTCTCCCTCGGCAAGCTCGGATTGCAGCCGGGCATGACGCTGCTCGACATCGGCTGCGGGTGGGGCACCACGATCGTTCGCGGGCTCGAGCGCTACGACGTCAACGTCGTGGGGCTGACGCTCAGCCGCAATCAGCAGGCGCACGTGCAGCGGCGTCTCGACCAGCACCCGTCCGCGCGGAGCAAGCGCGTGCTGCTGCGGGGCTGGGAGCAGTTCGACGAGAAGGTGGACCGCATCGTGTCGATCGGCGCCTTCGAGCACTTCGGGCGCGACCGCTACAGCGACTTCTTCAAGATGGCCTACGAGGCGCTGCCCGCCGACGGCGTGATGCTGCTGCACACCATCATCAAGCCCAGCGACGAGGAGTTCGCCGAGCGCGGACTGCCCATCACCATGACCAAGATCCGGTTCATGAAATTCATCATGGACGAGATCTTCCCGGGCGGGGACCTGCCGCAAGCCAAGGGCGTCGTCGAGCACGCCGAGCGGGCCGGCTTCGCCGTCGAGCGGGTTCAGCAGCTGCGCCTGCATTACGCTCGCACCCTCGACAACTGGGCGACCACACTCGAGTCGCGCCGCGACGAGGCGATCGCGGTTCAGTCCGAAGAGGTCTACGACCGGTACATGAAGTACCTGACCGGCTGCGCCGACCTGTTCCGCGACGGCTACACCGACGTCGCGCAATTCACCCTCGTCAAGGGCTGACCCCGGCCCTGCCGGTTTTCCGAGTCCGGCCGCGCCGTCGCGGCGCGGTTTATCGGCGCACCCCTGCGGGTAACACCACGAGCAACGACCTGATGCGGTAGAGGCCGAGGTTGCTTGGCCCAAAACCGCAGGAAGGACCGACCGTGGACGGCAAGCACAACGCGACCGGGGTGCCGGAGCAAAGAACATCGGCGAACGGGTGGCGTTCGCGCCGCGGGCTGTCCGGCATCGCGATGGCATGCGAGATCGTGTCCGCTTCGGTGCTGTGCGCGGTGAGCTCGGCGGGGCTGTTCGCCTACGTCGAGCCCGACAAGCCGACGGTTGAGTCGACGTTGGGGCCGCCGCCGGCCTCCCACCCGGTGCGGCAGGAGGGGACCGTCATCGCCGCGTCGGCGGACACGGTGACCGCCCGCAGTCCCAACGGCTACACGCAGACGTACCGCGTCACCCCGAACACCACCGTCATTTCGCGCGACGGCAGCCAACCCATCACCGGCGCTTCGCATTTCGCCGTCAACGACCACGTCGAGATCGTCGGGACGATCGAGGGCGGGACCGTGCTGGCCACCGCCGTCTCCGACCGCGGCACGTCCAACGGCGACGGACCGCCGATGGATCACATTGCGGCCCAACCGATCAGCGGTCCGGACGGCGGCACCTGAGCCAGCCGGGTTGCGCTATCCGTTGCCCAAATGCGCGCCGCCGTCGTCCAATTCGTCTCGGCGCAGGCCCATCGGGGTCTTGGCCGGGATGTCCCCGCCGGCGATCACCGCGCGGGTGATGGGCGTGAGCGCCCGAAACAACGTTTCCACCTCGTCGTCGCTGAGGGCATCGAGCGCAGACAGGGCCAGCGCGTCGGTGCTCGATTCGATGTGATCCTTCAGCTCCCGCCCGGCCGCGGTCACCGTGCCGTCGTCGTTGAGCAATCCACGCGCGGCGAGCCGTTGCTCATGGTGGCGCCACGCCGCCTCGTCGTAATCCCGGGTGCGGGCGATGTAGTCACGCCCGACTCGACCGGCCGCCGCGTGCAGCACGTTGGATTCCCGGCCCGAGACGCCGGCCGCCGCCAGCACCGCCACATGCCCATCGCCGCGCTGCTCTCGGAGCAGCGTCGCGGCGTGCCACAGTGCGGCCACCGGTTCGTCCGGCCACGGCAGCGCCAGGTTCGCGGCGAACAGCGGTCGCCCATCGAGCGCGGCCCCGCGCGCCGCCCTGCCCGCCAACTCCCCTGCCACGGACACGTTTTCATCCGCCTCGACGCCGTAGCGGCGCAGGGCCGCGACCGCCGATTCCTGCCGGGCGCGTAACGCGGCCTCGGGACCGGCGATCTCCCACGCCGCCGGCAGCGCCTTCGCGACGCGCTCCGGGGCGAAGTTGTAGAAGATCGCGGTCACCACTTCCCGCGGCACCATGCCCAGCGGCGCCGATCGGGCGGCGAAGTAACCCATCCAGAACCCCCGGTAGCCCAGCCCGTCCAGCGCCGCCCGCGCCTCGGCCGCGAAGTAGGTCACCGCATGCACCGGCTCGAATCGATCGAAGAAGCGCCGCGCCAGCTCGGGTTCTCTGTGCACTTTCATTTGCCTTTCAAGCTGCCTATGCGGAGCGAAAAGTCGGTGCGTTTGGGTTGCGACTCGTTCTCGACCGTCTCGACGTAGATCTGGGGGTCGCGGTCGACGATCCGCAATCCCTCGGTGGTCGGATGCTCGGCCATGAAGTCGCTGTACAGTCGCCCGAGCGCGTCGCGCAGGCCGATCGGGGCGTTGCGGCGGAAGTCGGGCAATCCGTCCCGTTCCTCTTCGCCCATGTGGTCGTCGTTGGCCGACCGGGTGTGGCCGACCGCCGCCCACCACTGTTCCGTCCCGACCTGAGCGGCGTCGGCGTCGCGCACCCCGTCGCGAATGTCGTTGTGGTCGCCGATGGCGTCGAGCGTCTCGCCTTCAGGGTCATCGGTGCCGCGCTTCAGCAGCTGCGGGTAGAAGATCTTCTCCTCGATATAGGCGTGCACGTCGAGCTTGTCGGCGAGCGGACGCCACACCCGCTCGAGCGCCGCGTTGTTGACGGGTGCCTGCAGCCGCAGCGCGTCCAGCCGGGCGAACTGCTGGCGGAACCACTCGTGATCGGCGGCGATCAACTCTGTGATATCAGCCATCTGACTCCTCAGTCTTCACCCGCCAAGCCCTGCGAGCCATCGTGTTCCATGCCGAGCCAGAGATCAACCGGCGGCTGCTTAGGCTCGAGAAGTGACGATCTCCTATGACGAAGCCCTGCGCGAGCGGATCCGCTCACACCTGGCCGCCCATGACCGGCGCGCGGTCACCGACCCGACGAAGCGGCACGCGGCCGTCGCGGTGGTCTTGGTCGACTCGGAGATCGGGGAGGACAGGGTAGATCCGGCGCCGCTGGACGACTGGATCGCGGCGGCCCCGGCGCTGGAGATCGACCTGGACGGCCGGATGGTCGATGTCTCCGGAGGCGCCGCGTTCCTGCTGTGTCGCAGGGCGTCTCGCCTCACTTCTCATGCGGCGCAGTGGGCGCTGCCCGGTGGCCGGGTCGATCCGGGTGAGACGGCCGTCGACGCTGCGCTGCGGGAACTGCGCGAGGAGGTCGGCATCGAACTGCGCGATTCGGCGGTGTTGGGGTTACTCGACGACTACCCGACCCGGTCGGGCTACGTGATCACCCCGGTGGTGATCTGGGGAGGCGGGCGGCTGGACCCCCGGCCCGCGCCCGAGGAGGTCCTTGCGGTGTACCGGGTGGGCCTGCACCAACTGCAGCGTGCCGATTCGCCGCGGTTCATCAGCATTCCGGAGAGCCCGCGACCGGTCGTACAGATCCCGCTGGGTAATGACCTCATCCACGCCCCGACCGGCGCCGTGCTCCTGCAGCTGCGGTGGCTGTGCCTGGAAGGTCGCGACGACCGGGTCGACGAGTTGGAACAGCCGGTGTTCGCCTGGAAATAGGCGCCGGCGCCTGGTACCGGCTAGCTGATTCGGCCGATTCCCGAATGGGTATGTCTCTCTGAGGTTGTGGGGCGAGTGTGGGGGAGGCGATTCTGATGGCGGTGGAACGCGGACGTGCGCGATGCCCGCGGTGCGCGGCGTGGGCCGAGTATCAATTCCTTGAGCTCGCTGACAACAAGCTTGAGTATGAGGTGCGATGCGCCGCTTGCGGCCACCTCCACTCCGAGGTGACGCTCGTGTGCACGGCCACCACGGCGGCTGCCTAACGGTTCGGTCAGCCGTCCGAATGCGGCGTCGGGCTTTGGCCCGATTCCCATTTCGCCGCGAGAGACCTCTTGACCGGCGTGCCGGGCGCGAGGTCGATCTCGAATGTTTCGCCGGCGCCCTCGAGCGTGACGAGATGGCGGCCGTCGGTGAAGTCTTTGAACACCACCTTGTACGGCTGTTCGCCGGCGCCGCGGTCGACGGCGATGACGTCGCCGGGCGCGACGTCCTCGATTCGGTCGTTACCGGTGGCTTCAGTCATGTGGTCAGCTGGAGCCACGTCGTCGAATCCGGTCTCCCCCGCGGCCATTGCGCGCCTCCTCAGGTCGTCTGAATTGACTTCTGAGGCCTACCCGTTGGGCCGCGCGCCTAAAACCGATGGCGGTGTCGGTCGACGTGCGCGGTGGAAAAGCCCGTAACCGTCGTCTCCGGGTGCTGTCACTCGACGGACGCGCAGTGTTTGCCTGCCGGCAACCGGCGGGCGGGCTCGGTCTGCAAACCTTGACCGACGCTCCGGGACGGAGAAGTCGCCATACCTCTTAAGAAGGGCGACCATGACGGAACACTTGCGCGCTTACAACAGTCTCTGGCAGGTCCGCAGCGACTCATGGTGCCGACTGGAGGAGGCCGCCGACCGGCTGATCCGCCCGACCACCGAGGGCGCGCTCAAGACGAAGTGCATCAACACCTGCCAGGAATTGCTCACGCGGCTAAGCACTCTCGAGCCCTACTGGGCCTACCCGGGGTCGCCGCAATTCGCGCGGGTTCAACGACTGTTCGCCGCCGGCAGCTACGACAAGTTCGCGCAGGCGCTGGTGCAGATCAACCGCGCGCTGACCACGGAGTCGTACCGCACCGGCGATGTCGAGAACGCCGGAAGCGACGACCTCGACATGTTCCCGTCCGATCCGCGCCAGCTCGTCGAACATCAACCCGCGACCCAGCGCGACCGTCCCTACTTCGAGGTGCTCGTCGTCGAGAAGATGACCGAGGACCAGGAACGGGCGCTGCGCAACGAAGTCCGCAAATGGCGGCGCCCCGACGACGAATTCGTCTACGAACTGGTGGTGGTGTCAAGCGGAGACGAGGCGCTCATCGCGGCCCGGCTGAACGTCAACCTGCAGGCGGTGGTGATCCGGCGGCGCTTCTCACACCAATCGACCCGCGACCTGTCGGCCCTGGCGGAGTTCGTCGACACCGGGGTGTCGCACGAGCTGGCGGATCACCAGTCGCCCGAGGAACGCGCGCAGATCCTCGCGGTGTCCCTGGCGAAGTTGCGGCCCGAACTCGACCTGTACCTCATGACCGAGATCGAGGTGGAGGACATCGCGGGCCGGCTGGGCCAGTACTTCCGCCGGGTGTTCCACGCTCGGGAAGGCATGCTCGAGCTGCACCTGTCGATCCTGCAGGGGGTGGCGGCGCGCTACCGCACCCCGTTCTTCAGCGCGCTCAAGCAGTACAGCCACCGGCCCACGGGTGTCTTTCACGCCCTGCCGATTTCGCAAGGCAAGTCGATCGTCAACTCGCACTGGATCAGGGACATGGTCGGCTTCTACGGCCTGGACGTGTTCATGGCCGAGACGTCGGCGACGTGCGGCGGCCTGGACTCGCTGCTCGAGCCGACCGGGCCGCTGCGCGAATCCCAGCAGCTCGCCGCGGAAGCCTACGGGTCGCGCCACACCTACTTCGTCACCAACGGGACCTCGACGGCGAACAAGATCGTCACGCAGGCGTTGGTGGCGCCCGGCGACATCGTGCTGCTGGACCGCAACTGCCACCAGTCCCACCACTACGGGATGATGCTCGCCGGCGCGAATGTGGTTTATCTCGAGGCTTATCCGCTCAACGACTACTCGATGTACGGCGCGGTCCCGCTGCGCGAGATCAAGTCGAAACTGCTCGCCCTGAAGCGCGCCGGCAAGCTCGACCGCGTCAAGATGATGTCGCTGACGAACTGCACCTTCGACGGGATCGTCTACGACGTCGAACGGGTCATGGAGGAGTGCCTGGCCATCAAGCCCGACCTCGTATTCCTTTGGGACGAGGCATGGTTCGCCTTCGCCCGGTTCCACCCCGTGTATCGGACGCGCACCGCCATGGCGGCGGCGCGGGCGCTGCGGGAGCGGCTGGCCGACCCCGACTACAAGCGCCGCTTCGAGGAGTACCTGGCGACCGAAGCGCCCAGCGACGACGACCTGCTGGAGCGCCGCCTCATTCCGGACCCGGCGCGGGCCCGGGTGCGGGTGTATGCCACCCAATCGACGCACAAGACGCTGACCGCGCTACGACAGGGATCGATGATCCACGTATTCGATCAGGACTACGACCAGAAGGTGGCGGAGCCGTTCCACGAGGCCTACATGGCGCACACCTCCACCTCGCCCAACTACCAGATCCTCGCGTCGCTGGATCTCGGCCGCCGACAGGTCGCGTTGGAGGGCGTGGAACTGGTGCAGCGGCAGATCGAAAACGCGATGCAGCTGCGTGACGCGATCGACAACCACCCCCTGCTCAGCAAGTACATGCGTTGCCTGCGGACCTCCGATTTGATCCCCGAGGACTTCCGGCCGTCGGCCATTGCCCAGCCCCTGCGCTCCGGCTTGCGCAACATGATGGCCGCCTGGGATCAGGACGAGTTCGTGCTCGATCCGTCGCGGATCACGTTGTTCATCGGCCCCACCGGATACGACGGCGACACGTTCAAGCGCCAACAGCTGATGGACCGCTACGGGATTCAGATCAACAAGACGTCGCGCAACAGCGTGCTGTTCATGACCAATATCGGCACCACCCGCAGCTCGGTGGCGTTTCTGGTGGAGGTTCTGGTCAACATCGCCCGCGAGTTGGACCAGGATATCTCCGAGATGAGCCTCGGTGAGCGCGAGCACTTCGCGAAGGCGGTCTATCGGCTCACCGAAATGTCTTTGCCACTGCCCGATTTCAGCGGATTCCACCCGGCGTTCCTGGACCACAGCGGCAGCGAGCCGACGCCGGAAGGGGATGTCCGCCGCGCGTTCTATCTGTCCTACGACGACACCAACTGCGAATACCTCACCGGCGACCAGATCGACGAGCGCTTGGACGCGGGAGTCGACATCGTGTCGGCGACCTACGTGACACCCTACCCGCCAGGATTTCCGGTCCTGGTCCCCGGCCAGGTCTTCAGCCGGGAGATCCTGCAGTTCATGCGCGACCTCGACACCCCCGAAATCCATGGCTACCTACCGAATTTCGGCTACCGCGTCTACACCGAGAAGGCCATCGAGATGGTCAGCGAGTCCGTGGGACTGCCGTCCAACGGCCACCGCGCTACGCGACGGAAGGCAGCCCCGGCCCCGGCGAAAACGCCGAAAAAGAAGTCGGCCAAGCACGGCGGGCCCAACGGCGACGGAAACGTTCCCGAGGTCGGGCACGAGGAACTCGTCGGTGCGCAGCACGTCGGCGACGCGCTAACCGCGGACCCGCCGCCGGCCGAGAGCGATGTTCCCGAGGTCGGCGTGGACGAATTGATCGGCGGGCAGCAGCGCGGCGACGCCGTGGCGGCCGAGAAGGGCTAGCCTGCTCGGTCGGGGGCGGCGGGTAGGCGCCGTTCGATGATCGCCACGGCGCGTTCGCCCCAGCGAATGTTCTCCTTTTCGAAGGAGATTCCACGCAGCAGCGTCAGATAGGGGCCCACCCGTTCGGCCTGGGCCAGGTACTCGGCCTCGCTGCGGCCATCGAGCATCCGGGCCCGCGTCCGTTCGTAGCGTTGCAATTTGGTCTTGGCCCATTGCACTCGTTGCACCATGAACTCGCGGACGGCCTGCGCGTCGCCGGCGTCCACGGCCATGACTTTGACCGCGAGCTCGTCGCGGATCGCGGAGGGCTTGGGCGCCCGGGCGGTGAACTGCCGGATCGCTTCGTGGCCCGCCTCGGTCAGGGAGAACATGCGCTTATTGGGCCGGCGATCCTGATGCACGACCCGCGCCTGGATGAGACCCTGCTCGGCGAGCCGGTCGAGTTCTCGATACAGCTGCTGCGGGGTGGCCATCCAGAAGTTGGCCACCGAGGCGTCGAAGCCTTTGGCCAGGTCGTACCCGGAGGCCTCGCCCTCGAGGAGCGCGGCCAACACCGCATCGCGCAGGGACACGCCTGACAGTGTAACGATGCGAATATTCAACAAAGTGACTAATCGCACATCGACAGACCGCCCGCCAGGCCTTAGCGTCGAGCAGGCCTATTCAACAAATTGACTATCCGAGGTGTCGCGTGAGTTCAAAGCATCCCTTTCGTAAGGCGGTCGAGGAGCGCGACGAGGCGGCCATCCAGGCGATGCTGGCCGACACCGTGGTATTCACCAGCCCGGTGGCGTTCAAGCCCTATGTCGGCAAGCCCATCACCGCGGCGATCCTGCGCGGTGTGCTGCGGATCTTCGAGGACTTCCACTATGTCCGTGAAATCGGCGACGGCAACGGGCGCGACCACGCGCTCGTGTTCGAGACCGGGATAGCGGGGGCGCCGGGCGTGAAGGTCACCGGTTGCGACTTCCTCCACTTCGACGACGACGGGCTGATCGACGAGTTCATGGTGATGGTGCGGCCGCTGTCGGGAGCCAAGGCGTTGTCCGAGGCGATGGGCGCGCAGTTCGACCGGATCCAGCAAGAGGCCGTCGAGCTGGCCGATCAATTCGCGACGGCGCGGGGGTAGCGGATCGTGCGGATCGGATTGGGGATCAACTACGCCGGCGGGTTCAAGGAGGTCGCCGCGGAAGTGGCCGACCTGGAGCGCGCGGGGCTGGACATTGTCTTTGTCCCCGAAGCGTATTCGTTCGACGCGGTCAGCGCGCTGGGCTACCTGGCGGCAAGCACGGAACGGGTCCAGCTCGCGTCGGGGATCCTCCAGCTCTACACGCGCACGCCCACGCTGACCGCGATGACCGCCGCGGGCCTCGACTACGTCTCGGACGGCCGGTTCATGCTGGGCCTGGGCGCCTCCGGCCCCCAGGTCATCGAGGGTTTCCACGGGGTGCCCTACGACGCCCCGATCGCGCGCACCCGTGAAGTCGTCGACATCTGTCGCCAGGTGTGGCGGCGCGAGACCCTGCGACACAGCGGCAAGCACTACACGATCCCGCTGCCCGAGGGTCAGGGCAGCGGGTTGGGCAAGCCGCTGAAACTCATCAACAAGCCTGTCCGAGAGCGCATCCCGATCCTGATCGCCGCGCTGGGACCCAAGAATGTCGAGCTGGCCGCCGAAATCGCCGAGGGCTGGCAACCGATCTTCTATCTGCCGGAGAAGGCGCGCGACGTGTGGGGGGAGGCGCTGGCCACCGGTCAGGCCAAGCGCGACGCCGCGCTCGGGCCACTCGACGTGTTCGCCGGACCGGTGCTTGCCATTGGCGAAAACGTCGAGCCCCTACGCGAATTCGTCAAACCCCACCTGGCGCTCTACATCGGCGGGATGGGCGCCAAGGGCAAGAATTTCTATCACACCCTCGCCACCAAGTACGGCTACGGCCCCCAAGCGGACCGGATCCAAGAGCTCTACCTGGCCGGCGACAAGGACGGCGCGGCGAAAGTGGTGCCCGACGAGCTCGTGCGGGACGTCAACTTGATCGGTTCGCGCGAGTTCGTCAAGGAACGCGTGGCGGCGTTCCGTGAGGCGGGCGTGACGACACTGAACGTCGCGCCCATGGCGGGCACGCCGCGTGAGCGGATCCAGCTGATCGAGACGCTGCGCGGACTGATCTAGCCGCCCGCACTCGCGGGTCATGTCGCGACCTGCCAAGGCCTCGCTTGCCATAGCATGTGTGCTATCGCGTCGGCGAAGCGCAGGGAGCGACCAACATGGACCTCGACCGAATCACCCATCCGCTGCGACTTTCCAGAGGATCGCATCAGCCCGGGTCGGGCAAAGGGTGTGCAATGAACGCGATTTCGTACATCAATGGCGACGAGCGGATCACCGACTTTCCGGCGACTTCGGCCCGCCCGCTGGCCGCGTTCGTCCAGTCGTGCAACGACCTGCTTGCCGGGCCCGACGGCTATCTCTCGCCCGACGACAGCTTGCTGGTGCTCGACTTGGGTTGGCTGACGGTTGGCACCGCCGACGTCGCCGACACCGTCGTGCACCCGTGGGTCGCCAAGCTGCTGGTCAGCCCGCCCTGGGGCGTGATCCGCTACGCGGGGGACGCGGCGGCCAGGGCCATCACCGACATCGCCGAACTGCATCGCCGGCTCGCCCCGGGCGCGATGCCGCCGATCGCCGAATGGGACGGCGCCGCCCGCGCCGCGCGCGCGGTCACCACCACGCCGGTGACCGCCGAAAGGTACGCGGTTCGGGCCGCCTGCCAGTCGACCGCGCTCGTCGACACCGACGACTGGGACACGCTGGATGCCGTGGCCGGCAACGCGCTCAAGGCGCACCGCCTGGCGAACGCGGATGGTGGAGCCGCCCGCATCGTGGAGATCACCCGCCACGCCATTCGCTCGTGGCGGCGGTTGGCCGGGTTGAGCGTCGTCGGTGCGCGACCCAAAATGGTTGCGGCGTAACTGGATCAACTCTGGCGGTGCGCGGCCCGTCGCAGCCGCACCGCGCGGCTCATCGCCGTCGTCAACGCCAACACCGACATGACGGCCAGGATTGTCGTCGAGACCGCGGACCCGGTGGTGGCCAATATCAGCGGCAGGCCGAAGCCGACGTACGTCACCACGTAGAACACCCCGACCAGGGCGCCGCGCAGCCGCAGCGGCGCCGCGGCTTCGAGATCGATCAACCCCTCGCGCAAGCAGAGGCCGGACGCGCAGCCCAGGATCAGGAACAGCGGCAAGCCCAGCGCCACCGACATGGTGGGCGGGGCCACCGCTGTTGCTGCGTAGCCGAGCGCGGCCAGCACCGCACCGGCGGTGCCGGCGTGTGGCCCCCAGCGAAGCGCGCGGGCCAGAATCTGAATGAGCCCGCTCACGCCGTTGACTATCAGCGTGGCGGTTCCCGCGGCCACCGGGGCCGCGAGCCCGGTGTGCACGCGGCTGGGAATGGTGATGAATCCCAAAGTCGCCGAGGCGAACACCCACGGCGCGAGCGGCATGGCCCAGCTCAGCGCCCACGCGGTTCCCCGCCGCGCCGCCACCGGCGGCTCCCAGCCGTGCGAGGTTGCGGGCGCCGCCTGGTCCCCGCCCCGCACCGCCAAGACCGAAAGAATCATCGCCGCCACGACAAGGCCGGCGGCGAGCCCGAACGACAGCCGAATACCGAGTTGGCCGGCCCGCGCGATCAAGCCCGCGGCGAATGGGCCGACGGCGAACCCGGCGAGCAACACCGCACCGGCGGCCGCCGCACCGGCGGGACCCCTCAGATCGGAGGCCCATGCGGTGCAGGAGCTCATCAACAGGCCTACACCGAGGCCGACGATCAACCGTCCCGGCAGCAAGACGTCGGCCTGCTGCGAGAACAGCATCGCCAACGTGCCCACCAGAGCGGTCGTGGAGCCCGCCAACGCCACCGATTGGCGCCCGAGCGCATCCGAGGCGCGCCCGCCGAAAAGCAGTCCGGGCAACAGTCCCAGCGCGTAGACCCCGAATATGGCGTCCAGCCGGGCCGTGCCGAGGTGTTGGCGGTCGCTGATCGACGGCATCAACGCGACGAAGTGGTTGGCGACCCATCCCGTCGACAACAACAGGGCAAGCACGCTGGCGAACACGGCGCGGCTACCGCCCGCCACTGCCGTGGCCGACGCCGATTGCGTCCCGCGCACGATGCCGGTCGACGCGTTCGACATAGGATTTCGCCCTCCCCGGATGCTGCGCACCGAACCCCTTAAGACGCGGCGGCCCAAGCGGGTATTCCCGCGCCGGCGCAAGCAAACACACGCCCCCTCAGCGCAAATCGCCGTGAGGTTTGAAACCGGCCGGTTTGGTGAACAGACAGCACAACACGGACCAAGGAGGGCAAATGATCAAGCAAACCGCGGCGGCCGCGATCGCGTTGGCCGCGCTGCTGTCCGGCGCGTGTTCGGCCTCGCAGATCGTCAACACCGGCGGTGACACCAAGTGCAAGGACTTCACCGGGCAGGACGAGAAGAAGCAGAGCGACGAAGTCAGCAAGATGCTCAAGGACAAGAGCGGGACCGATCCGACCAACGCCGAGATCACCGCGACGCGGCTGTCCGCGCTCACCTACTGCCAAACGCTGGGCAAGCCGGACACCAAGATCTCCGAGGCCCCGCACGGCTGACGATCGTCGCTAGAAGTAAAACCCTGCGTACGGTGCGTCCGGTACCGCGAACAGGCGATCGGCGAGGGCGAGCGTCGCCGGATCGTCGGCGCGGGCCAGCCCGGCGACGGCCAGGCCGTGCCAGGTCGCACCGCCGAGCAGCACCGCACTCAGCGCTTCGACGCCCGTGTGCAGCTGGGCGGGGCGGTCCGTCTGTTCCGCGCCGTCGGCGGTGACCGTGAAGCTGGCCGCATTGTCGGGCAGAAACGGGTCGTCGATCGCGATGGTCACCGCCCCGTCTCCGACATATCCACGTGCCCCCAACGCCTTTCGCGCGTCGACGACGCGTAGCCACGTTTCGTCGTGCACCGCGCTCACCCGCGCGGCCCGCCGATCGACGAGCAACCAGGGCAGCGGATCGTCGATGGGCAGCATCCAGAACACCACGCGGTCAATGAGATCGAGCCCGAGCAGGAAACGCAGCAGCCCGACGTAGGCCTGGATGGTGGGCGCGAAGAAGTCCTCGACCGCGATGGTGCGCTGGTCGCTGACGAACCAATTCTCGGTGTCGATGGGACGGTAGCGGGCGAACCCGGACTCCGACCCCGGTTCACCGTGCACCGCGACATACGAAGCACCCGGGGATGACTCGGCGCGCATCCGCACGCCCCGCCACCACACGTGCGGGCGGTCGATGGTTCCCGGGCGGGACGGCCGGTTCTCGGCGTAGATCCGGGGCAGGACGTCCCACGCTTCGCCCAGCTCCAGCAGTCGGACCGGACCGCCGGCCCCGACGCCGGGGCGCAGCGCCGCCCGTGCGGTCTGGACCTCCACGGTCTGCGTCGAACTCGCCACCCCGTAGCCGTATCGCTCGTAGATGGTCGCCTCCGAAGCGCGCAGCGTCGCGACCGCCTCACCCCGCGCTGCGATGTCGCGCAACTGATGACGCATCAGCTCGGTGGCGATGCCCTGCCGGGTGAACGACGGCAGCACCCCGATGTGGGTCACGGCCGCATGTCCCACGATCGCCCCGCCGGGGAGCGTGAGCCCGCTCGTCACCGCGTCGGCGGTGCCGACGAGTTGCCCCCCGACGAAAGCGCCGATCGTGCGGCCGGGATCGAGCAACTCGGTGATTTGGCCGGGCGCCAGGTTTGCCAGCGGGGGAAATCCGACCATCGCGGCGCGAAACACGTTCATCGCGGCGACAAGGTCGTCCTCACCGTCGAGGACACGGATGTCGGTGGTCATCCCGACATCATGTCTCAGCTGAAATGCTAGCGAATCTGCAGCCCGGTCAGCGCGCGCGAAATGACCAGGCGCTGAATCTCGCTCGTGCCCTCGAAGATCGTGAAGATCTTGGCGTCGCGGTGCATCCGCTCGACGGGGTAGTCGCGGGTGTAGCCGTTGCCACCCAGGATCTGGATGGCCTCGTCGGTGACGTAGACCGCGGTCTCGCTGGCGACCAGCTTGGCCATCGAGCCCTCCGCCGAGTCGAAGCTCTGGTTGTTGCGCGCCATCCAGCCGGCCCGCCACACCAGCATCCGCGCCGCGTCGATGCGGCTCTTCATGTCCGCCAGCTTGAACGCGATCGCCTGGAATTCGCCGATCTTGTGCCCGAATTGCTCGCGCTGGCAGGCGTATTCGAGGGCGTATTCATAAGCGGCCCGGGCCACGCCGACGGCCATCGCGCCGACGGTGGGCCGGGTGCGCTCGAAGGTCTTCATCGCGGCCTGCCCGCGCGACGAGGCGCCGGACTTGACCCGGGCGATGCGCTCCTCGAACTTCTCCCGTCCGCCGAGAATCGCGTCCTCGGGAAGCCGGACGTTGTCCAGCACCACCTCGGCGGTGTGTGACGCGCGGATCCCGTGCTTCTTGAATTTCTGGCCCTGCGTCAGGCCGTGGGTGTCCGGCGGGATGACGAAGGTGGCCTGGCCGCGGGTGCCGAGCTCGGGATAGACCGAGGCCACCACGATGTGGACGTTGGCGATGCCGCCGTTGGTCGCCCATGTCTTGGTGCCGTTGAGGACCCATTCGCCCGCCGCTTCGTCGTAGCGCGCGCGGGTGCGGATGGCACCGACGTCGGATCCCGCGTCGGGCTCCGAGGAACAGAACGCGCCGAGCTTGGGTTCGTCCGGGGTACCGAACATCTCGGGAAGCCAGCGGCCCAGCTGTTCGGGGGTTCCGTTGCCCGCCAACGCCGCCGCGGCCAGGCCGGTGCCCAGGATGGACAGCGCGATGCCGGCGTCACCCCAGAACATCTCCTCGAACGTGGTGAGGAAGCCCAGCCCCGTCGGCTCGGCCGCCTGCTGCGCGAAGAAGTCCGGGGAGTACAGCCCGACCTTCGCGGCCTCCTGGATCACGGGCCACGGGGTTTCCTCCCGCTCGTCCCATTCCGACGCGGCGGGGCGGATCACTTCGGCCGCAAACTTGTGCACCCAATCGCGCACCTCGATCACGTCGTCGCTCAATTGCAGTGAGAAAGTCACGGGTCTACTCCTGAAATAGGTTGGTGGTCAGTCGTTCCTGGGCTTGCGATATTGCTTGAGGACGCTGAGGGTCTGTTCCACCCACGCCTCGATGTAGCGGTCTTCGGCGATATTGCCGGGCAGGCGCCCGGTCAGCGCCTGCAGCGTCGCGGCGTAGGACAACGCCCCGATCGCCACGGCCGCGGTCGCCGCGGGATCGGGTATCTCGTTGCGGCCGGACCGATTCAGCGCGGCCAGTTCGTCGGCGAACCGCTGATAGGCGTTGTCGGTGATGACCTGCCAGGTCTTCTCGTCGAGATCGCCGAGCGCGTCGGGCTCGCGCAGCATGACCTTGAGCAGATCCTCGCTCTGTTTGAGGTTGCTCCAGATCAGCTGGCCCGCGGTGCGCACCGCCTGTTCCACGCTGGCCGGCACTCCGGCGTCGTACTGCTCCCGGGCGGCCACGATGCTGTCGATCCGGTGCGCGACGGCGGCCTCCAGCAGCTCGCGCTTGGAGCCGAAGTGCTTGTAGAGCGCGCCCGACCCCGGCGCCAGGCCGGACGCGCGCTGGATGTCGGCAACCGACGTCGCGGCGTAGCCCTTGTCGGCAAACAGCCTCAGCGCTTCGCCCAACAGCCGGTCGCGTCCGGAAGGTTGCACGGTGAGAGAGTACTCACTCACCTAGCGCGAAACCAAGCCAGTGTTACGCAGTTCACAGACCGTTCGGGGAGGCGCTGGTACGAGCGCCGCACGCCGGGCGAAGGGCCGCTGGGCGCCGGCACTTTGAGCGGTGCAAAGGCGTGGCAAAGATTTGGGTTCGATATGCACCCGGGCCGTCCGGTTGCTCACGACCGTCCGCGTTAATTACCTTTCACGACAGGGGCCGGGAAATATCAGCCGAGCGACGAAGCCCAGCGCCGTGTAAATGCCGGAACGCCAACGGGTTACGGACATATCCGCGCCACAGATGCGTAACAACATGGCAATACGTAATGAGAAAGCGAGCGATGCACCAGTTCGAAGTATCCCGAAACAACGCCGCCGATCCCGGGCCGGCGTCACGAAACGACCGGCTGCGCTCCATGATTCACAGCGACCTGCCGGCGTCTCTGGTGGTGTTCCTGGTCGCGCTGCCGTTGTCGCTGGGGATCGCCATCGCATCGAACGCTCCAGTGCTCGCCGGCCTGATCGCCGCGATCGTCGGGGGGATCGTCGCCGGGTGCATCGGGGGATCGCCACTGCAGGTGAGCGGTCCCGCCGCCGGACTCACCGTGATCGTCGCCGACCTGGTGTCCGAATTCGGTTGGGCGGTGACATGTTTGATCACGGTCGGCGCCGGCGTCCTGCAGGTCCTGCTGGGCATGAGCCGCGTCGCGCGGTCGGCCCTGGCGATCTCACCGGTCGTCGTGCACGCCATGCTGGCCGGAATCGGAATAACCATCGTACTTCAACAGGTGCACGTGCTGTTAGGCGGAAAGTCCAAAAGCACTGCCTGGCAGAACGTTATCGGCCTTCCGGCCCAAGTTCTAGGCGCACATAAACCGGCGGTGGTCCTGGGCGTGCTGGTGGTGCTGATTCTGATCGGCTGGCGGTGGGCTCCCGCCAAAGTCGCCCGCATACCCGGCGCGCTGGTCGCGATCGTTGCCGTGACGGTGCTTTCGCTGGTCTTCCCGTTCGATGTGCCCCGGATCGAACTCGAGGGGTCCGTGCTGGACGCGCTGCGGCTGCCGGAACTCCCCGACGGAGGCTGGGGCGCCGTCGCGGTGGGCGTACTGACGGTCGCGCTTGTCACCAGCGTTCAGAGCCTGCTGACCGCGGTGTCCATCGACAGAATGCACAACGGGACGCGGACCGACTTCGATCGCGAGCTGATCGGACAGGGCGCCGCCAACATCGTGTCGGGTGCCATCGGTGGGCTGCCCATCAGCGGTGTCATCGTGCGCAGCGCGGCTAATGTCAACGCGGGCGCGAAATCCCGGGCCTCGTCGATCATGCACGGCGTGTGGATCCTGCTGTTCACGCTTCCCTTCGCGGAGCTGGTGGAACAGATTCCGACCGCCGCGCTCGCCGGCCTGCTGATCGTCGTCGGAATTCAGCTACTCAAGCCGGCCCATATCAAGACCGCGCAGCGCACCGGAGATCTCGCCGTGTATATCGTCACCGCGCTCGCGGTGGTCTTCCTCAATCTCCTGCACGGGGTCATGATCGGCCTCGCGGTGGCCGTCGCGCTGACCGGCTGGCGGGTGATCCGGGCCAGGGTCGAGGCCGCGCGCGTGGGTGATGAATGGAAAGTCGAGGTCGGGGGCGCATGTACCTTTCTCGCGCTGCCCAGGCTGACCCGGGTGTTGGCGTCCGTGCCTCAAGGCGCGACGGTGACCGTCCACGTCGTCGCCAACTACCTCGATCACGCCGCGCACCAGGCGATTAGCGACTGGCTACGACACCATAGACACAGCGGCGGCGCGGTGCAGATCCACGGCATGAGCGAGCCGGACGGAGCCCGCCCGACCGACGGTACTGCTCCAAACGTCGAACGCGGCGGTGCCCAGCTGACCTTGGTCCACACCAAGACGGCAACCTCCGAGGTGACCTGACCGCCGCACCAACCCCAAGCATCGCGCCTATATCCTGAGCTCGTTGGCCAAGCCGGGCGAAGACGGAAGGCAAGATGTCACGAGAACTTCGGCCGCTGCCGCGGACGGTGTGAGTGATGGCGACCGATACGCCCGCGCTCCACGGTCTGCGGTTGCCGATGAAGGTGCTGTCACTGCGCACCATCGTCATCGTCGCCGCGCTGTCGGTGATCACGCTCGTCGTCCTGTTGGGCGCCTGGGTGTGGATCGGCGTCACCAACGACCAGTACAGCCAACTCGACCGTCGGCTGGATTCGGTGAGCAGTCTGGGCGACATCAACACGCTGATCAACAGCGGCCAGCTCGCCACGCCCGACCGACCCACACCGGACGGCAACCTGGTGCGCACCGCGCGCATCGCCGGTGTGACGGTGTCCGTCCCCGGCAATATCGTTCTGCCGCAACTGCCGAACGGATACGCCAACACCACCATCGGTGGCGTGCAATACCGCGTGCGCACCTTCAGCGCGGGTCCCGCCTCGATCGCGCTCGCCGCCCCGCTGGCCGAAGCCCAGCACCGGATCAACGAACTGCACCTGCGGGTGTTGCTGATCTGCGGCATTGTCATCGGTGGCACGATCCTCGTCGGCTGGGTGATTTCGTTGATCATGGTCAATCCGTTCCTGCTGCTGGCGCAGCAGGCCCGCGCCATCAACGCCCAATCCAGCCCGGACGAGGTCCAGGTTCGCGGCGTGCGTGAGGCCGTCGAAATCGCCGAAGCCGTCGAAGGAATGCTGGCCCGCATCGGCAACGAGCAACAGCGCACCAAGGCGGCGCTCGAGTCGGCCCGCGACTTCGCCGCAGTCGCGTCGCACGAGCTGCGCACGCCGCTGACCGCCATGCGCACGAATCTGGAAGTGTTGTCCACCTTGGAAATACCGCGGGAACAGCGCCAAGAGGTGATCGGCGACGTCATACGCACCCAGAGCCGGATCGAAGCGACACTGACGGCGCTGGAACGACTGGCGCAGGGCGAACTGACCACCGTTGACGATTTTGTGCCGTTCGACATCACCGAGCTGCTGGATCGCGCCGCGCACGACGCCCTTCGCATTTACCCGGACGTGCAGGTGTCGCTGGTGCCGTCGCCCACGGTGTTGATGGTGGGGCTGCCCACCGGGCTTCGGCTGGTGATCGACAACGCCATCGCCAACGCCGTCAAGCACGGCGGCGCCACCGAAATCCGGCTCTACGTAACCAGTTCCGGCGAGGGCGTGGAAATCGCCATCGACGACAACGGCACCGGGGTGCCCGAGTCCGAACGCACCGCGGTCTTCGAACGGTTCTCCCGCGGGTCCACCGCCTCCCGGTCCGGGTCGGGGCTGGGGCTGGCCCTCGTCGCGCAGCAGGCCGAACTGCACGGCGGTAGCGCGTCCCTGCATTCCAGCCCGCTGGGCGGCACGCGTCTTTTGCTCCGGCTGGCGGGTGACGGGCGCGGGCCGGCAGGTTGACGCGATGCTAGGCCACCTCGGCGTCAACGTGCCGGATCTGCCGGCCGCGAAGCGCTACTACGACGCGCTGATGCCCCTGGTCGAATTCGAGCCGTTCCTTGCAGCCGACGATGAATTCGCCTACAAGCCCGCCGGCAACAAGCCAGGCACCTACCTGTTCTTCTACCCGTCGGGCCAGCCGGGCGAGTACTCCGCGGAGCGGACCGGTCTGCAGCACCTGGCGTTCATGGTGCCGCGCCGATCATTGGTGCACGCCGTGCACGAGCATGTCGTTCGGTTGGGCGGCACGGTCATCCATCCCCCGCGGCATTTCCCGCAGTACGCCGGCCATTACTACGCCACCTTTTGGCACGACCCGTTCGGTCTCAGGCTCGAGGCCGTGTGCCACCACGACCGCGACTGAGCATTCGCCAAGATTGAATCGGCCGAGCACCGCGAACGTGCGGCTAGCCGCACATTCGGCGTCGAGCGTGCGGCCAGCCGCACGGTCGAGCAGTGAAGGTCGCCTATTCGCCCGAATTCACAGAGGGGTGGCCTGCTGGGCCAGGTTCAGCAATACGTAGGCGATGCAGAAAAGGAAGTTGAGTACTACCAGGACCAGGCCCATGAAGAGGAGCGAGCGGGTCCCCTGGCGCTTGAGACGCTTGACCCGCGCGCCGCGGGCCTCACGGTTGAGCTGCATCGCGATCAGCGCGAAATTCACATCCGTTACTTCGTCGTCCGCGACGGGCGCACCGGCCACCATCTGACGCAGGCGTTCGGGGGCGGTGTGGACGCCGACGCGCTCGAAGCGGTGACACAGCCGTCGCGCCCGCCTGCGGCCAAGTGCCTGACATCGCATCTGTACCTGGTGCATGAGTTGCCGCCGTTCGTAGCCCCAGGCATCGGACGGAACCGTCACAAGCCGGGAGTCTAACCCGCAAATACCCGGTTTCGGGAGGTCTAAGTCAATTCCGTCGGCACCTTTTAACCGCCGGTCATCCGCTCGGATTCAGGCAGGTCCAGGTAGCGCTCCAGGTTGCGATGCATGTTGATCACGCGCCGTTCTTCGCTGGAGAGCGCCAAGTGGGTGAACCCGGGCTGGTGCAGGCCACGCTGTAGGCCCGCGAGCAGCTGGATGTCCTGGGTGAGCACCAGGCCCGGTTCGGCCTCCCCGGCGGTGCTCCGCACGTCCGCCGGCTTGCTGCGCGGCGCACCCGGCGCCATCCGGGTCATCAGGAAGATGACCATTTCGCCGCGATCGGGGTCGGCGCCGGGCCGCGAGCACATGACGGTCAGGTGGTCGGCGTTGGCCAGCAGCGTCATGTTGGGAAACACGTTGTACTGGTGCAGCCGGGTGATCCGGTCGGTGTCGGCCCACGAGAGGTCCACCCCGCGGCTGGCCGCGAAGGCCCGCGTGGCCTCTGCGATCAAGTCCTGGACCGTCTGCCCGGGACGGCGTTCGTCGGCGGGAAACGGGGTGCCCTCGGCCGCGCCCATCAGCGCGCCCTGCGTGTAGACGTAGGCGTCCCAGACCTCTTCGTCGCTCAGCGCGCCGTCGAAGCGCGGGCTCTGCACGCCGTAGGGCTGGTCGGACTTTCCCGTGTGACCCCAGATCTGTTGGGGCGCATGGATGTCGTCGACGCAGCGCAGCAGCTCGGGATGCAGCGTCTGGATGTGGTAGGTCTCGCTGTAGCCGTCGGCGATCGTCTTCCAATTGGCGTCGACGTCGATCGTCAGCGTCGCGTAGCAGCGGAAGTCGCTCAGGTGGCACCACGCGATGTCGTCGGGCACCGCCTCCAAATACTCGAGCAACGGCATCGCGCCGACGTCGAGATTGACGAAGACCAGGCCCTCCCACGTGTCGACCAGGGCGGGTATCAGCGGGAAGTCCGACATCCGCAGTGAGCCGAAGCCCTTGCGGTTGGGCACCCGCTTGAGCGTGCCGGCGAGGTCCCAGGTCCAGCCGTGATAGCCGCACTTGAGCTCGCGCAGCCCGGAACCCGAGCCGGCGCACAGCGAGTTTCCGCGATGGCGGCACGCGTTCTGGAAGGCGCGCAAGACGCCGTCGTCGCCCCGCACGATCAGCACCCCGTACGGACCGCAGCGGTACTCGAAGTAGTCGCCGGGCTCGGCGACGTGGTCGACCATGCACGCCAGCTGCCACACCTTCGGCCACATCCGTTCGACCTCGCGTTGGGCGAACGTCGGCGAGTAATAGCGCTCGGCCGGCACCAGGGTGGGGCCGGCCGGCGGGGTGCCGATCGCGTCCTCTTGGGCGTTGGGGCGGGTGCGAGTCGGGTTGCCGGCGGGCGCGTTCACGGACGGCGCCCCTAACGCGCTCCGCGCACCAACCGGCCGGGACGCGCCCCGGTGTCGACGTCGTTGCGGCGCGTCACCGTCCCACTGACGATCGTGGCGGCGTAGCCGCTCGCGCCCTGCAAGATCCGGTTGCCGCCGGCCGGCAGGTCGAAGGCCATCGCCGCGGGGTGCAGACGCAGGGCGTCCATGTCGATCACGTTGATGTCGGCCTTCTTGCCGGCTTCGATGGTGCCGCGGTCGGTGAGGCCGAACAGGTGCGCGGTGTCGCGGGACTGCTTGCGGATCACGTATTCGAGCGGCAACTTCTCACCCCGCCGACGGTCCCGCGCCCAGTGCGTCAGCAGGAAGGTGGGATAGGAAGCGTCACAGATCATTCCGCAGTGGGCGCCGCCGTCGGAGAGTCCCAGCACGCCCGCGGGGTGCAGCATCATCTCCCGGATCGCGTCGCAGTTGCCGTCGGCGTAGTTGAACAGCGGCAGCATCAGCATGTTGGTCGCGTTCGACTCGAGCATGAGGTCGTAAAGGGTGGCCAGGGGGTCCTCGCCGCGTTCCTTGGCTATCGCGGCGACGGTGCGGTCCGGTGTCGGCTCGTAGTCGGGCGGATTGCCGAGCGCGTAGAGGCGGTGCAGGGAGTGCTGCACCAGCGCGAACATCCCGTCGAACAGCTGTGTCGGGTCGACGGGCAGGTCGTCCTCGGAAAGGATCGCCGCCCGCACCGCCGGATCGGCGAGGCGCTGCGCGAGCTCGGCGCGGCCGCATTCGGCCGCGAGCCGGCGATAGGTTGGCCGATGGCTGAAGCCGTGATGCCCCTGGAACCCGATCATCATGCCGAACGGGCGCGCCGCGATCTGCGGGTGCAGCCGGGCGCCCGCCGCGTGCGCATCCGCGGAGAGGTCGAGCATCTCGCGCCAGAGCTTCGGGTCGGCGTCCACTTGAATGAGCGCGAACGACACCGGGCGGTCGATCTCCGCGCTGAGCCGGCGCATCCAGTCCAATTCCTTCTTCGGGCCGATGATGTCCTCGCCCGCCGCCCCCTGCGGAGCCAGCTCGAACACCGCCTGACCGCCGGCGGCCATGGCGCGCCCGAGACCGAACAATTCCTCCTCCGCGGCGAAGGTGCCGGGCACCGGCTCACCGTCCATCGCGCGGTGGCCCATCGTGCGCGACGTCGAAAACCCGAGAGCGCCGGCCTCGATGGCCTCGGTGACCAGCCGCGCCATGGCCGCGATGTCGTCGGGCGTGGCCGGCTCGTTACGGGCGCCCCGCTCGCCCATCGCGTAGGCGCGGATCGCGCCGTGGGCGACCTGGCTGCCGACGTCGATCGCGAATTTCTGCTTGCCGATCGCGTCGAGGTATTCGGGGTAGGTCTCCCAGCCCCAGGTGATGCCCTCGGTGAGGGCGGTGCCGGGGATGTCCTCGACGCCCTCCATCAGCTCGATCAACCATTGCTCGCTGCCGGGCCGCACGGGGGCGAAGCCGACGCCGCAGTTGCCGGTCACGATCGTCGTGACGCCATGGCCGCTCGACGGCTCCAGCAGGCCGTCCCAGCTCACCTGGCCGTCGTAATGCGTGTGGATGTCGACGAACCCGGGGGCCACCAAACGCCCTGTCGCATCGATGGTTTCAGCAGCCTCGCCGGCCATCTCAGGGCTGTCGGCGCCGCGCCGGACGACGTCGACGATCGCGCCGTCCTTGATGCCGATGTCAGCCCGGTAGCGCTCCGCGCCGGTGCCGTCGACGACAGTGCCACCGGTGATCTTCAGGTCGAACATGAGGTTCACTCCTTGTCGCCATGCGCTGTCGACGCGAGGCAGGCAGTATTTCGCTACGCCAAGTAGCGTAACTCCTCACAGTATTCGTCGCGGAGGAACCAGTCAATGACGCTGTCGCTGATCAGCGCGCACCCGCGAGGCATCAACCCTGCCCCGGAAGATCGGTGCGTTGGTAGGTTCTGGAAGTGCTCTTCGCGGCCCTGCGCGACATGCAATGGAAAAAACGGCGCCTGATCATCACCGTCGTCAGCACCGCGCTGATCTTTGGAATGACACTGGTCATGACCGGACTGATGAACGGATTCCAGGTCGAGGCCCGCGGCACCGTCGATTCCCTGGGCGTCGACGCGTTCGTGGTGAAAAACGGCGCGGCCGGGCCGTTCCTGGGGTCGACACCATTCCCCGACGTCGACCTTGCCCGCATTAGAGCTTTGCCCGGCGTCGCGGCCGCGGCCCCGCTGGGCTGCGTGGGGACGATCATGAAGGAGGGCGGGACAACGCGAAACGTCACGGCGTTCGGCGCCCCCGAGCATGGCCCCGGCATGCCGCGAGTCTCGGAGGGTCGGGCGCCGTCGATGCCGGACGAGGTCGCGGCGTCGAGCGTGCTGGGCCTGCACGTCGGCGACACCCTGGAGGTTGGCGCACACGTATTGCGGATCGTCGGCATTGTGCCGAACTCCACCGCGCTGGCGAAGATCCCGAACATCTTCCTCACCACGCAGGGCCTGCAGCAGGTGGCGTACAACGGGCAGCCGATGGTCACGTCGATCGGGGTCGTCGGCACACCCCGACACCTGCCGGACGGCTACCAGACGTATGACCGGGCGGGTGCCGTGAAGGACCTGGTACGCCCGTTGCATGTGGCGGTGACTTCGATCTCGATCGTCGCCGTCTTGCTGTGGATCGTGGCGGCGCTGATCGTCGGATCGGTGGTCTACCTCTCCGCGCTCGAGCGGGTCCGCGACTTTGCGGTGTTCAAGGCGATCGGCACGCGGACGCGATCCATCATGGCGGGGCTGACCTTGCAGGCGCTGGTCGTTGCGTTGCTCGCGGCTGCGGTGGGCGTCGGGCTTGCGCAGCTGATGGCACCGCTGTTTCCGATGATCGTCGCGATCCCCGTCGGCGCGTACCTGCTGTTACCCGCGGTCGCGATCGTGGTCGGCCTGTTGGCCAGCCTGGCCGGGCTGAGGCGCGTGGTGGCCATCGATCCGGCGCTCGCGTTCGGAGGTCCTTAGCGGTGGGCGATCTCAGCATTCAAAACCTCGTCGTCGAGTACTACAGCGGCGGATACGCTCTGCGGCCGATCAACGGCTTGAACCTCGATGTGACGGCGGGGTCGTTGGTGATCCTCCTCGGGCCCAGCGGGTGCGGGAAGACCACGCTGCTGTCCTGCCTCGGCGGCATACTGCGGCCAAAATCGGGCGCAATCAAGTTCGACGACGTCGACATCATCACCCTCGACCGCACTGCGCTGGCGGACTATCGGCGCCACAAGGTGGGCATTGTCTTCCAGGCGTTCAACCTGGTGCCCAGCCTCACGGCCCTAGAGAACGTAATGGTTCCGATGCGCGAGGCCGGGATGTCGCGCCGGGCCGCGCGTGAGCGCGCCGAGGAACTCCTGACGCGGGTCAACCTTCAAGAGCGAATGAAACACCGCCCGGGCGACCTGAGCGGCGGGCAGCAGCAACGCGTGGCCGTCGCCCGCGCGATCGCGCTGGATCCACCGCTGATCCTCGCCGACGAACCGACCGCGCACCTCGACTTCATTCAGGTGGAAGAGGTGTTGCGGCTGATCCGCGAACTCGCGGACGGGGATCGTATTGTCGTGGTCGCCACCCACGACTCCCGGATCCTGCCGATGGCCGATCGCGTCGTCGAGCTGACGCCCGATTTCCCCGAGACGAACAAGCCGCCGGAAACGATAGAGGTCAAGGCCGGCGAGGTGCTGTTCGAGCAGTCGACGATGGGCGAGCTGATCTACTTCGTGACCGACGGTGAATTCGAGCTCGTGCGCGAATTGGCTGACGGCGGTGAGGAATTGGTGAAGGTCTCCGGACCCGGAGACTACTTCGGCGAAATCGGCGTGCTGTTTCACATGCCGCGCGCGGCGACCGCGCGTGCCCGCACCGACGCGACCGTCGTCGGCTACACGGCGCCGGCGTTCCGTCAGCGGCTCGGTGAGGGGGGCATCAGCGACGTGATCAAGCACCGCAAGGTTGCCGCCGAGTGAGTTGGTGCTACAAACAACTCTCCAGTGCCGCAATGGTTTCCAGGTCGTCGAGCGCCGCCACACCGCGGCGCAGGCCTTCCATGGCGATGCCTTCGACCTGCATTCCGCCCATCCCCGCGGTGATCAGCGGGGCCACATACGCGTAGAGCGCGCCCTGCCGGTAGCGCCGCCACAGGTCGTCGCGGTCGAGGTTGGGTCCGCCGGCCGCCGCCAGCGCGCGTCGGTAGTCGTCGAGCAGGTCCCGTTGGGTCGCGACGCGGTCTTCCGGGGTCAGGCTGGTGATCAGCGTGTACGCCAGCTCACGCGAGGGGTGGCCGCGCCGCACCGCCTGCCAGTCCAACAGCCCGGCTTTGCCGCCGTCGAAATACATGTTGCCGGGGTGCGCGTCGCCGTGCATGACGGTGTGCGGGGGCGTGTCGATCAGCGCCGCGACGGCTCGGTAGTTGTCGGCGATGAAGGTTCCGTTCTCGACGGGGATTTCGGTGCGCCCTGCGAGCCGCTTGATCGAGGCGTGCATCAGCGAACCGGTCAACATGGACGTGACGTCGCCCGACGGGGTGTATAGCCAGCCCAGCGGGCCGCGGCGGTCGTGCGGGAGGCGGTCCCAAAAGGTGGCGTGCAGATCGGCCAGCAATTCGACGATGAGGCTGGCCTGGTCGGGGGAGAGCGGGTGCAGGGTGTCGGGAAATTCGCACGACTCGGCGGGCAGGTCGTCCAGAACCAGCAGGTAACGGCCCGTCCAGGTGTCGAAGGCCGCGCCGTAGGCCTGCGGAACGCCGTGCAGCTGCGGGGCCAGTTCGTTGTAGAAGCGCACCTCGGTGTGTCCGAGGCGCCCGAGCTCGCCCATCAGTCGGGTGGCGGCCGTTTCGGCGGCGACCTTGACGAACACCGACTCGGGAACGTTCTTGCCGGTCAGCACAAGCCGGGCCCGCGACGAGGTCCCCGCGTCGCGGTCGAGCACACGGACGGACCTGACGGTGGTTCCCATCAGCTTGGACAGGACTCCGGCGTCGATGTCAGCGACCGTGCGGGGCAACCCCAGCCGGGGGCCCACTACGGCGTCGGCGGTCACCCGGCAGACCCCCTGGCCCAGGTGAGCGGCCAACCCGACGAGGGAAAAAGCTTGTTCCGCAAGGTTTTTCATGTGCATCCGTCCTGGTTCGGGATCCCCGTACCGGCGGGAGGGGTCACTCAACCGGTGCGGGGTCCCGTCAGACAAAAATAACTGAACGTCTGGACATCAGACAATACACGATTATTGTCTGATTTGTGGCACCAGGGCACGCACCACGAACTGCTCGACGAATTGGCGTTTGTCGGCGGTCGGGCGACACCGCCACGACGGGCCCAGCAGGAACAGCGTCGCGGTGTGCAACCACTGGACGATCGAACGAAAGTCGAGGTCGTCGTAGAGGCGCCCCGCCCGCTTCCACTGGTTCAGCAGCGGTTCGTAGTGCCGCAGCAGCAGCTCCACGAAGGGTTCAGAGCCCTTCTCGAGGGCCGCGGCCACCGCGGTGCTCTCCGCGGCGAACATCGCCTCGTTCAGCGGATTGCCGGCCACGGACTCGACGCGCGCCAGCACCATTTCGGGCACCGACCGGACCGGATCGTCGGGCGCGGGCAGCGAGCGAACCATATCGCCGAGCGCCTTGTCCACGCGCATCAGCATCAGACCGAGCAACACGTCGTCGCGTCCGGGGAAGTACCGGTACACCGTCGACCGCGACACCCCGGCTTCGTCGGCCACCTCGGCCATCCGGAACTGAGAGTTCCCGCGGCGGACGATGCAGCGCCCCGCGGCGTCGAGGATCCGCCTGCGGGCCTCCTCGTCGTCGAGGATCGCGCGGTCGGCGCCCCACCACCGGCTCGGTTCCATGGCGCCGATGGTACGGGATACGTTGTGCTGCTTCGGTATCTGATGCCGTCGGCAACCGCAGCAGGGCCGATAATCCTCGAATCCCGTTGCGGCCCCGGCTATTAACCGGCCAGAGAGGGAAATGATGGGCTATTCCGCCGCCGACGAGTCGTTCACCCACCAGCTCCCGACAACCTTCGACCGGGTGCACCACACCGATCCGACATGGTCGGACCGGTGTTACTTCTTCGCCGCATCGCCGGATGGCACCATGCTGTTGGCCAGCGGCTACGGCAACAACCCGAACACCGGAACCGCGCTGGGATACGTCAAGGTCAGCCTCGCCGACGGCCGGCACTGGGATCTCCTGTCGGGCCGGCCCGTGACCGGCGCCGACCGCGCCGACCTGCGCGCCGGCCCGATGAGTTGGACCTGCGTCGAGCCGCTGAAGAAGTGGAGACTCGACGTCGAACCCAACAAGTCCGGTGTCGAGTGGGAGCTCTACTACGAGCCCACCGCCCCGATGTGGGAGCTGCTGCCGATGAAGGTGCGCGACCCGGCCGGCCAGACGCTGGCCGACATGTATCACATGAAGGAACCCGGGCGATGGAGCGGCTGGGTCACGATCGGCGGCGAGCGGATCAGCGTGGACGGGTTCCACGGCGGACGTGACCGCACGTTCGGCGTGCGCGTCTCGGACAAGATCGACTTCTGGCTGTGGCTCGACGCCGGATTCGACGACCGCGCCATCGAAGCCTGGGTCATCGAATCCTCCGATGGCACAGTCAAATACGTTGACGGCGGCATCACCCACGCCGACGGGACGCTGTCGAAACGATTCGTCGCGATCGAGCACGACGTGCAGTTCGACCGCAACAGCAAGCGACCCGCCCGCGCCACACTGGTCTTCACCGACGAGGACGGCAAGGCCTACCGCGTCTTCGCCGACGCCGCCCACCAGGAAGTCAACGCCTACTACGGGCTGCCGATGGCGCACTGCCAGTACGAGGACCTGGGCGGCGGCGCGTACTTCATCCATTTCCTCTGGGACAGCACCAATTCCGAGCAGCTGGCCGAGACCGAGGGCAAATCGATGGCACTCGACCAGCTGATGCGTTTCGAGATGGACGGCGACATCGGTTGGGGCGTCTTCGAATTGCTGCTCGGCGGGCAGGGCTACCGCCGCTATCCGAACTGGACCGCGATGGACATGTCGGCCTTCACCCAGGACAAGACGCCCGTCGACCGGCTTGCCGCGGAAGACGATCGAGTCCACCAATGACGCTGGACGCCAAGCTGGAACAGCGGTTGACGGCCTGGCTGCGCGCGCAGGTACCGGACGCCGACGACGTCCGGATCGAAGGGCTGGACCGGGTGGACTTCGGGCATTCGGCCGAGATGATGATGCTGAGCGTCGTCACCCGCCGAGGCGACCGGGACAGCCGCCAAGACGCGGTGCTGCGCCTGCGGCCCAAACCGCCCGCGCTGCTCGAGCCCTACGACCTCGGGCGGCAGTTCGCGATCCTGCGGGCCTTGGCGGGCTCTGCGGTGCGTGTTCCGCGGGCGCTGTGGCTCGAAGAAACCGGCGACGTGCTCGGACGACCCTTCTTCGTGATGGAACGGGCGGCCGGCCACGTCTATGAAATGGAGGCGCCGGCCGGTGTCGCGGATTCGACCGTGGTGCGGATGTGTCAGAGCCTGGTCGAACAGCTCGCGGCGATCCACACCGTCGACCTGGCGCAGACCGGGCTCGAGACACTCGACGACGGTGGCGATCATCTCGATCGCGAACTCGACCACTGGGCGGCGGAGATGGACCGGGTCAAGCGCGACCGTCTGCCCGCCCTGGAACGGCTTCAGCAGGCGCTGCGCGCGGACCAGCCCGAGCCATGTCCGAAGGTCACGTTGGTGCACGGCGATGCCAAGCCGGGCAACTTCGCGTTCTCCGACGGCGAGGTCAGCGCGGTGTTCGACTGGGAGATGACGACCGTCGGCGATCCGCTGACCGACATCGGCTGGCTCGAGATGTTGTGGCTGCAGCCCGTCGGCCTCAACACCCACCCCGCGGCGCTACCCATCGACGCGCTGCTTGCGCACTACGAGTCGGCCAGCGGAATCACGGTCCGCAACCGCGCGTGGTACCGCGCGTTCAACGCCTACAAGATGGCCGTCATCTGCCTGATCGGCGCGATGCTGATCGAGGATGGCCACAGCGACGACCAAAAACTCGCGCTCGCCGCCTACGGCACCTCGCTGTTGACCAAGGCCGGCCTTAGCGAGCTGGGCATCGACGAACCGCTCGACGACGGTCCCGTCCTGCCGCGCGACGAGCGCATCCAGCGGGTCCTGGAGGCCGCTACGTAGGGCGCGTCAGCCGTGCCCTGACTGGGCTGAACTGTCGGCGACGCGGCACAGCGCGCCGTCGAGCGTGCTGTACAGCGACAACACGTTGTCCAACCCCATCAGCTTGATCGGCCTGCTGGTGGCCGGCCCATTCGCGACGACCGCGAATCGGGTGGGCGGCGCGACGTCGGCCTGCGCGGACACCAGGACCGTCATCCCCGCCGAGGCCAGAAAATCCACTTTCGACAGGTCGACGACGAGCCCGGCGGGTCCGGTGGCCAGTTCGGTGGTTATCGCCTCGGCGAGCTGCGGCGCGCTGAGCATGTCGACTTCGCCCGAGACGGTGAGCACGACCGTCTGGTCTACCTGGCGTTTTCCCACCTCGAAGGCGATCGGATCGGCCGAATCGCCGGATTGTTCGGTCATGGTTTATCACTCACATTCGCCCGTGCGGGCCCGAGAAATCAACAGCTATTGCCAAGCCGGGGCTGTTGACTCAACCCGCGTAGCACGCTTTGTCGAGGAGAAACACTCCATCGATCCTGCGCCGCTAGGCGGTGGCGCAGCCGCACGTGATCATTAGATTCTAAGCCACGGGCAACCGATGTCGCCGCTCCGGTGTCTGGCGGCGCCTTGGCAACATTCGTTGTCAGTAGGCGAACACCGAACGAATTCCGGCGACCCGACGTGGTCGCTATGTGCGCGATGGTCGACGCCAGTGTTGCGCACGGCAGCCGGGGGTGGATGAATTGCGTTCACCGAGTGTCGTTCCCAGGCTGCGCGGCTTGGCCCGGAAAAGCAGGAAAGGACGGTGGGTATGGAGGCCGGTGGTCAGGATGGCGCCCCGGACGACGAAGGGGACGTCGCCAAGCCCGAACATCCCCGCCGCCTCGCGCTGAATCGGCGGACCGCGCTGCTCGGCATGGGCGCCGTCGCCGGTTTCGCGGCGGTCGACGTTGGCGGTTTCGCCTATGCCGGCGGCTGGCTGCGGCCGGACACGCTCACTCCGCCCCGGTTCGCCGATCGTTTCGAACGCATCTACGGCCGCCACGACGGGTTTCGGCGAAACCATGCCAAAGGACTCAGCGCCACCGGGTCCTTCGCGAGCAACGGGGCGGGCGCGGCCATTTGCCGGGCCGCGGTGTTCCGGCCCGGCACGGTTCCCGTCGTCGGCCGGTTTTCCCTCGGCGGTGGCCTGCCGGATCAGACCGACAAGCCCGACACCGTCCGCGGCCTCGGACTGCTGTTCGACGCCGGCGGCCAGCAGTGGCGCACGGCGATGGTCAACGTTCCCGTCTTCACCGACAGCACCCCGCAGGGGTTTTATGACCGGCTGCTCGCGTCCAAGCCGCTGCCCGACACCGGCAAGCCCGACCCGCAGAAGATGGCCGCATTCCTCGATCGCCATCCCGAAACCGTCGCCGCGATGAAAATCATCAAGCAGTCACCGCTCAGCCCGGGGTTTGCGGACAGCACGTTTTACGGGCTGAACGCTTTCTGGTTCACCAACGGCGCCGGCGCCACCGTTCCGGTGCGCTGGTCGGTGGTGCCGCAGGACGCCGGCGGGGGCGGGGCGCCGCCGCACGGCAAGGACTACCTGTTCGACGACCTCATCCGCGCGGTGGCACAGCGGCCGCTGACGTGGCGGCTGATCCTCACGGTCGGCGAGCCCGGCGATCCGACCCACGACGCCACCAAGCCGTGGCCGCAGTCGCGCCGGACCATCGACGCCGGCACCGTCACCATCGCCGCCGTGCAGACGGAGGAAGCGGGCAACGCGCGCGACATCAACTTCGACCCGCTGGTGCTGCCCGACGGCATCACCGCATCGGACGACCCGCTGCCCCCGGCCAGATCGGCCGTCTACGCGCGCTCCTTCACCCGCCGCGCCGAGGAGCCCAAGTCGCCCAGCGAGGTCAACGTGGCCAAGGTGCTGTCATGACGGGCACCGCAAGCGAAACCACCAGCGCCCGGCCGCGTTTCGCCCTTCCCTCGCGAATCCTGCACTGGTTGATGGCGCCGATGGTCATCGTCCAGCTGCTGATCGGGGTGACCATGATCGCTTCGCTCAGCTACTACCCGCTGCTGCTGGCGATCCATCGCCCGCTGGGCGTGTTGATCTTGGTCTTCGCCCTGGTGCGCCTGGCGAACCGGCTCACCCACCGGCTGCCCCCGTTCCTGGCCACCATGGGACCCCTCGAACGCCGCGTCGCCTCGTGGTCGGAGTACCTGCTATACGCGCTGCTGCTCGTCCAGCCGCTGGTCGGGTGGGCCATGCTGTCGGCGGCGCGGTTTCCGATCACCCTGGCCGGGCCGCTGCGCCTGCCCGGCATCGCGCCGCACGACCTCGATCTATACGCCGTGCTTCGGCAGGCCCACAACGTCTTCGCCCTGCTGCTCTTCCTGACGTTCACCGCCCACGTCTGCGCGGTGTTGTTTCACACGCTGGTGCTGCGCGACGGGCTCCTCGACCGGATGGCGGTGTGGCCAACCAAACGCCGGGCCCGGCAGCAGGACGACACCATGGCGTGACGGCCGGGCCGTGCGAATATGACCGACGTGACGTACGAGAAGGACCTGACCGGCCTGGTGGTCATCGACCCGTACAACGACTTCATCTCCGAGGGCGGCAAGGTGTGGGACCGCCTGAAGGGCGTCGCGGAGGCCAACCAGTGCGTCCCGCACATGCGCCAGGTCCTCGATGCCGCCCGGGCGGCCGACATCCGCGTCTTCTATGCGCTGCACCACCGGTACCGGCCCGGCGACTACGAGACCTGGAAGTACATCGCGCCGATCCAGCGGGCCGCGTGGTCGCGCAAGACCTTCGAATACGCAAGCTGGGGCGGTGAGCTGCACCCCGGCTTCGAGCCCCAGCCGGGCGACATCGTCGCCCAAGAGCATTGGTGTTCGAGTGGTTTCGCCAACACCGACCTCGACCTGCTGCTGAAGAGGCACGGCGTCCGTCGGCTCATCATGATGGGACTGATCGCGCACACCTGCCTCGAGGCCACGGTCCGGTACGGCGCCGAACTCGGTTACGAGGTCACCGTGGTCAAGGACGCGACCGCGAGCTACTCGGACACCGAGATGCGCGCCGCGCTCGAGGTCAATATCCCGAACTACGCCAGCGCCCTCCTCACCGCGGACGAAGTCGTCGACGCGCTGAAGTGACGGCGGTGATGACCTGCCTGCTCGTGCCCCGATCCGACGAATATGATCGGCACCCGACAGTGCCACGAGGGAGTGGGGAAGTTCCATGCCGAACCAGCAGCAAGCCGACCGGATGACGTCGGGCAAGGGGTTCATCGCAGCGCTCGACCAGAGCGGCGGCTCGACACCCAAGGCGCTGCGCCTATACGGAATTCAAGAGGACGCGTACTCCTCCGAGGAGGAGATGTTCGACCTCATCCACCAGATGCGCTCGCGGATCATCACCTCCCCGGCGTTCAACGGCGACCGGGTGCTGGCGGCGATCCTGTTCGAACAGACCATGGACCGCGACATCGAGGGTGTGCCGTCGACCACGTATCTCTGGGAGACCAAGGGCGTGGTGCCGATCCTCAAAATCGACAAGGGCCTGGCCGAGGCGTCCGACGACGTGCAGCTGATGAAGCCGATGCCGGGGCTGGACGAGCTGCTGGAGCGGGCCGTGAGCAAGGGCGTCTTCGGCACCAAGGAACGGTCGGTGATCGGCGGGGCCAACGCGGCGGGCATCGCCGCGATCGTCGCCCAGCAGTTCGAGGTCGGCCACCAGGTGCTGTCGCACGGCCTGGTGCCCATCCTCGAGCCCGAGGTCACCATCTCGATTCCGGACAAGGCCGAGGCCGAGGGCATCCTGCGTGATGAGATCACCAAGCAGCTCGAGACCGTGCCCGACGGGCAGCGCGTGATGATCAAGCTGAGCCTGCCGACCGAGGTCAACTTCTACCGTCCCCTGATCGAACACCCGAAGGTGATGCGGGTGGTCGCACTGTCCGGCGGCTACTCTCGCGAAGAGGCCAACGAGCTGCTGGCGAAGAACACCGGACTGATCGCCAGCTTCAGCCGCGCGCTGACCGAGGGGCTTTCGGCCGACCAGTCCGACGAGCAGTTCAACGCCACGCTGGACAAGTCGATCCAGTCGATCTACGACGCGTCCGTCGCCGGCTGAGCCCTGCTCTAGTAGCGGTGATTGGCCATGGGCGGCCTGCCCTGGCCGGCGTCGCCGTCGTCCGACACCAGCGCGGGCACCATTTCGCTGGTCACCAGCCCCTCGTGCCGAGTGAGTTCGTCGACGACGTCGAAGCACTCCGCGATGTTGGCCGGGGTGTCGATGACGATGGTGACCGCCGGGACGCGACGCCGCAGCGACAGCAGCTTGTCCCCGTGCGGGCGGTGGTCGCCGTGGTAACCCCAGATGCCCCGCACCACCGTCGCGCCGTCCGGCGATTCACGCTGACGAAGCCGCTGGACGATCGCGCGGTGAATCGGCACGCCGTCATGCAGCGCCGACTCGGAGGTATAGACCATGAGCTTCTGCCACAGGGGCAGACCGTGCTCGTCCACCCCCGGCAGGGCGTGCGGGCGTTCCAGCAATTCGCCGTCGCGCTTACACACGCGGACCCGTTCGATCGTGAGCATGGGCCGGCGGAGCAGCTCGCCGAGCTCCGGCAGCACCCGCGCGATGCGATCGCCGGACCCGACCGCGACGATCATCATGGGGACGTCGGCGTTGCGACCGACAAAGCGCGCGCGTTGCCGCTGTCCGTGGACGAGGCCGTCGACGCCCAGGAATACCGATGCGCCGGCGATGCGGCGCCGATGCAGCAAGTCGCAGGCCGCGACATAGGCCGGCATCCCGCGGACGCGTTCCTTGCGGCCGAGGTAGATCGTCAGCTTCACGGCCTCGCGCAAATCGTCGGGAAGCTCCGGGAGCTTGACGTCGTCGCGTAGCAGCCGTGCGCGCTCCAGCGTGACCAGGCCACGCTGTTTGATCGCCAGCACCGGGTCGATCAGCGCCTCGATGGTTTTCCGGGTGTCCACGGCGACGATCACCACCGGTGGGTCCTCCGACAGCGTCAGCGACTCATCGGTTCGCAGATGGCGGCCCGTCCCGAATCCGCCGATGCCGCGCAGCACGACGCTGCTGGCGACGCGGTGCTGTTGGTAGAGATTGAGCAGCACGTCGGAAACGAAGCCCTCGCCCGTCCGTCGGCGCTCCGCCAGATAGGCGCTGAGCTTGAGACAGTCTTCGTCCACGCCCGCTCCCGTCGCCGTGCGGAATTTTACCCAGCGGATCCAGCGCCGCCCGGATTGGGGACCAATTCCTCTGCTGCGGCACGGCGACGGCCGTTAAATTGGTGTGTGCCTTGATGATTCGCGACATCGCCGTTACGCGGACGTTAACACCATGTGGCCGCAAAACCACGAAGGAGTCGTCGTGCCCAGTGAGCGCATGTCCGGAACTGATGACATGCGGCGACTCGCCGGTTTGCTCGACCGGGTCGACGGGTTGTTGACCAGCTTGTCCGAGGCCGAGCGCTCGTGGGCGGAATGGTTGAGCACCGTCGCGCCCGAGCATCGGTCGAGCGCGCGAAACCTGGTCCACTACTGGGCGATTCGCCAGTCCGATTTGCGGGAGCTGCAGACGGATCTTGCGGAGTTCGGGCTTTCATCGCTGGGCCGCAGCGAATCGCACGTTCAGGCCACGCTTTCGGCGGTGCGCTCGGCCATCTCGGCGATCGTGGAGGGACGGTGGGAGCCGCCTCCGCCGTCGGTCGTGCCCATCGGGCGGGGACCCGAGATACTGCGGCAACACACGGTGGAGCTGCTGGGCCCGCGCCCGCCGCACCGGGCGACCCGCATCATGGTCACGTTGCCGTCGGAGGCCGCGACCGACGCCGACCTGGTGCACGGGCTGGTGCGGCGCGGCATGAACATCGCGCGGATCAACTGCGCACACGACGACGCGGCGGCGTGGCGCGCGATGGCGCACCACGTCCGGGACGCGGCCGCCCACGCGGGCGAATCCTGCTTGGTGGCAATGGATCTGGCGGGACCGAAGCTGCGCACCGGCCCGCTGGAGCCCGGGCCCCGTGTCACGAAACTGCGTCCGCGAAGAAACGCCCTCGGTCAGGTCGTCGCCCCGGCGCGTGCATGGCTGACGTCGACCGAGGAACCGGCCGACCCTCCGCAACCCGGCATGGCGGTGATCGCGGTGCCGCGCCGGTGGCTGACCAACCGCGGCGGCGGCGACGTGCTGGTGCTGCGGGACGCCCGCGGATCGCGGCGCCGGCTCGCGCTCGAGACCGTCGACGCGGCGGGCGGCTTCGTGATGACCGCGCAGCAGACCACCTACCTGGCGACCGGGACGGTACTGCGCGCCGGAGGCGGTGGAAAGCCGGCCGAAGTGGGCCCGCTCCCGGCGAAGGAGCAGAGCCTGGTGTTGCGCGCGGGGGACCTGCTGCGGCTGACCCGCGACTGTGCACCGGCCCGGGTGGACGCCGATCAGCCCGTTCCGCGCATCGGTTGCACGCTGCCCGAGGCGTTCGAGCACGCCCGCCCCGGGGACGCGATCCACTTCGACGACGGCAGGATCGGCGGGCGGGTGGTGTCCGTCGACCGCGACGTGATCACCGTGCGCATCGACCATCCGGAAGAGGGCGAGGCTCGCCTGAAGGCCGCGAAGGGCATCAACATGCCCGACACCGACCTGCCGATCTCGGCGATCACCGACCGCGACGCCGCCGACCTCGCCGCCGTGGTCGAGCTGGCGGACCTCGTCGACATGTCTTTCGTTGGCAGCCCGGCGGATGTCGAGCGCCTGCTGGCCGAGCTCGATCGCCTCGGTGGCGACCACCTGGGCATCGTGCTCAAGGTCGAGACGCGGCGCGCCTTCGAGCACCTGCCGCAGTTGCTGCTCACCGCGATGCGCCGGCCGCGGGTCGGGGTGATGATCGCGCGGGGCGACCTGGCGGTCGAGTGCGGGTACGAGCGGCTGGCCGAGCTGCAGGAGGAAATCCTGTGGTTGTGCGAGGCCGCGCACCTGCCGGTGATCTGGGCGACGCAGGTGCTCGAACAGCTCGCCAAGACGGGCCTGCCGTCGCGCGCCGAGATCAGCGATGCCGCGATGAGCGAGCGGGCCGAATGCGTGATGCTGAACAAGGGCCCCTACCTGCCCGAGGCGGTGACGGTGCTCGACAACATCATGCGCCGAATGGCGCAGCACTACTACAAGAAGAACGCGTTGTTGCGCCCGCTGCGCTCCTGGTCAGCCGCGAGTCCCGAGCGCCTCGACGATGATCCGGGTGGTGCGCTCGGCTCGGCGTCGTGAATATTGTTGCGTCCCAGACAGTATCGGGTACACCACGCCACCGACGATCGCGTCCGCCGCCGACTCGGCGGCCGCCGCATCGATGCCGTCGGCGACCAGCCGGGCCCGCACGCTCTCGTGCAACGGCACGCTGAACCCGGCGCGCAGTTTCACCGCTGTGTCCTCGTGTTCCATGCCGGCGACGGTCAGGATGCGCAACATGGCCGACCCGCGCGCCGTCGTCAGGCTCGCCACGAGCCTGCCCACCCAGCGCACCAGGTCGGCGGACAGGTCATCGGTGTGGTCCACCGACGCCAGGATCTTGTCCGCGTCCTCGAGCATGACGTCGGCGACCAGCGCCGGACGGGTGGGCCACCAGCGGTAGATGGTCTGCTTTCCCACCCCCGCCCGGGCGGCGACCGCCTCGATGGTCAAGCCGTCGAATCCGCGCTCGAGGAGCAGCTCCCGGGTTGCGGTGACGATGGCCGTGCGCGATTTCTCGCTGCGGCGCCTCGGATAGCTCGCCTGGGTGAGATCGGTTGGCATCCCAGTGATCCTCATCTCCCCAGGTCTTTCCGTCGGCCGCCGGGTTGGGCCGGCTTTACATATCCTGACCCGCCCCGTAGTCTGCCACAAGACGAGACGGTTCGTCTTGTAAGGGAAAGGCAGCGGTCTTCGATGGCGTGTCGTCTCAGCCGCGCGGGGTCGCGGTCATGACGCTGGGACTGACCCCGGAGCAGCAGGATCTCAGCGACGCCGTCGCCCAGTTCGCCACCCGGCACGCCCCCATCGCCGCGACCCGCGAGTCGTTCGACGACTTGGCCGCGGGACGGCTTCCGGGATGGTGGGACGCGCTGGTTGCCAACGGCTTTCACGCGGTGCACCTGCCCGAGCGCCTCGGCGGTCAGGGCGGACGGCTCATCGACGCGGCGTGTGTGCTGGAATCCGCCGGCAAGGCGTTGCTGCCCGGCCCGTTGCTGCCCACCGTGACCGCGGGAGCCGTTGCGCTGCTGGCCGATCCGGACCCGACCGCGGAATCGCTGCTGCGCGACCTCGCGTCCGGCCTGCCCGCCGCGGTCGTCCTGCCCGCGGCCGGCGACTTCCGGGCGCGCGCCAACGGCGAGCGCTGGGTGATCAGTGGCGCGTCGGACGTCACCGCTGGTGTGTGTTCGGCGCGGGTGGTCCTGGTCTGCGCCCGGACCGGGGACGACGAGGACGTCTGGGTTCTGGTGGACACCGAAAAGCCCACGGCGGCGGTCGAATCCATGCACGGCACCGACCTGGTGGCCGATGTCGGGATTCTGCGGCTGAGCGAGTACGACGCCGTCGACTCCGACCTGCTGAGCGGGATCGATGCCGATCGCGCGGAGTGCGTCGCCGTCGGACTGGTGGCCAGCGTGATGGCCGGCATCGCACAGTGGTGTGTCGAGGCGGTCACCGCGCACCTGCGCGTCCGCGAGCAGTTCGGCAAGGTGATCGGCACCTTCCAGGCGCTGCAGCACAGCGCGGCGATGCTGCTGGTCAACACGGAGCTGGCCACCGCGGCGGCCTGGGACGCGGTGCGCGCCGTGAATGAGCCCCTCGACCAGCACCGCCTCGCCGCGGGCGGGGCGGCGACGATCGCGGTCTCGCCGATCCCGGACTTGGTGCTCGACGCGCTGACGATGCTCGGCGCCATCGGCTTCACCTGGGAACACGACGTGCACCTGTACTGGCGGCGGGCCATCAGCCTGGCGGGATCGATCGGTCCGGCCAATCGCTGGGCGCGACGGCTGGGGGAGCTCACCTGCACCCAGACGCGCGACATGTCGGTCAATCTGGGTGACGCGGAATCCGAATTTCGTGCCTGGGTCTCCGAAACCCTCGACGCGGCAATGCAGTTGCGCAACGACACGCCCGCACCGCACGGCGACTACCCGGACCAGGCCTCCGGGCCGCAACGCACGTTGCTCGCGGACGCCGGCCTGATGGCGCCGCACTGGCCCGCGCCCTGGGGCGTCGATGCGGGTCCGCTCAAGCAACTCATCATCGACGAGGAGTTCGCCAAGCGGCCCGGTTTGGTGCGGCCATCGCTGAACATCGCCGAGTGGATCCTGCCCTCGGTGCTGGCCGCTGCGTCAAAAGAGCTGCAGGAGAAGCTGATCCCGGCGACGCAGCGCGGCGAAATCCACTGGTGCCAGCTGTTCAGCGAGCCGGGCGCGGGCTCCGACCTCGCGTCGCTGGCCACCCGGGCGACCAAGGTCGACGGCGGCTGGCGGATCAACGGTCACAAGATCTGGACCTCGTTGGCGCAGTACGCCGACCTGGGCGCGCTGCTGGCGCGGACCGACCCCGAAGCCAGCAAGCATCGCGGCATCGGGTATTTCATCGTCGACATGCGATCGCCCGGGGTCGAAATCCAGCCCATCAAGACGGCGACCGGGCAGGCGCACTTCAACGAGGTGTTCCTCAACGACGTCTTCGTCCCCGACGAGATGCTGCTCGGCGGTCCCACCGACGGTTGGAGCCTGGCGATCGCCACCATGGCCGAAGAGCGCTCGGCCATCAGTGGATACGTCAAGTTCGACCGGGCCGTGGCGCTTCGTCGCCTCGCCGCACAACCCGGACCGGATCGCGACGACGCGCTGCGTGGGCTCGGCGAGCTTGACGCCTACACCAACGCCATCCGGGCGCTCGGTGTGCGGGAAACCATCCGGCTGCTCGACGGGCAGGCCTCCGGTCCGGCGTCGAGCATCGCCAAGGTCGCGATGAACGTGTTGCTGCGCCGCACCTTCGAGGCCACGCTGCGGTTGACCGGACAGGTGGCGATGGTCGATGACGCCGACGCCGCGGTCGTGGAACCCTACCTGCACCTGCCCGCCGAGTTGCTCGGCGGCGGCACCAGAGAGATCCAGCTGAACATCATCGCCCAGATGATCCTCGGCCTGCCCCGAAAATAGGACAACCACATGGGATTACGTGGAGAAGCCGCGATCGTCGGCTACGTCGAGCTGCCACCCGAGCGGATGGCCAAGGCCTCGCCGGCGCCGTTCGTCCTCGAGCAATGGGCCGAACTGTCGGCGGCCGCGCTCGAGGACGCCGGGCTGTCGGGGGAAGACGTCAATGGGATCGTGGCGTCGCACCTGGCCGAATCCGAGATCTTCGTGCCTTCGACCATCGCCGAATACCTCGGAGTTGGTGCGCGATTCGCCGAGCTGGTGGACCTCGGGGGCGCCAGTGCGGCGGCCATGATGTGGCGCGCCGCCGCGGTGATCGAACTCGGCATCTGTGACGCGGTCCTGTGCGCGCTGCCCGCGCGATACATCACGCCGACGTCGAAGAAGAAGCCGCGGCGTCTGGTGGACGCGATGTTCTTCGGGTCGTCGAGCAACCAATACGGCTCTCCCCAGGCGGAATTCGAGATCCCGTACGGCAACCTCGGCCAGAACGGCCCGTACGGCCAGGTGGCCACGCGCTACGGGGCGGTCTACGGGTACGACGAGCGGGCGATGGCCAAGATCGTCGTCGACCAGCGGGTCAACGCCAACCACACCGAGGGCGCGATCTGGAAGGACAAGCCGCTCACCGTGGACGACGTCCTGGCCAGCCCGGTGATCGCCGACCCGCTGCACATGCTGGAGATCGTGATGCCCTGCGTCGGGGGCGCCGCCGTCGTCGTGGCCAACGCCGACCTTGCCCGGCGCGCGCGTCACCGGCCGGTGTGGATCAAGGGGTTTGGCGAACACGTGCCGTTCAAGACGCCCACCTACGCCAAGGACCTGCTGCACACCCCGATCGCGGAGGCCGCCGACACCGCATTCGCGATGGCCGGCTTGGGCCGCGAGCAGATGGACATGGTGTCGATCTACGACTGCTACACCATCACCGTCCTGCTCTCGCTGGAGGACGCCGGCTTCTGCGAGAAGGGCAAGGGGATGGAGTTCGTCGCCAACCACGACCTGACCTTCCGCGGCGACTTCCCGCTCAACACCGCCGGCGGCCAATTGGGCTTCGGCCAGGCGGGTCTCGCGGGCGGAATGCACCACGTGTGCGACGCGGCCCGCCAGATCATGGGTCGCGCAGGCGCGGCTCAGGTCGCCGACTGCAACCGCGCCTTCGTGTCCGGCAACGGTGGAATCCTGTCCGAGCAGACCACGCTCGTCCTGCAGGGAGACTGACGATGAACTTCGAGCGGCCGATGCCCGTCAAAACCCCTACCACCGCGCCATTTTGGGACGCGCTGGCGCAGCACCGCATCGTCATCCAGTACTCGCCGTCGTCGCAGAGCTATGTGTTCTATCCGCGGGTGCGCGCCCCGCACACCCTGGCGGACGACCTGGAATGGCGCGAGATATCCGGGATGGGGACGCTCTACTCGTTCACCGTGGCCCGCCGGCCGGTCGGCCCGCACTTCGCCGACGCGGTGCCGCAGCTGCTGGCCATCGTCGAATGGGACGAGGGGCCAAGGTTTTCCACCGAGATGGTCAATGTCGACGCGGCGGGCTTGCGTGTCGGGATGCGCGTGCGCCCGGTGTTCTGCGACTACCCGGAGCACGAGGTCACGATGCTGCGTTACGAGCCGGCCGAGTAGCGCGTCGTGGCGGCGGCCACGCTCCGGATCAGCTGCGCAGCCGATCGCGCATCCAGGCGAGCCCCCCGGTGATGTCGTACGGGGAGTAGTGGGGATTGGGGGTGTCGCCGAGGAACGCGACGCCGCTGATGATGGCCATCATGATTGCCAAGACGCCTGGAACCGGTTCCCCGAACAGAGTGGCGATCTGCGCGGCGATGGAGAACGGGTTGGAGAAGAAGTCGGAGCGGGCCACAGCCTGGTATACCGCGGCCTTCACCTCACTCGACTTGTCGTCGGTGTTCTCGGCGAAGATGTCGCCCTCGCGGTATACGTCAACCCAGAAGTCGGGCTTGTCCGGGGAGCCGGGCAGCCCGAACCGCCGAAGCGGGTCAAGTCCATGGCTTCCGGGCTTGGTTATCCAGGGCCGCGCCCAATCCGCGATGCTGTCGGTCTGGCGACCCGGATTACCGTAAGCGAGAACACCTTTGAGATCGGGGGTCCGCCAGGCCAGCGGCTTTCCGGGCGCCAGGTAGTCGAAGTAGAAGTCGCAGATGATGATTCCTCCTTGGGAGAACCCACCCAGCGACCAGGGCGTGCCCTTGGGGAATGGGACCAGGTTGTCCATGACGTCTGACCCGATGAGCCGGGCCAACTCGTTGACACCGCTGGCGTTGTCGAACGGAATCGGGCCGTTGTTGTAGCCGATCGGCTGGTGATGGCAGAGCCCTTCGGCTTCCAGTTGCCTGGCGGTGTCGGCCACCGGCCCGGCGAACATGTTCGAGCTATGCCCTTCGACAGTGAACATGACGGGCCGCAGCCCGGGCGCCGGCGGCACGTATCCGACGCGGCTTGCCGTCGTGGCGTCGAATTCCCCCGTCTGTGGCAGGCCTAGGCGGCGCTGCATTTCCTTGACCGCGGCGACTTCGTCTTTTCCGTAGTAGCCGTCTTCCGGCGGCGCGTAGGCGCGGTACTCGCGCATGAACCAGGCCTGCCAGTATTCGATTTCCGGGCCATGCGACCCGGGCTGGTAGGGAAGCGGCATTTTGGTGAACCTCCATAGGAATCGGGCGGTTTGGTGGGTGCGGGCGCGGCGCCGCCTCTCTTACCGCTCCTTCGAAGCGGTCTTCCGCGTCGGCACCTTGGTGGCGGTTGCGGAATTCTTGCGCGCCCGTGCCTTCGCCGCGGGTGTGGATGCCTTCGACGCCGTCGACTTTCCGTTCGGAGGAATCACTATGCGGGGGGTCGCCGCCTTGACGGGCGCAGGGGGTTTGGCGAGCAGGGCGTCCAGGGCCGGCTTGTACTTCGCCAAGTAGTCGACGACCGTCAACGTGCCCAGTTGGGGCCACCCGTGTCCGTAGCCGTCCGAGCCCACGGGCCCGGCCAGCTGCTCGTAGATGAGCCGTTGGTAGTCGGGCGGCACGGTGGGTATCACCAACGGCGACGGGGTCACCGGCATGGCGTCACCGACCCCGAGGACCGAGGCCAACTGGGACGGCGAGAGGCCGTCGGCACTGTTCATGTCGCAGTTACCGAAGGGCGGCACCCCTTCGGGGAGTCCGTCTCCGTACCCCTGACCGTCGGTGTACTGGTGCGCGACCTTGAATACGGCCGGGTCATTGGGATTGGAGCCGTACCCGGCGATGATCATCGGCACGTGCTCCGGCCTGGTCTGCCACATCTGGCGCATGTCGTTGAGGTTGCAATACCCGATAACGCGGCGCGCGTCGCCGAGCCACTTGGCCAGCCCGTAGTACATGCCGTTGACCGCGGCGCTTTGGTCGCAGCCGGGGTTTCCGTCTCCGCACTCGACGTCGATCATGGCGACCATCTTGGGGTGGGGTCCGCCGTTGGAGTTGACCTGATCCTGGAACGTCGCCAGGGTTGCCTGCCAGTCGGGGCGCCAGTAGGCGTAGACGATGAAGCCCTTGAGCTTGCCGCTGTCGGCGGCCTTCTTACACCAGCCGTAGTTTTGGGCGAAGTTGTTGTCCCGGTGTGTCCCGTCGTTGGCTCTGATGGACAGCCATCGATAGGGCCAGTCGATGCCGTCCTGGTTGTACGTCGCGGAGGTGTAGGCGTCGGTCACCGGCACCTGATGCTCGGACACGTCAGCGAACAAGGTGTCCCGCGGCTCGTCTCGCGGCGCGGCAGCGGTTCCGCTGGGCTGGTGAGGAATCGGTGTGCCGTCCTCGACGATGGGGCCGGGGACGAACCACCAGTCGTTGGCGTAGGGGTTGTCCACCGCCATCGCTTGGTCGCGCAGCACGGTTCCTTTGTCACCGTTGGTTTCCACGCGCAGATCGCCGATCTGGCACCACATGTGGGAGTTCATGCCGCCGCCGGGCCCGTGGTGCAAGGCGATTTTGATTGCCGCGTCGGCGGGGAACAGGCTGGGGTTTCCTACCTGGATGGTATGAAATGGGCCGTCAAGTGAATTGGCTTGGCCACCGTGGGACGGCGCCCGCCAGTTCTCCGTGCAGAGGCCGTGGCGAGACCACTCCATTGCGGTGCCGTTGATACCACCGTCGAGTTCGTCGACGACGCATCCTGAGCAGTCGGTGCCCTTGCTGCGGTCAAAGGGGTCCCAGTTTCCGCCGTAGTCGTACGGGTTACCCGCGCGGTCGATGGCGATCTGCTGTCCGAAGGAAATGGTCTTGCGTTGCACCGGCATTCGTCAGCCCTCCGTGGAGTAAATGTGTGGTTGCGGTGTGGTATGTGGCGGCGATGTGAATGTGCCACCTCCGCTCCATCCGGCGCATGCGTAGTTGACTACGTCATCGCAGACGGTGATGAGTTCACGCCCGCGTGCGCCCGCGGTGCGCGCCGCGTCTCAGGTAGTCGATTACGCTATGCCGGCTGGGCCTGCGGAGTGAGAGTCAAGGCGATCCTTTGGCTGACCTATCCACCCGTGGGAGGAATCCATGTCTACACCGCCGGATGCCGGCTCGACGTCGCCAGCTCCCGACTTCCCTGGCGACGCTTGGAACGGGTTTGAGTCGGGGCTGCCGAAGTCGTGGAGATGGACCTCACCCTGGAGGCAAACGGTCCAACGTCATCGGATCACGCTCTTGGATGACCTGGCCCGCCTCGAGCTGAAGAATCGTCCGGAGCAGGAGCAACGCGCGTTCCTCATCAACAGTCTTCTGTCCGACGCGGGTAACGCGGCGCAAAGCAGAGTCGGTATTCGAAAGTGGTGGTGGGGCACCGAGATCGAGCGCGCGTGGGCTCGCCTTCGTGAGGTCGAGGAGCGTACGGTCGATCTGCTGCCCGACGCGGAACTGACTGCCCGCGGTACCGAAGCCCTGGCATGCGCAAGCCTGCACCTGGACAGTGACGACAAGAGGCAGAAGCGGCTGCAAGCGCTGCTGGCGGATTCGTCCCATACCAATGCCGCGGATCTGCGCCCGTCCATCGTTGGTGTTTTGCGAGCCTCGCACGACAACTCGGACCGCAGCAACCAAGAGGCGCGGTATCTCAGGAACCGATTGCTCCTTGCATCCGGGGTCTGCCTCTTTGTTTCTGCGCTGATTCTGTTGGCGCAGTGGCTGTTCGGCGACGATCATTTTCTCACTTTGCCCGCCGGCACTTTCAAGGCTTCGCCCTGGCACTACCTCTTCCTGGTCATGCTCTTCGGGTCCGTCGGCGCGTTGTTCACCGGGATACCCGCCATGTCCAAGGTCCCCTCGGACCACAGTCCGTTCAATCTGCCGCTCCAGCAGGGCTTACTGAAGATGGTCCTCGGCCCGCTGGTCGCGGTCGTTGGACTCTTGATCTTGGACGCCGACGTGCTGCATGTTGGATCGTCGAACACATTGATCGGTAATCTGTTCCTCGCGGTCGTCTTTGGGGCGGGTCAGCACGCCGTCACCCGGTATGTCGACCAGCGCGCTAACGAGATTCTCACGGCGGAAACGGGTTCCGCGAAAAAGGGTTGAGGTACTCGGGGACGAGAAGCCGGACTCGCGAGTCGCGCGCTAGCGCAGTTGTTCGGTCGGCACGTCGTAGCGGTCCTGATAGGCGCGCACCCGCTCGCGGACCTCGTCGGCGTCCAGGCCGGTGTCCGACCACGTGTAGCGGCTGCCGCCGCCGTCCCCGGGATGGGCGGACAGGAAGTCGCGCATGCGCTGGGCGGCCTCGGGTTTCAGCTCGCGGCCGAGCTTTTCGTAGATGTCCTTGATCGTGGTCCACGGGTCGTTCATGAAATCGGTGAACAGCACGTCGACCGCGCGGCCGGGCGGCACCGCGCCGCTGTCGCGCAGGGCCATCCCGCGGTCGAGTCCGACGACCACCTCTTCGTAGGACTGCGCCGCGCACTCGGCGATGTTGGATTCGTCGCTGCCCATCCGCCGCAGGTGGTGGGTCAGGGCGGCGATCGACGAGATCACGTTGAGCGGATCGCGATGGGTCTGCACGATCAGCGCGTCGGGGTATTCGGCGAGCAGGGTGTCGAGGTGCCACAGGTGCGCCGGCGACTTCAGGAGCCACTGACCGGGGACGCCGGACTGCAGGTGCTGCAGGAAGATTCGGTGGAAGCGGTAGGCCCCGGCATGGTCGGCCTCGTACAGCAGCCAGCGGTAGTAGCGCGGCAGGCGGTACTGCACCGAGAAGATCATGCTGGTGAACTCGCTCGCCGTAATGCGCACGCACTCCTGCCCGACCAGCGCCCCCATCGGGTGAAATGCCAAGAACCCAGGGATGATCTGCTCGGAGAGTTCGATGCTGGCCTGCGTCTGCGCGATACGCGGATCGGTGTGGTAGGTCTCGGGCTGCGGGACCGGACAGGGCGCATCGACCTCCCAGGTCAGTGGCGCTCGCAGGTCCGGGTCTTGGGCAAGCAGGTCGTAGAGGATCGTGGTGCCGGTGCGCGGCTGGCCGACGATGAAGATCGGCGTCGTGATCGGCTTGCGGGCGATCTCCGGATGTTGCTTGCGCCAGTCGATTACGCCGAGCCGGTTCTTCAGGGCGCGCATGACGTCGAGGTAGGCGATCTCCACGCCGATCGCCGACAGGCGTGCCTCGTCGACCAGCCCGTCGGTCAGCCGCTGCAGCCCGTCCTGCCACCCGTCGTCGCCGAAATCGTCGCTTCCCGCCTCCTCGCAGGCCGTCGCGATCAGCCGCTCCGGGGCGAACCGCTCCTGCAGCGTCATGCCCGGACCCTGCCGTCCTGGACGGACACCGAGACGCCGGGCGGGCTGGGGTTGTCCAGCCAGCGCACCACCACGAACCCGCGGTGCCGGCCGCCGGTGTCGAGCCAGTGGCCGAGACCGAAGTCCTCCGCCGAGATCGCGATCCGCACCCGCCCGTCGGCGTCGGGCCGCACCGCCCGACTGGTCACCGAGCTGTGCCGGCGGCGCGGCTCGAGGCACTCGTGCCAGAGGCTTTCCAGCGTCACGTTCCAGTAGCGGGTGTCGGGTGGCTCGATGTCGAGCACCAGCGCCTGGCCGGGTTCCAGCCGGAACGTTCCCAGCATGTACAGGTTGTCCGGGGTTGTGTCGGCGGCACCGAGGTCGGCGGCCTCGGCGGTCAAAAGGGTGTTGGGCGTGTTCAGGAGCTCGGGCTTGATGGTGCGGTGCAGCGTAACGAGTTTCATCAGCGACCACGCCATCGCGGTGAACTGGTCGGCGAGCTCGGCGTCGGTCAACGGTGCAACCGGGTCGGGGTCCAGGGCCTCGATTCGCATCGTGGCCAACGTCTCGGAGGCGGGATCGCCGATGTACTCCCGGACGACCACCGATGACGCGTCGTCGGGAATCTCCACCCACTGCGCGCCGGCGAGATCGGCGGGCTCTTCCGAAGCGAGCACCAGCGCGAACTCGTCGCCGCTTAGCGTCAGGTCGGTGTCGCTGATGTAGTTGGCCATCCGGCGTGGGGTCAGGCCCGTGCCGGCCAGGATCTGAAATCCGAGGTAGGCGCTCGTGCCCCGGGTGCCGGTGATCCGGTAGCGGCGGTCACCGCGGATCATTGCCAGGTAGTAGTTGCCGTCGGGGTTGGGCCCGCCGACCATCCTTGTCGGAGAACACATATCGAAGAAGGCCGGCCGGTCGGGATCGGCCTCGACGGACAGTTGTGAGCACAGCGACGAGACGCGGGCGATGACGCGCAGCCCTTCGAGGAGTTCGCGTTCCGATTCGGCGTCCTCGGTCACGATATTGGTGACATCGCCCAGCATCTGTTGGAAGAACTGCCACGCGGCGCGCGCCTTGGGGGCGACCTCAGCGGCCGGTCCCGCCGTCATTTGAGACATAGTCTTATGCTTAGACTATGTCTCATCCGTTGGCAAGCGGTTCTGGTGGAAATCGTGAGCGAATGCCGCTCGCCGAACGCAGGCGTACGGCGACGCGTCAGCGCATCGCCGAGGCGGCGGCGGAGCTGGTGGGCAGCGTTGGTCTGGCGGGAGCGACCGTGGACCGGATCGCGGACACGGCGGCCATCGGGCGGGCGACCTTCTTCCGCTACTTCAGCTCGAAGGAAGACGCCGTCGCCGAGGGCATGAACGCCCATTGGCTGAACCGGATCACCAACGCGCTGGCCGCCCAGCCGGCGGGCCTGACGGCCAGTGACGCCGTCGTCGGCGCCTTCCACGAACTCGCGCTCGGCTTCACCGAAATCGAGGACCAGGTCCGTGAATTAGCCACCCTGACAAGGTCATCTGACACGTTGGATGCTTGGACACTACGCATCTATGTTCGCTACGAAGCCGCAATCGCGGAACTCGTCGCGCCGCGGATACGCCGATTGGCTCCCCAGGATCCCAGGCCTCGGCTGATCGGTGCGCTGGCCATGGCCGCCGTGCGTATCGCCCTGGACGATTGGCTGAGCCATGGTGGATCGCTACCCGACCGGGTACGTCATGGGCTGGCCGCGATTGCGATCCAGTGATCATGGCGCGGCGGCCCCAGACCACATCGGTCTGCATTATGCGGACTAATAGTCCCTCATAACCGGACGGGCTCCGCGGTTGGCCGCGTTTGCTGCCGATTCATCTATTCCGATGCCAGCGCACATTTGCCGCAAGCGTGCCGCACGCGGCGCCGTTGACTCTGTGACAGAAGTCATTGTCTACTAGTCACTATATCGGCGGAGGAGCGCGGCATGAACAAGGACGACCTGATCCTGATCAGCGTGGACGACCACATCGCCGAGCCGGCCGACATGTTCGACGCGCATGTGCCCGCGAAGTACAAGGAGCTCGCGCCGCGGGTGGTCCTGGAACCCGACGGCGTCCAGCAGTGGTACTACGGCGAGGTCCGCGGACGGAACATGGGCCTGAACGCCGTCGCCGGAAAGCCCCGCGAGATGTACAACATCGACGCCTCGCGCTACGACGAGATGCGGCCGGGCTGCTTCAACGTCGACGAGCGGGTCCGCGACATGAACGCGGGCGGCCAGCTGGCGGGGTTGAACTTCCCGAACTTCACCGGCTTCTCTGGCCAGGTGCTCAACCAGGGCCCCGACCGCGACGTCAACCTGGTGATGATCAAGGCATACAACGACTGGCATGTCGACGAGTGGTGCGCGGCCTACCCGGGCCGGTTCATCCCCTGCGGCATCCTGCCGCTGTTCGACGTCGCCGAGGCGGCCAAGGAGGTCAAGCGGCTGGCCGACAAGGGCTGCCACGCGGTGACCTTCTCGGAGAACCCGGAAGCGTTGGAGATGCCCAGCATTCACACCAAGTACTGGTATCCGTTGTTCGAGGCCGTCTGCGAGAACAAGACGGTGCTGTGCACGCATGTCGGCTCGGCGTCCCGGTCCCCGCAGGTGTCGACGGACGCCCCGCCCAGCGTGCAGATGACGGCCTCGTCGATGATGAGCATGTTCACCTTCACCGAGCTGATCTGGGCCGAATTCTGGGCCGATTTCCCGCAGCTGAAGTTCTCCTTGACCGAGGGCGACGTCGGCTGGATACCGTACTTCCTCTGGCGCGCCGAGCACGTCTACAACCGGCACTCGGGCTGGACGCTGGCGAAGTTCCCGCCCGGCTACGCCGGGCCCAGCGATGTGTTCAAGCGCCACTTCTACACCTGCTTCATCAGCGACAAGGTCGGCGTGCGCAACATGGACTGGTTCAACGAGGACATGTTGTGCTGGGAGTCCGACTTTCCGCATTCGGACAGCAACTGGCCGTTCGCGCCCGAGGACGTCATCGAGACCATGGGCCACCTGGACGACGCGGTCATCAACAAGATCACGCACGAAAACGCCATGGCCGCATACTCGTTCGACCCGTTCCAGTACGTTCCCAAGGAGCACGCCCGTGCCGGCTATTTGCGCTCCCAGGCCACCGACGTCGATGTTGTCACGCATGTCGGTCGTAAGGCCGACCAGCGTGATATCGACGCGTGGACGCGGATGACGCAGTTCGCGCAGCAGTCGCAGGTGACGGCGGAGGCTACCGGTATCGGCGGGCGCGCCACCACGCTGGGCAATTGAGCGTGGCCGCCCGGGCACCGTTCGCCGACTGGCGCGTGCTGGAGCTGTCCAACGGGATCGCGGTGTCCTACTGCGGCAAGATGTTCGTCGACGCCGGCGCCGACGTCGTGAAACTCGAATCACCGCAGGGAGATTCGATGCGCGGCTGGTCGGCCGGCGGACCGCCCGGAGCGCTGTTCGCCTACCTGGCTGCCGGCAAGAAGTCGGTCGACGACCGGGCGCAGGCGCCGGCGCTGCTGGCCGGCGCCGACCTCGTGCTCACCGACCTGACCGACGGCTGGACGCTCGACGCGATTGCCGCTCACACCGGCCCGTCGGCGGTGGTGGTGGCGGTGACGCCATTCGGCACCACGGGGCCCTACGTCGAAAACCAGGTGGTGGCAAACGAGTTCATCCTGCAGGCGCTGTGCGGCTCGATCGCCGGCCGCGGCTGGCCGGGCGACGAACCCGTCCAGGCGGGCGGACGGCTCGGCGAGTGGCTGGCCGGCTCGTTCGCCGCGCCCGTCGCGGCCGCGACGGCCCGGCGCGCCGCCCGGGGCGGGAGCGGGGAGGTCATCGACGTCTCGACCTACGAGGCGATGGCGATCGCGATGGGCGGCCTGTCGGCCATGTCGGCCAGCGTGCTGGGCGCGGATTCCCTTCAACAGCAACGCAGTCTGGAACTGCCGTCGATCGTTCCCACGGCGGACGGCCTGGTCGGCTTCTGCACCATCACCGCGCAACAGTTCCAAGACTTTCTGGTGATGATCGATCGCGCCGACCTGGTCGACGACGCCGAGCTGGCGTCGTTCGTCGGGCGGGTCGAGCGCCGCGACGAATTCCTCGGCATGGTCACCCAATGGACGGCGACCCGCACCACGCAGGAGATCATCGACGTCGCGGTGGCTTTCCGCATCCCGGTGGCCCCCATCGGCACCCCCGCCACGCTGCCGAAGGTCGACCACTTCGTCGAACGCGGCGTCTTCGTCGAATCCGAACCCGGGGTGCTGGCGCCGCGGGTGCCCTATCGCAGCGACGCGCTGGCGACCAGCCCGCCCGGAAGGCCGCCGCTGCCGGGCGCGGACAACGGCCGCATCAACTGGCCACCGCGACCCCCCAGGCCGCAAGCTACCGACGCGGACGCACTTCCGTTGTCCGACATCCGGGTAACCGACTTCACCGCGTTTTGGGCGGGACCCGTCGCCACCCAATTCCTGGGCGCCCTCGGCGCCGACGTGATCAAGCTCGAGGGCGTGCGCCGGCCCGACGGCATGAGGTTTTCCGCCGGACGCCCTCCCGACTGGGACCAATGGTGGGAGTGGGGCCCGGTGTTCTTGTGCAGCAACAACAACAAGCGCGACGTCAGCGTCGAACTCAGCCTGGACACTGGGCGCGCCATCGCGCTGGAGCTGATCGCGGCGAGCGATCTCGTCATCGAGAACTTCTCACCGCGCGTGATGGAGAATTTCGGCCTCGACTGGGACGCCGTGTGCGCGGCCAATCCGCGCGCCATCATGGTCCGGATGCCGGCGTTCGGCCTCGACGGCCCGTGGCGTGACCGCGTGGGCTTCGCCCAGACCATGGAGCAGGCGACCGGCATGGCCTGGGTGACCGGGCACGCCGACGGCCCGCCGGTGATTCCACGCGGCGTGTGCGACCCGATGGCGGGGCTACACGCCGCGTTCGCCGCGGTCGCGGCGCTGGTGGTCCGCGACCGGGACGGGACCGGAATGCATGTCGAGTCCACCATGGTCGAGTCCGCGCTGAACGTGGCCGCCGAGATGTTGGTCGAGTACTCGCGCAACGGAATCGAGCTGCGCCGGCAGGGGAACAGGGGCCCGGGAGCCGCTCCCCAGGGGGTGTATCCGTGCCGCGGCGACGACGAATGGGTCGCGCTGGCCGCGATGGGAGACGCCGCACGTGCTTCGCTGGCGTCGCTCATCGACCGACCCGACCTCGGCCCCACGGACGACGCGTGGTGGGAGCGGGCCGACGAAATCGACAAGCTGATCTCGGGCTGGGCTGCCCGGCTCTCGGTGGCCGAAGCGGTCGATGCGCTGCGTGCCGGCGGGGTGGCGGCGGCGCGCGTCACCGGGCCCGCGGACCTGCTGAGCGACCCGCAGCTGCGGGCTCGGGGTTTCTGGGAGACGGTCGACCACCCGGTTGCCGGCTCGTTTTTGTGCACCGGGATGCCGTTCGCGTTCGTCGGGAAACCACGCCGCTGGATTCGCCGGGTGCCGCCGTTGTACGGCCAGCACACCGACGAGGTGCTGACCGGAATCCTGGGGCGATCCGAACAGGATCTGGCGGAATTGCGCGCCTCGGGCGCCACCAGTGCGCGGCCGGCGGGACTGTGACGTGGCGGTCACCCTGTGCGTCCCGCCGCGCGCCGGCGAGCTGTGCGCACCGGTCCGGTTCCTGGTCCGGCAGGACTCCGTGGTGATGGAACTGACCGCCCGCCACCGCATCACCGCCGTCGAATGGGACGCGGACGAACGCGCGGTGGCGATGCTCGTCGAGATCACCGACCCGCAGACGGCCAGGCCGATCGACGTGCGGATCGACGTCGTCGAAGCGGGTGCGCCCGTAGGCGATGCGCGCGCCACGACGATCGGGACCATCGAGCGTGACGGGAGAGAGTACGACGTGGTGGGCACCTACCTGGGAGTTGTGGCGGATGAGAACTAGCCCGGCGAAGCGGACCGCGGCGATCGTCGGAGTGCACAACACCCGGCAGGGTCGCCGGCTGGACGGTGAAACCTCACGAAGCCTGGCGCTGAAGGCTATTCACGGGGCGCTCGCCGACGCCGGCCTGAGCCTTGACGACGTCGACGGGATCAGCGCGGGTCCCATATCCACGGCGTTGATCTACGACCTGCGCCTCGGACCGGCCTGGCAGGGCCTGGCCTTCGGGGTCGGCATGATCACCGAGGCGGCCACCGCGATCGAGCACGGCATGGCCGACGTCGTCGTCCTGGTCGCCGCACAAGCCGGTGAATACCGCGACCACCAGGCCACGGCCCCGTGGACCAGGCCGGAGAACGAATTCGTCGCCCCCTGGGGGATGTTCACCACCGCCGAGTTCGCGTTGATCGCGCGGCGCCACATGCACGTCTACGGCACGACACGCGAACAACTGTCGATCGTCGCGGCGACCATTCGCAACAACGGATCGCGAAACCCCGAAGCCGTTTACTACCAACGGGGTCCGTTCGCGCCGGAGGACATCACCGCGTCGCGGCCCATTGCCGACCCGTTTCACCTCCTCGATTGCGCCACCACGTCCGAGGGCGGCTGCGCCCTGGTCGTGGCCAACATCGACCACGTCGACGTCGCCGGCCAACCGATTTACGTGCTGGGCAGCGGCGCGGACTTTCACGGCCCGTCGTATCAGCATCCCCCCGCGTGGGACCTCGCCGGCCGGCGCGGCGATCACGTGAACGGCGTGGTCGGCAGGCGCGCGGCCGAGCGTGCGTTCGCCCATGCCGGGCTGCGCCGAGACGACGTGGACGTGCTCGAACTCTACGACCCGTTCTCCTTCGAAATCATCCGGCAGCTAGAGGCTTTCGGCTTCTGCGGCGACGGCGAGGGCGGCCCGTTCGTCGCCGACGGCCACATCGCGATCGACGGCAGCCATCCGGTCACCACCGATGGGGGAACCATGTCCTTCAGCCATGCCGGCTCCAATCCGCAGATGATGCAGCGCGCCGTCCGGGCCGTCCAGCAGCTGCGCGGCCAGGCCGGTGACCTCCAGGTGCCCGACGCGCACGTCGCGTTCTGCAGCAACGGGGGAGCCGGAGCCTTATTCACCACGGTGCTGATCCTGGGAGACGAGCGGCTATGACATACGGACCCTTGCGGCCCCAGACCGGGCCGGTGCCGCACGCCAGCAGCGAACTCAGCGTGCCCTTCTGGCAGGGCTGCGGGGCGGGGGAGCTGCGCTACCAACGCTGCGAGGCGTGTGGCCTGTCGAACTTTCCCCCGACCGAGCATTGCCGCCAATGCCTTTCGGCCGAATTGGTCTGGGAGCGCAGCGGCGGGGCCGGCGAGATCTACAGCTGGACCGTGGTGCATCGTCCGGTGACAGCGGAGTTCGAACCGCCGTACGCGCCGGCGATCGTGACTCTGGACGAGGGCTACCAGATACTGACCAACGTCGTCGGGGTGGCCCCGGAGGATCTCGCCATCGGGATGCGCGTGCGCGTGCAATTCCATTCGGTTGGCGCCGACGTGACCCTGCCCTATTTCACTGGGCTGCAATGAGTCCCGCCCGCACCAGCAACGGCCTTCCGGTGACGGCCTACCTGGTGCTGGGCGTGCTGGCCGCCAACGACGAACGACTCACTGCCGGCGAGATCAAGATGCGCGCCGAACTGTCGGTCGGCCATTTCTATTGGTCGCCGTCGGTGAGCCACGTGCGGCGCGAGCTGAACCGGTTGCTGGAGCGGGGGATGGTCAGCGAGACCGGCGCCCAATCCGGCAAGCGGTCGATCACCTTGTACGAGACGACCGACTCCGGGCTCGACGCGCTGCGCCGGTGGGTCCAGCACTTTCCGGCTCAGGACCGGGTAGTCATCAAGCACCCCGTCATCCTCAAGACCTGGCTTGCGCGTGGTGACGACCCCGAACACGTCGTCGACACGCTGGACCGCCACCTCGAGGCGACCCGCGCCCGGCTGGACGAGGCGCTGTGGTCGCGGCAGCGGTCCCGCGACCTCGGCATCACCGACGACCCGGGTCAGCGCTTCTCGTTCGCCGTGCTCGACTACGCGATCCGCGGTCTGTACGCGGAGATCTCCAACATCGCGCAGCTGCGCGACGAAATCGCCGGCGGCACAACCCGAGACCCTGTCAAACGGGTGCGACGGGCGAAGGGGCAGATCCGCCGTCGGGCACCCAGGGACCCGAGCTAGCCGCGGTGGGCCGGTAGGCGGTGCCGCGTGCTTCGCGCTCCCAAAGGATTTCGCCCTGGCCGGCGGCCGCCCCTTCGGTGATCAGCTGGCGCTTGAGCACCTTGTGGGTGGCGGTGCTGGGCAGGTCGGCGGCGATCCGGACGTAGCGCGGCCACGCCTTCGGCGACAGGTCGGATTGCGCGCTGAGGAAGGCTTCGAACGAATCGGGATCGAGCCGGGCGCCGTCGTTGAGGACGATCGCGGCCATCACCTGATCGCCCACCCGCTCGTCCGGCACCGCGTACACCGCGGCCCGGTTGATGGCGCTGTGGCGCAACAGGATCCGCTCGATGGGCGCCGCGGCCAGGTTCTCGCCGTCGACACGCATCCAGTCGGCGGTGCGGCCGGCCAGGTAGATCCAGCCCTCGGCGTCGCGGTAGGCGAGGTCCCCGGACCAGTACATGCCGTGGCGCATGCGTTCGGCGTTGGCCTCGGGATCGTTGTAGTAGCCGGTGAAGAAACCCGACCCCGCGGTGTTGACCAACTCGCCCACCGCCTCGTCGGCGTTGGCCAGCGCCCCGTGGGCGTCGAAGCGTGCGACGGCGCATTCGGTGACGGTCTCGCTGTTGTAGATCGCGACCCCGTCGACCCCGCGGCCGATCGACCCCTTCGGCGTGCCGGGTTCGCGGATCACGATGACCGCGTTCTCCGTCGAGCCGAACCCGTCCTCGACCTGAACGCCGAACCGGCGGCCGAACTCCTCGATGTCCTTGTCGTTGGCTTCGTTACCGAACGCGACCCGCAGCGGGTTGTCGGCGTCGTCGTCGCGTTTGGCGGTGGCGAGGATGTAGGCCAGCGGCTTGCCGACGTAGTTCATGTAGGTGGCGCCGTAGCGGCGGATGTCGTCGAGGAAGTGGCTCGCCGAGAACTTCGCCGGCACAATCGCGGCGCCGGAGGCCACGGCGGGTGCCCATCCGGCGACGACCGCGTTGGAGTGAAACAGCGGCATGGACACGTAGCAGGTGTCCCGCTCGGTCAGCGTGAATCGCCCCATCAGGCTGAGCCCGGCGACCACCGCCATCAGGTGGGACACCTGGACCGCCTTGGGATTGCCGCTGGTTCCCGACGTGAAGATCATCATGAACGCGTCCGTGGCGGTGACCTCGCGATGTGGTACCAGTTCGCCCGCGCCCGAAAGGAATTCGGCCCACCGCGGCGTAGAGGTGTCCAGGATCTGCGTTGCCCCGAGGTCGAGGCCGTCGAGCAGCGGCCGATGCTCGGGATCGGTGACCACGAACTGGCAGTCGGCCCGGCGGATGTCGGCGGCCAGCGCCTCGCCGCGCCGCGTCGTGTTCAATCCGCACAGCACATAGCCGCCGAGCCCGGCTGCCGCCATCTGGGCCAGCATCTCGGGCGTGTTCCCCAGCAGCGCGCCGATGTGCATCGGCCGGTGCGGATCGGCGGCGGCGATCAGGGCGGCCGCCCGCCCCGTCGCCTCGGCCAGGTATTGATCCCAAGTCCATTGCAGATCGCCGTATTTGACCGCGACGGCGGGGTCGGCCAGGCGCTTGCGCAGCAGCGCCTGAATCGTGTCGTCGGCCATCGGATCGGTCCACCTTCGGTTACGAGACGAGACGGTCCGTCTTATCGTAGCGGGCCCCTCGGCTCGCGGTTCCGACGGACCGTGGGCCGGCACCACCGTGTGTTGCGGAAGTTTTCATGCCCATTTCGCCAAGGGTTCCCTGTCGAAGACGGCGTGTGTATCCAGTCTGTTCGCATCTAACGGCCACTATTGTCCCGTGCTGTTTGAGCTCCACAGATCGCTGGTCCTGCTCCGGAATCGAGCGCGCGAATTCCGTCGTGAAATCTCAGAATCCCGACACGGAGTGCCTATCCGCCCACCATCATCAGGCCGCCGTCGACGGCCAGGAGTTGACCGGTGATGAAGCCCGACCCGGGTCCGGCCAGGAAGACCAGCATCGGCCCGACGTCTCGCGCGGGTTCGCCGAGCGCGCCGCCGATCGGGATCATCAGCTGCATCTGCTGGTCGATGAGGGCGCTCGCGTCCGGGCCGAGGAATTCGCGGAACCGGTCGGAGCCCGGTGTCTGCACCGCGGGAGCCAACGCGTTGACGGTGACATTGTCGGCGCCCCAGGCTTTCGCGGCCGATCGCGTCCAGGCCTGCACCGCGCCCTTCGTCGCGGCGTAGACCGCCGAGATCGCGCTGCCCTGCACGGCTTCGGACGAACCGAAGTTGATGATCCTGCCGCCCTTGGGATTTTGCTCTTTCATCACCGAGTAGGCCGCCTGATTGGTCAGGATGGTGGCCTTGACGTTGGTGTCCAGCAGGAACGAGATCTCGTCGGGTCCGATGTAACCCGGGATGCCGGCCTGCCACAGCCCGGCGGCGTTCACCAGGACGTCGAGCCCGCCGAGGTGCTCGGCGGCTTGCCGCGTCATCGTCGAGACGGCGTCGGCGTCGCGCGCATCGCACTGCAGCCAGGTGGCCTTTAGGTCATCCGGCGGCGGGGTCGTGTGATAGGTGGCGACGACATCGGCGCCGGCCTCGGTGAGGACTGCGATGGCGGCCGCGCCTATACCGGTCGCTCCGCCGGTGACCAGGATCCGACTGCCCTGCAGCACGTTTTGCATGCGGCGAGCGTAGCGCCCAGCACGCGCCGGCCCGCGTTAGGTGCGCACGGCAATCGAGGACAGCAGGTCGGCGAGCCGTTGCGGCTGGTCCACCATCGAGAATGTCCGCGCCCCCTCGATCACCTCGAGGCGGGCGTTCGGGATGGTGGCGGCCAGGCGTTCGCCGTCGCCGAGTTCGAAGAACACGTCGTCGGCCGACCAGGCGATGAGGGTGGGCTTGTCGAACTCGTGCAGCCGCGCGGCCACGCCGGTGGTGACCTCCGTGCGCAGCGAGAGCGTGAACTGGCGCAGGTCTTCGGCGATGGCCGGATCGGACAACCCCGGGCGCACCCACGCCTCCGTCAGGTCGTCGATGTTGCGATGCGCCAGGCCGTCGAACGCGCGCTTGCGCGCCGCCGGCAAGCGCATCGCCTGGGCCACCGTCTTGAACGTCGCCTTGGACTTGGCCGCCAGGATCACGGGCTTGAGGATCGGCGGCGGAAAGTGTTCGAACGCATCGCAACTGGTGAGTACCAGCGCGCCGAGCCGCTCGGGATGATGCACCGCGACGAGCTGGGTGACCACCCCGCCGGTGTCGTTGCCGACCAGCACCACGTCCTCGAGATCGAGGGCGGCAAGCACCTCGGCGACCATGCCGGCCACGCCGTTGATGGTCCGGTCGGCGCCGGGGCGCAGCGCCTGCGGGTGCGCGCCCAGCGGCCAGGTCGGGGCGATGCAGCGCAGCCCGCGATCGGCGAGGCGCAGGCCGACCTGGCGCCACAGCTGCGCGCCCATCATGTACCCGTGCACAAACACGACGGGCCTGCCGTCCTCGGGTCCGGTTGCTTCGTAGTGAATGGTTCCGGCACTAATGTCGATCGTCGACATGGCTAGCTCCTACATCGAAAGGTAGATTTACAAACAGGCTGTCTGTTCGTAAGTTACCAACAGGTTGTATGGAAATCAAGAGACGGACTCAGGAGGAGCGCTCCGCGGCGACCCGCGACGCGCTGATCTCGGCCGCGCGCAAGCTGTGGGGCCTGCGCGGGTACGCGGAGGTGGGGACGCCGGAGATCGCCACGGCCGCCGGCGTGACCCGCGGCGCGATGTATCACCAATTCGCCGACAAGGCAACGCTTTTCGCGGAAGTGGTCGAGGCCGTCGAGCAGGATGTGATGGCCCGGATGGGCGCCATCGTCGCGCAGTCGGGAGCGACGACGCCCGCCGACGCGATCCGGGCCGCCGTCGACGCCTGGCTCGATGTGTCGGGTGACCCGGAGGTGCGGCAGCTCATCCTCCTGGACGCGCCCAGCGTGCTGGGCTGGGCCGCCTTCCGCGACGTCGCCCAGCGCTACAGCCTCGGCATGACCGAACAGCTGCTCACCGAGGCCATGAAGGCGGGTCAGCTTGCCGAGCAGCCGGTGCGAGCCCTGGCCCACGTGCTGATCGGCGCGCTCGACGAGGCGGCCATGGCCATCGCCACCGCCGAGGATCCGAAACGCGCCCGCCGAGAGACGGGGGAGGTGCTGCACCGGCTGATCGACGCGATGATGGACGAGCGTTGATCGTCAAGCGGTCGCTCGATGCAGGAACAGGAACTGCTTCAGCTCCCGCGCCGGCAGGCGAAAATACGACGGGATCGCCTGCAGCACTGCGGTGCTCATGGGAATGATTGAGGGGCGCTCGAGGGCGAACGTTTGTCCACGCCACGTCAGGGTTGCACGACCGGACGCGAGAACGTTTCGGCACCAATCCACGTCGGCGCCGTAGGACAGCCCGATGACGAACCCGTCCTCGTAGGCAAAGGCCCCCACGGGCGTCGAATAGGTGCGCCCGGAACGGCGTCCGACGTGTTCGAGAAGCGCATACGGGGAATGGCGCTTGCCCGCGATGGGCGAGATCACCTTGTTGTAGGGCTTGAGCAGCGTAGGGCGCAGCGCTTTGTTGTGTTGCATGGCTTTCGCGAGGGCATAACTCGCCAGCAGCCAGGCCGTCGCGATGGAGCCCAGCACCAGGACAAACCTGAAAGTTGCTCGAAACAAACGCGGAATCCGCATGTATCGAGCGTATCGAGTCGCCGATTCACTCGCGGCGGCCGAAAGACCGTGGCCGGAGGGACCAAGGCCCCGCAGGGCCGCCTCAGCGGTGGCTCTGGGTGAAGAACTGCCAGATGGTGTCGGTGGCGTTGAGCGCCGTCGACGGTTCGGGAATTCCCGCGAGTTCCGCGAGCGGGCTGGGCTGGCCGCCGGGCCATTGGTGGCCGGCGCCGGCCACCGAGATCAACTCGACGGTGCGCCCGTCCGGGCATCCGGCGCTTTGTGTGGTCACGCTGCCGGCGGTGGTCGAGGTCGGGGGCCCGCACCCGTCGATGGAGCGCCAGGTGGCGTTGACCGACTCGACCGACGGGCCGTCGACGCGTGGATTCCCGTTGATAGCGAACGCTTTTCCGGGTCCGCCGTTGTAGGGCACTCGCTCGTCGGCGGTGCCGTGAATCTGCAGCACCGACGTCGGTCGCGCTTGGGAGCAGTCGGTCAGCAGTGTTCCGGCCACCGGCGCGATCGCGGCGAAGGTGTCGCTCTGGCAACCCAGTCGAAGCGCCATCATGGCCCCGTTCGACATGCCGGTGGCATAGACGCGCGCGCGATCGATCGGGATCTCCTGCTCGATGGCTCCCACCATCGCGGTGAGGAAGCCGACGTCGTCGGTGTTGGCGCGCTGGGGTTCGCCGCAGCACGTCCCGGCGTTCCAGGCGCGGTTGAGGCCGTCGGGATAGGCGACCAAGAAATGTCCGGCGTCCGCCTCGGCGTCCCAGTTGTAGGAGCGCTCGGCCTGCGCGCCGTTGCCGAAGCCGCCGTGCAGCATCACCACCAGCGGCGCCGCGTCGGGCAGTCCCTGCGGCCGGTACAGGTGAAAGGTCCTGCTGACCCCGCCGGAGTCGATGGATTGGGTGGACTGCCCGACCGGAATCGACTGGGAGCCGGGCGATCCCAGTGCGTGCCCACCGCCGACACAGCCGCCGAGCACGACGGCCAGGGCCGAGACGAGACAGGCACCGAACACCCGAGCGCGTAGCGATCGCATGAAGCCATCGTGGCATCTACCGCGATATTTGACAAGTATCTTGTCAAAATCGGTCCGGGTGGCACACTCATCTGCATGCGACGCGTTGCCGATGCCGAGTGGACGCCCACCGTGCCGGCGCTGGTGAATTTGGTGGCCGCCTCGGGGGCGCCCCGCTTGAGGGCGGCCTTCGCCGCGGCCGGCCTCGACGGGATCCGCCCGGCGCAAGCCGTTGCGCTGGTGCCGCTGGCGACCGGCGGCCTGCACGCGTCCGACCTTGCCGACCGGCTCAAGGTGAGCCGTCAGGCGGTGGCCCAAGGGATAGCCAGCTTGGAGCGGCACGGATATGTGACGCGCGTAACCGATCCCGGTGACGCCCGGGCCCGGATCATCGAGCTGACGCCGCGCGGTCGGCAGGCGCTGCGCGTGATGCGCTCCAACGCAGTCGCTTTGGAGAAACGGTGGGCCGAGGTCCTCGGGCCCCGGCGGCTGGGGGAATTGCGGGACACCTTGGAGATGTTGTTGTCGAGCGAGGCGGACACGGCGGCCGACTGACACCGGCCGGCAATTTGCTGGCGTTGAGCGTAACGCGGGGCGTAGGTTCGACCCAAGACAATGACAGGAGTCCGTCGTGCCCATCTTCATGGTCGAGCGCAACTTTGCCGAGGAAATGGAACCGAGCTTCGAGGTCGCCGACGGTATCAACCGGATCAACGATCATGAGGGCGTTCGCTGGATGTACTCGTTCCTGTCGGCGGACAAGCGAAAGACCTACTGCCTGTACGAGGCACCCTCACCCGAGGCCATCAGGACCGCGGCGGCGCGGGCGGGGCTGCCCGCCGACGTCATCGTCGAGGTGCGCGATCGCGTCATGCCCGACGGTGGGCTCTCCGATATCTGAGGACGTTCAACCGAGCAGTTCGTGATCGGCGGCATACATCGCCGCCTGGGTGCGGTTCGCGGCGCCCGTTTTGATCAGGATGTTGCGCACATGGTTGGCGGCCGTGTTGGTGCTGATGTAGAGGCGCTCGCCGATCGCCCGGTTGCTCAGCCCCTCGGCGAGCAGCCGCAGCACCTCGACCTCCCGGTCCGTCAAGCCGTCCGGGCCCACAGAACCGACGGTCAGCACCGCATCCACCAGCTCGACGACGCGGTTCTGTCCGATCGAGGTGGCGATGGCGCGCGCCTCGTCGGCCAGGCGGCGGGCTTCCTCGGCGTGCCCGCGCGACGCCGCGAACAGCGCGTGCCGGGCCAGCGTCTCGCCGATGTGGACCACCGAGCCCATGCGGCGGTCCATCTCGAGTGCCGCGGCGAAATGCCGCTCGGCCGCGGCGGTGTCTCCTTCGAGTGCCGCGATCCGGGCGAGGTATCGGTCGGCGCTGCCGAACAGGGCGACGAACTGGCCGGCGACGAGGTTCTTGCCGGCATAGCGCGATATGTAGGGGCGCAGGGCATGCAGCGCCTCGCGGTTGCCCAGCTCCAGCGCCGCCTCGACCATGAACACCAGCTCCATCGGCCACTGCGCCTCGTCGCTGCGACCGCCGAGTTTGCGGTTGAGCAGATGATTGAGGGCGCGTGTCATGCCCGCTTCGCAGTTGAGCTCGGTGTACAACGCGAGCAGCCCGGGCACCCACCGCCCGGCGAACGTCTCGGTGCCGTCGATGAACCCGGCGAAGCTCTTCAGGTCCGCGGTCTCGCGGCGGATCATGAACATCTGCACGCCGTTCGAGCCCGCCGTGTCGTCCGCGTCGAACAAATCGCCTGTGCGCAAAGCGATGTCGGCCCACCGTTCGGCGCCGGTGAAGTCACCGCGCAGGTAGGCCAGCGCCTGCTCGACGCACGCACCGACGAAGCCGAAGACCGGTTGTCCGCACGCCTGGCCCGCCCGCCGCATGTCCGCGGTCGACGCGGCCAGGTCGTCGGGCCGGCCGGCCAGATAGCTGACCATGGCGCGAAAATGCGCGGCCGCCCCCAGCACCTCGTAGTCGCGGCGCTGAAGCGCCATGAGCGATACCTCGGCCGATCGCTCCGCCTGGACTTCGCACATCTCCGGGGTGAGCCCCTGCCACAGGCTCGTCTTGAGCGCGTGCATCAGCACCGCCTGATCGCCGGTGGCCCGGGCGCGGTCGATGGCGTTGTTGCCCACCTCGCGCGCCCGCGCCGCCTCCCCGGCGAAGGCCAGCGCTCGCCCAAAACTGCCGAGTGCCTGCAGATAGCGCAGGTCATCGCTATTCAACCCGCAGGATTCCAGCGCCGCCGCCAGCAGGTCGGCCGCCTTCGAGTCCGACTGTCCCCGACGCCAATTCGCTTCCTCGTAGCCGACGGCCGCCCCCAGCCGGATCAGCGGATCGTCCATCGCGCTGAGGCGTTCGTAGATCGCCCGCGACCGCGCGAAGTCGCCGGCGCGCACGTGGTTGGCGGCCGCATCGAGGTCCAGCCGAGCCCGGTCGGTGCGGCTCAGTTCCGGCAGCGACGCCGCGCGCTCGAACCATCTCGCGGCGTCCTCGTAGGCCAGACTCTGTTCGGCCATCCGGGCCGCCTGGTGCGCGTAGCGCAGCGCCTGTTCGTGGTAGCCGAGCACGTGGGCCCGCAGGTAGTGGTTTGCCAGCCGGGGAACGACGGACGAGTCGGCCCGGCCCTCGAGGGCCTCGGCGGCCCGCGCGTGCATGATCCGCAGCCGCGACGCCGCCATTCCGCCGACGACGGCCTCGCGGGTGAGCGCGTGCACGAACGCGAACTCGCCGTCGGAGTCGCGGACCGGCCGGATCAGCCCGACGCCTTCGGCCGAATCGACGGCCGCCAGCGTCGCGGCGAGATCGGTTTCGCTGGCGGCGATGAGCGCGGGCAGGTCGAACGTCTCGCCGAGCACCGCCGCCTGTTCGATCACGACTCGGACGCCGGCGCCCAGCCCGCTGAGCCGGCGGGTAATGGCGTCGCCGATCGACGCCGGAACGGTCTGCTGCACACCCAGCGTGGCCAGCCCGCCGCGGACCTCGAGGTCGCTGACCAGTTCGGTCAGGAAGAACGGATTGCCACCGGTCTTGTCGCGCAGCAGGGCGGCGGCCGTGCGCGCCGACGCGGGGGCCAGCTGCTGGGTGCGCCGCACGAACTCGGCGATCGCCTCGGTGTCCAGCCCGGCGAGGTCCAGGCGCCGCACCCCGTCGAAGCGGTGCAGCTCGGCCAGCCGGGTGGTGAGCTCGTCGGAGCGGTCGGGTTCGGTTGACCGGAACGTGGCGACCACCAGCATCCGGACGTCGGCGCAGCCGATCAGGACGCGTTCGAGCATCACGAGGGTGGGCAGCTGCGCCCAATGCAGGTCGTCGAGGATCAACGCGATGGGGCGATCGACGGCCAGGCGCCGCAGGAAACCGGTCAGGGCGTCGAAAAGCGCCTGCCTGGGCGCCGCGACCTCGTCGGCCCGGCCGATATCGGGTAAATGGCGATCCACCTGCGTTGACAGCCGCCGCAGCTGCCCTCCCGCGTCGGCCAGAATTTCCGCCATCGAACCCGGCGGAGTCGCGATGAGCAGCCGATCCAGCGCCTCGGCGAACGGCGCGTACGGCACGTCCGCGTCGGCCGTCGAGCTCCCGACGAGCACCGCGACGCCATGGTCGGCCAGCGATCCGGCCACCTCGGCGGCCAGGCGGGTCTTGCCCGCCCCGGGCTCCCCCCCGATGAAGACCGCCTGGCGATTGCCGCCCTCGACGCGTTCCCAGGCCTGTTCGAACGCGGCAAGCTCCGCGGCGCGGCCGACGAGCGGGCCGCGGCGGCGTGCCAGCAGTTCCGCCGGAAGGGGTGGTGGCACCCACTGGGCCGTGGGATCAGCCATGGAATCAAGGTAACCGCGCCGATTTGGCTGGTCGATAGTCAGATCTAACTATCGTTATAGGCCTGGCAAATGCTTCGTTGTGGTCATGACGCGCGGCCCCGCCGCCTCGTAGCGTCGCGGCATCAGACCTGCTGAGCAACCAGAGGAGGTGCGGGCCATGAGCGTGACAACCGCAACCGACGAACTGCGCGGCCGATTCGGGGCACAGGTGATCCTGCCCGATGACGCCGGATACGACGAGGCCCGCGCGCTGCACAACGCCATGATCGACAAGCGACCCGCGGTGATCGTGCGCTGCGGAACCACCGGCGACATCGTCGGCGCCCTCGAGTTCGCGCGGGCGTCGAACCTCGCGATCGCCGTGCGCGGGGGCGGCCACAACGGTCCCGGATTCGGTTGCGTCGAGGGCGGTCTGGTCATCGACCTGTCACCGATGAACCGCATCCACGTGGACCCCGACCGGCGGATCGCCCGCGTCCAGGGTGGAGCGACGTGGGCTCAGGTGGATGCCGCGACCCATGCGCACGGGCTGGCGACCCCGGCCGGCATCATCTCCAGCACCGGCGTCGGTGGGCTGACGCTGGGCGGCGGCCACGGCTACCTGACCCGCAAGTACGGCCTGACCATCGACAACCTGCTGGAGGCCGAGGTCGTGCTGGCCGACGGCCGCGTGGTGACCGCGTCCGAATCCGAACACCCCGATCTGTTCTGGGCGCTGCGCGGCGGCGGCGGAAACTTCGGTGTGGTCAGCTCGTTCACGTTCCGGCTGCACCCGGTGCACACCGTGATCTGCGGCCCCACCGCGTGGCCCGCGTCGGCCACGGCCGACACCCTCAGCTGGTACCGGGACTTCATGCCGGCCCAGGACGAGGATCTCTACGGCTTCTTCGCGAGCATGACCGTGCCGCCGGCGCCGCCGTTCCCCGAGGCGTTCCACCTGCAGAAGGCCTGCGCCGTCGTTTGGTGCTACACCGGCGATCCCGCCCGCGCGGACGAGGTGTTCGCGCCGGTCCGGCAGATGCAGCCGGCCTTCGAGCTCCTCTTCCCGGCGCCCTATCCCGCGCTGAACTCCATCTTCGACGCCCTGTATCCCAAAGGGCTGCAGTGGTATTGGCGCGGCGACTTCATCCGGACCGTGCCCGACGCCGCCGTGGCGACCCATGCCCGCTTCACCGAGGAGCTGCCGACGATGCACTCCACGATGCACCTCTACCCGATCGACGGGGCGGTGCACCGGGTCGGCCAGACGGACACCCCCTGGGCCTACCGGGATGTGAACTTCTCACAGGTCATCGCGGGCGTCGACCCCGACCCGGCCAACGCCGAGGTGTTGAAGCGCTGGACGAAGGAGTACTGGGAGGCCATCCACCCGTATTCGGCCGGGGGCGCCTACGTCAACTTCATGATGGACGAGGGCCAGGACCGCGTCCGCGCCACCTACGGCCCGAATTACCAGCGGCTCAGCGAGATCAAGGCGCAATACGATCCGGCCAACGTGTTCCACATCAACCAGAACATCTTGCCCGCCAGCTGACATGATCGGAGGCCGCCGCCGGTGATAACTCGTGATGTCGAGGTGGCCGCCGTCGCCGACCTGGCGCTGTCTCCCCCACGCGCGGCGTTGGCCACCTTCGGGGACGACGAAATCGCCGTATTGCCGGTAAGTGTGGCGCTCGAAGAGCCGGCCGACCCTGCGGCGTCGCCGCGCGTCGTGCGGGTGCCGGAGGGCGGCCCGGATCTGGCCGGCCGCAATGTCGTGGTGGTCGCCGACGACGGGCCGCAATGGTTCCGGCTGCGCTCGCTGACCGTGCGAGGGATCGCCGAGGCATTGGGCCGGTGCACTTATCGGGTCGTGCCCAAGCGGGTGGTGGCCTGGGACTACGGCGCGCTGCGCGACGTACCGACCCCGCCGGCAGGCTCGCCTGCCCGATCGCCGTCGTTTTCGGTTGGTGACGAGCGGGACAGTCAGCCCCTCGAGTCGCCGAAACTGGCAGCGGCGCTGCGTAATTCGCGCGTGATGATTCTGGCCAGTCGTTCGGCGAAGGGCACGCCGTTCGCGGTGCCGCTGTGGTTCGTCACCCACCACGGCCGCATCTACACGACGACCTCCGCGTCGTCCTGGACGGTGCGCAACGTTGCCGCCGCCCCACAGGTGGCCCTGCTGCTCGGCGGCGAGGGTCCCGACGACGGCCCGCGGCTTCTGGTGCGCGGCCAGGCCCGATCGGTCCGCGGCGCGCCGCCGCCGGCGGTGATGGCCCGGCTCGCCTGGCTGTACTACCTGAAGCCAGAGTTCGCGTCCGTGGAACTGAGCCACATGCGGCTATGGGCGCTGCGGATGCGCTACTACCTGCAGTCGCGGGCTGCGTACATCGTGATCACGCCCGCGATGGCGGCCGAGTGCCGGGTGCCACCGGGCATAATCATCGGGTGATGGAAGATCCCCATATCTACCGCCGCCTCGCGCTGCTCGAACAGCAGGTGCGCCTGCTCTCGGATCGGCTCGGGGTCCCGTGCCCGACGTTCGGCAGCGACGTGGGCACCACATCGGGTGTGCTCGAGAACGGTGTGCCCTCCGAAGTCGTCGCCCTCGCCCGCTCCGGGAACGCCATCGCCGCGATCAAGCTGTATCGCGAGCTGACCGGCGCGGGCTTGCGGGAGGCGAAAGACATCGTCGACAACCTGTAGGTCGATTACGGCCGGCGAAACGCGCCGTTCATCCGCCGCTTGAACGCGCGATCGAAACGCCGGTATCCGCCGCGCAACGCGTGGCCCGGCCAACGGTCGCCGGTGAGCTCGACGGGCAGTAGCGGGTCGAGCTGAAGATGGCGCACCACCGCGATCGACAGCGCGAATTCATAGGTGAAGCTTTCGGTCGAATCGTCGCGCTGGTCCGCGTCGAGCGCGGCGTCCATTGCGTCGACGAGCGCTCGGGCGTCTTCGGCCCACTCGTCGAGGGAGAACAGCGACCGCACGTGCGCGGCTGTGATGTCGGTGGCGGCCCCGTGAAATCGCGTGCACTGCTGGTCCAGGACGGCGGTCAATGTCGGAAACCGTTGCGGATCAAGATTGTCCGGACGCACCCAGACGCCCTCGCGAAGCTCGGCCAGGTGTAGGGCCGCCGCGGCCTTTCGCAGCTCCAGTCGATCGGTTGCCGATCTGCGCTCCAGCGAGACGATCGCGAGTTCCCACGTTCCGTCCCACCGGTGGGCGGTCGCGTCGTCGATCCGGGCCGCCTCGTCGACGCGCTCGCGGCGCTCCGAGAGTCGGCCCGCGAGTGCGTAACTGCCGTCGTCGGCGGTCAGTTCGCCGGTGGACACCATCCGCCACAGGCACGTGCGGGCGGCGCCGGGGCTGATGCCGAACAGCGAGGCCACCGCCACCAGTTCCGCCACCGTGAGCCGCCCCCGGTCGGATCCCAGCAACGCCGACGCCAGCACGGAGCGCGCGCTCAGCGGCCGGCTGTCGATCAGGTCGTCGGCTCGGGCTTGAGGCTGGGCGGGCACGGCTGACAACGGTATCACCAAATCATTGACGCGTGACATTCAAAGTGTGATACTGACGCGCATGAGCTTGCCGACCAAGTCGGTGCTCGCCGACGATGTGGAGATCGTCCGGCGCGTCCTCGCCCATATCGACGCCGGTACCACCGACGAGGGTGACGCCTGGCGCGAGCCGGTCGAAAACTATTTGAGCCCAGGCCGATTCGCCGAGGAACTCCGGTTGCTGCGCTCGATGCCGAGCGTCTTCGTGCCGTCGGCGGCGATCCCGAACCCGGGTGACCACGTCGAGCGGACCGCCTTCGGCGTGCCCCTCTTCGCGGTGCGCGGACACGATCATCGGGCGCGGGTGTTCCGCAACGCATGCCGGCACCGCGGTTTCGCCCTGGTCGAGGAACCCGGCTGCTCGCACGCTTTGGTGTGCCGCTACCACGGCTGGACGTACCGCCTGGACGGCTCGCTCGCACACGTCCCGCACCCCGACGCATTCCCCGGCCTGGACGCGGCGGGCCGCGGCCTGGTCGAGGTCCCCAGCCGCGAGGTGGACGGGCTTATCGTGATCGATCCGCTTGACCCGCCGGGCCTCGGCGACGCCGATTCGATGGCCGCGCTGACCGACGGGAGCCCATGGCGCGACAAATTGCTGCCGGCGCAGCGGCTCGTGTATGTGGATTCGACTGTGCGCGCGATGAACTGGAAGGTGCTTGTCGAACAGTTCCTGGAGGGCTATCACCTGCGCTCAACGCATCGAGACACCTTCTTCCCGGTGCAATATGACGACCTCAACGTCGTCGAAATATTCGGGCCGAACAGCCGACTCACATTCCCGTACCGCAATATCGAACGGCTCCGCGAACGTCCAGAACCGAGCTGGAACGTCGACGCGCGGGTGACCTACGTCTACCAGTTGTTCCCCAACGTCATGGTGGCGACTTTCCCCGACGTGGTCTCCGTGGTGGCGATCGACCCGGTGGACGTGTGCCACACCACGGTGAGCACCTACTCGATGGTGAAACCTGAAGTCGCCGAGCGCGCGTCTTCCGACCCGTCCGCGAAACTGGTGGGCGCAGGCAGCTTCATCGAGCGGGGTCTCGCCGAAGACAACCAGATGTCCCAAGGCGTGCAGCGCGGATTCCACGCGGGCGCCAACGAATTCGTGGAGTTCGGCCGGCACGAGAGCGCGGCCGGGCACTTTCACGCCACGCTTGACGAACGCCTTGCCGCCATGGCCCGCTAGGAGTCGAACGGCGCCATCCGCACGGCCAGCGGCAACCCACACCGAACCAGAAGCCCGAAGCGCCCCCGCGGCACCGCGGTCGCCTCGGCGCGCGCCATGCCGATCAGCTCCCGTTTGAAATCCCCTCGCGGATAACGCCGCAGCACCGCGTCGACGTTGCGGGGAGCGATGTCCCAGATCCGCAATCCGGCGCCGTCCACCATCGCGCCCCACTGCAGATAGCAGCCGATCGCGCCGTCGGTGGCGACCGTGACGCCCGGTGTCGTGTGAACACAGATGCCGTCCGCGAGTAGCTCGGCGCGCTCGTCGTCGAGCCCGGCGGCGGTCGCGCACGACAGCAGCCGCTCGACGCTGCCGAGCGTGAAATCGCGGCCCGCCGTTGGCTTGACGATGCCGTAGTCGTGCAGGAGCGCCCCACTGTAGAAGAGCTCGTCGTCCAACTCGCTCCCGTCGACGCTCGCGAGCGCACGCCCGAACAACCACGTCCGGTAGGAGTGGCCCTGCAGGCCCGGCGGCAGCTCCGCGCACGCCTCCTCGGCCTCGCGCGCCAATCGGGAATCGGGGATCGGGAAGGCGGCTACGTCAACGCGTTCGGCCGCGGCCGGCAGCCGGCCCAGCGCGAGCTTGACCCGGCCCACGGCGTTCTGCCACTGACCCACGGCGACCGCGACGAAAAGCCGGCGCCGCTCGGCGGCCGACAGCTCACCGCCGGTACGACGGGCCCAAGCAAGGCCGCCGAGCCGCTGCCGATCGGGGGCCTCCACCGCTAGGGCGTTTTGAGGAAGATGTCGTTGAGGGTGACCGTGCGCAGGTCCCGGTCGCGGATGATGTCGACGAGCTGCGGATACACGTGCGTGACCGGCGGGTGGTTCAGGTGCCCGATGACGATGGACTGCGGGGTGAAGTATTGATCGGCCATCTTCACGATGTAGTCCTCGTGGATCAGCGTGGAATCCGACAGCGAACCCGACCACAAGGTGGGGACGGTGTAGCCGAGGTCGGCGGCGACGGCGTCCACGGCTGCGTTGCGTTTGGCGTACGGCGGCCGCCAGTACGGTTTCGCGCCGATGCCGTAGGTCTTCTTCAGAAATTGGTCGTTGCGGGTCAGCTGCTGGGCGATCTGGTCCTTGGGCAGGGTGGTCAGGTCCGGGTGCGACCAGGTGTGGTTGCCCAGCTGGATCTGCCCGGAGTCGACCAGCGGCCGGAGCAGGTCCAGGTTTTCGGTCCAGGAGTCGTAGACCCCGTTGACGAAGAACGTCAGCCGGATCCCGGTGTCCTTGGCGAACTGCGTGTAGGCGCGCACCACTTCGCTGTTGACGCCGTCGTCGACGGTCAGCGCGAGCAGGTCGCCCTCCCCGGGGATCTTGGTCAGGGCACCGCCGCCGGGCAGCGGGATCCGGGCGCTCGGCGGCGGGGGCGGTAACAGGGCGGACGGCGCCGTCGGGCCGGAGGTTGCCACGTTCGCCGGCGGCGTCTGGGCGAAGGTCCGGGGTTGCGGGTCGACCACCAGGCGAGCCGCGCCGACGCCGGCGACGGTGGCCGCCGCCAGCGCCCCGAGGAAACGGCGTCTGTTCAGCTCCGGAGCCGCGCCACTCCCGAAGGGGGGAATGAGGAATGTGCCCCGGTTCCGCGTCGGTCTTTTGCGGTGCGATGTCGGCACACGCGACCCGGTACCCCGGATCCCGGTGTTGCCAAACTCCGCCGCCACAGCAGCGAACGGTACCAGTGCCGGTTTCGATATGCCGGGTTCGTTACAGGAGGGTCAGCTGTGAATTCAGCCTCGAAAAGGTAACGGTCCCGCGCGGCCGGCGTCAATGGGGCGCGCCGCCGCCGCGCTGCGGCAACGGGACGGGCTCGGTGCCGGGGGTCCCCAGCGTCCCGGCCAGCCACGGCAACGACGCGGCGAACGCCTGGGCGGCGAACGGCCAGTCGTGCCTGCCCGGCTGGGTGACCACCGCGCAGGTGATCCCGTTGGCGGTGGCGACGTCGCACAGCGCGTTGGCGGCGGCGTCCTGGCCTTCGGGGTTGGCGGCGGGATCGGCGCTGGGAGCGGCGATCGCGGAGTTGGCTTCCTCGGCGACGGCGTGCGGGCCGGGCGACGAGGGAACGTCGAACCATCCAGACAGCCCGGTGTAGTGCCCGTGCCGGGTCATGACGGTGGTGGGGTCGAAGGCGGCCCAGGCGGCGCTGTCGCCGCCGAACAATCGGCCGATGGTTTGGTCCTTCGTGCCGACGCTGGGGCTGCGGTCGCCGGCGATGTCGACGAACGCGCTGAACAGCTCCGGATGCATGACGGCGAGGTCGACGGCGCAGGTACCGCCCATCGACCACCCGGCGACGCCCCAATTGGCCCGGTCGGCGCTCACCCCGAAGTTCGAGACGACGAACGGCACCACGTCCTTGGTCAGGTGATCGGCGGCGTTGCCGCGGGCGCCGTTGACGCATTCGGTGTCGTTGTCGAACGTGCCGGTGGGATCGACGAACACCAGCACCGGGGCGAAGCCGTGATGCTGGGCGGCGAAGTCGTCGATGGCGGTGAACGCGCCGCCGGGGCGCAGCCAGTCGGCGGGGGTGTTGAACGCCGAGCTGATCATCATCACCGCCGGCAGCCGCGGCGGCGGATTGCTGTTGAACCACGCCGGGGGCAGATACACCAGTTCCTGGCGGTGGGGGAAGTGTGACGCGTCGGCGCTGATCGTCACGGGCACCACGACGCCCCTGGCCGGCTTGGTGCCTTCGAGCTGCATCGCGGTGACCCGCAGCCGATCGATTTGATCGGGCAGCGGCTGCGAGGTCAGCTGATCCCACGCGGCCGCCACGGTGGGGAAGTAGCCGACCCAGCCGTTCAACGCCAGGGCCGCGCACAGCGCGCAGAGCGGGATCGACACCACCGCCAGGCACCGACGCCACCAGCGGGCGCCCGGCCATCCCAGCGCGAGCACCGCGACCGCGAGCCCGCTTATCGCGATCCACAGCCAGAGCGCCGCCGGGGCCGGGTCCCCGGCCACGCCGATCGACGTGATGTACCAGTACGACAGCCCCGTGACCAGCCCCGCGACGCCCAGCGCGACCGGAAGCGCCCACCCGCGCCAGCGGCGCCGCGTCACTCCGATCGCGCCGACGACGACCAGCAGCGCCAGCGCCTGCACCGCCACCGGCAGCCAGCCACGCAGCAAGGACAGCTGTTCGACGAATTGGGGCAACGGCGCTGACCTTCGCTAAATCAGATCTCTTTGCGAATAACCCACCGGCCAAGGCTCGAGGACGCGGTAGGCCAGATCAACTATCCCACAGGATCCGCACACATCGTCCCCGCGAAGGCGCGCAGTCGCAGGCTGTTGCCGACGACGAACGCGCTGGAGAAGGCCATCGCGGCGCCCGCCAGCATCGGATTGAGCAGCCCGAACGCCGCCAACGGGATCGCGGCGACGTTGTAGCCGAAGGCCCAGAACAGGTTCGTCTTGATCGTGCGCAGGGTCCGCCGGGAGAGGCGGATCGCGTCCACCGCGGCGCACAGATCGTCGCGCACCAGGGTCAGATCCGCGGCTTCGATCGCCACGTCGGTGCCCGTGCCCATGGCGAGCCCCAGATCGGCGCGGGCCAGGGCGGCGGCATCGTTGACGCCGTCGCCGACCATGGCGACCACCCGGCCCTCGGATTGCAGCCGTTCGACCGCGGCCACCTTGCCGGCCGGAGTCACCCCGGCGACGACGCGCGCGATGCCGACCTGCTCGGCGATGCGCCCGGCGACGCGCTCGTCGTCACCCGTCAGCAGCACCGGCGCCAACCCCAGGGCCTCGAACCGCCGGATCGCCTCGGCGCTGGTGGGTCTGACGGCGTCGGCGACCACCAGGATCCCGCGCGCGTCGCCGTCCCACCCGACCGCGACGGCGATCTTCCCCGCGGCCTCGGCGCGGGCTTTGGCCGCCGACAATTCCGCGTCGAGATGCTGCGCCCGGTCGGCCAGCAGGCCCTCGCGCCCGACGACGACGGCGTGGCCGTCGACCACCCCGTGCGCGCCCTGCCCACTCACCGCCACGAAGTCGCGGGCGGCGGGCAACGCGCCGAGCTCCGCCTTGGCGGCGCTGGCGATCGCCTGCGCGACGGGATGCTCCGAGGCGTCCTCCACGGCCCCGGCCAAGCGCAGCAGCGTTTCGCGGTCCGCGTGCGGCCCGACGATCGCGTCGACGAGGCTCATCTTGCCGGTGGTGACGGTGCCGGTCTTGTCGAGCACGATCGTGTCGACCTTGCGGGTGGACTCCAACACCTCGGGTCCCTTGATGAGCACGCCGAGCTGGGCCGCCCGGCCGGCGCCGACCAACAAGGCCGTCGGCGTCGCCAACCCGAGCGCGCACGGGCAGGCGATGATGAGCACCGCGAGCGCGGCCGCCACCGCCGAGGCGACGGAAGCGCCCCAGGCCAGCCACGCCGCGAGCGTGGCCACCGCGATCACGATGACGCCGGGGACGAACACGCCCGAGACGCGGTCGGCGAGCCGTTGCACCCGCGCCTTGCCGGATTGCGCCGCTTCGACGAGCCGGGCCATCTGCGCCAGCTGGGTGTCGTCGCCCACGCGGGTGGCGCGCACAACCAGCCGCCCCCCGGCGTTCACGGTGGCGCCGGTGACGGAGTCGCCCTCGCCGACCTCGACGGGGACGGACTCACCGGTGAGCATCGCGGCATCGACGGCGGAGGATCCCGAGACGACGATCCCGTCGGTCGCGATCTTTTCGCCGGGGCGCACCACGAACACGTCGCCCACCGCCAGCTGGTCGACCGGCAGGCGGGTCTCGGCCCCGTCCCGCAGCATCGCGACGTCCTTGGCGCCGAGCTGGAGCAGGGCGCGCAGCGCCGCGCCCGCGCGCCGCTTGGCCCGCTTCTCGAAGTAGCGGCCGGCCAGGACGAACATGGTGACGCCGGCGGCCACCTCGAGGTAGACGTGTCCCGTCCCGAGCGTCAGGGCGTACAGGGAGCCGAGGAAGGCCGACAGCGTCCCGACGGAAACGAGCGTGTCCATCGTGGCGGCGCCGTGCCTGAGGCTCGCCCACGCGCCCGCGTGAATCGGGCGGCCCGCCCACGCGACGACCGGGGCGGCGAGGGCCAGCGACACCCATCGCCAGTCGCGGAACTCCGACGCCGGCAGCATCGCCATCGCGATCACCGGGACGGCCAGAACGATCGCGACCACCAGGCGCGTGCGCAGCGCGCCCAGCCCGCCGTCGTCGGCCGGCCCCCGCGCTTGGGACACGGGTTCCGGTCGCGGGAGCGCCGCGGTGAAGCCGGCCTTCTCGACCTCGGTGATCAGCTCCCGGGCGTCGTAGCCCAGGGGCAGCGTGACGGCGGCCTTCTCGGTCGCGTAGTTGACCTGCGCGGTGACCCCGTCGAGCCGGTTCAATTTCTTCTCGATGCGCGCCGCGCACGAGGCGCAGGTCATCCCCCCGATTTCCAGCTCGACGTTGTTGACCGTGTTAGCGTCCGCCGTCACGCGACCAGGACCGCCTGATAGCCGGCCTCGTCGACCGCGCGCAGCACCGCGCCCGCGTCGATTGGAACGGAACTCCGGACGACGAGCCTGCCCGTTCCCGCGTCGACGTCCACGCCGTCGACACCGGGGATCCGGCCCACCTCGTCTTTCACGGCGGCCTCGCAGTGCCCGCACGTCATCCCACTGACGCGGTACTCGTTGGTCGCCATGACACTCATTTATACGGGCGCCGGCTCATCCGGGCGCCGGCCGGTTACGGCTCGGACAGCAGCAGCACGACGCGGCCCGCGGCGGACGGCGGGGGAAACGCGCCCTCCTCGAAGCCGTAGTACTTGCGCTGATCGGCCGAGACGGCGTCGATCACTTTGCCCGTCGCGGTGAGTTCGCCGCCGCGAACGTGGGCCATCATGCCCTTGAAGTCGGGCACGGCCATCGACTCGGCGAGCACCAGCGCTTCACCGCCGGTGCGCAGGTCTACCAGCACACCGGCTCCCGCGTAATTGTTGCCGCCGCGGCCAAGCCCCGCGGGCGCCCAATAGACGGCCGTCGAGGCCACGGTGCCCTGCACCCGCCGATACTCGCCGGGATGTTGCGCATCGGCGGCGGTGACGACGGGCAGGCGGGCGATCGTGCGCTTTTCCTTCAACCACAACCCACCCAGCGGAAGGCAGGCGATGGCGTACATCATCAAAACCAGCACGAGCACCGGCTTCCAGGCGATCTCCCAGCCGAGTCGCCGCGGTGAGACCGGCAATCCGCGCAGCTGGGCATCGAGCTCGCGGCGACCGAATTTGAAGACGTACCAAGCCAATACCCGCGCCAGCGCCATGCAGGCGATGATGATCACGCCGACGATGCCGCACGCCCGCCAATAGAAGGTGCTGTCGCCCTGGTTGATGGTCGCCGCGAACATCACGGCGGGGATCGGCGCGGTGATCAGCAACAGCAGCGCGTAGGACGGGTGACTGGTCAGGTACGGGTAGGTCACCCGCCAGGCGCGGTTGCCGCCGTAGACGGTCATCGGTCCGATGTCCGCGTGGACCGTCGGTGTCCACGTCCCCTGCACCACCCGCGGCCTGACCAGCGAGCGGACGAAGAAGAACCCGAAGAACAGCGAGACCGCGAGCGCTCCCCAGAAGGTGCCGTCGAGACGTTCGCCGGTGCCGGGCACCCCGAACGCGCCGTGGATGTCGATGACCTTGCCGACGAAGAACGTCAACGGCATCACGACGAAAAACTCCATCAGCCATATCTGGATCAGCTGAGGAATGCGCGAGCCGAGCCGGTCGAACGCCAACACGCGTTGCCACAGAAAGCGTAGAACCCGCACGACCAGGCACTATATCGCTGTTAGACGTAGCCGACGCCGATGTCGACGGACACCTGACTGGCGGTAACCAACCGGGATTGGTCCGACACGAGCCACGCGACCGCGTCGGAAATGTCTTCGGGCTGGGCGATGCCGTCGGGCAGCAGCGGTTTGTGCATGCCCCGCAGGTGCGGGTAGCTGTCGGCGGCCGATCGAAGCGCGTCACGCATCCGGCCGGTGCCCATCGGGGTCGAGACCGCCCCCGGGTTCAGACTGTTGACGCGGATGTTGTAGCGGCCGAGTTCGGCGGCGAACGCGCGCGCCATCCCGACGACGGCGTGCTTGCTCGCCGTGTAGTGGACCATGAACGACTGCATGTTGATGCCGGCCGCGGATCCGATCAGGACGATCGAGCCGCCGCGACCGCCGTCGATGATGTGGCGGGCGCCGGCCATCACGGTGTTCCAGGTCCCGACCACGTTGGTGTCGATGGTGTCGCGGAAGGCTTGCGCGGTGATCCGGTCCCACGGTGCGGGACTGCAGATTCCGGCGTTGGCGACGATGATGTCCAGGCGGCCCAGCTCGCCGACGGCCGCGTCGACGGCGGCCGTCAGCGCGTCGAGGTCGCGGATGTCGACCGCCGACGTGATGACCTTTCGGCCGTTGGCGCTCACCAGCCGTGCCGTCTCGGCCAGATCGTCGGGTGTGGGTGAATCGTAGGGAACGCTGGGTGGCAGCGGTCCGGCGATATCGACGGCGATGATGTCGGCGCCTTCGGCGCTGAGCCGCACCGCGTGCGCCCGCCCTTGTCCCCGCGCGGCGCCGGTGATAAGTGCCACCCGTCCCGGAATCGACTGGGTCACCGAACCCCTCCCCGCTGAACGTCGTTTGTTCGAACAGCTGTAAAAGTTCAATCCGGCGAAGCGTAGCGTCGACCTCGCGCTGCCGGATACCCGGAAGGAGACCGTCATGACCGTCAACGTTGTCGACGCGGGTCCCCGGCAGGTGAGCCGCTCGGTCGAAGTGGACGCGCCGGCCGCCGAGCTGTACGCGATGGCCGTCGACCCGCGGCGCCACCACGAACTGGACGGATCGGGCACGGTGGGCGACAACATCAGTGTTCCGGCGGAAATGGTTGTGGGGTCGAAGTTTTCGACGAAGATGAAGATGTACGGCGTGCCATACCGCATCACCAGCAGGGTGACGGCCCTCGAACCGGACGAGCTGATCGAATGGCGCCATCCCGTGGGGCACAGCTGGCGCTGGGAATTCGAGTCGCTGTCACCGACCAGGACGCGGGTCACCGAAACGTTCGACTACCGCAAAGCCGGCGCGATCAAGAACGCGCTGAAGTACTACGAGCTGATGGGTTTCCGCAAAGCCAACGCGGAAGGCATCGAGGCGACGCTGGCCAAGCTGCGCGATCGCTACGCGGGCCGGTAGCCGTCAATCGGTCACGGGATCCGCGGCGTCCCACGCGACCACACCGGACACCCAGTGGCTCAACTGGTCGACCTCGTCGTTGCGGTGCAGGTGGCGCGGCGGTGTTGCGAAGCTGGAGTACGGCCGGCAGCGGATGACGACCCGGTTCTCCCGGTCGCACATCTCTTCGACGGACGGGCGCGCGTCGTCGGGCAGCGGTTGGCCCGACATTCTTCCGGCCACCGCCATCATGACGTCGACGGCGAGGTCGCGGTCGTCGTCGAGTCTCGCGTCCGCGTACACCTGTAGATAGCTGAACGGCCATCGTTCGTCGAGGACGCACAGGCTGACCTTGCCGTCGCGTTCGACGACTCGCGCCTTCCCACGGCCGGCCATGGTGGACACCAGCAGCTCGTCGCTGTCGGTCGGGATGTAGTAGACGATCGACATGCCCGGGCCGTCATTGCGGCGGCGGTAACCGAACACGCAAGTTCGATGCGTGCGGACGAATTGGCGGCGCTCCGAAGGAGCCATGTCGCGGTCGGTGGGAGCCGCGTACGGCTCCCGGGCCAGGGGGAGGAGCATGGCGAAAGGTCCTAGCTATCAAGGGGCTTGATCGGGAGAGCGATTAATGGATACAGTGTGTCTATAAATGGGAAGGGTGTCAAGTGACCGCCGGACAGCCGGACGAGCAGCCAACGCGTCGCTCCCGTGGGCGCCCCGCCCTGCCGCAAGACCGCGTCCTGACCGCGGCGCTCGAACTCGTCGACGAGCACGGAGTCGACGCGCTGTCCATGCGCTCCCTGGCGCATCGCCTGGGGTCGGGCACCGCCACGCTGTACCGTCACTTCGCCAACCGATCGGAACTGGTGGCCGCGCTGGTCGACCGCATGCTCGGTGAGGCCGGCCTGGACGCGGAAGCGCTGTCCGCGATGCCCTGGCAGGAGGCCTGTATATCGTTCGCGCAGCACATGTTCCACGCGCTCGGACGCCACGGTGGTGTCGCGTCGTTGTTGATCGGCTACGTGCCGATGGGGCCGCACGCGCTGGCCCAGCGCGAGCTGATGCTGTCGCTGCTGCTCGACAGCGGATTCCCGCCGGTGGTCGCCGCCCACGCCTACGCAACGCTGTCCCGCTACGTCCTCGGCTTTGCGATCCAGCAATCGAGATCGACCGTGGTCGAGCACGACGCCGAGTTGACCGCCGCCTTCCGTGAACTCGATCCGTCCCGCTACCCCGCGACCGTCGCGGTCGCCGACGACCTGCCCGTTCCGTTGGAGGAGGAGTTCGCATACGGCCTGCGGCTCATCGTCGCCGGGCTGGAGCGATTGGGTCACTGAACCCAATCGGCTCGTGGATCGTGGTCACGTCGGGAACGATTGCCAGCCGCCGACCTAGCTCGCCGAAGGGACCCCTTGTCGATGATCGACCGCACCCCGTCCCCCGCCATTACGCCGCACCGGGTAGCCGAGTTGCTAACGAATGCAGGACAGCTGATCGCCCGTTACGGGCTGGTGGTCGTCTTGGCCTGGATCGGGTTCGGCAAGTACGTCAAGATGGAATCCCGGGTGCTCATCGAGCACAGCCCGCTGATGAGCTGGATTTACCACGTGGCCTCCGTGACCACGGTGGCACGCGGGCTGGGGACCATGGAAATCGTTGCGGCGCTTCTCATTGCGCTGCGACCGGTGTGGCCACGCGCGTCGGCGGCGGGCAGCGCCCTTGCAGTCGCGCTCTTCATGGGAACGCTGAGCTTCTTGTTCACCACGCCCGGGGTGGTCTCCACCCACGCCGCCGGCCTCCCGGTGTTGTCCGCGCTGCCGGGCCAGTTCCTGCTCAAGGACCTCGTTTTGATCGGCGTTGCGCTGTGGACGCTCGGCGACGCGCTCGCCGCGCGAAAAGCGTTCCCCTGAGCAATTTTTTGGCCGATGCCAGCGTGGCGGCGTAGGCGTCCGGGCTTTGGCTGGCCGCCCGCTCCGTCAGCCCGCGGGCCAGCGCGTAGATCGCGTTGACCGCGGCGCCCGGATCGGTGCCGGTTGGCAACGCGTCCCGCGCCTGGGCGTCGCGGACGACGTCATCGATGGTGTCGCGCAACCCTTTCAGCCCGGCATGCCCGCGCATGGCGCGTTGGAACGCGGCCAGGCCCGGATACTCGCGCAGCAACCTGTCCAGTTCGTCCAGGACCGCCTCGAGGCGATCGACGACGTCGTCGGAGCCGGCCGCGGCGGTGCGCAGCCGTGGCAGCGCGATCTCGTCGACCTCCCTGACGGTGGCCGTGAGCAGTTCGGACTTGTTCGGAAAGTAGTGATACAGGCTGCCGCTGGTCATGTCGGCGGCTTTGGCGATCTCCCGAATGCTCGCGCGGGAGTACCCAACCTCCGCCACGCAGCGCATGGCCGCCGCGATTATTCGAGCGCGGGTCTCCTCGCCGCTGGCGCCCGCCGGGCGACCCAATTGCGCCCGCGCGGCGTTCATGCGGCGCACCTCCCTGCGGAACCGGCACGTAAATTGATCGATCGATTATATTCGACCGCATGCTAGGTCGCCCGGTCGGCGCGAGCGGCGAGGAGACCCGCCGGCGGATCATCGTGGCCACCATGCGCTGCGTGGCCAGCGCGGGCTATTCGCGCGCGACCATCCGCGAGATCGCCCGCACGGCAGAGGTGACCAGCGCCAGCCTGTACAACTACTTTCCGAACAAGTCGGAGCTGATCAAGGCCGCCGTCGCGGCCCGAACCGACGTCGCGCTGCCGCGGCTGCGCGAGGCCGCCGGGGGCCCCGGCGACGTGATCGACCGGATCGAAGCCGTGCTCGACGAATCGGGCCGGCTGATGCGCGAATACCCCGACCTGGCCGCCTTCGAGTGGGCGATCCGTGCCGAAGGCGCCGTCGACGCCCAGGAGGCCGGCGACGGGTTCCAGGCGTTCCGCGAGATCATCGAGGGCATCGTCGAGGGAGGCGGCAAACCGGGCTCGGTGGAAGCGATCTACTCGCTGATCTACGGCCTGACCGAGCTGGCGGCGACCCTGCCGCCGGTCGAATACCACGCGGCCCTGGACTCGGCCAAACGCCTGATCAGGGGCACGTTGTTGCGCTGAGGCGGCCGGCGGCAATCGAGACTGCGGCCAGAGCGTGGCTCGGCCGGAATTCGCGCGCTGAGCGCAGACTTGATCCTCTTGGAGCCATTGATATGATCAACTGATTGATTATATAGTCGGGCGGGGATCACGAGCAGGAAGCCGATGCCTTGACCGAGACCGTTGGCGTGGGGTTCGACGTCGACGCGCTGCGCCGTAAGTACGCCGACGAGCGGGCCCGGCGACTGCGCCCGGACGGGATCGCGCAGTACGTCGAGACGGCGGGTGCCTTCGCGCGTTTCGCCGAAGACCCCTGGGTGGACGGAACGTTCACCCGCGAGCCGCTCACCGACGAGGTCGACGTCGCGGTCATCGGCGCCGGATTCGGCGGGCTGTTGACGGGCGCGCGGCTGCGCGAGCTCGGTGTCGAAAGCGTGCGCCTGATCGACCGAGCGGCCGACGTGGGCGGCACCTGGTATTGGAACCGGTATCCGGGGATCGCGTGCGACGTCGAATCCTATGTCTACATGCCGTTATTGGAGGAGCTCGGCTACATCCCCGCGGACAAGTACGCCAGGGGATCGGAGATCTTCGCCCACTGCCAGCGCATCGCCGAGCACTACGACCTCTATCGCGACGCGTGCCTGCAAACCGAGGTGCATGAGATCCGTTGGGATCCAGATGCTTCCCGCTGGATCATCCGGACGAACCACGGCGACGAGATGCGGGCCAGGTTCGTCTCCATGGCCAACGGTTACCAGGCCAAGCCCAAGTTGCCCGGGATCGCCGGCCTCGGGAGCTTTTGCGGCCCGACGTTCCACACCAGCAGGTGGGACTACGGGTTCACCGGCGAAAAGCTGGAGAACCTGGCGACAAAGCGCGTCGGCATCATCGGCACCGGCGCCACGGCGATCCAGTGCGTGCCGCACCTCGCCGCGGCGGCCCGGCATCTCTACGTCTTCCAGCGCACACCGTCATCGGTCGACGTGCGAGCCAACCGGACTACGGATCCGCAGTGGGCCAACACATTACAGCCCGGCTGGCAGTCCGAACGCATCCGGAACTTCCAGATCCTGACCGCCGGCGGTCAGGCCGACGAGGATCTGGTCGCCGACGCCTGGACGAGTATCACCCGCAAGCTTCCCGTCATGCGCCAGGACGGCGCCGGCCCGGCCCCCAACATCGAACTGGCCGACTTCGCCAAGATGGAGGAGATTCGGGCGCGCGTCGACGAGATCGTGGCGGATCCCGCGACCGCCGAGGCGCTCAAACCGTGGTACGGCTACTTCTGCAAGCGGCCGTGCTTCCACGACGGGTATCTGCAGACCTTCAACCGTGACAACGTCACGCTCGTCGACACCCGCGGTCGTGGGGTCGAGCGCATCACCGAGGCCGGCGTCGTCGTCGACGGGGCGACCTACGAACTCGACTGCCTCATCTTCGCAACGGGTTTCGAGGTCGGCACCGATTACTGCCGGCGCACCGGGTTCGAGCTGATCGGCCGCGACGGCGTGACGCTGACCGATCGGTGGCGCGACGGCGTGCGCACGTTCCAGGGCTTGAGCGCCAACGGCTTCCCGAACTGCTTCATCGAAAGCATCGCCCAGGCGGGGCTCACGGTGAACTTCCCCTATCTGCTGGACGTGCAGGCCAGCCACGCCGCGTGGATCATCGCCTGGGCGCTGGAGCGCGGCGTCAGCGAAATCGAGCCGTCACCCGAGGCCGAAGCCGCGTGGGTCGACCTGGTGGTGGCCCGCTCCACCGCGACCGCGGAGCGGGCCAGGACCTGCACCCCCGGCTACTACAACCGGGAAGGCAAGGCGGACGCCAAGACTCGGCAGGGCAGCTTTTTCATCGGTGCGCCCACGGAGTACGCGGACATGCTGGAGGCGTGGCGGGGGAAGGGCGACCTGGACGGGTATCAGGTTCGCCGGAGCGAGGCCGCAACGTGACGAGCCGCGCGGCACGTCGGCGCTATGCGGTCGGCCGGCTGCGGGCGGCGACGCGCCGGCGGCGGCCCCCGAGGGTGGCGATCATCGGCGCCGGCTTCGGCGGCCTCGGCGCGGCGGTGTCGCTACGCCGCGCCGGTCTCGACGACCTGGTCATCATCGAGGCCGACGACGGGGTCGGCGGCACCTGGCGCCGCAACACCTATCCCGGCGCCGCCTGCGACATCCAGAGCCACCTGTACTCGTTTTCCTTCGCGCCCAACAAGTCCTGGAGTCGCACCTACGCCCGTCAGCCCGAGATCCTCGCCTACCTCGAGTCCGTGGCCGACGACTTCGACCTGCGGCGCCATCTCATGCTCGGCACCAAAGTGCGATCGGTCCGCTGGAATTCCGACGCGCGGTGCTGGGACTGCGAATTGGACCGTGCCGGGCAAGCCGAGACGCTGACGGCCGACGTCGTCGTCTGCGCCGTCGGATTGTTCGGGTCGCCGAAGCGTCCCGAGATCGCGGGGTTGAGCGAGTTCGGCGGCACGCTCATGCACACCGCCCAGTGGGATAAGGACATCGAGCTGGCAGGCAGGAAGGTAGCGGTGATCGGCACCGGCGCCAGCGGGGTGCAGGTGGTCCCCGAGCTCGCGAAGACCGCGGAGCGCGTGACGGTGTTCCAGCGGACGCCGCCGTGGATGGTGCCCAAGGACGACCGACCGTACAGCGCAGCGGAATTGGAGCGCTTTCGGCGCGATCCCCTGGCGGCGCGCCGCGCGCGTTGGCAGATCTGGAAATTCCAGCACGACAACACGGCCACTTTCGCCGACGACCCGGTGGTTGCCGCGCGCACGCACGTCGCGACGTCGTTCTTGGAGCGCACCGTGGCCGACGGGCGGCTGCGCCGCGCGTTGACGCCGGACTATCCGTTCCGCTGCAAGCGGGTGTTGCTGGGGGACGACTATTACCGGGCGTTGCAGGCGGACAACGTCGATCTGGTCACCGACCCCATAGCGCGGATCACAACGACGTCGGTGATCACCGGGGGCGGCCGGACCGTCGACGTCGACGCGATCGTGCTGGCGACCGGGTTCGAGACGTCGCGCTACCTGTCGGGGATCGACGTGGTCGGCGCCGGCGGTCAGCGCCTGCACGAGCGCTGGGGCGCCGACCCGAGCGCCTACCTGGGGGTGGCCGTCGCCGGCTTCCCGAACTTCTTCATGCTCTACGGCCCCAACACCAACCAGGGCGGCAACTCGATCGTCTACATCCTGGAGGCGGGCGCGCGGCTGGTGGCCAGCGCCGTCAGCCGGGTGGCGCGGCGGGGCGGCTACGTGGATGTGCGTCCGGAGGCCGAAAGGCGCTACAACGACCAGCTTTCCGCGGACCTGGAACGAACCGTCTGGACCCAGTGCGACAGCTACTTCCGGTCACCAAGCGGCCGCATCGTGACCCAGTGGCCCTACACCGAACTGGACTACGCCCGCCGAACCTGGCGGCTGCGGCCGCGGGATTGGTCGCACCACTCAACGGGTGCGGCGCCGCTTTCGGGGCGTCCTCGGCACGTCCATCTTGGCGGCTTCCTCGGTGGCGATCCTGCCCGCCACGTCGTCTATCGCCCTGCGGAACGCCTGCATGCCGAGACCGATTCCCAGGGAACGTAATTGGAGGGTCTTCTCGGCGATCTCGGGCCAGTCGTCGGCGGGTAGCCCGGCGCGCAGGAACGGCTCCCAGACTTCATCGCGATAGAGCTCGACGAGTGGTTGCATGCTCGCGATCTGATGATCGGTCATGACGGTGAGGGCCCGGGCCACCTTATCCAACGGCAGGCCGACGGCGATCAGCTTCTCGACGTAGTCGAACGTTCGGGTGTCGGTGACAACGAGCAGCTCGTCGTTGAGGATGTCGACCAGCCCGCAGTCCGTGAAGTACCGCTCCGCGTCGGGGCCGAACTGGCGGACCAGGTCGACCCGTTTCATCTCGACCGATCCCGTGAGGTTGGCGGGGCTCAGCAATTCCGAGGCCATCCGACGTACCTCGGGCGCCGACTCGCCGGACTGATCCAGGACCCGCCGGATGATGTCAAGCGGAAATCCTTGCGCTCGAAGTGATTTGATGTGCTCGATGTGCGAGATGTGGTCGTCGCCGTAAATCCCGATCCGGCCGCGTCGCCGTGGCGGCGGTAGCAGTCCGTTGGTCTGCCACTCCCGGATGTTCCGCGCGGTCATGTCGACGCGGCGCGCGAGCTCGTCGATTGTCATGTCCACGGCGACGACCCTTGTCGATTACGGAAACTTACGTTACGGTCCAGGGCGTAACTATACAGGTTAGGTGATCGATGGCGCTCACTGACGGGGTTCGCTTCACCGGCTCGGCGGCACGCACGCTGGCCGGCGCCGCGCTGGCCAATGCCACGGGTGCCCGGCGGCGCTTGCCGCTCGACGCGGACATCACCGCCTACGATCCGCTGGATGCGGCGACGGCGGCCCAGCCACACGAGGCCTATCGTCGCCTGCACGCCGGCGCCCGGGTGCAGTACAACCCGAAGCGCCGGGTGTATGTCCTGACCCGGTTGGACGATGTCCGCGCGGCCGCCCGCGACGACGCGAAACTGTCCAGTGCCGACGGGCCCATGCTGACCCGGATACGCACGCCGATCCTGGTCTCGCTCGACGGCGACGCGCACGCCCGGCAGCGCCGTCAGGTACTGCCGGCGTTCACCAAGGCGGCGCTCGACAGCTGGCGTCCGATCATCGACAGGCTGGCCGTGGAGACGGTCCACGACGTCGTGGCCAACCCGGGTTGCGACGTGGTGCAGCGGCTCGCGATACCGATGCCCGTGCGCCTCATCGCCCAGTTGCTGGGCGTTCCCGACACCGATGTCGACGATTTTCGGCGGTGGTCCGAGGAGTCGGTACAGGTTACCGACATCGACCTCACGGCACGCGGCGCCCGCAAGCTCGCGGTCTCGGTGCGCGGCTCGTGGGCGATGCACCGCTATTTCACGCGGCAATTCGCCGTCGGCGGCCTGAAGGGCTCGGACACGATCCTCGGGCGGCTGTTGGCGGAGAACCAGGCCGGCTCGCTGCCCGACCGCGAGTTGTTCTACTTCGCGATGCTGTTGCTTCTTGCCGGCAACGAGACCACGACCAACCTGCTCGGCGGCATGTTCGACACCCTGGCGGCCAACCCGGAGCAGTATGACCTGCTGCGCGCCGATCCCGACTTGATACCGATGGCGGTCGAGGAGTTACTGCGCTATCTGTCACCGGCGCAGAACGTGTATCGCACCGCCCTGCGCGACTACCGGGTCGGCGATACCACGATTCCGGCGGGTGCGCGGATCATGCTGTCCATCGGCGCGGCCAATCGGGATCCTCGGGCGTTCGACGAACCCGACGCGTTCCGGGTAGCGCGAAATCCTAGCCAGCACATGACTTTTGGGTTCGGTGCACACCTGTGCATCGGAGCGCAATTGACGCGCATGGAGGCCCAGGCGGTGCTGAGGGAATTGGTGACGCACGTCAGCCGGATCTCCGTGGTCGGGGCGACGCAATGGTCCACCAACAGTTTGCTCCGCGGACCGACTCGCCTGGCGGTCCGCCTGACGCCCGCGTGAGGACGGCCCGTCAAGCTTCTCACCGGGCGGGATCGTCGGCCACCTCGATATCGCCGGCCGCGGCCGCCGCGCGCAGCTGGTGAAAATCGTCGAGTGACTTGTCGGCGTACGCGTAGGACCACTCGGCGACCGCGTCGTGCACGGCGCTGCTGGTGCCGACGTAACCGCGCAAGACCGATGCGTTGGCGCTCTGCGAGTGCGCGCGCGCCAGCAGCACCGCACAGGCGACGGCGTATTCGGAGAAGGTCGAGGCCGACATGCCTGCGGTGTCGACGCTGCCCTTCATGTCGTGGAACTGGCGGACGTAGTAGTCGCGCCCGTCCTTGCGGGTCGTCCCGAGAAAAACGTCCGACATCGCCTGCAGGATCTGCTGGCCGTCGATGACGCGCACCCCCTGGCCCTTTGCCTCGACGGCCGCATTGAGGCTGTCCGGCTGAGTCCACCCGCCGTATTCCTCGAGCACCGACCGCACCGCCTCCTTGATCTGCAGGATCAGCGGTGTTCCGTTGGGGCCGACCAGGATCACCAGGTAGCACCGGGTGCCGACGCTACCGACGCCGACGACGCGCAGCGCGACATCCGTGATCCGAAAGTGCGACAGCAGCAGCGCCACGTCGGCCGGCACCGCGGCCAGATACTCCCGCACCGCCGCCAGCAACGGCGCTTCGGTCTGCTCGTCGACGTGCTGCAAGACTGGAGGCGCCTCTCGCAGCCGTGGGGTCCCGTCGGGGCCAATCTCCGTGATCCGCCGGAAGACTCGCGCCGACGTTCGGGTGCGCGCCTGAGATATCGTCTTCTGAATCACCGCCTGCAGGCCCTTGGACACCTTCCCGGTGTAGTGCTCGGGTTCCACGCGCAGGTAGTAGCGGTCCAGCACGTTCATCTCCTCGAGCATCGCCTCCAGACTGGTCTGATAGCCCACCAGCGCCTGCTCGACGCAGCGGCGGATGGCTTTGGCCGGATACCCCGCGTGGCGGCCCCCGACGACAGCGCTGGTGACCAGGCGCTTGACGTCCCACTCCCCGGGCGCCACGGCGGCCTCGTCGAAGTCGTTCAGGTCGAACACGATTGAGCGGTCCGGCGCGGCGTACATGCCGAAGTTCGACACGTGCGCGTCACCGCAGCACATGACTTCGATCCCGCTGGTAGGGCTGGCGGCCAGGTCGGCGGCCATGACCGCCGCGGACCCGCGGTAGAACGAGAACGGGTCGGTGAGCATGCGAGCGAACCGCAGCGGGACCAGTTCGCCTAGCCGCCCGTCGTTTTGGGCCACGAGGATTTCCGTCGCCGACCGGTTCGCGGGAGTCAGTTGGGCGAGCGCGCGCCTGGGGACGGTCTTGCGCAGCGCCCGACCGCGCGCCACATCCTCCCCGGGTACTTCCAGTTCGATGAGGCGGTCACGCAACGCCCGTTGCGGCATGTGCTCAGCATAGGTATCCCGCGCGCTTCGGACTTAGCTTCAGGCTGATTCTCAACGCTGCGCCGAAGTGGCCCGATCGTTAACATCCTGAAAAGTATTGGTGCCGGCCGAAATGGTCCGGCGTTTGCCGTGAGAGGACGCCTGGATGTCGAAAGTGCGTCCGGCATTCCGGCGTTTCCGCCCTCGGTTGCGCATCCGCTGGCTCAACGTCGTCGGTGTGGTGGCCATCGTCCTCGCCGCAACTGCGATCGTGGTCAAGAACATTCCCGGCGCCGGCACCAACCAAATCCTCAATGTCTCCTACGACCCGACCCGTGAGCTGTACGCCGCGATCGACAAGGCGTTCGTCCCGCAATACCGTGCGCACACCGGAATCGGCTTGAACATCAAGGAGTCTCACGGCGGCTCGGGCCGCCAGCTGCGCAGCGTCCTGGACGGCAGCCAGCGGGCCAGCGTGGTGTCACTTGCGCTGATCAGCGACGTCGAGACGCTGAGCAAACGGGGCCTGATCGCCCCCGACTGGCAACGGCGGCTGCCGAACAATTCCGTGCCGTACACGTCGACCATCGTCTTCGTCGTCCGCAAGGGCAATCCCAAGGCCATCCACGACTGGCCCGACCTGATCAAGGGCGACGTGTCCGTGGTGACCCCCAACCCGCGAAGCTCGGGCAACGGCCAGCTCAGCGTCCTCGCGGCCTGGGGCTCGGTCACCACCCGCGGCGGTAGCCACGCCCAAGCGACCGACTACGTGCGGTCGCTGTTGCGCCATGTGGCCGTCTCCGACAATGGTGCCCGCGGTGCCGGCGACAGCTTCACGCTGGCGAAGATCGGCGACATCCAGCTGACATGGGAGAACGAGGCGCTGCGCGAGGTCGCCGCCAACAAGGACGAACTGCAGCTGGTGTACCCACCGGTCAGCATCCTCGCCGAACCCGCCGTGGCCTGGGTCGACGCGAACGTCACCGATCCGAAGACGGCGACATACGCCAGGGCCTATCTCAACTACCTGTTCACCGACGCCGCACAGGAGCAGGCGGCGCAGTACGGCTACCGGCCGTTCAAGCCCGAGATTCTGGCCAAACATGCCGACCGGCTGCCCCCGCTCGCGCTGTTCGGAATCGGCGCCATCGCCAAGGACTGGAGCGACGCGCGCGAGCAGTTCTTTGGCGTCAACGGAATCCTCGACGCGATCTCCGCGCCGCCGGGTGCGGCGTCGGCGACCTAGCGGAAAGACCTGACCATGGGCCTGGCTTTCAATTACGACCTGGTGAAGGGACGGCACGACCTCGTCGCCGGCCTCACCGTCGCCGCCATTTCGTTTCCCCAGGCGATGGCGTACGCGTTGATCGCCGGCGTGGATCCACGGTTCGGGGTCTACTCGGCGATCGTCGTGACGATCGTCGCGTCGATCTTCGGCTCGTCGTCACACTTGATCAACGGGCCGACGAGCGCCATCTCGCTGCTGGTGTTCAGCGCCCTGGCGTTCATCGATTCGGAGAACAGCACCCAACTCTTCGAGGGGTTGTTCCTGCTGGCCGTGCTGGTCGGCGGATTTCAGATCGTGATCAGCCTGTTCAAGCTCGGCAACCTGACCCGCTACATCTCCGAGTCGGTCATCATCGGCTTCATGGCGGCCGCGGCGTTGCTGCTCGCGGCGGGGCAGCTGGGCAACGCGCTCGGTGTGCGCGACAAGGGCAACGGGCACATGCAGGTCTTGCGCCGCGCCTGGCTCACCCTGACCCACGGCGATGCGATCAACTACCGCGCCCTGACACTGTCCGTCGCCGCAGTGGCCCTGGCGGTCGTCCTGCGCAGGCTGGTGCAACGCTACCGATGGCCGCAGATCGACATGCTCGTCGTGCTGGTCGTCACCGCCCTGATCGCCTACCTGGCGGGCTGGTCGATCCCGGGCGCCAACGGCCACACCGCCGTCGCGGTGGCCGCGAAGGTCCCGCGCAGCCTGCCCACCCCGCACATCCCGGAGGTCCACACCGACTGGCTGCCCCAGCTGTCGACGGGTGCGCTCGCGATCGCGTTCGTCGGCATCATCGAGGCGCTCTCGATCGCCAAAGCCATTGCCTACCAAACCCAACAGGAGATCGACTACAACCGGCAGATCATGGCCGAAGGCCTGGCCAACCTCGCCGGCGGCTTCTTTCAGAGCCTGCCCGGCTCGGGATCGCTGTCGCGATCGGCGATCAACTTCCAATCCGGCGGGCGCACCCGGTTCTCCGGGATCGTCTCGGCCGCAACGGTTGCCGCGGCGCTGCTGCTGTTCGCGCCCCTGTTGCGCTACGTCCCCCAGGCGGCGCTGGCCGGGCTGCTGCTCGTCACGGCCGCGCGGCTCGTCGATTTCAAGCGCCTGATCTACACGCTGAAGGCCTCGCGCTATGACGCCGGCCTGGTGCTCGTCACCGCGCTTACGGGAGTGGCGATCGATCTCGACAAGTCGGTTCTGTTGGGCGTGATCCTGTCGATCCTGCTGTTCGTGCCCCGCGCGGCGAAGCTGAAGGCCAAGGAGCTGATAGTCACCCCCGAACGCGTTGTCCGAGAGCGCATTCCGGGCGACCCGGCCGATGCGTCGATCGTCATCTACGACGTGGAAGGCGAGCTGTTCTTCGGCGCCGCACCGGAATTGGACCGCTACCTGTCGGAGATCAGGCAACGGATCGAGAGCGACGACATCCGGTTCGTGGTGCTGCGGCTCAAACGGGTACGACATCCCGACGTCGTCTGCATCGAGCGCATCGAGCACTTCCTGCGCGACGAGGCGGCGCGCGGCGTCACCGTCCTGCTCGCCGGGGTGCGCGCCGATACGCTAACCCTCCTGAAAAACGTCGGGTTCCAGGGATGGTTCCCCGCCGAGCACGTCTTCCCCGAGGAAGACGAGGAATACTCCGCGACGCTCAAAGCGGTGCGCTATGCGCACAACGGGCTGGCGGAACCGGCCCGGGCCGCCGACTTGTACTACCTGGTCTGAGGGTCAGCCGTTGGCGGCGGCCGCCCTGGCCCGCTCCGTCATCGATGCGATCACGCCGCCGTCGTTGAGGATGTCGGTGCCGGTGAGGTAACCCGCTTTGTCGCTGGCGCAGAACGCGAGTAGCTCGGCCATCTCCTCGGGCTTGCCCCAACGCGGGACGGCGGCGTCGGCGACCATCGCACCGGCCCCGGCCTGCTCCTCCAGCCGGCCCATCTCGGTGTCGGTCGACCCCGGTGAAACGGAGACGATGCGCAGCCCGCGCGCGTTGAACCGCTCCGCCTGCGCCTGGCTGTACCACTTGACGAAGGTCTTGCTCAGCGCGTACGCGATGCCGGAGCGGGCCTCCTCGGGTGCGATGTCGCAGGCCGTCAGCATGGCGCCCATGAAAGCCTCGGGGTCGTCCAGGGCGAGCGGAAATTGGCGTGTCGGAACGATTTCCGCGGGGAGCATGTAGGCCGACATGGACGCCACGTTGACGACCACCGCGCCCGCACCGGCGATCGCGTAAAACGCCTCGTCGACGTTGATGGTGCCGATCGCATTGGTGCGCATGACGTAGTCGGCGGGACCCATGCTCGGACTGACGCCGGCGGTGTGGATGACCGAAGCGACCGTGCCGAGCCCGGTTGCGGTGTCAAGCAGGTCCGCGACGGCATCCCGGTCGGTGACGTCACAGTTGACGGCCGTCGGAGTCATCCCGAGGCCTGCCAGGGTCGCGGCCGCGCTGTCCAGGCGGTCCTGCCGCACGTCGCAGAGGACCACGGTGTGGTCGCGGCCAACGATTTTGGCCGTGGCCAGACCCATGCCGCCGGCGCCGCCGGTGATCACCGACACTCGATTCATAGCTGGACCGTATACGGGGTGCCCTAACTCGGCAGCGTCGGGCTCTCCGCGTCGTGATGGGGGTGGCCACTGTGGCGGATGGCCGTGCCGACGAACGGGGCCCGGAACGTGACAGCCAGGTGGCGGCGGTTGATGACCAAGCCCACCGCCGCCACCGCGACGTAGACACCGCACAGCAGCAGCCGCTCCCGCGTCGAGACGAGCGGGAACTGGACGAAGAACAACACCAGCAGCGCGCACGCGGCGACCCGCGAGAAACGCAGCCCGAGGATCAGCGCAACCCCCATCAGGGTCTGGGTCGCCGTCAGCAGCACCTCCTCGACCTGCCGCGAGTCCAGCGCCAGCGAAAACCCGCCGCCGCCGAGGACGTGCGCCACGGGCAACGATCCGATCAGCAGCGTCCACTGGTTGACCTTGGACGAGATCAGCGTGGCGATCGCCGCCGTGCCCTTGCCGCGGGAGGCGAAGATGACCGCGATGATGAACTCGGGGGCCTCCGATGCCAGCGGCGCGAGCCACTGGACGAGCAGGAACCGGTCGATGCCGAGCTCGGTGCCCGCCGCGACGAGGTTGTCGGCGAACGGCTTGGCGCACAGCAGAATCACGGCGCCCGATGCCGCGAAGAGACCGATGACCGCGACGCGCCGAACGCGGTCGGGCAGCTCCCCCAGCGCGGCCGCGGTGCCGACGAGGTCCGGTTCCTCCACGTCGCCGTGGCCGATCTTGTACAGGTAGAAGCCGAACCAGGCCAGCAGCGCCAGCCCCAGCGCCATGTGAATCTGACCGGTCGCCGGCATGATGAATGCGGCGATGCCGGCGATCAGCAGGAAGCCGAGTTCGACCCGGTTGGCCGGCTCCAGCTGGACGGCCACGGATCTCGCGGATTTGCCCGCGCCCGCCCGTCGCGCGACGAGGATGCTGACCAGCACCACGACGGGCCAGCCCAGCCCCATCAGCAGCCGGTTGGACCCGGTCATGTTCGCGGCGGCGTACTGGGTGTAATCCGGATCGTGGCCGGAGACGTAGGCGTAGTAAAGGTCCACGGCGTATTCGGGCAGCACCGCCACCAGCGCGAGCACCGCGATCGCCAGCCCGCCGGAGACGTCGATCTGCGCGGCCTCGGCGGCCCACGCCAGCAGGAAGCTGGCCGCGACCACCGCGGCCCCGTAGATCAACAGGGCGGCGACCGGGTCCAGGTGCAGGCCGGCGATCCGGATGACCACCGCGGGGGCGATGAAGATCGCGGTGCTGAGCGCCGACCGGGTCAGCGTGAATCGCCGCGCGCGCGATGTCGTCGCGACTGTGGCAGCGGACCTGTCTGTGGCCGGCATCGTCATCCTTCAACTCGAAGAGGGGTGCCGATCATTGGTGATTGCTTTGGCTCGCATGCCGTGGCGAACTGCTCCCAAACCTACCCGCGAAATCCTTACCCAGCAACGCGATCCGAGAGCCGAAGCGGCGGTCGGGCGCGTTCTGTCTTCGCTGGCCACCTCGGTCGGGAGGGAAAGTTCGGGCTGGCTGATCCGAAAATTTGGCAAACCTTTCGTGGCCCTGCGGTGGCGTTTTGCGCCGGCCGCGCCGCGGCCCGGCGCGTTTTGCGCCACCGATGGATCGATGGACGCACAGATAGCTCGATTAACTTCGACGCGCCGCCGCAGCCGTGGGTTCCCCGGGGAACGGCTAACCCGGCGGACCCATCGCCGCGGCGGCGGCCTGCGCGAAGAGTTCGACGGTCTGATTGCGGGTCAGTGAACTTGTCAGCTGCTCGGCGGCGCGCATGACGTCGCCGACGAACCAGGTCGGGCCGTTCGTGAGGTTGTCGAAGGCCTCCGCGATCACGTCGTCCACGGCGGCGGAGCCCGGTGGCACCTCGTCGGGCGAACTGATCTGGCCGCGGCTGTGTTCGAGCCGGCGCAGTGCGGGCGTGTCGGTCTTGCCGAGGATCAGGCCTACGACGTCGACGCCTTTGTCGTGCAACTCGGCCCATAGCGCCTCGGCGAAGACCATGTCGAACGCCTTGGATGCCCCGTAGGCCACCATGTTGGGCCCGCCGGCCAACCCGGCGCCGGAGGAGAAGATGACGATGCCGCCGCTGCCCCTCTCGACCATGGGGGGCGCGAAGTGGTGGCACAACTGCATCGGCACCATGCAGTTGCGTTGCACCATCGCCTCGGCGGCCTCGATCGGGTTGGCAAGAAACGGCTCATAATTCGGGTCGGCGCCCGCGCAGCAAACGAGGAAGCCGATCTCCAGATCGCTGGTGGCCGCGGCGATCGCCGCTGCCGCGCCCGGCTGAGCGAGATCGATTGCGAGCGTGCGTGTTTCGACTCCGCTGCGGGAACCGATCGCCGCGGCGACGGCGTCCAGCACCGACTGACGGCGGGCCAGCAGCACCACGTTGACGCCCCGCTCGGCGAGCCCCGCGGCGAACGCGGCGCCCAGACCGTCGGAAGCCCCGGCGACCAGCGCCCACGGCCCGTACTTGGTTGCGAACGTCACCTAAGGGCTCCCAACTGCACTCACGCGCACGATGGTGAAGCGCCGCCGTGCGATGCGCCAACCGTCGGCGGTGCGGACGATGTCGTCGTCGTAATAGCCGATGCCGTTGGCACCGGATTGGTTGTCGGCGAACATGATCAGGGCGTCGACGTAGGTGCGAGCCGTGGCCTTGTCGCCGCTTATCGTGATGACCTGGTTGGTCAAGCGGTGCAGCGTGTGCCCCGCCAACGCGTGCGTCTTGTCCATGAAGTCCGTGACGGCGTCGACGCCGCTCCACGCGCCGATCTCGCCGTAGTCGAGTTCGCAGTCCTCGGTGAACACCGTTCGAAACAGCGGCCAGTCGCGCCGGTCGATCCCGGTCGCGTAGCGAACGAGCAGATCCGAGATTTGTTGCCGGTCGTCGTTTTCGCTCACGAGACGTCTCCATTCGGGTGGACCACGATGCGTGGTGGGCCGTCGGATCTGCGCGCCAGCTCGAGCGCGCCGGGCACCTCGTCCAGACCGATGACCTTGCCGACGCTCGGTAGCGGATCCAGGCGTCCGGACGCGATGGAGTCGAGGGTTCCGCAGCGGCAACTCGCCCGGCCCCGGCGCCGGGTCCGCGCGTCTCGCGGACCTGCAGCCGGCCGTCCCTCAACACAACGGCGCGCATCAACCTCGTTTGTTTTCTCGAATAATCGATATAAAGTCTCGAATGATCAGGGTAACCATATGAACCCCGCCGCAAAGGAGTCAAGACATTCGCGGATCGCCGTCGGCGCCGACCGCCCGGGTGCTCGACGTCGTCGAGCTCCTGGCCCGGTTCCCGGATGCGCCGCTGCGCTTTTCTGACGTCGCGCGCGAGCTGGATCTCACCCAGGCGACGGCGCACGCGATCCTGAAGACGCTGTGCGACCGGGGCTGGGTCAGCCGCGACCCCGTCGCGAAGACCTTCATCCTCGGCCCCGCGCTCGCGGTGGTGGCCGCGCGAACCGACACCGCCCGCCCGCTTGCGCATGCCGCCCGTACCGCGGCGCTGCGGCTCTCCCGCGAAGTCGGCTATGCCGGTTCGGTGGTGGAGCGATTCGGTGATTCGCTGGTGGTGACCGCCTTCGAGGGTGACCCGGCGACGCAGCCGGCGGGCATCCCGGGCGATCGCATTCCCTATGCCCCGCCCTTCGGCGTCGCCCTGGCCGCCTGGGACGGCGAGGAGGAACAACGGGCGTGGATCCGTCGTGGCGCCGGCGACAACACCGATCGCGTCGAGCGCCTCGAACGCGTCCTGGAGCACACCCGGGAACGGGGCTTCGACGTCGACTGGACAACGCCCGCGCTGGCGCAGGCCGTCCAAGCGGTCGTCAGCCTCGATCACCACGAGATGCCGACTCCGGTGCGCCACATCCTGGATCAGCTGCTCGCGGAGTTCACCACCATCGGCTTCCTCTCCGACGACAATCCCGGTCGCCGTAAGCAGCCCGTGGTCACCATCGCCGCACCGGTTTTCGACCATCGTGGACAGGCCGCCCTGATGCTGGCCGTGCATCCGCTGTGCCCGCTCAGCGCGAGGCAAATCCGGCTTATCGGCGAGAAGCTCACCGACGAAACGGCGGCGATCACCCGATTGCAACAGAACGCGGTTCATCGCGCCGGCTAGGTCCGTTGGACGGATAATTGTGCCATCGCTAAAGCACCTGCAGCACAACAGTATTCATCGATGCCGAGCTTGCGCCCGAGCCGCTGTCACCCGGCCTGATGGGCGCTATGTCTCCTCGCGGCCGGGGACTGCCGCGTCGAAGGCGTTGAGCGTGACGGCAACCATGGAGAAGCAGCCCACCAGAAAGACGATCTCGGCGGCCCCGTGCTCGCCGAACCGCGCGACGGCAGCTCGATAGGTGGTCTCGGCCAGGACACCGCCGCGGTTGAGCGCGGCCGCCATGTCGTAGGCGACGCGCTCGTCATCGGTCAGGTCGGCGGGGCGTTCACCGGCGGCGACGGTGGCGATCTTGTCGTCGGACAGCCCCGCCCGGCGTGCGAAGTACTCATGTCCGTAGATCTCGTAGCGCGCCCCGAACTTCGCGGCGGTGACCAGAATGACCAGTTGATGGACGCTGCCGGGCAGCAGGGCGTGCTCCCATAGCGATCTGTTGAGCGCCCAAGCCGGCGAACCGAATTGGGGAAAGTGGAGCCAACCGTTGAACGGCCCGACCAGCGCGCCGTCGCCGCGGTATGCGACGAGTTCGCCGAAGCCGCTGTCGATTACGGCGCGCATGTCGGCGTACAGGTCTTGCTGTGCGGCGGTCAAACCGTTAGGTGGCAACAGCGGAAGTCGCACCGGGCCCTCCTCAGGTGATCGCGGTTGGTTCACCCCAGCCAATCCCCAGAACGTCGGCGCGTCCACGACGGGCTTTCCACCAGTGCTAAGTCACGCTTCCTACCGCAGGTAGGGCCACTTAAGCTCGTCTCATGGAACTGCGGCAGCTGGGCTACTTCGTGGCGGTTGCCGAGGAGTTGCACTTCGGTCGGGCCGCAAAGCGGAAGCACATTTCGGGACCGGCTCTCTCCCAACAGATCATCGCCCTCGAACGCGAGTTGGGGGCCGAGCTGTTCGCGCGCGACCGGCGCAGCGTCCGGCTGACGGAAGTCGGACGCACCCTGCTGCCGGACGCGCGGAGAATATTGGCCCTGGCCGACGACGCCAAGCATCGACTGCAGCTGGCGGCGGCCGAGAGCACGCCGGTGCGGCTGGGTTACGTCAGCTGGCTGCCCGACGACATCACCAGCCTGCTTGGGCCCGAGGTGACGCTGCGAGTCGACGAATGGGTGCTGCCGTCGCACGCGCAGGCCGACCGCGTGGCGGAGGGCACGCTCGATGTCGCGCTGGCGTGGGTGACCGCCGAGCAGGTCAAGCAACGCGGGTTGACGGCGCACCTGCTGCGTGCCGAGCCCCTGCAGGCCGTGCTTCCCGGCGTGGGATCGCCGGAACCGATTGCCGCGCAACGGGTCAAAGTCCTCGTCGATGCCGACGAGTCGGCATGGTCGTCGTGGAATCGGTTCGCCGGGGAGTTCGCGGCCCACACGGGTGCGCGGATGGTCAGGATCGACGACGGCGGCGTCACCGGTGACGCCTTCTACGCCCACGTGCGCAGGATCGGCGCCCCGGTGCTGGCTTCACCGAAGCGACACACCGCAGTCATTCCACCCAGCCTGGGCCAGCGACCCGTCGCCGAGCCGACCCCCCTGTGGACATGGTCGTTATTGCACCGCCAAGACGATGGTCGGGCCGGTGTGCGTGGCCTGGTGGACGCGTTGCTGACGACAGCGCGCGGCCGCGGTTGGCTCGCGCCTCCCACCGGCAGCTGGTGGGCTCCAGCCGACGACCCGCACCGCGAGGCCCTCGCCTCGGGCACCGAACTGCGGTAGGAACTCCGGTCGAGCACTGGTAAGAGATCGATCCTGGACTTCCGTGTCGTTGCGGCGCTTCAGTGGAGGTAACGACGGGAGGACGAAACCCCATGGCACATAACTACGTTGTCGACGATCTTGCCGGCTTCGTCGTCGGCGCCGAGCCAACGGACCTGAGCGGACCACCCCGGGCCTTGCTGAAACGCAACGTGCTGGACAGCGTCGCCTGCGCCGTCGGTTCGCTGGACGGTGAGCTGATCGCCACGATTCGCGAACACACCGACCAATTCAGCGGCGTCCCGACCGCGACGCTCGTCGGGGGCGGCCGGGCCTCGGTCGATCAGGCGGCGTTCTTCAACGCGGTCCTGGTGCGCTACCCCGACCTGCTCGACACCTACCTGACTGTGGGGGGACTGTGCCATCCCGCCGACAACTTCGGCGCGATCCTGGCGGTGGCCGAGCACGTCGACGCCACCGGCGCGGATTTCCTGCTGGCGCTAGCAATCGCCTACGAGGTCCAATGCCGGTTCAGTGCCCAGGTTCCGGTGATGGCGCGCGGGCTCAATCATGCGCTGCAACTGGCGATGTCGGTCGCGGCTGGATCGGCCAAGCTGCTCGGGCTCGACGCCGGGCAAACCGCGAACGCCATTGCCGCGGCTGCGGCCGACAACGTGTCGCTCGCCACCGTGCACGCCGAACCGGTCTCGAACTGGAAGGGCATCTCGCCCGCGGTCACCGGCATGCGCGCGGTGTATACGACGATGCTGGCCGGCCGCGGGATCACCGGGCCCAAATCGCTGTTCGAGGGCCCGCACGGCCTGGTGCAGCTCTTCGATCAGCCGATTGACTTCCACACCGCCGACCGCGCGCTCGCCTGCGTCGAGCAGACCTACCTCAAGCAGTACTGCTCACTTATCCACGGGCAGGCCATCATTGACGCCGTCCTGGCGATCCGCTGCGACAACAACCTGCGCGGCGAGGACGTCGCGCGGGTGAGGCTCGAGGTCTTTCAGGGGGCGTACGACTTCGCCGGCGGGGGAGCGTACGGGGGAAAAGACCACCCGCTGACCAAGGAGCAGGCCGACTACAACCTGAAATACCTCAGCGCGGTGGCGCTGCTGGACGGGGGTGTCGGTCCCGAACAGCTCGAGACCGAACGCGTGCTGCGCGGCGACGTGCAGGACCTGCTGGCGCGGGTCGATGTCGCGGCCGCCGCCGACCTGACCGCGGACTACCCGCAACGCACCGCGGCGCGCGTGCACGTGCTCACGCGCGACGGGCGGGAATTCAGCCGCGAGCAGAGCGATTACGAGGGGTCGCCCACCCGGCCGATGTCCTGGCAGCGCGTCGTCGACAAGTTCGGCTGGCTCGCCGAGCCGTTCTGCGACGAGGCGCTGCGCGATGACATCGCCGCCGCGGTCGACGGGCTCGAGGAGATCCCCGTCGCCGAGTTCGCCGCCCTGCTCGGCGCCGTCAGCCCGAGCGCCCAGCGTCGCCGCAGCAGGGCGCGCTTCTGACCCCGCCCCCTTGCGCCCTTCGCTGCGGGCGTTGAATGATCGGCCATGCGCAAAGATCGCGGCATCAACCGGTGGGAGCTGGTCACCTGTGCGCTGGCGGGCCATGTGACGTACGCGCCGGACGAGGAGGCGCTGGCCGAGAGGCTCAGCGGCACCACCGGGCTGGGCGAAGTCTGGCGTTGCCTGCGGTGTGGGGAATTCACCGTCGGTGCGCCGCATGGCCGCGGCCATGCCGACAACGCGCCGATGATCATGCGCGGCAAGGCTTTACGCCAGGCCATCATCATTCGTGCGCTCGCGGTCGAACGGCTGTTCCGGGCGATCGTGATCGCGCTGGCGGCGTACGCCGTCTGGAAATTCCGCGGCGCGCGTGGGGCCATCCAGGCCACCCTGGATCGTGACCTGCCGATCTTCCGTGCGGCCGGGTTCAAGGTTGATCAGATGACGATCGTGCACGAGCTGGAAAAGGCGCTGGCGGCCAAGCCATCCACCCTGGCCCTGCTGACCCTGATGCTGGTCGCCTACGCGCTGATCGAGATCATCGAAGCCGTTGGCCTGTGGTTGCTGAAGCGCTGGGGCGAGTACTTCGCCGTGGTGGCCACCTCGGTCTTCCTGCCTCTGGAAATCCATGACCTCGCCAAGGGCATCACGATGACCCGCTTGGTTACCTTCACGATCAATGTGGCCGCCGTGATCTACCTGCTGATATCGAAGCGGCTGTTCGGGCTGCGGGGCGGTCGCAAGGCGTACGACGAGGAGCGCCGGGGCGAGCAGCTGCTCGACGTCGAGCGCGCCGCCACCACGATCTGAATGGGCACCTACGCGATCACCGGATCGGCGTCCGGGATGGGCCGTGAGGCAGCGCAGCGGCTCCGGGCCGACGGGCACACCGTGATCGGTGTCGACGTGAAGGACGCCGACGTGGTCGCCGACCTGTCGACGCCGCACGGCCGCGAGGCGGCCGCCGACGGCGTCCTGGCGGCCTGCGGCGGCAGGCTCGAGGGTGCCGTGCTGGCCGCGGGCCTGGGCCCGAGTCGGGGCCGGGATCGGGCCCGGCTGATCGCTCAGGTCAATTACCTCGGCGTGGTCGAGCTGCTCGTCGCCTTGCGACCGGCGCTGGCCGCCGTTGGCGGCGCGAAAGTCGTCGTCGTCTCCAGCAATTCCACGACGACCGTGCCCGCGGTGCCCGGGCGGACCGTGCGGGCGTTGCTCGCGCACGACGCCGACAGGGCGGTGCGATCCGTGCGGCCGTTCGGGCCGGCCGCACCGACGATGATGTATGCGGCCTCGAAAATCGCCGTGGCCCGCTGGGTGCGCCGGCATGCGGTGAAGCCGGAGTGGGCCGGCTCCGGCGTGCGCCTCAACGCCCTGGCCCCGGGCGCCATCATGACGCCGATGCTGCAAGAGCAGCTGTCGGACCCTCGGCAGGCGAAAGCGGTTCGATCGTTCCCGGTGCCGGTCGGCGGTTTCGGCGACGCGGGGCAACTGGCCGAATGGATGCGTTTTATGCTGTCGGATTCCGCCGACTTCCTTTGTGGCAGTGTCATTTTCGTCGACGGCGGGACCGACGCGTACTTCCGCGCCGACGACTGGCCGAAGGGCCTACCGGCGCGCCGGCTGTTCGGTTATCTGCGGCGGTTCCGGGCCGGGGTGTGACGGGCCCGCCGCGCCGCCGCGAATGTGCCTCACGCCACAACGCGGCTTTTCGCGACGTTTACCGCGGCGCGGCGCGCCCGTAAAACCGTTGGGATGCAATTCAATGAGTCGGCGAACTGGCCGAATGGACAAGGGACGGACAAGGACGGCAACTGTGCCAACACTGCAGCACTGGATGAGCCAGAGCCCGACCAGCCTCGACATAGTCACGCCGATCAAGGCGCGGGCGTGCGACGCCCTGCAGGCCGTGCTGAGAAGCGCGCCGCGCCAAGCGCGTTCCCACCCGCGGATCATGCCGAAGGGGGTCGAGCGCTGCTGAGGTCCGGCGGCCCGAACTAGCTGCCCGCGCGGTCGCGTTCGCGTCGGCGGGCCCGCGAAGCCCGCAGATTCGCGGCGTTCCCACACGTCTTCACGTCGTGCCACACACCGCTGTTGTTCTTCGAACGGTCGTAGAACGTCGACGCGCACTGGTCGTTGTGGCACCGCTTGATACGTCGCCAGGTGCCGTCACGCTGGCTGAGCAGAACCTCTCCCCAGAGCGCCGACGCCAGCCAGCGCCAGCCCGTTCCGGCGGGTTCGAGCCGTACCTCGCCGGCCTCCGACAACGTCAGGGACGCCGAGGCGGCGCCCGTCCACCGTCCCGCCTGCGGTTCCCCCGCAACCAGTCCCGCGATCGTGTCGCGCAGGGCGCGCAGCTTCGCCACGTCCGCGTCGCCGAGCGGCGGCGCCTGCACGTCCAGCCCCCGTGCGGTGGCCCAGGCCCGCACCGCGCGGGTCGCCCAGTCGCCGGCGGCGGACGCGTCGGCCAGCAGGTCCGGCCCGTATTGCTGGATGGCCACCGTGTTGAGGAAGTCCTGGACCAGGCCCAGACCACCGGGGGCCGGCGCCAGCTCGTAGCGCTGTGACGCAAACCATTCCAATGACATAGTCAAAATATACTTGCCTATGTCGTCTCGGTCAACTACGGTGACAGAAGCAAAATGCTTTCGACTAAGTCAAGGAGTACGCATCATGGTCAACATCAACGGCTCGACGGTCGTGGTAACCGGCGGGCAGCGGGGACTGGGCAAGGCCATCGTCGACGAGTTCCTGCGACGGGGCGCGGCGAAGGTGTACGCCACCGCGAGGGCGCCCAAGCCCAGCGAGGACCCTCGCGTGGTCAGGCTCGAACTGGACGTCACAAAGCCGGATTCGGTTGCGGCGCTGGCCGCTACGGCCTCCGACGCCGACATAGTCATCAACAACGCCGGCATCATCGGTGCGCCGAAGCTGCTCGGCAGCGACATCGAGGAGGTGCGCGCGGTGTTCGAGACGAACTACTTCGGCGCCCTTCGGGTCGCCAAGGCGTTCGCGCCGATCCTGGCCGACAACGGCGGCGGAGCGCTGGTCGACACCCTTTCGATCCTGTCCTGGGTGGCCGGCTTCGGCGGCTACGGCGACTCCAAGGCGGCCTTGTGGTCGGCGACGAACTCGCTGCGTATCGAGCTCGAAAAGCAGGGCACCCTGGTCACCGGCGTGCACCTGAGCTTCACCGAGACCGAGATGACCAGCGGCTTCGACGTGCCGAAGAACGACCCGCGCGAGGTTGCCCGGCAAATCGTCGACGGCATCGAGCGGGGCGACGTGGAGGTGTTGGCCGACGACGCCACCCGGCACGTCAAGGCCGCGCTGTCCGGACCGGTCGAGGCGCTGCGCGCGGGTTAACGGGCAGCCGACGTTAAATGGCCTGTCCGAAGGCAGATCCCCGTCTTGTGACGGTGGGTCAAGCAGGCCGTGGGGGCCTCACCCAAAAATGGGCTTGCTGCACTTCGGACAGGCCGCCGGGTTGCCCCGGCAAAAACCACGATCGCATTGCGCCCGCGAACGCTGCGACGGCCGAAGGTCCCCGACCGTCGGCCGAAAGTCACATCCGCGCCGCCCCGGCGGGCATGTTTGGATGGCGACATGGAACCCGAACGCATCGTGAGCGCGACCCGCGTCATCTCGGCGAGCGCCGAGCGGATCTTCGAATTGATCGCCGATCCCGCCCAGCAGCCGAGCTGGGACGGCAACGACAACCTCGCCTCGGCAGCCCCGGGCCAGCGGGTCCACCGGGTCGGTGACGTGTTCAAGATGACGCTGACCAACGGCGCCGTGCGGGAGAACCACGTCGTGGAATTCATCGAAGGCACCAAGATCGCCTGGCGCCCGGCGGAGCCCAAGAAGCTGCCGCCCGGCCACCTGTGGCGCTGGGAGCTGCAGCCGATCAACGCGACGCTGACCAGCGTGACCCACACCTACGACTGGACCGAGCTGAACGACAGCACCCGGGCGGCCAGGGCTGCCTCAACGACGTCGGACATGCTGCGCGAGTCGATCGACCGGCTCGCCACGCTCGCCCAGGCGAGCGACGGCTGACATGGCCCTGCCACCGCCGGGCGCCGACCGCGCCGCCATCGTCACGGGCGCCTCGTCAGGTATCGGCGAACAGTTCGCCGAGATACTCGCGCGGCGCCGCTATCAGGTGGTGCTGGTGGCCCGCAGCGCCGATCGTCTCGAAACGCTGGCCGCGCGGCTGGGCCCCAACGCGCACCCGCTGCCGGCCGACCTGTCCGATCGGAGCGCGCGGGCGGGTCTGCCGGACCGCGTCGCGGCCCTGGGTCTGGTTCCGGACATCCTGGTCAACAACGCGGGTCTTTCGACGCTTGGCCTGGTCGCGAAATCCGTTCCCGAGCAAGAGGTTAACCTCGTCGAGGTGGATGTGGCCGCGGTGGTGGACCTGTGCAGCCGGTTCCTGCCGGGCATGGTCGAGCGCCGTCGGGGCGCCGTGCTGAACGTGGCATCGGTGGCCGGGTTCGGTCCCCTGCCGGGTCAGGCGGCGTACGGCGCCGCCAAGGCGTTCGTGTTGTCCTACACCCACAGTCTGCGGGGCGAGCTGCGCGGCACCGGGGTCGTCGCGACGGCGCTGTGCCCGGGGCCCGTGGACACCGGATTCGGCGAGGCGGCCGGTTTCTCCAAGCAGGAGGCCGAATCGGCCCTGCCACAAGTGATGTGGGTGCCCGCCGCCAAGGTCGCCCAGGCCGGCATCGACGGGCTCGCGGCCGGCAAGGCCGTCGTCGTGCCCGGCCGCGTCAACCGGGTGGCGTCCGCCTTCTTCCGGGTCGCGCCTCCCGAGCTGTTGCTGCCCGTGCTGAGGCGCGGTCACCCCGCGTTCAAACGCGACTGAAAATCTCAGCCGTTCTTGCCGCGCACCCACTGGAACGTGCCGTAGTTCTTGACCCGCACGCTCGCGAATCCGTTGTCTTCCAGGATGTCGCCGATTTCGTCGTCGCCGAACACGTGCGCCCCCACGTTCGGCAGCTTTTGCCAAAACCTGGCGGCCTGCCCGACGGTCGGCACCATGATCGCCAGCCGGCCGCCCGGCCGCAGCACCCTGGCCATCTCGGCCAGCGCCGACGCCGGATTGGGAACCAGCTGCAGCACGGCCGTCGAGACCACGGCGTCAACGGTGTTGTCGCGCAGCGGAAGTCGTTGCGCGTCGGCCTTGATGAAGCCGACCTGCGGCCCGGCCTCATTGCGGACGGCGCGCGCCAGCATCGGCTCGGAGATGTCGACGCCCAGCGCCAGCCCCTCGGGGCCGGCCGCGCGAGCCAGCGACGCCGTGACGTTGCCCGGGCCCGAGCCGACGTCCAGCGCCACGCCGCCCGGCGGGACGCTCAACCACTCGATGGGCAGTTGCCACGCGCTGATCAGCCGCCGCGACAGGGCCTGGGCGTTGTCGTACAACATCGACCCGAACGGCGACGCCCACGCCGCCTGGATCGGTCCGTTGTTCTTCGGGACGGCGTCGTCCCCGGCCGATCCGGCGCCGAGCAGATCCAGGTAGCCCTTGCTCACGTCCGGATCCGCCGGCGGATCGGCGAGCAGATCCAGCGCCCGGCGCAGCGCGGGTGGCAGCGAGACATGCACGTCGGTCACGCTTACTCCTTCGATCAAAAATCAAGTGGTGCAGCGGGAATCGGATTCGGGGCCCGCTGGCAGCCTACGCCGACCCGTTCGTCACCGCCTGACGGCGGCGCGCTCGCGGACCAAGGCGCACAGCTGCCACTGACCCGGCACGCCTTTGAGCTCGCTCTCGCCGCGGTCGGCGAACCTGTGGCGCGAGCCGGTGACGATGTCGCGCACCGTCGAGGACACCAGCACTTCGCCGGCGTCGGCGAGCGCCGCCACCCGCGCACCGATGTGGACGGCCATGCCGGCCACGTCGGCCCCGCGCACCTCGACCTCGCCGGCGTGAATGCCGACCCGCACCTCGATCCCCAGCACCCGCACCGCGTCGACGATGTCGTCGGCGCACGCGAGGGCTGCGCTGGGGCTGGAAAAGGTGGCGACGAACCCGTCCCCGGCGGTGTTGACTTCACGCCCGCCGAACCGCTGCAGTTCGTGCCGAATGATGGTGTCGTGGTTGTCGAGCAGGTCGCGCCACCTGCCGTCGCCGAGCAGGGCGGCGCGTTCGGTCGAGCCGACGATGTCGGTGAACACAATCGTGGTGAGCAGGCGCTCCGCGTCCGAGCCGCCCCGCATGCCGGTGATGAACTCCTCGATCTCGTCGAGCATCGGGGCGGTGTTGCCGACCCAGTACAGGGTGTCTTCGCCCGGTAGCTCCACGAAGCGCGATCCGGCGATGTTCTCGGCCAGGTACCGACCGTGCGCGACCGGGGTGAACTCGGAGTCGGCGCGATGCAGGATCAGCGTCGGCGCGGTGACGCGCGGCAGGGTGTCGCGCACGTCGGCGTGCCGGATGCTCATGATCATCGCGCGCGCCATGCTGGGCGACGCCGCGCGGTTGCCGGCGGCGTCCCACCAGGCGCGAAAGGCGTCGTCACCGGCGACGCTGGGCGCGATGATGCCGAGCATGTCGAAGCCCTGGTCGACGGCGTCTGGGTCGGTTAACACGGTCGTATACGGGTCCAGTTCCTCGATCTTTGCGCCCATCGGATAGTCGGGGGCGTACAAACTGCGGGCCGCGCCGTTGATGATGACCAGGCTGCTCACCCGTTCCGGGTACTCGGCCGCCAGCGTGAGCGCGGTCATCGAGGTGAAGCCCGGCGCCACGATCGTGGCCCGCTCGCAGCCCACCGCGTTCATCACCGAGACGACGTCCTTCGCCCAGAACTGCGGTCCGATCACGTCGACCGAGGGGACGCGCGACGACAGCCCGATCCCGCGCTGGTCGAGCCGGATCACCCGGGCGAATGACGCCAGCCGCCGATGAAAGCGGTACATCGACGGCTCGGCGTCCACCGAGTCGATCGGAATCGAGGGCCCCGGGAGCAGCAGCAGGTCGATCGGTCCATCGCCGAACACCTGGTAGGCGATGTCGGTGTCGCCGCAACTGGCGTACCGGGTTCGTGGTGTCCCAGAAAACCCAGCCACGAATTCAAGGCTAGTGCAGCCCTCCGACAGGCCGGGCCGAGCTAGCGGCCGATGATCGGCACCAGGTGGCGGGCGGCGTAGTCACGGACGGCCGCCTGGTCCGAGGTGTCGAGCCGGTCGGTGGGGAACACGATGATGCCCAGGGCGACGCGCAGCAGGATGTCGGCGATGTCGGCGAGGTCGGCGTCGGGCATGTCGGCCCCGCAGCGCCGCAGCGTGTGTGCGATCCCGTCGGCGAACTGGCGAATCGGGAAGACGTGCGACCGGGAAAACATGCCGAGCAGCTCGGGCTCGCTTTCGGCGATCCGCGAATACAGGCGGGAATCCCCGACGAGTCGCACCCCGAGCGCGAACGCCTCGATCACGGCCTGTTGCGGGGTGCAGCCCGCGGTGGCCCGGTCGAGCGTGCCGAAGAAGACCTCGGCCTCGCGCCGCACCACGTGCTCGAACAGGTGGTCCTTGGTCGGAAAGCGCCGGTAGATGGTACTGCGGCTGACCCCGGCGCGGGCCGCGATGTCTTCGATGTTCGCGCGGCGCACGCCGTAGGTCTCGAAGACCGTTCGCGCGGTGTCCAAGATGGCGCGGTCGACGTCGGTCGCCTCGGCGACAGGGCCGTCGGGGCTGCGGTTCTGCATGGATCACCACCCTCCCGGCCATCTCGGCGCGGCGCTGTTACTCTGACACAAAGATACGCGTTTGTTTCTCTGTTTCATACGCATGTCGGGCAGGAGGATGCGATGACGGCGCAACGGGCCGGCCAGGGGTTCGACACCGGTGTGCGCGAAGCCGTCCCCATGCCGGTTGACGACGAAATCGCCGACGCCTCGGCCCGGCTCGGGCCCGACTCGTTGACGTGGAAGTTCTACGGGGATCACCGCACCCAGTTCTTCGGGTTTCAGCGCACCGCCGGCGTGGAGAACTGCATCGAGCAGCTCGCGCAGGGCGTGCTCGATCACTCGGTGATCTTCAGCGACACGCTGGGCCGGGCCAAACGAACCGGTCCGCCCCTGATGAAGACGGTCTACTCCGCCGACCCGCACGAGTGGGGCCGCAAGGTCCGCGATTTCCACAAACCGATCAAGGGCACCATCAGCGACGGCTCGAGGTATCACGCGCTGAACCCGGAATTGTTCTACTGGGCCCACGCCACCTTCGTCGACCAGGTCATCTACACGGCCGACACGTTCATTCGCCGGTTGTCCCGCGCGGAAAAGGAACAGATCTTCAACGAGGGCAAGATCTGGTACGGCCTCTACGGGGTCAGCGACCGCGGCCAGCCGCAGACCTACGACGAGTTCGTCGCGTACTGGGACGAGATGCTCGAGCGGTTCGTCCCGCACAAGACCGTGCTGTACGGCACGGGCTACATCCGCAAGGGGATACCGGGCCCGCGCTGGATTCCGGGGCCGGTCTGGAAGATCTTGTCGGCGCCGCTGAACGCCTACACCCGGCTGGTGCTCGTCGGTACCCTGCCGCCGCAGATGCGCGAGGTGTGCCAGCTGCAGTGGGATGCCAAGAAGGAGAAGCGTTTCCAGCGGTTCGCCGCCGCGGTGCGCGCGCTCAATCCGCTGATCAACCGGTTGCCCGTGTCGTTCATCTACCTGCCGTGGGCGGTCGAGGCGTGGCGCCGCGCGGGCGTCGACCCGCGCAAGTTGCACAATTTCCCTTCCGAACGCGCGGCCTAGCCGATGCGCAGCAGCCGTTCGGCGTTGCCGTGGGCGATCTTCTCCCGGTCGGGCTCGGACAGCGTCGTCCGCTCGAACCCCCGGATCGCCTCGTGGGACGACTCGTAGGGATAGTCGACCGAGAACATCATCGCGTCGGCGCCGACCTCCAGCACCGCGCCCAGCATCACCGCCGGGGAGAACACCCCGCTGTTGGTGAAGACGACGTTGGTGCCGAGGTACGCCGAAGGGGGGCGGCGCAGCGGAGCCGTCGTGGTGATCGTGGCGTAGCGGGAGTCCAGCCGGCTGCGCTGAAACGGCAGGAACTCACCCATGTGGCCCAGGATCAGCGTCGCTCCCGGATGCCGGTCGAACACGCCGCCGAACACCAGTCGCAGCGCGTGCCCGCTGACCTCGGTGGCCCAGCTCCAGGTCGCGCCGTACAGTTCCGGGCGCCCGTCGATGACCCGCCAGCGATCCGCCGGTGGTGCGCCCGGGTGCAAATACAGCGGTAGGCCAAGGGATTCCACCGCGGACCACAACTCGTCGTATTCGGGCGCGTCCAGATAGCGTCCGCCGGGCCCGCTGATGCAGTCGTTGACCAGGCCGCCGCACAACCCGTCCTGCGTGACGGCTCGCTCCAGCTCCGCCGCGGCGGCGGCCGGGTCCTGGAGCGGCAGGGCGGCGAACCCACGGAACCGATCGGGATGCCGGGCAACGATTTTCGCCAGGTAGTCGTTGGCGAGCCGGGCGTTGGTGCGCGCCTTCTCGGCGTCGATGTCGACCTGCAAACCCGGGGAGGTCAGGGACAGGACCTGGACGTCGATGCCGGCGTCGTCCATCTCCGCCAGCCGGTATTCGGTGAAATCGGGCAGCCGGCGCTCGTACCGCTCGGCGAATTCGGGTTTCAACAGCTGCATGAGTCGTTGATGGGCCGGCTGCAGGTCGGCCAGTTCCGGCACGAAAAACGCTTCCTCCAACGCGATGTAGCGCATCGGTCTCCCTTATCCGTGGTGAGCGCGTGACGTGCAGTATTGCGCGGTCTCGCGCGTCAATCCGCCCTGGGGTCTACCCATCGGTCCCCGAAAGCACGAAAGTGAGGGGGTAGGCGAAACCGAGGGAGGGGAGCGGGCATGCAGATGACGGGCAATACGGTGCTGGTGACCGGAGGCGGCAGCGGGATCGGTCGCGGTCTGGCCGAGGCGTTTCACCGGCTCGGCAATACGGTTGTCATCGCCGGCCGGCGCCGTGAACTGCTGGCTGACGTCGCGAAGGCCAACCCGGGCATCCAGACGCTCTCGCTGGATCAGGGCGATCCCGCCGACATCCGCCGGTTCGCCACCGAGCTGACCGACCACTATCGGGACGTCAACGTCGTCGTCAACAACGCCGGCGTCCAGCGCTTCGAGGACCTCACCACGACCGGCCCCAGCGTGGCGGAGCTGACGGTCGCAATCAACCTGCTGGGCCCGATCCGGCTGACGGCGGCGTTGCTGCCGTCGCTGTTGAAGAAGCCGCGGGCCGCGATCCTCAACGTCACGTCCGGTCTCGCCTTCATCCCCAGCGCCGTGACGCCGACGTATTGCGCAACCAAAGCGGCGCTGCATTCCTACACCGAATCGCTGCGCTTCCAGCTCCGCGCAACCGCGGTCCAGGTGATCGAAATAATCCCCCCGCACGTGCAGACCGAGCTGCAGCGCGGCCGGGGATTCGACACCAGCGACCCCAGGGCGATGCCGCTGGACGAGTACATCGCCGAGACGATAAGCCTGTTGCAGACGCAACCGGAGGCCGACGAGATCATCGTCGAGCGGGTCAGGCCGTTCCGCTGCGCCGAACGCGACGGCGTCTATCAGGACACCTTTGCCGTCCTGAACGAGGCGATGGTGGCGGCCGTCGCCCAGTCACGCAACGGCTGAAAACCGGCCGGCCACAAAGAGTTCGCCGGGGCATGGGGCAACGTTCAGCGCCCGTATGCCCGGCCCGCCCCGGCGCGGTTGTTCGGCCGGCCGCGGATGCGCCAGGATCGATCCCATGGTCGACTTTTCGCTGTTGGACGTTCCCCGATCGGTTCGGATCGTTGACCCCGAGGCGTACCTGCGTGCCGCCATGGCGTGGCATTTCGGTGCCGACACCGGATCCCCGTTCTGGTTGCGCACCGCACAGACACTGGACTTCGACCCGTTGACCGACGTCAAAAGCTTTGCGGAGCTGCGCCTGTTCCCCAACCTCGTCAACGAATTGCGCGACGCGCCGGTCGAAGACCTGATTCCGCGCGGCTACGGATCGCCCCCGCCGGTGCCCCAGATATTCGAATCCGGCGGCACCACCGGCGCCCCGAAACGCACTGTGCAGCTGCCGGATTGGATCGCGCAGGTCGTCGAATGGCAGACCGAGGACTTCGCGGGGGGCGGCTTTGTCCGGGACCGGGGCTTTTTGTGCCTGATGCCGAGCGGGCCGCACGGCGTCGGGTACTTCTCCCGCTTGGTCTCCGAGCGCCTCGGCGCGGTCTTCCACGCGATCGACATCGACCCCCGCTGGGTGAAGAAACTCGCGGCCCGCAAGGCGGCCGGCGAGGTGGCCGCCTACATCGACCACGTCGTCGAGCAGGCGGTGTTCGTGCTGCAGACCCAGAACGTGGCCAATCTGCACACCACCCCGCCGCTGCTCGAGGCCATCGCCCGCAACGACCGCGTGGTCGACCTGGTCAACGACAAGGTCCGCTACCTGTTGCTCAGCGGCGCCCACGTGGACGCCGACACGCTCGACCTGCTGCGCGACATCTTCCCGGACACGACGATCACCATGGCCTTCGGTAGCACCATGGTGCTTTCGCAAGCGGTCACCCGAACCGTCGACGGCGACTCGTTTGTCTTCGACCCGCGGACACCCTACGTCGTGTTCTGGGTCGTCGACCCCGACACCGGAGAACAGGTGCCGTACGGGCAACGCGGCCAGGTGGTGATGAACCACATCAGCAAGGGCATGTTCATCCCCAACAACCTGGAGCGGGACCTGGCCATCCGGATGCCGGGGCCGGCCGGCCAACTCAGCGATTCCGTCAGCGAGGTCGGACCCGTCGCCACCTTCGAGGGCGAGGCCGTCATCGAAGGCGTCTACTGACCGTGGGACACCAACAGGCGGGCCCGACAACGGATTTGGTACGCATCGATGCGCTCGGTGCGGGCGGCGAGTATCGCACCCGCAACCGGGAGGTCATCACCAGCACCGCCGGCGCCGCGGTTGCCGAGCTCAGTATCGTTCCGCCGCTGTATGTTTCGCGCACCATCGCCGCGCAGCGGAGGACCGGGCCGCTGCCCGTCGAGCGGCGCGAAGCCGCGCTGGCCGCCGCGGCCGGGCTCTTCACCACCGCGGTGATCGGCGGGCTGGACTTCGAGGAGTACGTGCGGCTGGCCAGCGGCATTTCCGGGCTGCCGATCGCCGTCACCCGGGCCGGCGCGCGCGGCGTCGCCGACGCCGTCGCCTCGGCCTTCGGCGCGGTCCGACCGGCTCGGCCCGCCGGCGCGGCGCTCGACTGGCGCGACGAGCGCATCCGTCGCGGCGGTGCGGTGTGGGCTCGGCGCGGGGAGGTGTTCGCCGTCCACGCGGCCGGAAACGGCCCGGGTGTGCACGCCCTGTGGCCCCAGGCGCTCGCGCTGGGATACCGGGTGGCGGTGCGCCCATCGCGCCGCGAGCCGCTGACCGGTCACCGGCTGGTAAATGCCCTGCGCCAGGCGGGATTTCGGCCCGAAGACGCGGTCTATCTGCCCACCGACCACGGCGGCGCCGACGAGATCGTCCGCTCGGCCGACGTTGCAATGGTGTACGGCGGCCAGGATGTGGTGGACAAGTACGCCGACGACCCCGCGGTGATGGTGAACGGCCCCGGGCGCACGAAGATCCTCATCACCGCCGACCGGGACTGGCGCGACCACCTCGACGTCGTCGTAGACTCGATCGCCAACCTGGGCGGGATGGCGTGCGTCAACGCCACCGCGGTGCTCTACGAGGGCAACCCCGCCCCGTTGGCCCGTGCGATCGCGCAGCGGTTGGCGGACATCGAGCCGCTGCCCGGCGCGGACGAGCGCGCGATCCTGCCCACCCAGCCCATCGAGAAGGCGGAGGCGCTCGCGGCCCACCTCGCCGCCAAGGCCGCCGGGAGCACGCCGCTGCTGGGCGCCGACCGGGTGGTCGCCCCGATCGGCGACGGCTGCGCGGCGCTGCGTCCGGCGGTGCACCTGCTGGACGAACCCGGCTCCGGGCGGCTCACCGACACGCTCAACACCGAGTTGCCGTTCCCGTGCGTGTGGGTGGCGCCGTGGTCGCGCGCCGCGGGCGTCGAGCCACTGCGGCATTCACTGGTGGTCACCGCCATCACCGGCGACGAACGGCTAGTCGACGACCTGCTCGCCGAACCGACCGTCGCCAACGTCTACTTCGGACCCCACCCGACCTTCCATACGGCACCCGAAATCCCGCACGACGGGTTCCTGCCGGACTTCTTGATGCGCAACAAGGGGTTCGTCAGCGACTAGGCCCCTAGCTGCCGAAGCCCCCGCCATTCGGCGACGCGACGACGGTGGCCGGACCCGCGGGGCCCACCGGTCCGGCGGGGCCCTCGCCAAGGCGGCTCAGCGCGAAGGCGACGCCCTTGTCGATCATCGCCCCGTCGTCGGCGTAGGCATCGTGTGCGGCGAAGTTCATGCCGTCCGAGCACACCGGGTCCTCCGGCGCGCACACCTTGATGGTCTTGCCCTGATACATCGGACCGATCGACACCGGGGGCTGGTTGAGGAAGTTCATCGCCCGGACGTTAGGCGTACCGAAGAGCACCACCGAGGAGACGTGGTTGGCCACGTCGGGACCCAGGGGTTTCGGCACGGTCGCGGGATCGACCCCATCCGGCACGGCGGACGAGGTGACGAACCCCATCACCGCCGCGCCCTGCGAGAAGCCGCCGAGCACCATCTTGGTGTTGGGGCAGTCGTGCGCCATCGAAACGACGTGCGCACCCGCGTCCCGGATGCCGTCGAGGCCCGTTTCCCACTCGTGGCTTGCGGGGTAGTTGACCGGATAGGCGTCGAACGACCGTGCGCCGACGCGCGAGCGGAGGGTGTCGGCGAACGCCTGCCCGGTCGCGCCGAGGCCGGGCGGCTCGTCGGTACCGCGGGCGAACACCACCTGCACGTCTGGGCATGGCTGGGCGAGGGCGGAGGGGACGGCTGGGGCAAAGACGGAGGCGCTGAGCCCCGCCCCCGCGACTACCGCTGGACCAAGGAAACGAGGGAGGTGACGTGCGATCATGCCGCAATTGTGCCCATCTGAACGCCTGCCTAAACAGTGATCTTCCAGCGAATTATTTCAGATTCGTAAAACGTCCGGCGGACGCGCGACGGCGCGCCGGCGACGGATCCGCGACGGGTCGCCCGAGACGTCGAATGCGGGCCGCGGCGCGGGCCGGTGTTTCAGTGTGGTCTGCTAGCGGTAGTCCGAGTCGAGGCATACGGTCAAGCCAGCGCCGCCCCTCGCGCGCAATTCGGAGTGATGCGGCAGTGAACGTGAACGTGATATCGAAAACCTTGGCGGCGGCCGGCGATCGGCTGGCGAATCCGGCGCGGGTCGCCGATCCCGACAGGCTGCGCGGCACCGTTTCCGGCAAGACCGTGCTGGTGACCGGCGCGTCGTACGGAATCGGCGAGGCCGCGGCCCGCAAGATGGCGGCGGCGGGGGCGACGGTGTTACTCGTCGCCCGGTCGGCGGAAAGGCTCGAGGACGTTGCGGCGGCCATCAACGCCGGCGGCGGCCGCGCGGTCGCCTGTCCGACCGACCTCACCGACGAGTCCGCGGTCAGCGAGCTGACGAAGCGGGTCACCGAGGACCACGGCGCGCTGGACATCGTGGTGAGCAACGCCGGAAAGTCGTTGCGCCGCTCCCTGCATCAGCAGTACGACCGCCCCCATGACTTCCAGCGCACCATCGACGTCAACTACCTCGGACCGATCTGGCTGCTGCTGGGCCTGCTTCCGGCCATGCGCGAGCGCGGCGGCGGGCACATCGTCAACGTGTCGAGCGTCGGGGTGCGCGTCGTGCCCGGCCCGCAATGGGGCGCCTACCAGGCCTCCAAGGGCGCCTTCGACCGCTGGTTGCGCAGCGTCGCACCGGAATTGCACGCCGACGGGGTGGACGTCACGGCGGTCTACTTCGCGCTGGTCCGGACCCGGATGATCGCGCCCACACCGATCCTGGGCCGGCTTCCCGGCCTGTCCCCGGACGAGGCCGCCGACGCGATCGCCAAGGCGGTGATCGAGCGGCCCCGCACCAACGAACCGCCCTGGGTGTGGCCGGCCGAGCTGGCCTCGGTGCTGCTGGCCGGGCCCGCCGATCGCGCGGCCCGGTTGTGGCACCGGCGCTTCTTCGCCAACACCGAAGCGCAAGAGGTCCGACGATGACGGACGGCGTGGTCGCCACCGCGGTGCGCGCGCTGCTGCGCTCCCGACTGCTCAGTCCGCCTTCCCCGGTGGCCGGGGTCCGGCTCCTTCGCGAGGCGCGCCGCGGCGGCACCAATCCCTACACGCTGTTGGCGGTCACGGCGGCCCGCTGGCCCGACCGCGCCGCAATCGTCGACGACGACGGCGCCCTCACGTACCGCGAGCTGCGCTCGGAAACCGAATCCCTGGCCCGCGCGTTGTCCCGCGCCGGCGCCGGTTCGGGTCAGGCCGTCGGGGTGATGTGCCGCAACGGCCGGGGATTCGTCGAGGGCTTCTTCGCCGCCGCGCTGATCGGCGCCGACGTCGTGCTCGTCAATACGGATTTCCGCACCGATGCGCTGGCCGCCGCGCTGAGCGCGCATCGGATCACCACGATGGTCGCCGACGACGAGTTCGCGGAACGGGTGCGCGCCGCCGATCAATCGGTCGTGCTCGTCGACCCGGCGCCGGTCGGTGCCCGCGACGAAGGCCGGCGGAATCCGAGGCCCGACGTGGCGGCGCCCGGCCGGATCGTCCTGCTGACGTCGGGTACGACGGGCAAGCCCAAGGGGGTGCCACGCACCCCGCAGCTGCGTTCGGCGGTGGGCGTGTGGGTGACGATCCTCGATCGCACCGGGTTGCGGACCGGGTCGCGGATCTCGGTGGCAATGCCGATGTTTCACGGTTTGGGGCTGGGCATGCTGATGCTGACGGTCGCGCTCGGCGGCACCGTCCTGACGAATCGCCACTTCGACGCCGAAGCCGCGCTCGCGCAGGCATCCCTGCATCGCGCCGACGCCTTCACCGCGGTGCCGGTCGTCCTCGCGCGCATCCTGGACCTACCGCAGCGGGTGCGGGCGCGAAACCCGTTGCCCTACCTGCGGGTGGTGCTGTCCAGCGGGGACCGGCTCGATCCCAGCCTCGGGCAGCGGTTCATGGACGCCTACGGCGACATCCTCTACAACGGTTACGGCTCAACCGAAGTCGGGATCGGCGCGCTGGCCACGCCGGCCGACCTGCGGGACGCCCCCGAGACGGTCGGAAAGCCCGTCGCCGGCTGCCCGGTGCGCATCTTCGACAAGAACGACCGACCCGTCGGCCCGCGGGTGACCGGCCGCATCTTCGTCGGCGGCGAGCTGGCGAGCGAGGGCTACACAGACGGCGGCGCGAAGGCGGTCGTGGGCACCATGACCAGCACGGGCGACATGGGCTATCTCGACAACTCGGGCCGGCTCTACATCGTCGGCCGCGAGGACGACATGATCATCTCCGGGGGCGAGAACGTCTACCCGCGCGCGGTCGAGAACGCGCTCGCCGAGCACCCCGACATCGCGGATAACGCGGTCATCGGCGTTCCCGACGAGCAATTCGGGCATCGGCTGGCGGCCTTCGTGGTCGCACCACCCGGGCGCAGCGTCGACCCGGAGGTGCTGCGGGATTACCTGAGGGGCAGGGTTTCCCGCTTCGAGCAGCCGCGAGACATCAACGTCGTCGACAGCATCCCGCGCAATCCCGCGGGCAAGGTGGTGCGCAAGGAGTTGTCGACCTAGAAGCCGGCTAGCGCTTGTCCTTGGGCTCCAGCGCGGCGACCCGGTTGGCCAGCCAGTTGGGCGCCAGCACCGACACGGCGGTGGCGCCTGCCGTCGAGCCGATCACCCCGGACCAGGCGACCGGCCCAAGGGGTGTGCAGCCGAAGAACTGGCTGACACCGGGGGTCTGGACGATGGCGACCAGCACACCCGCGCTGCCCAGGGCGGTGGCTAGGACCAGCGGGCTGTGCCGGCGGGTCAGCAGGGTCTGCGCGAGCTGCGTGCTCACCAGCGCGGTGAGACCCATTGTGGCGGTTCGGCGTTCGGTGCCCGGGGTCCAACGCCCGATGGCCCAGGCGGCCGTCGCGCCGGCGGCGGTGACGGCACCCCGGGTGACGATCTGGCGCATGAGCGGCGCGTCGAGTGACGGCGAGGGTTCGGACAGCGCCGCCAACTGGAAGGCCCGCTGCATCTCCTCGGCGTCGCGGTCGGAACCGTCCTCATCGTCTTCCGGCTGCGGGTACTGGGGCGTGACGGCGACCGCGAGCGCGGGAAACATGTCGGTGAGCAGGTTGACCAGCAGCAGTTGACGCGTGCCCACCGGCGCCCGGCCGGTGCCCAACGCGGTCCCGATGATCGTGAAGAGCACCTCACCCACGTTGCCGCCGACCAGGATGCTGACCGCGTCCCGCACCCCGCCCCACATGCCGCGGCCCTCGACCAGCGCGTCGAGCAGGACGCCGAGGTCGTTGTCGGTCAAGACGATGTCGGCGGCCCCCCGGGCGGCCGACGAACCCCGACCGCTGACGCCGATGCCGACGTCGGCCATGCGGATCGCGGCGGCGTCGTTGGCCCCGTCGCCGACCATCGCGACCGCCTGCCCGCTGCGCTGCAGCGCGGCGACGATCTGCACCTTTTGCTCGGGGCTGACGCGCGCGAAGACCTGCACGTCCGCGGCGAGCCTGGCGCGGGCGTCCTCATCGAGCGCGGCGAGTTCGGCCCCGGTGGCCTCGCGCGCGTCCGCCGGCAGCCCCAGTTGCCGCGCGATCGCCCGCGCGGTGATCGGGTGGTCGCCGGTGATCAGCACGACCCTGCGCCCGGCTTCCACCAGCGCCTCGATCAGTGGCCGCGCCGACGGGCGCGCGGTGTCCGCCAATCCGACAAAGCCGACCAACTCCAGGTCGTGCGCGGCCGCGTCGACGTTGTCCGCGTCCGTGTCCTCGTCGGTGGTTCCCCGGTCCCACTGGCGCCGCGCCACCGCCAGCACGCGCAGGCCCTGACCGGCGAGCGCCGACACCAACGACTCGGCATGGTCTTGGCCGCCGTCCCGGTCGGCGAACCGGCACCGCGGCAGGATCTCCTCGGGGGCGCCCTTGACCTTCAGCATCGGATCCGCCGTCGCGGCGGTCGCGGCGACGATCGAGGCGGAGTAGCCGCGACTGGATTCAAACGGCACCTCGGCGAGCACGGTCCACTCCGAATCACCCTCACCGTCAAGGGAATTGGCGGCCGTCAGGATGGCCTCGTCGGTGGCGTGGGCATGCCCCTGCCCGTTGTGCGGCTGGGTGCACGCGCGCGCGGCGATGCGCAGCACTTCGGCAGCGTGCGGGTCGCTCGGATCCGGGAACGGCCCGTCGGCGCTGGTCCCCTTCGGCACCACGCGGACCAGGCGCAGCCGGTTCTCGGTCAGCGTGCCGGTCTTGTCGAAACACACGGTCTGGACCCGGCCCAGCGCCTCGACGGCGCGTGGGGTGCGCACCAGCACGCCGCGCCGCGACAGCCGCTGGGCCGCGGCGAGCTGGGCCAGGGTGGCCACCAGCGGGAGGCCCTCCGGGACGGCGGCCACCGCGATCGCGACGCCGTCGGCGACGGCCTGGCGCAGCGAACCTTGGTGCGCCAGGGCCAATCCGGTCACCGCCGCCCCGCCGGCAAGCGTCAGGGGGAGCACCTTGCTGGTCAATTCCCGCAGTCGCGCCTGCACCCCGGCGGCCGACTCGACGTCGGCGATCGCCGACATCGCCCGTTGCGCGGCGGTGCCGGCGCCGGTGGCCACGACGATCGCCCGGGCGCGGCCGGCGACGATTGTGCTGCCCTCGAAAAGCATGCTGGCCCGGTCGGAGTCCGCGACGGCGACGGGATCGACCTGCTTGTCCACCGGCAGCGACTCACCGGTGAGGAAGGACTCGTCGACCTCCAGGTCGTCGGCCACCAGCAGGCGGGCGTCCGCGGGCACCACCTCGGGGGCGGCCAGGTCGATGATGTCGCCCGGGCGCAGCGACTTGGCACTCACCGTCACCGTTCGCTCGGTGGAACGGGCCGCCTCGAGCCGGCGGCGCGCCGTCGCGACGGTCGGCAGCACGACGCGCCGCGCGTGCCGGTCCTGCTCGGCGAACAGCTCGGCGACCGCCGCCTCGGCCCGCAGCCGCTGCACCCCGCCCGCGATCGCGTTGGCCGTCATCACGCCCGCGACCAACAGCGCGTCGACGTTGCTGCCGACGATCGCCGAGGCCGCCGCGCCCACCGCCAGGATCGGCGTGAGCGGGTCGGCGAGCTCGGCCCGCGTCGCGGACAGCAGCCGCCCCACCCGGGTGGCCGGGCCCCGCAGCGGCGCGACGAGCGGGTTGTAGGACAGGTCGTCGAGCACCTGGCGCCAGGGCGCCTCCCCCGGCTCGACGGCCAGCGGCCGCGTCCGGCTGGCCAGCCGCGAGTAGACGATTTCGGGGTCCAGGGCGTGCCACGCGGTCAGCGGCTGCGGCGTCGGATCCGGCAACCGCAGCGCCCGGGTGGCCGAGAAGACGCCCGACACCAACGCGGCCGCGGCGGCCGCGTTGACGGGATTGAGCCAGCGCTGCACGGCCAACGGGTTGGTGGTGCCGGGCTCGCCGGTGACCAGCAACAACCCGGCCAGCGTGCTGCCGCCCTTGGCCAGGCGCACCGACGATTCCGTGGCCTCCCGGGCCACCGGCAGCGTCGAGAGGATCCGCACCGCCGCGGCGAGGTCGGTGCCGGTGATGATGTCGGCTGTCCACGGCGTCGCGGCCTGCGGATCGTCGAGCGCCACCCCGACGTCGGCCACGGCGAGCGCCGCCAACGTGTCGGTGGACGCGAAGTCCCGGTGCACGGCGGTGATCAGCAAGACCGGTCCCCGGTCGGTTCGCAGATCGCGGACCAACTGCAGCAGCGGGGTGCCCGCCGGATGGCTGACGGCGACGCTGGCCGTCAGGTCCTCGGTGCCGGCGACGTGGCGCAACACCACCCGCGCCCCGGTCCGGTGGGCGGTCTGCAACAGCGGGATCGCGAACGGGTCGACCTCCCACCCCACGTCGACGCCGCCGACGCGTTCGCCGTCGACGATGAGGTCGGCGTGCTCGAGGCCCTGGGCGGGCGTCGCCGACGGCTCCTGGGCCCGAAGCCATCGCAGGCGGGCTCCGGTGGCGGGCAATTCGTCGGGGTCGGGGTCGGGCGCCTCTTCACCGTGCAGCAGCGCGTCGGCGACCTCGTATACGCGGTCCTCATCCCAACCGGGGATGTCGCCTCGTGCCTGCAGCACCGCGCGGTTGTCGCCGCGCAGCGCCGCCCCGTCGATGACGACCACCTTGACCCGGTCCAGCCGGCGCAGGGCGCCGGGGTCCAGGATCAGTTGCCCGGCGTTGGCCAGCCCGCGCCCGAGCACGGCGGCGAAGGTCTGACGGCCCACGTGCGCGGCCCGCGGCACGCCGGCCAGTAGCGCCCCGGCCGCGTCCTCGGTGCCACCGCCGGCCAGTAGCGCGCCGGCCGCGGCGATCAGCGACGCGTTCGCGGCCTGGTCGACGTACTCCTCGACCGGCCCGGCCATGGAACCCTTCGCGGTGTCGATGGCGGCGTCGATCGCGCCGCCGACCATGACGTGCGATACCTCGCCGGCGGCGGCCGCGGGCGAAGTGTGCCGCGGCGCCTGCGAGCTGGGCCCGGCCGACGAGATGACGGGCACCACCGGCGCCTGCGGCCGATCGGGCGAGGCCAGCTGGGGCTCCCGCTCCCGCCAGCGCTGACGGTGGGCCGACGCCTCCGAGATCTGCAGGCCGCGCTGCGCCAAGTCCAACATCGGGGTGCCGACCGCCTGGGTCAGCCCGTTGGCCAAGGCCGTCGAGGCGCTGAGCGCGATGTCGGTGCCGACGCGACCCAGCCGCGACTCCAGGACGGCCACCACCCGCGGCTGGTGATTCAGCAGGGCTGCCGCGGCGCGCGCGCTGCGCGGCGCGACGGGCAGCCGGCCCAGCCAGCCGGTCACCGCGGCCCCGATGGCCGCGACGTCCATCGCCGCCGCGGTGAACGGGACCAGGATCGCCAACGGGTTACCCGGGTCGGCGAACGGCGCCGTGCGGCTCACCGCCTTGGGTCCGGTGAAAGCGAGATCGGCGGCCACGGCGCAAACCGTTTCCCGGACCTCGTCGAGGACGTCATCGGCGTCGGCGTCGCCGTCGAGTTCGACCACCAGCCGGCCGAGCGCGCCCTCGACGTGGGCGGTGGCCACCCCGGCGATCCGGCGAACCGGTTCCTCCACCACCGCCGCGTGCTCGTGCCAGCTGGGGAACGGCAGCAGCGGGTCCAGGTCCAGATGCACCCGGCGCCCGCTGTGCCAGCGCACCGGCGGGGCGACGCCGTCGGGGGAGCCGTTGGATGCGGGGCTGATGCCGATCGCCCGGCCCGTCGTGTGGGCCATCGACGAAACCACCGGGCTGGCCAGCTCTAGCACCGGGCTGGCGAACATCTGCACCGCGCCCGCGGCGCCGGCCGCAGTGGAGACGCCGGCTCGTACCACCTGCGCGGCTCCGCCGGTCACGCCAGCGACGACGCTGGCGACACCCGGAATCCTCATTCCGTCACCCTTCAAACCCGTCTACCCGCGCCTAATGATCCTGGCGTCCCAGTGGCCTGTCCACAGATGGGCCGGATAGACGGCCGCGCGATAGCACCAGCGAGTGGGCGCGTCGGACTCGCTCGGTTACCAGGGGATGCAATCGCTTCCTGTCAGGAAGATTACCGGGTTCGCGACACACCAAACCTGGGAGAACGCGACGCCGAACCGCATTGGCGGAGGCGGTTTTTCGAACGACGGGCGAATGGGAAGGCCAAAAAGCACAAATGCGCGGTAGCCGTCGAACGGCTACGCGCGCATGTTCGGATGGAAAATTCCGTCTACAAGATCCGGTGGTTCGCCCTGTCGACCTGGTACCCGGCCGGGAAGGACTTCTCGATGACCTGTAGCTGATGGTCCACTCTGGACTCCAGCTCGAGAACCACGCAGCTGTCGCCGACGGCTTTGGATTCGAGAACTATGTACCGCTGACCACAATCGGTGATCGGGTCGCCCGAGTGCAATTTCTCGACCGCCACCGACTCCGGGGTTCCATCTGCCTCCATCCGTCCACGGTAGGTCAATTCCCCGAGCGAGGGAATAGAACCGCTAGGTGGTGTCGGCCGGTCGCTGTTTGAAGAACACGCTGACGCGAGAGATCAGCCCGTCGTCGCCCCGCTCGAACAGAATGCATTCGGGCCACGTCGCGCCGACGCCGTCGATCTCGAACGTCTCGGTCAGCTCGACGTAGGACAGGCGATCGTTGACGTGCGAGACCCGCTGCACTTCCAACTTGTGGCCCTTGAGGGTGGTGCACACCTTGCGCAGGTAGGCGACGTAGTGCTGCTTGCCCTCGACGACATCGCAGAACGGGCCCTCCCGGGTCAGGCCGTCCTCGGCGATGGTGGTGGCCAGGTTGTCCCAATCGTGGGTGGCAAGGAATTCCAGGTAGCGCTCGACGGTGCCCGACCCCGACTCCACGGAAATCACAGTAAGACAACTCAACAGACGATGGAACAGGCAAGATTGGTGCCGTGACCAGCCCCAGCGAACCACAGTGGCAGTCGGCGGGCGTCTGCTATCGGCACCCTGGCCGTCCGACCTACTTGAGTTGCAACCGCTGCGAACGCTATATCTGCCCGGACTGCATGCGCGCCGCCGCGGTCGGTCACCAATGCGTGGAATGTGTGCAGGAGGGTGCCCGAAGCATTCGGCAGCCCCGGACGCAATTCGGTGGCCGGGAGCGGACCGGCGCGCCGGTGGTCACCTACGCGCTGATCGCGATCAACGTGGTGGTGTTCGCACTGCAGATGTCGGTGCGGGGCTTGCAAAGTCAGCTCGTCCTGTGGCCGCCCGCCGTCGCCGACGGTCAGCTGTACCGATTGGTGAGTTCGGCGTTCGTGCATTACGGCGCCGCTCACCTGTTGCTGAATATGTGGGCGCTGTACGTGGTGGGCCCACCGCTCGAGTTGCTGCTCGGCCGGCTGCGCTTCGGCGCACTGTACGCACTGAGCCTGCTGGGTGGGTCCGTGCTGGTTTACCTGATCACGCTGAACACGGCGACGGCGGGCGCATCGGGCGCGGTGTTCGGCCTTTTCGGCGCCACCTTCGTGGTGGCGAAGCGGCTCAACCTGGACATGCGCTGGGTTGTCGCCATTATCGTGATCAACCTGCTCTACACGTTCGTCGCTCCTGCCGTGAGTTCCCAACGGATCAGCTGGCAGGGGCACGTGGGCGGCCTGGCCACCGGCGGATTGGTCGCCGCGGCTTACGTTTACGCGTCGAGGGAACGCCGCAACCTGATCCAGGCCTCGGTGACCGTTCTGGTGTTGGGTGTGTTCGCGGCGTTGATCTGGTGGCGCACAGGTGTTCTCGCCGCGGAGCTGTATCTGTGAGCTGGTGGACGGCGCACGCCGAAGCAGAGCTGTCCGAAGAGGTGCCCGCTGCGCCCGGCGACGTCCGCGATTTCTATGTGGACCTCAACAACATCAAGATCGTGCATCCGCTGATCGTGTCGGTGCAGGCCACGTCGCGCACCGAAACGCCGGAAGGGTACCTGCAGAGCTATCGGGTGGTGGACCGGATTCCGTTGGGGCCGCTGCGCATGCGGATCACCTATCACGCGCGGCTACACGTCCGGGCCGACGGCGAGGTAAACACCGAGGCCGACCAGTCCCCGGGGGTGCGGCTGCGCGGCACGGTGACCTTCGCGCCGATCGACGGCGGCACCCGCATCACCGAGCGGATCCGGATCGCCGCACCCCGGCCGCTCGCCGCGATGACGACGCGCGAGGCCGTCAAGGCCCACATCGAGATGCTGGCCGGGATCCGGCGCCACTTCGAATCCGCGTGATCACCCGGCGAAATCGATGATCCCGCGGATGTTGCGCCCGTCGCGCAGGTCCCTGAACGCCTCGTTGATTTCGTCGAGCCCGTAGTGGCGGGTGACCAGTTCGTCCAGTTTCAACGCGCCCGCCTGGTACAGCGACAACAGCATCGGCACGCTCGTGCGTGGATTCATCCCCCCGTACAGCGCGCCCCTGAGTTGTTTGGCCGACAGGGTCATCTCCTGAAGGACCAGCGGAACCGGCGGCTCGGTGTACGGGGTGATGCCGGTGAGCACGCATACCCCGCCCTTGCGCAGCAGCGCCATCGCCAGCGGGATCAAGTCCACGTGCACGACGCCGGGAGTGACGATGACGCGGTCGGCCATGACGCCGGCGGTGATGTCCTTCACCAGCGGTATCGCCTCCTCCGCGGAGGCGGCGGTGTGCGTGGCACCGAAGATCTTGGCCGAATCCCGCTTCGAATCAATGGGATCGACGCCGACGACGTAGGTGGCGCCGACGGCGCGGGCGCCCTGCAGCGCGTTCATTCCGACGCCGCCGGTCCCGATGACGACGACGGTGTCGCCCGGTTCGGTGCCCGCCGAGACCGTCGCGGAGCCCCAGCCGGTGCTGACGCCGCACGAGACCAGTGACGCGGCGTGGAAGGGGATCGCGTCGTCTATCTTGATGACGGACCTCTCGGAGAGCACCGCGTATTCCGCGAAGGTGCCGAGTTGGCCATAGGCCAACAGGTTTTCGTCGCCAAGGTGCCGGCGGCATGTCCCGTCCGTGGGCATCTCCCTTGCGAACAGGCTCGCGCCGATGTCGCAGATGTAGCTTTGACCGTTGACGCAAAACCGGCAATCGCCGCACGCGGGAATGAACGAGAGCGCCACGTGGTCGCCCGGCCGCACCGTCGTCACGCCCGGCCCGACTTCGGCGACGACACCGGCGCCCTCGTGGCCGCCCAGCAGCGGGAACCAGTCCGGCGCGGGCTGACCGCTTGCGGCCAGCACCTCGGGCGTCGGCACCACGTCGCCGGTGAACACGTGGTCATCGGAATGGCAGATTCCCGCGACGGCCATCCGCACCAGGACCTCGCCGGCGCGCGGCGGGTCGAGGACGATCTCGCGGACTTCCCAGTCCTCGCCGACGCCGCGCAATACGGCGGCACGACATTTCATGGCAACCTCCCCGGTAGCGCGCGGCCTACTGGGGCGCGTAGCCCAGGGTGCTCTTGACCTCCAGGTACTCGTGGAATCCGAACTCGCTCCACTCGCGGCCGTTGCCGCTGTGCTTGTAGCCGCCGAACGCCGAGTTCATGTCGAAGGCGTGGTTGATCGTCACCCAGCCGGCGCGGATCTTGCGGGCCACCTCCCGGGCCTTGTCGAGGTCCGCCCCCGAGACGTAGCCGGCCAGGCCGTAATCGGTGTCGTTGGCGATCCGCACGGCCTGATCGATGTCGTCATAGCCGAGGATGCACAGCACCGGGCCGAAGATCTCCTCGCGCGCGATCGTCATGTCGTTGGTGACGTTGGCGAAGACGGTCGGCTTGACGTAGTAACCCTTGTCCAGGCCCGCCGGCCGGCCCGGCCCGCCGGCCACCACGGTCGCGCCCTCGTCGATGCCCGTCTGGATCAGGCGCTGAACCTTTTCGAATTGCGCCTGCGAGGCCACCGGCCCGATCGCTCTCTTGTCGTCAGGGCTGCCGACTTTGACCTGCTCGGCGACCTCGCGCGCGACGTCGATGGCCTCGGCCATCCGCGAATTGGGGACCAGCATCCGCGACGGCGCGTTACAACTTTGCCCGGTGTTCGGCATCATGTTGGCCACGCCGGCGCGCACGCTGTCGGCAAAGCCCGCGTCGTCCAGGACGATGTTGGGGCTCTTGCCGCCGAGTTCCTGGGTCACCCGCTTCACGGTCGTGGCGGCGTTCCTGGCCACCTCGACGCCGGCGCGCGTGGACCCGGTGAACGACACCATGTCGATGTCGGGGTGGCTGGCCAGGGCGACGCCGACGCCGGGACCGTCGCCGTTGACGAGGTTGTACACCCCGGCGGGGACGCCCGCGGCATCGAGGATCTCGGTGAAGATGTAGGCCGAGAAGGGCGCCACCTCGGACGGTTTGAGGATCATCGTGCACCCGGTCGCCAATGCCGGGTACACCTTGACCGCGATCTGGTTGAGCGGCCAGTTCCACGGCGTGATCAGCCCGCACACGCCGATCGGCTCCTTGGCGATCAGCGTCGCCCCGTGCTGTTCGGAGAACGAGAAGTTCTTCAGCACGTCGATCGCCGTCACCAGATGACCGAGCCCGAGTTGGACCTGCGGGCCGGCGGCCAGCGACGGCGGGGCGCCCATTTCCTCGGTGACCGCCTCGGCGAGATCGCCCGCGCGCTTGCCGTATTCGGCGAGGATCGCCTCCAGCAACTCGAGGCGCTGTTCGCGACTGCTTTGCGACCAGTCGTCGAAGGCGCGCCGGGCGGCGTTGACCGCCACGTCGACGTCGGCGGCCGAGCCGAGCGAGATCTTCCCGGAGACCTGTTCGGTCGCCGGGTTCTCCACCTCGAACGTGTTTGGCCGCACCGGGTCGACCCAGCGGCCATCGATGTAGAACTTCAGGTATTCGCGCATGACTACTCCTTACTCCCTACTGGGTGCCTTCCGCGTACCAGGTGCGGAATTCGTCGTATTTGGGCATCTCCTCGGAGTTGGCCTTCGGGTCGATGCAGACGTGGACCACGGCGGTCTTGCCGCTGGCGTAGGCCCGCTCGATTGCCGGGCCGATCTCGTCCTCCTTCTCGACGTACTCGCCGTGGCAGCCGAAGCCCTCGGCGACCTTGTCGAGGCGGACGTCTTTGCTCCAGTGCACGCCGGGCTGCGGCGACGGCTGGGGGAAGGTGCGCTTGTAGACGCCCACCTCGAGGCCCCACTGGTGGTCGACGCCCACCACGCACACCAGCGGAAGCTTCTGCCGCGCGGCGGTTTCCAACTCGGCGATGTGGAACAGGAACGCCGAATCGCTGGTCAGCAGCATCACCGGGCGCTTGCCGCCCTCGGCGACCGACGCCCCGACCGCGTACGGCAGGCCGGTGCCGAGATGGCCGAAGTTCTGGTTCCAGATGACGTCGCGCGGTTTGGCCTGCGAATAGGTCCACTGGAAGATGACGGTCGCGCCGCCGTCGCGGACCATGATGCCGTCCTTCGGGAACGCTCGAGTGGCCTCGACGACGAACCGCGCCGGGTGTATGGGCGTCCGGCCCGTCGGCGCGTTCTCCGCGAGCTGCGCCAGCTCCGCCGCGTCGTCGGAGATCCAGCGGTCGAGGTCGACCGACGGTTTCCTCGGGCTGTCGCGGAGCGCCTCCACCAGCTGGGGCACCACGCCGCGAAGGTCACCGACCAGGGGGACGTCGATGGGACGGTTGACGCCGATGGCGACCGGATCCTGTTCGACCAGAACCCATTTGCGTTTCCCGTCGTTCTGCGCCCAATGGCGGGTCCTGCCGTAGTGGCTCGGTTCGCCGAGCTCGGTGCCCAGCGCCACGCACAGGTCAGACTTCACCACCGCCTCGACGGCCGCGGGCGAGAATCCGTAGGCGAAGGTGCGGTCCTCGAGACCCTCGATGAACGACGTGCCGCCCGAGGTCTGGATCACCGGGCAGGCCATGAGGTCGGCCAGCTCCCGCACCGCCGCACCGGTGCGCGACGTGTGCACCCCGTGCCCGACCAACAGGATCGGGCTGTCGGCCGCCCGGATCAACTTGGCCGCTTCGGCCACCTCGCGCTCACCCGCGGTCTGGTTGACGAGCCGATACCGTTCGGGGGGCAGCGGATCCGCCACGTCGAGCTCGGAGAGGATGACGTGCGACGGGTACTCGATGTAGGCCGGTCCGGGGGTGCCCGACATGGCCCGCCGAATCGCCTCGTGGATGATCTCGTCGGTCTGGTCGGCGTACTCGATCGAGCTGCTGTATTTGACCGACGGCGTGAAAAGGCCTTCCTGCTGCACGAATTGGATGCGTCCGCGCCGGACCCGCCGCTCGGTGATGCGGGCGCGCTGGCCGCCGAGGAAGATAACCGGCGAGTTCTCCACCAGGGCGCACATCATCGCGCCGGAGATGTTGGCCACGCCGGGGCCGAGCGTGCCGATGCACAGTCCGGGCTTGCCCGTCATCCGCGACGCCGCCTCGGCCATGAATCCCGCGCTCAGTTCGTGATGCGGCGCGACGACGGACCACCCGCGGGCGTCGGCCTCGGTGAACATGTGCACGAAGTTCGGGTCCGGGATACCGAACAGCGTGTTCACGCCCTCGGCCTCGAACAGGTCGAGGATGCGCTTGTAGACGGGCACGGCCATCGTCAAAGTTCCTTTCCATCGCGAGCGAGATGCCCCAGGCTCGCGCCGATTTCGGCGAGCACGTCCGCGGTGTCGGCGCCCAGCTCCGGCGCGGGCCCCGCGACGCGGCCCGGTGTCCGGGAGAACCAGGTGGGTACGCCGGGGAAGCGCACCGGTCCGTGCGGGGTGTCGACGGTCTGGAACATGCCGACGGCGTTGAGGTGCGGATCGTCGAACAGCGCCCCGGGCGTGTTCAGGGGCGCGGCAGGTATCTCGAGTTCGCGGAACAGGGCGAGCCACTCCTGGGTGGTGCGCTGTTTCATCGTCTCGGCCAGCAGCCCGTAAACCGTGTCGATCTGACGTGCGCGCTCTTCCAGCGTCGAGTACAGCTCGCCGGCCCACGGCGGCCGCACGGCGGTGACGAACGCGTTCCAGTGCTTGTCGTTGTAGATCAAGGCGGCGATGTGGCCGTCGCTGGTGCGGTAGGGACGGCGGTTGGGCGCCACGGTGCGCGGATACACGGCCGGCCCCAGGGGAGGGTCGAACAGCGCGCCGTTGGCGTGTTCGACGAGCATGAACGAGGCCATGGTTTCGAACATGGCGACCTCGACTTCCTGCCCCTCCCCGGTGCGCTCGCGGTGATACAACGCCATGGTCGTCGCGTACAGCGCGGTCAGCCCGGCGACCTTGTCGGCCATGATCGTTCCGACGTAGTCGGCCTCGCCGGTCAGTTGCTGTTGCACCGCGGGCAGCCCGCATTCGGCCTGGATGGTGTCGTCGTAGGCGGGCCGGTCCCGTTCGGGCCCGCGGCGCCCGTACCCGTAGCAGTTGGTGTAGACGATCGCCGGGTTGATCGCGGCGACGTCGTCGTAGGCGAAGCCGAGCTTGGCGATCGCCTTGGCGCGCATCGAGTGGATGAATACGTCCGCTGTCTCGACGAGGCTGCGCAGCGCGCGTGTTCCCTCGTCGGTGCGCAGGTCCAGCACGACGCTGCGCTTGCCGCGGTTGACGTTGACGAAGACGCCGCTCATGCCCGGCGCGGGACCGACGGAGATGTAGCGGGTGTTGTCGCCTTGGGGCGGTTCGACTTTGATCACGTCGGCGCCCATGTCGGCCATGATCTGCGTGCAGTACGGCCCCATCACCATCGCGGTGAGGTCGAGCACGCGCACACCCGCCAGCGGTCCCGCGCCCGTCCGGCTAGCCATGCAGCACGCCGCGATCGCTCGAACGGTGCGCGAGGTCGAAGCTGTACCGGATGTGCTGGCCGTGACCGTCGGGCACCACCGGAAAGACCAGCGGCGCCTCGACGTTTCGGATCGCGTCGAGGTGCGCCCCGACATCCTCGACCGTCCAGGCCGGCCGATGCACGCCGGGGCTTTCGGCGATGACCGCCCGCGCCACCCGGCCGGCCAGCGCGATGAACATCTCGCCGGTCACCGAACAGCTTTCGTGGGCGAGCCAGGCCACCACGGGCGCGACGAGGTCCGGGCCCATGGGCGGGTAGGCCGAGGTGTCGATGCCGTCGGCCATCCGCGTCACCGCGGCAGGAACGATCACGTTGCACCGCACGCCCTCGGCCGCGCCCTCGAGGGCGGCGACGTTGGAAAGCCCGAGCACGCCGGCCTTGGCCGCCGCGTAGTTGGCCACGCCGTGGTTTCCGTACAGGCCGCCGATCGACGACGTCAACACGATGCGCCCGTATCCGGCCGCGCACATCACCGGAAACGCCGGGCGCACAACATGGAACGCGCCACGAAGGTGCACGTCGAGCACCGCGTCGAAATCTTCGTAGCTCATCTCCTTCAGCGAGCCGTGACGGACGTTGCCGGCGTTGTGAATCAGGATGTCGAGGCGACCGTAGTTGTCGAGTGCGCTCTCAATGATCGCGGCGGCGCCCTCTCGGGTCGCGACCGACGCGGTGGACGCGACGGCCTCGCCGCCGGCGGCCTTGATCGCCTCGACCGCTTGCTCGGCGGGCGTGGCGTCGGCCCCGTCGCCGGCCACGCTGCCGCCGTGGTCGTTGACGATCACCTTCGCCCCGCGTCTGGCGAGCAGTTGCGCGTACTCGCAGCCCAGGCCCCGCCCGGCGCCTGTGACGACCGCGACCCGGCCATCGAACCGCAATTCGCTCACGAAAGCTCAAGGCCTTCCAAATCACCCCTGGCGCGCCACTCGGCGATCAGGTCACCGAAGGCGTAGAAACCCGGCGAGTAGAAATCGCCGAGGAACGCACCGTTGTCTTTGGCGCCACCCTGGCCTTCGTTGTTGTAATAGCCAGGGGTGCAAGACATCTCAAACCCCGAGTTGTCGATCGCGACCTCGGCGACCGTTCTGACCCAGCCGTCCTGGCCCTCTTGGCTGGGTTCGACGGTGGTCGCGCCGCGTTTCTGCGCCTCGGAGACGATGTAAGCGATGTGTTCGGCCTGTTGCTCGAACATCGCGGTGGTGTTGGCCGAGACGCCGCCCTGAATGAAGCCCGTGAAGAACTGGTTGGGGAATCCGCGGGTCGTCATGCCGTGCAACGTCTGGTATCTGTCGTGCCAGTAGTCGAACAGCGACAGCCCGTCTCGGCCCTCGATGACGTCGACGGCGAAGCGTCGACTGATCTCCGTGGAGATCTCGAACCCGCTGGCGAATATGACGCAATCGACCTCGTACTCAACGCCGTTGGCGACGATGCCCTTCTCCGTCAGGCGTTCCACGCCCTTGGACTCCGACACGTCCACCAGCGTCACGTTAGGCAGATTGAACGTCGGCAGGTAGGTCTCGCTCGAACACGGCCGTTTGCACATGAAGCGGTAGTACGGCTTGAGCGACTCCGCGGTGTCGGGGTCGTCTACCAGCGCGGCGACGCGGTGGCGCAGCCGGTCCATAATCTTGTAGTCCTCTTCCTCCCGGATCGCCATGATCTCCTCGATCCCCAGTGAGGCGGGATCCGGGCTGGCGGCAATCCGGGCGGACATGTTGCGGCCCAATTCGGTCCAGAAGTCGCACACCAGGTCCGGTTCGCCGAAGACCACTCCTACAAACGGTGACCAGTTGTGGAAGTTACGCTTGCGCTTCTCCTGCCAACCGGGCTGCAGGGCCGCCGCCCAGGCCGGGTCGGTGGGCGTGTTGGCCCGCACGTCCACCGACGACGGGGTGCGCTGGAACACGAAGAGCTGCTTGGAATCACGGCCGAGATGCGGCACCAGCTGGACGCCGGTGGCCCCCGTGCCGACGAGTGCGACCCGCTTGTCGGCCAGCTTATGTAGGCCACCGTTGGCATCGCCGCCGGTGTAGTCGTAGTCCCAGCGCGCGGAATGGAACGCGTGGCCCCCGCCGTCCAGGTACTCCTTGATACCGGGGATGCCGGGCAGCTTTGGCTTGTTGTACGAGCCCTGCGCCATCACCACAAAACGTGCGCGGATGTCGTCGCCGCGGTTAGTGATCAGCCGCCACCGGGTAATGTTCTCATCCCAGCGCATGGTCTTGACCTGGGTCGAGAAGATCGCGCCGTCGTAGAGGTCGAAGTGTTTACCCATGGCCTGACAGTGCGCGAAGATCTCGGCACCGTCGGCGAACTTCTTGCTCGGCATGAAGTCGAGTTCCTCGAGCATTGGGATGTAGCAGTAGGCGTCGTTGTCGCACTGGATGCCCGGGAAGCGGTTCCAATACCACACTCCGCCGAAGTCTCCGGCCATGTCGATGACCCGAACATCCTGCACGCCGGCCTTTTTCAAATAGGCACCCGACAACAATCCGGCGAACCCACCGCCGAGGACGGCCACCTCGATGTCCTCGTTGATCGGCGCGCGGTCGGCCACCGGAGTGTATGGGTCTACCTCGTAGAAGTCGGCCAGGTCGCCTTCGAGTTCGAGGTACTGCGCGCCGCCGTCCTTGCGCAGGCGCTTCTCGCGCTCCTGGGCGTACTTGGCCCGCATCGCGTGTATGTCGACGTCCTGCGCTACATCGGTGGGCCCGCAGGGCTCCTCAGCGATGGTCATCTATCTCAAAGCTCCTGCGGTTCGCCGGTACCCATGTACTTCGACAGTTGGTAGTGCAGGTTGACGGTGCTGCGTTCGCGGTACGGGTTGGGCTTGGTGCCGCCGAAGCCCAGCGATTTCATGCCCTGCTGCACGGCGGCCATGTTGGAGAAGTCCTGGGGCAACACCGAGCGCCACCGTGGGTCACCGACCGGCGTGTACTCCCACTCCGTTTGCGGCTCTTCGCCTTTCGGAAACAGTTCGAACACCGACACCTCGAAGATGCACTTGTCGGGGTTGTAGCCGGGGTCCGGCCGGGCGCCGTAGCACAGCGCAACCGTCAGGCCCTGACCGATCTGGAAGTTCGGGAAGATCTGCCACGCCGTGCCGGCCTGCCCGAGGATGTCGGACGGGATCGTCGGCCAGATCACGCCGCGGGCCTCGTCGTCGCGGCGTGCCGACGCCAGCCAGTGCTCGAGGACCTTGTCCGCCGGGGTGCCCTCGGGGAGCTCGTCGACGAGTCGTTTGGCGGCGTTCACCAGCGTCTCGGTGGTGGAGGTGTTGGTTTCTTCCATCGTGTAGATCTGCATCTGGGCGGTCGACACGCGGGGATCGGCGCCGGTGCCGAGGCGGATCTTGGACTTGGTCGCGGCGAGGTCGTCCGGGGCGTCGTAGCCGATGTTGCTGTGCTTGCCCTGCGCCTTGGCCCAGCCCTTGAATTCGCCGAACTTGTTGAACTCCGGATGGGTCGTGTAGACGTGGTAGGTCTCGTTGAACGCCTCCAGCGCCACCTTCCAGTTGCAGTCGAAGTACAGCCATTTGCGCCATTTGTAGCGCATGTTCTCTAGCCCGAAAGGGTCGAGGATCTTGGCGGCGGGAAACAGGTAGTCGGCCAGCGGCTCGCAGTCGGGGTCCATGTTGATCCACAGCCAGCCGCCCCAGGTGTCGACCTTGACCGGCCGCAGGTGGGTGTTCTCCGCAGTCAGCGCCTCCTGCCAGTCCTGCTGCTCGCGGATGTGGGTGCACGCCCCGTCCAAACCGTAGGTCCAGCCGTGGAACCCGCACACGAACGACTTGCGGGCGCGGCCGCAGGCGTTCTTCGCCCCCTGCGGCGTGTCGATCAGCCGGCGGCCGCGGTGCATGCAGACGTTGTGGTGCGCGCGAAATTCGTTCTGCCCGACGCGCACCACGATGATCGAGTCGTCGAGGATGTCGTAGGTCAGGTAGCTGCCCACCTCGGGCAGCTCTTCGACGCGGCCGACCTGCTGCCACACCTTGCGCCACAGCTTGTCGCGCTCGGCGCGGGCGTAGTCCTCGCTGATGTACGCCTCGACGCCGATCGTCATGGGTTTCGAAAGTTCTTCGGTCACTTGGACTTCCGTGTCAGTCACGACATCCTCCTAATGGCCGCGCGGAAGGATTCGTCTTTGAGGAACAGCGACGTGTTGTCGGCGCCGAGATGGCTCCACTTGAGGTCGAGGCCGCCGTCGACGAGCAGCGTCTGGCCGGTGATGTAGCTCGACAGGTCCGAGAGCAGGAAAAGGATGGCGCCGGCCTGCTCCTCGGGCCGGCCGCGCCGGCCCATCGCGATCGCCTGCCGATCCCGGTCCGGGTCTTCGTCCACGTAGGTGCGCGAGGCCGCGGTCTCGGTGACGCCGGGCGCCACCGCATTCACCCGGACGCCCGACAAAGCCAACTCGAGCGCCATCGTGCGGGTCATCGCCGCGATCGCGGCCTTGGCGGTCCCGTAGGCGATGTGAAACGGCGCGGTGTTCATGCCGCTGATCGACGAGATCGACACGATCGACCCCGGCCGCTGCTGCGCGACGAGTTCGGCCGCGACGGCCCGGCTCATGAAGAACGCCGTTTCGAGGTTGTCGGTGAAGATCTTGCGCCAGTCGTCGCGCGTCACCCGGGTCGACGGCATCCACGTCGACGGCTCGGCGCCGCCCGCGACGTTCACCAGACCGTAGAGGCTCCCGTCGGCGCGCCGGGCCTGGTCGATCACCGCGGCGATGCCCTCGTCGGTCGACGCGTCGGCAGCGACGGGCACCACCGCCAGGCCCTGTTGAGCCAGCGGGGCGACGTGCTCGTCGAGGTTTTCCTTCGACCGGCTCACCGCGATCACGGTTGCCCCCGCGCGGGCGGCCATGGCCGTCACGGTCGTGCCGATGCCGCCGCCGCCGGCACCGGAAACCACGACGACGCGCCCGTCTAGCCCGAGAAGACCGTCCATGACCTGCTATCTACTGCCAAGTTTTGTCCGGACAAGATACCGCGTTCTGTCCTTTGGAGAACACTATTCCCATCGGTGGACTGGGCTGTCAAGACCGACACCGGCTGCTCCGGAAGCTATTGTCTGGACTAGGCGGAGTTGATAGCGTCCAGCTCAAACGGCTGACGGAAGGACCTCGCACGGCATGTCCATCTCACGGGGCGTGGCAACGCAGCCATCCCGGTATGCGGTCCCGCAGTCGATCGACGTCGCCGACGATTGGCGACTCGAACGGGTCACCGCCGCCAGCCGCCTGTTCGGCGCCAACGGCCTGCGCACCGGCCCGGACGGGCGCGTGTACATCGCGCAGGTGACCGGCAGCCAGATCAGCGCGCTGGATCACCGCACCGGGGAGCTTGCGGTCGTGAGCGCCAAGGGCGGCGAGATCGTGGCCCCCGACGACGTCGCGTTCGACGCGCGCGGCAACCTGTACGCGACCGAGGTGATGGACGGCCGGGTCAGCGTGCGCGACAACGCCGGCCGGACGCGGGTGCTGCGCGACGACGTTCCGTCGGCCAACGGCATCACCGTTCATCGGGACCGGTTGTTCATCGGCGAATGCCGCGAGGGCGGGCGCCTGCTGGAGTTGGACCGCAACGGCGGGCCGCCGCGGGTCCTGCTGGACGGCGTGCCCTCCCCGAACGCGATGGAGGTCGGCCCGGACGGGCTGCTGTATTTCCCCGTGATGGGCGCCAACGAGATCTGGCGCGTCGATCCCGATGGCGGCGAAACGCAATGCGTCGCAAGAGATCTCGGTGTGCCCGACTCGGTCAAGTTCGACTCGCAGGGCCACATCGTCTCGACTCAGGTGGCCAGCGGGCAGGTGCTGCGCATCGATCCGCGCAGCGGCGAGCGGCGGCTGCTCGCCCAGCTCAGTCCGGGCCTGGACAACTGCACCCTCGTCGGCGACCGGGTGCTGGTGTCCAACTTCACCGGCGAGATCACCGAGATATCGCCGGACGGCGCGACGCGGACGGTGCTGCCCGGCGGGCTGAACTGGCCGCTGGATCTGACCGTGGGCCACGACGGTCGGCTCTACATCGCCGACGGCACGTACTTCTATGCCGCCGCGCCCGACGGGTCGTTGCAGACCGTGGGGATGTTGTTCAACCCCGGCTATCCCGGCTTCCTGCGCGGCGTCGCGGCGAGCGGGCCCGGCGAGTTCGTCGTCACGACCTCGGGCGGCCAGGTCGGCCGCTACCGGCCGGCGGCGAGCGAAACCGAGGTGCTGGCAGACGGTTTCGACCAGCTCTACGGAGTCGCGGTCGGGCCGGCCGGGGTGATCGTCGCCGAGTTGGGCACCGGCCGGGTGCTGTCGTTGCGGCCCGACGGTGTCGACGTGCTGGCCCGCGACCTGCGCGAGCCGGTCGGCGTCGCGATCGGCGGGGACGGGGCGTGCCTGGTCGCGGAGGCCGGCGCCGGACGGGTAGTGCGACTGAACGGGTCGACCATCGACACCGTGGTCGCCGATCTGCAACGGCCCCAGGGCATTTGCGTGCACGACGGCGTGCTCTACATCGTCGACGCGGGCGCCAAGGACTTGGTCGCGTTCGACACGAACACCGGGGTTCGGCGGACCATCGCGTCGGGACTGCCGGTCGGCCCCCCGCCCGGTGTGGTGCCCAAGCCGCTGAAAGGCATGCCGCCGTTCTCCGGCCCGCAGGGCCCCTTCGCCGGGATCGCGGCCGCCCCAGACGGGGCGCTCTATGTCTCCGCCGACGGGGACGGCAGCGTCCTGGCACTGCGCCGACCGCGGGACGGCGGCTGATGTCCCAAGCCATCTCGAGCGAGCACCGCTATCTGCAGATCGCGCGGACGCTGCGCAAGGAGATCGTCGACGGCGTGTACCCGGTGGGCTCGCAGTTGCCGACCGAACACCAATTGTGCGAGCGATTCGCGGTCAGCCGCTACACCGTCCGCGAAGCCCTGCGCCGGCTGCGCGAGGACAATCTGGTCGCATCGCGGCCCCGCGCCGGCACCCGGGTGGTTCCCCGGCCGGCGTCGAGTTCCTATGCGCAGGACACGATGTCGATCGACGACCTGCTCGCGTTCGCGTCCGGAGCGCAGCTGAACATCGAGTCGAACGAGATGGTGACGATCGACGACGGACTCGCCGCACAGACCGGGCTGCCCGCCGGCACGCAGTGGCTGTCCGTGCGGGGCTACCGACGGGCCGACGGCGCGTCGGCGCCCCTGTGCCGAACGGAGTACTACATCAACCGCGATTTCGCCGCCGTCGGCCGGCTGCTGCAACGTCACACCGGCCCGATCTTTCCGTTGATCGAGGACCTGTTCGGGGTGAGCATCGCCGAGTTGCGGCAGGAGATCGCCGCGGTGCTGCTGCCGGCGGAGCTGGCCGACGGACTCGGGGTCGCGGCGGGCACGGCTGCGCTGGAGATGCGGCGCACCTACAAGACCTCCGACGGCGAGGTCGCTCAGGTCACGGTCAACACCCACCTGTCCTCGAGCTTCCGGTACGCGATGACCATGCGCCGCGTCAATGATTAGGGCGAGTGCGGTGATCGACACGGCTCGCGCGGCGGAGGCCCACCGGCGCGGGCTGTGGGTCACCACCACGCTCGCCGACGCGCTGCGCGCGGCCGCGGAAACCTCACCGCAGCGAACCGTGTTGGTGGATGCGGATATTCGGCTCGACTGCGCCACGCTGTACAACCAGGCGACCCGGTTGGCCCACGCCCTGCTGGAGCGCATGCCGACCGGCAGCGCGGTGTCATTCATGCTCCCGAACTGGCACGAGGCCGCGGTCGTCTATCTGGCCGCGACCCTGGCCGGGATGGTGGTGAACCCGATCCTGCCGTCGCTGCGCGACCACGATTTGCGTTTCATCCTCGAAGACGTCGAATCCGCGATGATCTTCGTCCCGCACCTGTTCGGCGGCCACGACTACGCGGCGATGCTCGAACGCGTGACCGCCGCGATGAGACCCGCCCCCGAGGTGGTGGTGTTGCGTGGCACCGGAACCGGCCCGCACACGCCGTACCCGGCTCTGCTGCAGCACCGCCCGGATCCCGCGCCGCTGCCGGCCCTGGATCCCGATGCCGTGCGGATGGTCCTGTACACGTCGGGCACCACCGGCCGCCCGAAAGGCGTCCTGCACAGCCACAATTCGATACACGCCCTGATCCGTCAGATCCGCGACCACTGGAACGTCGAGCCGGGCGACACTTTCCTGGTCCCGTCGCCCGTCGCCCACATCGGCGGGTCGATCTACGCGTTCGAATGCCCGCTGCTGCTGGGCACGACCGCGGTGCTCATGGACCGGTGGGACCCGGCGGCGGCCGTGGCCCTGATGAACGGCGAGCGCTGCACCCACATGGCCGGGGCGACACCGTTTTTGCAGCAGCTGCTGGCCGCCGCCGAACGCGCCGGCAGTCGCCTGCCCGACCTGAAAGTGTTCATCTGCGGCGGCGCCTCGGTGTCGCCGTCGCTGATCCGGCGCGCCGCCGAATATTTCGACCGAGCGGTCGTGACCCGGGTGTACGGCTGCACGGAGGTGCCCGTCGCGACGGTCGGCGCGCCCCGGCGCGACGAAGCCGACCGAGCCGCGGACACCGACGGACGGGCCGGGATCGCCGAGATCAAACTCGTTGCGCACGCCTGGGCGCCGGACGGCGACGGGGAGATCTGCGTTCGCGGCCCGCAGATGCTGCTGGGCTACCGGCACCGGCAAGACGATACCGATTCGTTCGATGCCGCAGGGTTTTTCCGCACCGGGGACCTCGGGCGCTGGGTCTCAGCGGGTTTGAAAGGCCAATACCTCGTCGTGACCGGCCGGGCCAAGGACGTCATCATCCGCAACGGCGAGAACATCTCGGCCAAGGAGGTCGAGGACCTGCTCGCCGACCACCCCGGCATCGCCGAAATCGCGATCGTGGGTGTGCCCGACGACCGAACCGGCGAACGGGCGTGCGCCGTCATCGTGCCCGCCGGCGGGCCGGCCCCGGACGTCACCGACCTGCTCGCGCTCCTGCAAGGCAAGGGCGTCGCGAAATTCAAGGCCCCCGAACAGGTGGTCATCTGGGACGCGCTGCCCAAGAACGACGCGGGCAAGGTCCTCAAACATCGGATCAGGGCGGCTCTAACACGGGATGGGTGAGATGCAGGTCGCAATTGTCACGGGCGCGAGCAGCGGCATCGGGTTGGGCTGCGCACAGAAACTGGCCGAGATGGGAATGGCGGTCCTGGGCACGGGCCGCGACGAGGACCGACTGGCCGGGCTGCACGAGTCCATCGGCGACCCGGCGCGGGTCGCGACGCTCGCGGTCGACCTGACCCGCGACGACGCGCCGCGGCGCATCGTCGACCTCGCCGTCGAGCGGTGGGGTCACATCGACTTCCTGATCAACAACGCCGGGGTCGGCAACCCCAAGCCGGTACACGAAACCGACGACGAAACCCTGGACTACTTCCTGGGTGTGATGCTGCGGGCGCCGTTTCGGCTCGCGCGCGAAGTCCTGCCCCACATGGGGCCCGGGTCGGCGATCATCAACATCACGTCGACCTTCGCCGTCGTCGGCGGCCTTCGCGGCGGCGCCTATTCCGCCGCCAAGGGCGGTCTGACCGCGCTGACCACCCACATCGCCTGCCAGTACGGCGCCGCCGGTATCCGCTGCAACGCGGTCGCACCCGGCGTGACCGTGACGCCGATGGTCGAGAAACGTTTGCAGGACAGCCGGTTCCGCAAGATCAACACCGAGCTGACGCCGCATCAGCGGCTGGGCACCATCGACGACGTAGCCAGCACCGTCGCGTTCTTGTGCTCACCCGGAGGGAGTTTCATCAACGGGCAGACGATCGTCGTCGACGGCGGCTGGAGTTCGACCAGGTACATGTCGGACTTCGCGCTGAACTCGGAGTGGGTGCCGAGGTGAACGCGAGACTGAAACTACGCACACCCGCCGCGGCGTGTCGTGTGTGCCGTTTAAGTGTCGCGGCGAACCGGGACGGAAGTCGGCGGTGAACGTTTCGCCCGCCGCGTTTCTGCGCACGGCGCTGCCGCTGAACCTGTCCGGCCTGGCCGAGCTGGATACCGGCCGATACCACTCGATCTGGCTGCCCGATCACATGGTGAGCTTTTGGCCCGACGCACTGTGGACCCCGGAATTCACCGATCTCGCAACGGCTTCGCCGTCGCCGCATCGTAACCTCGACGGCATGGCGGTCGCCGCGGCCGCGGCCGTGCTGACCGAGACGGTGCCCCTGGCCACCTGTGTCGTGGACACGGTGCGTCGCCACCCCGCGATGCTGGCCCAAAGCGCGCTGACCATCGATCACCTGTCCCGGGGTCGATTCATCCTGGGCCTGGGCAGCGGTGAGAGCGAAAACATCGTGCCCTACGGATTCGACTTCGCCCGACCCGTCGGCCGCTTCGAGGAGGCGCTGAAAGTCATCCGCCTGTTTTGGGACAGCGACGGGCCGGTGGACTTCGAGGGGCGCTTCTACCGGCTGAATCACGGCCGGCTCGACACCGAGCCGTACGACGGGCGCTTCCCGCCGATCTGGATCGGCGCCAGCGGGCCCCGGATGCTCGACATCGTCGGACGTTACGCCGACGGTTGGTGGCCGGCCGGGGCCTGGACGCCCGAGCACTACGCCGAGATGCTCGGCGTAGTAAGGCAATCGGCCGAACGGGCCGGCCGCGACCCGATGGCGATCACGCCGTGCTACGTGCAGGTTTGCCTGATCGGCGAAGACGACGAGGCGATCGAGCGGATCGTCCGCGCCCCGCTGGTGGCCGCGTTCCTGCTGCAGGTGTCGGCGGACGTGCTGCGCGGCTTCGGCTTCGACCATCCGATGGGCGACGACTGGGGCGGGTTCCACGACATCGACCCCACGACGCTGACGCGCGAACGGATCGTCGACTTCCTGGGCCGGGTCAAGCCCGAAGCGATCCGGGCGGTCGTGCCGCACGGCACCCCCGCACAGGTCGCCCGAATCATCAAGTCGTATGTGGACGCAGGGCTGCGCGTCCCCAAGATCCTGGATTACGGGGCGATGGCCGGACTGGAGTTCAGCGCCGCGTCGGCGGCCAACGTCCGCAAGACGGAAGACGAACTGTTGGCCTTGTGTGGCGGCCGACCATGACGGCGGGGCTCGACGCGAACGCGATGCTTGCCCGCGCACGGGCCGAGACGGGACTGGACGACTACGGCGACCCGACACTGCCGCAACGATTCCGGTTGGCCGTCGACCACCTGAACGATATCGGCATGGACGCCAACGGCATTGAGCAGGCGGAACGCGTCTGTCATTGGCTGCTGACGTCACGGCTGGAGCTGATCGAGGACCGCAACCGCTACCCGATCCCTGCCGAGGTGGTCGACCATCCGATGTTCGTGACGGGGGAGCCGCGGTCGGGTACCACGCTCATGCACGCGCTGATGGCGGTGGACCCGCACGCACGCGCGCTGCGCTTCTGGGAGGTGATGTACCCGTCGCCGCCGCCCGGCCTCGCCGGCCCGGACGACCCCCGTCGGGCCCGGGCCGACGCCGACTGGCGCGAGATCAACGCGAAGATGCCCAAGTGGCTGCTCAGCCACCCGTACAACGACATGCTCGGCGACGGCCTCCCCGAAGACGAGCGCACCTGGGCCTTCGACTTTCGGGTAATGACCCCCACCGCGTGGTGGCGGGTGCCGATGCAGACCCTCGTCGGCGGTCTGCCGACGGACCCGGCCGCGCAATACCGCCTCCACAAGGCGATGCTGCAGCAGTTCCAGTACCGCCGGCCCCGAAAATACTGGGTGCTGAAGGGATTCCACGGCTTTCGCCTCGAGGAGTTCTTCGATGCGTATCCAGACGCGAACCTGCTGTGGTTGCATCGCGACCCGGTCCAGGTGGCGGCGTCGCGCACGATGATGATGGCCGACATCCTCGACGGCATCGTCGGCCCGATCGATCTCACGGTCGAGGCGAAGAAGCACCTCGAGATGACCCGCGCCAGCATCGCCAACACCATGTCCAACCCGATGGTGGACGATCCGCGGATCCTGCACATCCCCTACACCGACTTCATCGCCGACCCGGTCGCGACGGTCGGACGCTACTACGCCTTTTGCGGGCGGGCCCTCACCGGTGCGGCCGAGGCGTCGATGCGTGATTACCTGGCCAACAATCGCGGCGACCGCTACGGAAAGTTCCGGTACTCAACCAGGCTGCTGACCGACATCGGCGAGAACCTCGAAGACCTGCACGCCGAATTCGCGCCCTTCCGGGAACGATTCGGGGTCAGCATCGAAAAGCGCGATTGACATGACCGCGCGCGAACGGCTCTCGGTCCACAACGTGACATTCCTCGGAGCGGATACCGCTGAACTACAGAAGAATTGGACCGCCCTCGGCCTGCGCCACCTGAGCGTCCTCGACACGCAACTGCTCGACCCCGGCTTCGCTCACCTGATTCGAGCCGAAGGCTACGCGGTCGAGGCGGTCTACCACCTGTTCGGCGGCGCCGAAGACCTGTCCCGGCTGATCGACGCCGCCGCCACCACCGGTGCGCGATGCATCTACATGCTCACCGGCGGCCGGACCGGGCTCACCTGGGAGCGGGCGGCCGAGCGGTTTTGTCGCGCGGTCGAGCCGTGCGTGCGACAGGCGGAGCAGGCCGGCGTCGGCCTGGCCATCGAGAACGCGTCGAGCCTCTACGCCGACATCCATCTCGCGCACACCCTGCGTGACACGATCACCCTCGCCGAGCAGGCGGGGATCGGCATCTGCATCGACCTGTTTCACTGCTGGGCCGAAGCCGATCTCGCGGGCCTGCTGCGACGGGCGCTCCCCCGCACGCAACTGATCCAATTGAGCGACTACGTGCTGGGGGACCGGGCCCTGCCGGCCCGCGCGGTACCCGGCGACGGCGCGATCCCGATCGAACCCTTCGTGGCGCAGGCGTTGGCCGAGGGCTATCGATTCGGTTTCGACCTGGAACTGCTCGGTCCGCGCATCGACGCGGAGGGCAGGTTAGCGGCGGCCGCGCGGGCGTGCGCGACGGTGAGCGCGATGCTCGACGGACTCGGCGGCTGAGAAGCCGAGAGAGGCAGGGGCGCGATGGCTTTCGGCGATGGACCAGACGACGCGGCACTCGACCGGGCGTGGGTCGAGTTCTGTGCGCGATTGCAGGCCGCCGGCAAGCGGGCGTTCAAAGATCTGAACGCGACCTCCGGCCTGCAGCGCGCCGACGCGTTTCGCTTCCTGACCCAGAACCTGGGGCAGGCCTTCGATCTGGCCCTGGAAACCCGCGACACCCGCTACCCGGTGCTGCACGCCTTTTGCAACCCGACCCGCAAGCTGGGCGGAGACTGCGCCGACTTCACCTATCAACAGGCGTGGATCGACGGCGAATCCACCTACCGGATCACCGGAACCCGCGGCACCGCACCCTTTTTCAACATCACCGTGCAGGGCACGCGTCCCGGCGGTCCGGGTGTCCTGCACGAGCCGTTCGGCGATGTGCCGGAGGTCAACCTGTTCGGGCACCAACTCCGTGTCGAGCCGGACGGCACCTTCGAGCTCTACATCGGCGGCCCGAAGCGCGGCCCGAACTGGCTGCCGACCACCGCGGATTCGCGCAAGCTGTTCATCCGCCAGGGCTTCGACCGCTGGGACGAGAACCCCGCCCGGATGCGGATCGAGCGCGTCGACATGACGTCGCCGAAGCCGCTGCCCACTCCCGCCACCATGGTTGCGGCCATGCGCTGGGCCGGTGATTTCGTCACCGGGCTGATGAGCGACTGGCCCGAGTTCCCTTTCACCCACGGCGGCGTCGACCGTGAACATCCGAACCGGTTTCCGCGCCCCGACGCATCCGACGCGGACGGCAAACGCGGCCGGACCGCCGCCAACATGTACTGGGAACTCGGCCCCGACGAGGCCCTCATCGTGGAGTTCGACGCCCACGAGGGCTTGTGGATGATCACGAACATGGGGGCCTACTTCACCAGCATGGACTTCCTCTACCGGCCGGTCAGCTACACCCCGAGCCGCGCATCGGTCGACGACGACGGCAAAGTCAGACTGATTCTGGCCCACCGGGACCCGGGCTTTCACAACTGGATCGACACCCAGGGATTCGAACGCGGGAACCTGACCTACCGCCACATGCTCGCGGGCCAGCCCGCGACGCTGACCACCCGGCTCGCCAAACACGCCGAACTGGCGCAGGCGTTGCCCCCGGAAACCGCGCGCGTCACCGCCGCCGAACGCACCGCTTTGATGTGGGAACGCTTCAACGGGATCCGCAACCGATTTCCCCTCTGATGCGGCTTCGAGCGCGCGTGTCTTCCGCGTATCCGGGCTGCCTCGCAACTAGGCTGGCTGCGATCAAGAGGAGGGGCAGCGACGTATCGGCATCAATCTTGGCGCCGGGCGACAAAGTGGCCAGGGCGCTTTAACCGCGGACACTGAGCCGGGCGGGAGGCACCCCGCACCGGCGCGTTCTGATCGGCGGCCGCGATGGGTCGCCCCGGTGCGCCGGGTGGGCCGGCTCGCGATCTGGGATCAACCGGAGCGGCGCAACGGCATCCCGGCGCTGGACGGGCTTCGCGCGATCGCGGTCACCCTGGTGCTCGTCGGGCACGGCGGCATCCCCGGCGTGGGCGGCGGCTTCATCGGCGTCGACGTCTTCTTCGTCCTCAGCGGATTCCTGATCACCGCGCTGCTGCTGGACGAGCTGCAGCGCACCGGTCGCATTGGGCTGACCGGCTTTTGGATCCGGCGGGCGCGACGGCTGCTGCCGGCCCTGGTGTTGATGGTGCTCACCGTGGGCGCGGCCCGCGAACTCCTGCCCAGCCAGTCGCTCACCGGGTTGCGCGACGACGCGATCGCCGCGTTCCTCTGGGTCGCGAATTGGCGGTTCGTGGCCCAAAAGACCGACTATTTCACCCAGGGCGCCCCGCCGTCGCCGCTGCAGCACACCTGGTCGCTCGGGGTGGAGGAGCAGTACTACTTCGTCTGGCCGGTCCTGCTGATCGGGGTGACCCTGCTGCTCGCCGCGCGGGCCAGGCGCTACTTCAGGCGGGCCACCGTCGGCGGGGTGCGGTTCGCCACCTTTCTGATCGCCACCGCCGGCGCGCTCGCTTCCGCGGCGCTCGCCATCGTCCTGGCCTCCGACTCCACCCGGGACCGAATATATTTCGGCACCGACACCCGCGCGGAGGCGTTGCTCACCGGTGCCGCGGCGGCGGCACTGCTGGTTAGGGATTGGCCGTCGATGAACCGCGGCTGGTGCCTCATCCGGACCCGGTGGGGGCGCCGGGTCGCCCGTGTTCTGCCGTTACTCGGTCTGGCGGGGCTGGCGGCGGCGACCCACTTCGCGTCGGGCCGCGCCGGCGAGTTTCGGCACGGCCTGCTGATCGGCGTCGCGGTCGCATCCGTCGTCGTGGTCGCCCCGGTGGCGATGGAGCAGCGTGGTGCCGTCGCCCGCATCCTGGCCCTGCGCCCCCTGGTGTGGCTGGGCACCATCTCCTACGGCGTGTACCTGTGGCACTGGCCAATCTTTCTGGCCCTCAACGGAGAACGCACCGGATGGTCCGGCCTGCCGCTGTTCGCCGCCCGGTGTGGCGCCACGGTGGTCGTCGCCGCCGCCTCGTGGTGGCTGATCGAACAACCGATCCGGCGGTGGCGGCCGGCGCGGGTGCCGCTACTGCCGCTCGCGGCGGCCACCGTGGCCAGCGCCGCCGCGGTGACGCTGTTGGTGATCCCGGTGGGCACCGGGCCCGGCTTGCGGGAAGGCCTGCCGCCGGGGGTCTCGGCGGTGGCCGCGGTGTCGCCGTCCCCGCCCGGCGCCGGCCGGCCCGCACCCCGCGATCCCCACCGGCCCTTCACCGTTTCGGTGTTCGGCGATTCGATCGGGTGGACCTGGATGCACTACCTCCCGCCGACGCCCGGGTTCGCGTTCCTCGACCACACCGTCATCGGCTGCAGCCTGGTGCGCGGCACGCCGTACCGGTACATCGGCCAAACCCTTGAGCAGCGACCGGAATGCGACGGCTGGCCCATCAGGTGGTCGGCGCAGCTCGGCCAGGATCAGCCGGACGTGGCGCTGCTGATCATCGGCCGGTGGGAGACCGTCGATCGTGTCAACGAGGGGCAATGGACCCATATCGGTGACCCGACCTTCGACGCCTACCTCAACGGCGAATTGCAGCGGGCGCTGAACATCTTGAGCGCCAACGGTGTTCGTCTGGTGGTGGCGACCGTGCCGTACAGCCGGGGCGGCGAGAAGCCGGACGGTCGCCTGTATCCGGAGGACCAGCCCGATCGCGTCAACCTGTGGAATACCATGCTGCGCAAAACGGTTGGCCAGCGCGGCGGCGTCCAGGTCCTCGACCTGAACAAAAAGTTATGCCCGGACGGGGTTTACACGGCCAAGGTCGACGGCATAAAGGTGCGCAGTGATGGCGTCCACCTCACCCCTGAAGGGGTGAAATGGCTGACGCCCTGGCTCGAGGAATCCCTGAGATGACCGTTAATCGCCCGTGCGGCAGCTGATTTCCATGCTGTCGGTCTCCCGGACCAGGAAGTTGAAGCTGACGTATCCGTTGTCCGGGTCACGCACGCGGTCGAGATAGGGCCGCATGTCCGCGGCGCTGGCGTTGTCGGCGACGATCAGGGCACCGGTCGACAGGCGCGGTTCGAGCAGTTCGAGCACCGGCAGGTAGAGATCCTTCCACCCGTCGAGCAGGACGAAATCGACGGCACTGTCCAGTTTTTCCAGCGTGGTCAGCGCGTCTCCCTCGAGGATGGTGATCACGTCGTCCAGGCCGGTCTCGGCGAACGTCTGCCTGGCCGCGGCGATCTTGGTGGCGCTGAGCTCGGTGGTCACCACCCGGCCGGCGCCGTTGTCGCGCACCGCCGAGGCCAGGTGCACCGCGGAGATTCCGAAGGACATGCCGAACTCGACAATGGTCGTCGGCCGGGTCGCCCGCACCAGGGCGTAGAGCAGTCGACCGGCCTCCGGCGTCACGGGGATGTAGAACTCGCTCATGGCGTCGGCGCGCTCCTGCGCGCTCATCGGTCGGTCGAAATCGCTGAATTTTTCACGCAACGTCGACATCTGGTTCTTCGTCTCGGTGTACATCCGGTCGAGCACCGTCGCGACCCTGTGCGCCTGCAAAGTATTAGCCATGGTTTCGAGGGTAGTCGCGGCGGCAGATGGGCCCGTTGGGTTAACAGAAACCAACGTAATGGTTGCGTAAAGCAATTTGACGCGCATTGCGTCGCGGTGCAAGATGGACGGGCAAGCACCTCGGTAGGTGAGGCGTCTGCACGGATATAGGCCACTGACCCCGAACGTCGAGAGACGCCCCGGGTCAGGACAGCTCTTCCCGGACCCAAGGGTTGAGCCCAAGTGGCTTCCGGGACCACCGGATACGCCGTGCAGTGCCGAAGCTCCGACGAGAGGGGTGCGACCGGCGGTTTTCGCCGGTCATTTCGCTTCCTCCCGTTCAGGTGACTGTGACGACACCCGCGTGTGTCCCGGCCGTGAGGAGGTGAGGGCGAGATGAGTCCCGGCGACAGTCCGTATCCCAATTCCGTCTTGTCCCGATCCGGTTCCGGCATTCTCTCCGCCGCCTGATTTCTCGGGTGCTCGATAACGCTGCGCGTCAAGCACTTTGCGGGCGGCCAGCGTATGCCACGGGCCGATCGGACCTCCCGACAGGAGACGATCATGGCTTTTGTTGTTACACACCGTCCTACCGGTCCTCAGCGGGGACGCGGCCGGTCGATGCTGCGCATCGGCCGCCTCCTGGTCAGCAAGCTGCACGCGCGCAGCGCGCTGACCCCGCAGGAGCGGGCCAACCTCTATGTCTCGCGGATGCCGATTGCGGTTATCTCGGCATCGTTGGGCGCGCACCCGTCGGACAGCGCCCGCCGCTGATTCGCCGACCCGAGCCGAACTTGGTTGAGATAGCGAGGATTCGATGACGTCGATTTCCGCGGAGCTCGAGGGCGGCGCACGCACCGAGGCGCCGGTCCAAGCCGTGCTGGATTCGGCGCACGCCGGCGACATCGTCGGCGCGTTCGGCCGCATCCGCCGCGACGGCGGGGGCACCGGCCGCCGCTGGCGGCGGCTGCGGACACTGATGGTCATCACCGGCCCCGGGCTGATCGTGATGGTCGGCGACAACGACGCCGGCGGCGTCGCGACGTACGCCCAGGCGGGGCAGAACTACGGCATGGGTCTGTTGTGGACGTTGGCACTGCTGATCCCGGTGCTGTACGTGAATCAGGAGATGGTGCTGCGGCTGGGCGCGGTCACCCGGGTCGGCCACGCGCGGCTGATCTTCGAGCGCTTCGGCAAGTTCTGGGGCGCCTTCAGCGTCGGTGATCTGCTGATCCTCAACGCGTTGACCATCGTCACCGAATTCATCGGCGTATCACTGGCACTCGGGTTCTTGGGCTGTCCCAAGGCGATCGCGATCCCGGCCGCCGCGGTGTTGTTGTTCGCCGTGGTGGCCGGGGGGTCGTTCCGCCGCTGGGAGGGCCTGATGTTCCTGCTGATCGCGGTGAACGTGCTGATCGTTCCGCTGGTATTGATGGCGCACCCCACGCTGAACGCAACGGCGGGGGGACTGGTGCCGCAGTTCCCGGGCGGCCTCAACTCCACCGTGCTGCTGCTCGTCGTCGCGATAGTGGGCACCACGGTCGCGCCGTGGCAGCTGTTCTTTCAGCAGTCCAACGTGGTCGACAAGCGCATCACGACCCGCTGGATCGCTTACGCCCGAGCCGATTTGATCATTGGCATCGTCGTCGTGATGGCCGGCGCGACGGCCTTGATGGCGGTGACGGCGTTCGGGTTGGCCGGCACCGCCGACGCCGGTGCCTTCACCGACGCGGGTGCGGTCGCCTCGGGCTTGTCCCGGCACCTCGGCGGCACGGTGGGCGCGCTGTTCGCGATCATCTTGCTGGACGCGTCTTTGATCGGTGCCAACGCGATCGGGCTGGCCACCACGTATGCCGTCGGCGACGCCTTGGGCAAGCGGCACTCGCTGCATTGGAAGATCAGCGAGGCCCCACTGTTTTACGGCGGGTACGCCGTGCTGCTCGCGGTGTCGGCCGGGGTCGCGTTCAGCCCGGACCACATCCTCGGCCTGGTGACCCAGGGCGTGCAGGCCCTCGCGGGTGTCCTGCTGCCCTCGGCGACGGTGTTCCTGGTCCTGCTCTGCAACGACCGCGCGGTGCTCGGACCGTGGGTAAACACGGTGCGGCAGAACATCGTCGCGTGGACCGTCGTGTGGTGTCTGGTGGTTTTGTCGTTGGCCCTGACGGCGACGACGTTCTTCCCTGGTCTGTCCACGGCCACCATCGAGGCCGGACTCGCGGCCGGCGCCGCGCTCGGCATTCTGGGCGGTGCCGTCTCGATCATCGCCGGCCGGCGGCATCGCGACCTGCGGGACGCGGAAGCCATCGCGGGGGCGCTCGGCGGTGGCCTGGATCCCAATGAGGTCGAGAAGCTCGAGGACGCACCGCTCCTCACGCGCGCCGAACGGCGGGCCGTGCGCCGACAGGATCGGGCACACTGGCAGACCCCCAACCTCGCCGTGCTCGACCGGCCGACGATGTCGCCGATCCGGCGGGCCGGGTTGCTTACCCTGCGCGGCTATCTGGTGGTGGCCGTCGTGTTCGTGATCATCAAGATCGTGCAGGCCGGAGTCATCGGGCCGGCCACGTCATTGTGAACCGTTCGGCAGCAGAACGATTTTGCCGCGGGTGTGGCGCTTTTCCAGTTCCTCGAACGCATCGGCGACGCGGTCCAGCGAGTAGGTTCCTGCTACCTCGAAATCGATGGCGCCCGTAGCGATCAGGTCGGCCATCTCGGCAAGCACTTCCGGCGTCGACGCGTCCACACTGCCCTCGGTTTTGGCGCCGACCTCGCCGGCCTTCTGGAACGAGATGATGGTCTCGATCCGTTCGGGCGCGACGCCGAGATCCAATGCGAGCTGGATGTAGTCGGGGCCGAACAGGTCGATGAACGCGTCGATCCCGTCGGGCGCGGCCTCTCGCAGCCGGTCGGCCAGGCCCTCTCCGTATTCGACGGGGGTGACGCCGTGTGCGCGCAGCCAGTCGGCGTTGCCCGGGCCGGAGATGCCGAGCACCACCGTCTTGCGCAGGGCCAATAGCTGCACGACGAGGCCGCCGACTCCGCCGGCGGCCGCCGAAACGGCGATTGTTTCGCCCGGTTGGGGGTCGACGGCGCGAACGGCGGCATAGGCCGTCGCCCCGACCACGTACAGCGAACCCGCCACCTCCCAACTCAATTCGTGGGGCTTGCGAATGAGTTGGTTTTCCGGGACGGCGGTGTGCGTGGCGTGGCTGGACCGGCGGAAGCTGAAGCCGAGGACTTCGTCGCCGACGGAAAGCCCCGTGACCCCCGGTCCCACGGCGGTCACCACTCCGGCGAGGTCGCTGCCCTCGCCGGACGGAAAGGTGGCGGGGAACATGTCGTGCATCGCCCCGCTTCGGATGGCCGCCTCGCCAGGATTGATCCCCGCGGCGCGAACCTCGACCACCACCTCGCCCGGGCCGGGCGACGGCATGTCCACATCCGCCACGTACAACACGTCGCGGCCCCCGTAGCGGTCGAATCGAACCGCTCGCGCCACCCCAGCCGACATCTGGTCCCCCTCATCCCGTGAATAGGCACCGCCTGCGGCCAGCATAGGCGTGTGCCGTCCCCTTGTTACCGTCCGCATTTCGCAGTAGCGTCAGGCGCCGCGGACGGGACAGGGATGGACACGGAGGGAACCCCATGAAGCTCGCTCGGATCACCGTCGCCGGCTGGGCGGTCGCCGCGGTAGTCGGCGCCGCGACCACCGGCTGCGGTGACTACCATCATTCGTCCCCCTCCACGTCCCTGCCCGGGGCCACGTCGTCGACCGGTTCGAGCGCGGTCACGAGCCCTGCCCCGGGACAGCAGACCGATTACAGCAATTTGCTGATCAAGGCCGGCGACATCGGCGGCGACTTCACGACTCCGCAGCCGCCGGTGCTGAACCCGAACAACGCGCCGGGCGTCGCGCAGCTTTTCGCCAATGCCGACAACAGCCGCCGGATCGGGGCCACGATCCTGATCGTCGCCGACCCGAAGGTGGCGGCGGCGGGAATCGAGAACACCAAGGCCAACTACGCGGGCAAGGTCAGCGGAACGTGGCAGCCCGTCGATATCGGAACCAACGGGGCGATGATTTCCGGTAGCGCCCCGGGCAATTCCCAGGCGATCACGGTCGTCCTCTTCAACGAGGGCAAGGCGCTGGTCAACCTGGAATTCGACAGCGCCCCCAACGATCCCATCGATCCTGGCCTGGCGATCGACGTCGCCCGCAAGCAGGACGCGGCCATCAAGGGCGCTTTGCCCGCCTAGCCCAAATCGGGCCGGGCTACCGCAGTTCCAAACGTCTGGGCGCGGAATGCCTTTGTGCGCACCGGTTTCGGCCGGGCGGTCAGGCCACGACCTGGATGGGATCGCCGACGTTGACCTGGTTGAAATACCAAGCCGCGTTATCCGGGCTCAGGTTGATGCATCCGTGACTGACGTTGGCGTGGCCCTGCGAGTCGACCGACCACGGCGCCGAGTGCACATACACGCCGCTCCAGGTGACCCGCACCGCGTACTGCGCCGTGATCTTGTAGCCCTCGGGTGAACTCAGCGGGATCCCGATGGTCCGCGAGTCCATCACGACGCTGCGTTCCTTTTCCAGGGCGGTGAAGTTGCCGATCGGGGTGGGGCGGCTGGGCTTGCCCATCGATGCCGGCATCGTGCGCAGCACTTCGCCGTTGCGGCTGACGGTAAAGGTGTGCCCGGACAGGCTGGCGACGCCGAGCAACTCGTCACCGGTGTCGAAGCCCGTTGTGAGGGCCTGCACCCCCACCGAGACATGCGTGTGGGTGGGCCAGTAGTGGTTCGGAACCCACTGGACGACGTTGTTCTCGACCCACTCGAAATGGCCGGGCATGTCGCTCGGCGACGTGACGTGGATGGTCCGTTCGGCGGCGGTGCGGTCGGTGACCGGGGCGGTGAACGTGACCACGACCGGGTGCGCAACCCCCACCAGGGCTCCGTTAGCGGGCAAAACGGCGGCAACTCCGGGGACCGGCTCGGGCAGCGGGACGGCGGCCACGGTGCGGGCGCCGCTGCCCAACGCGCCCATGCCGACGATCGCTACCATAACGAATAGATAACGAACCGCTCGACGCATGGCGCTTACCCTTTGCGATGGTTGGACGGACACAACGATATTCTACTGGTTGTCGGCGCATTCCGGTTTTCAGCAAACATTGCCGTGTTCGCTGGATCCGCCGCCCGCCGCCACTCGGGCCGGCCCGCGGCGCGCATCACGACGCCGCCCACGCCCGAAAAGCGTTGAACCGTCGGAGGCCGCGCAAAACCGGTGGCGGCACAACGGCTTTCGCGGCAGCAAAGCCGTGTTAGCCTCAGCCAGGCCGGTGCCCGATGGCCTAGCCCGAACATCAAGGAGCGCGCGGGTGCTTTTCCGTCAACTGGAGTACTTCGTGGCGGTCGCCCAGGAGCGCCACTTCGCCAGGGCGGCCGAGAAGTGCTACGTCTCACAACCCGCGCTATCCGCGGCGATCGGCAAGCTCGAACGCGAGCTCAACGTCACGCTGATCAACCGTGGACACAGCTTCGAGGGCCTCACGCCCGAGGGCGAGCGACTGGTCGTGTGGGCCAAACGGATTCTCGCCGAACACGACGCGTTCAAGGCCGAGGTGCACGCAGTGCGATCCGGCATCGCGGGAACGCTTCGGCTGGGCACGGTGCCCACCGCCTCCACGACGGCGTCGCTGGTGCTTTCGGCGTTCTGTTCGGAGCATCCGCTGGTGAAGGTGCAGATCCTCTCCCGGCTGGCGGCCACCGAGCTGTACCGGCGCGTGCGCGAGTTCGAGCTGGACGCCGCCATCGTGCACACCGCCACCGACGACGCCCACGACGTGAACCTGGTGCCGCTCTACGAGGAGCACTACGTGCTGCTGTCGACGGCCAGCATGCTGCCCGCCGGCACGTCGACGCTGACGTGGCCCGAGGCGGCGCAGCTGCCGCTGGCGCTGCTCACCGCCGACATGCGGGACCGTCAGATCATCGACGAGGCCTTCGCCGGTCACGGCATCACCGTCACCCCGCAGGTCGAAACGGACTCCGTCGCTTCGCTATTGGCGCAGGTGGCCACGGGCAACTGGGCCTGCATCGTCCCGCACACCTGGCTGTGGACGTCGCCGCTCGGAACGGATATCCGCGCGGTCGAGATGGTCGACCCGGCGCTGAAGGCCGAGATCGCGCTGGCCACGAACTCCTCCGGGCCGGGCTCGCCGGTCGCCCGTGCGCTGACCGCGTCCGCGCAACAGTTGCAGCTCAACGAGTTCTTCGACGCGCAACTGCTGGGCATCACGCGCCGGCGCTGACCACCGGCGGTGCCGCCGCCGCGCTGCTCGGGTTGAGCGCCGCCAGGTGTCCGCTTTCCACACCGGCGGCCGGGTCGAGTTCGCAGTCGATGACCGACGGCCCCCTGCCGGCGATCGCCTCGGCCAGCGCCGAGCGCAGCTCGGAGGGCGTGGTGACGTGATATCCCTTGCCCCCGAACGCCTCTGCGATCAGCTCGTGGCGCGCCCGCGCGTTCAGGACGGTCGGCGCGGGGTCCTCCCTCTGAGTGGCCGCGCCCGCCGGCGCCTCGTCGCCGCGGTAGACGCCGCCGTTGTTGAGGATGACGACGGTCACCGGCAGCCGGTAGCGGCAGATCGTCTCGACTTCCATGCCGGAAAAGCCGAACGCGCTGTCGCCCTCGATCGCGACGACGGGGTCACCGGTCTCCACCGCCGCGGCGATGGCGTATCCCATGCCGATGCCCATCACCCCCCACGTGCCGGTGTCCAGCCGGTGCCGCGGCGACTCCATGTCGATGACGTTGCGGGCCAGATCGAGCGCGTTGGCGCCCTCGTTGACCACGTAGACTCCCGGGTTCTCCTGCAGCACAGAGCGAATGGCGCCCAGTGCGTTGTAAAACCGCATGGGGTGCGGGTCGTCGGCGAGCCGCTCGAGCATCTTGGCCTCGTTGCGGGCCCTGCGCTCGGCCAGCTCGTCGACCCATTCGGCGGGCGCGACGACGGGATCCGCGGTCACCGCGTCACATAGCGCCGACATCACCGAGCCGATGTCGCCCACCAGCGGCGCCTCGATCGGCCGGTTGCTGTCGAATTCGGACGCCGCGATGTCGATCTGGACGAACTTGGCCTCGGCCGACCACTGCGGCGCCTCCCCGTGGCCGAGCAGCCAATTCAGCCGGGCGCCGACCAGCAAGACGGCGTCGGCGCGGGCAATCGCCAGCGAACGCGCGGCCGCCGCCGACTGGGGGTGCGAGTCGGGCAGCAGCCCTTTGGCCATCGACATCGGCAGGAACGGAATCCCGGTGTCCTCCACAAACTTCCGGATCGCGCCGTCGGCCTGGGCGTACGCGGCGCCCTTGCCGAGCACGATCAGCGGCCGGCACGCACGCCGGAGCACCTGCAGCGCGCGATCGACCGACTCCGGCGCCGGCAGCTGCCGCGGAGCCGCGTCGACGACCCGCCAAACGGTGGCGGACGCGGCGGACGCCTCCATGGCCTGACCCAGGATGTCGGCGGGGATGTCGAGATAGACGCCGCCGGGTCGCCCGGAGACGGCGGTGCGGATCGCGCGCGCCACGCCGCGCCCGATGTCCTCGATCCGGCCGATCCGGTACGCGGCCTTCGCGAAAGGCCTTGCGGCGTCGAGCTGGTCGAGGTCCTGGTAATCACCGCGCTGCAGGTCGACCATCGCGCGGTTGCTGGAGCCCGAGATCTGGATCATCGGGAAACAGTTCGTGGTGGCGTTGGCCAGCGCGGGCAGGGCGTTGAGGAACCCCGGACCGGACGTGGTCAGGCACACGCCCGGGCGGCGGGTGAGAAACCCGGCCGCGGCGGCCGCGTTGCCGGCCGACGCCTCCTGCCGAAAGCCGATGTAGCGGATGCCCGCTGCCTGCGCGGTGCGGGCGAGGTCGGTGATCGGGATGCCGACGATCCCGTAGATGGTGTCGACGTCGTTCGCCTTCAGGGCATCGACGACGAGGTGAAAGCCGTCGGTCAAACCTGTCATGGTGCGGCCTCCTCGTGAGCTACCTAAGGTCAGTCATCACTGTCGTCTCGGTGCGCGCAGGTGTCCAAGACTAAGCCGCTATGCAGCGATTCACGCCGTCTATCGATAGCGCGCGGTTATCGATAGTGAGCGGATCGGTATTGGACGTACACCCAGGTCTCGCGGCATGGTTCGAGCAGGAGCTTGCACATTCAACGAAAGGCGTTTGGCGATGAAGACAGGCAATCACACGGTCGCCGATCTGGTCGAGGTGGCGGCGAGCCGGCGACCGGACGAGCCGGCACTCGTCGTCAGCTCCGATCGCACCCCGGTCAGCTACCGCGACCTGGTTCGCCTGGTCGACGAGCTGGCCGCACAGCTGAAGCGGAACGGGCTGAGGGCCGGTGATCGCGTCGCGCTCCGCGCCGGCAGCAACGCGGAGTTCGTCGTCGGGCTGTTGGCGGCGCTGCGGGCCGGCCTGATCGTGGTTCCGTTGGACCCCGCCTTGCCCGCCGGCGAGCAGCGCACCCGAAGCGAGGCGGTGGGGGCGCGCGCGGTGCTGGTCGACGGCGCGGCTCCCGGCGACGACCGGGAGCCGGACTTGCGGCGGTGGCCGATCGCCGTGACCGTCGACCCCGGACGGGGCACGCCGGCGGTGCAGCTCGCCGCCGCGACGCCGCCGGGGCAAGACGTTTCGACGCCGCACGGGCTCGTCGACGACGACGCGATGATCATGTTCACCGGCGGAACCACGGGCGTGCCGAAGATGGTGCCCTGGACCAACCGGAACATCGTCGACTCGGTGCGCGCGGTCGTCGCCGGCTACGGGCTGGGCCCACAGGATGCGACGGTCGCGGTGATGCCGCTCTACCACGGCCACGGGCTGATCGCCGCGTTGCTCTCGACGCTGGCCTCCGGGGGCACGGTGCTGCTCCCGGCGCGGGGGCGGTTCTCGGCGCACACGTTCTGGGACGACATCGACGCCGTCCGGGCCACCTGGTACACCGCGGTCCCGACGATTCATCAGATCCTGTTGGAGCGCAACAAGACCGAACAGGCGGGTGACAAGCGGGCCGCGCTGCGCTTCATCCGCAGCTGCAGCGCCCCGCTCACCGCGGAGACCGCCCAGGCGCTGCAGGACACGTTCTCGGCGCCGGTGGTGTGCGCCTTCGGCATGACCGAGGCCACTCACCAGGTTGCCACCACCGGAGCCGGGCAGAGCGAAAATCCCGCCGCCACACCGGGTCTCGTCGGCCGGTCCACCGGCCCCGAAATCCGGATCGCGGGACCGGACGGCCAGCCGCTGCCCGTGGGATCCGTCGGGGAGGTCTGGCTGCACGGCACCACCGTGGTGCGCGGCTACCTCGGCGACCCGGCGATAACCGCCGCGAACTTCACCGACGGATGGCTGCGCACCGGCGACCTCGGATCGCTCTCGGCCGCCGGCGATTTGACGATCCGCGGCCGGATCAAGGAACTCATCAACCGCGGCGGCGAGAAGATTTCGCCGGAGCGCGTCGAGGGCGTCCTGGCCACCCATCCCAACGTCCTGGAGGTCGCCGTGTTCGGCCTGCCGGACAAGATGTACGGGGAAACGGTGGCCGCGGTGATCGTGCCCCGCGAATCGCCCGCGCCGACCACGGCCGAGCTGGCGGTGTTCTGCCGCGAGCGGCTGGCGGCCTTCGAGGTCCCGGCGACCTTCACCGAAGCCGGCGCCCTGCCGCACACCGCGAAGGGCTCGCTGGACCGCCGCGCGGTCGCCGAGAAATTCGGTCGCGCGGATCAACCCTGAGGCGATCGCCGTGAGCCGTCACGCGGTGGTTTTCATCCGGGCCGCCGCGGACTCGGGCATGGGCTCGTAACGGGCGAAAGAGCGGGTGAACGACGCGGCCCCGTGCGCCAGCGAACGCAGGTCGATCGCATACCGCGTCAGCTCAACCTGCGGTACCTCGGCTCTGACCAGCGTGCGTTCGTTGCCCGCGGCCTCCGTGCCGAGCACGCGTCCGCGCCGCCCGGACAGGTCGCCCATCACCGCGCCCACGAAATCGTCGGGCACCAGCACCGAGATCTCGTCGATCGGCTCGAGCAGCGTGACCTTCGTCGCCGCCGCCGCCTCCCGCAGCGCCAGCGCACCGGCGGCCTGGAACGCGAAGTCCGACGAGTCGACGCTGTGGGCCTTGCCGTCGAACAACGTGACGCGGACGTCGACGACCGGGTAGCCCGCGTGCACACCCTTTTCCATCTGCGCGCGGACACCCTTCTCCACGCTCGGGATGAAGTTTCGCGGCACCGCCCCGCCGACCACCTTGTCGACGAATTCGAACCCGGAGCCCTCCGGCAGCGGCTCCACCTCGATGTCGCACACCGCGTACTGGCCGTGCCCGCCGGACTGCTTGATGTGGCGGCCGTGTCCTTTGGCCTTGCCGCCGAACGTTTCTCGCAGCGGGACGCGCAGCTCGACCGTGTCCACGGTGACTCCGTACCGGTTGGCGAGCGCGTCGAGGACGACGCCGGCGTGGGCCTCGCCCATGCACCACAGCACGATCTGGTGCGTTTCCTGGTTCTGCTCGATGCGCAGCGTCGGGTCCTCGGCCGCCAGCCGCCCCAGCCCGACCGACAGTTTGTCCTCGTCGGTCTTGGCGTGCGCCTGAATGGCCACCGGAAGCAGCGGCTCGGGCATCGCCCACGGCCGCAGGACCAGCGGCTCGGACTTGTCCGAGAGGGTGTCGCCGGTTTCGGCGCGGCTCAGCTTGCCGATGGCGCAGATGTCGCCCGCCACCACGGCGGCCGCCGGGCGCTGCTGCTTGCCGAGCGGGAAGGACAGGACGCCGACGCGTTCGTCCTCGTCGTGATCGGGGTGCGAATGCCCGCTCCCATTCGAGCCCTCCCCGAAGAACGACGCAAAATGGCCCGACACATGAACCGTCGTGTCGGGCCTGATGGTGCCGGAGAACACCCGGACCAGGCTCACCCGGCCGACGTAGGGGTCGGACGTCGTCTTCACCACCTCCGCGAGCAACGGCGCGTCGGCATCACAGGCCAGCGTCGCATGCGTGGCACCGTTCGGCGTGAAGACCTCCGGCAGCGGGTGTTCCATCGGGGACGGGAAACCGCGGGTGGCGACCTCCAGCAATTCCAGGGTGCCGACGCCGGTGCCGCTGCACACCGGAATCGCCGGGAAGAACGAGCCCCGGGCGACGGCCTTCTCCAGGTCCTCGATGAGCACCGACTCGTCGATCGATTCGCCACCCAGGTAGCGCTCCATCAGGGACTCGTCCTCGGATTCCTCGATGATGCCCTCGATCAGGCTGCCGCGCGCCTCCTCGATCCGGTCGGCGTCCGCCGGGTCCGGCGGATCGATGGTCCGCTTGCCGCCGGAATACTGGTAGCGCTTCTGTGACAGCAAGCCGATCAGGCCGTCCTCGATCGGCAGGTAAAGCGGTAACACCTTGTCGCCGAACGCGTTCTGCGCCGAGGCCAGCGCCTCGGAATAGTTCGCCCGCGCGTGGTCGAGCTTGGTGACCACCACGGCGCGGGGCATGCCGACCTGGCTGCACTCCTGCCAGAGCGACTTGGTCGGTTCGTCGACGCCCTCGTTGGCGGCGATCACGAACAGCGCGCAGTCCGCGGCGCGCAACCCGGCGCGCAGCTCGCCGACGAAATCGAGGTATCCGGGCGTGTCGACCAGGTTGATCTTGATGCCGTCGTGCGACAGGGATGCCACCGCGACCCCGACGGAGCGCTGTTGGCGGATCTCCGCCTCGTCGTAGTCGCAGATGGTGCTGCCGTCGGTGACCGAGCCGGGCCGGGTCAGCACGCCCGCGGCGACCAGCAGCGCCTCGACCAGGGTTGTCTTGCCGCCACCGGAGGGCCCCACCAGGACCACGTTGCGAACATCGCCCGGGCCGTTCGCGGTGGGAGCGGCCGCCGCGCCCAGGGAAGCGTTCGCCTTGTCCGCCATGACTTTCCTCCAGTTCCGCTGCGCCGCGGCGTGCTGTAGCGCGGTGTGTTGCAGACCACAGGACGCCTGTAGGCAACTTTTCCCCCAACTGCCGCCCAACACAAGGCCACCGGCCGGCCACAATTGCGGGCGGGTTGGCCCCGCCGGATCTGTGCCGTCGCCCGTCCGGTCAGGCGTGCCAGCTCGACCAGCGCCGCACCGTAACCGCGATGACCGGGCCGTCCAGCGAAACCGTTTGATACTGAGGGTATTTGGCGCGCAGCAGCCGCAAGCCGGTCGTCATCGCCTCGCCGCCGGCGTGAATGGCGGCAAGACCGTCGGCGCGGACCCACCAGAGCCGCGCCCAGTCGTCGTCGTAGTGGTCGACGAGCAGGCTGACCTGTGGGTTGATTTCGATGTTGGCCAGGCGCCGCAGCCGTCGTGTCGTCTTGGGTTTCGCGTCGACGGCCGTGTAGACCACGTCATCCCCGCCGACGGCGAAGACCACCGGCACCAGGTGCGGCGCGCCGCCGGGTGTGGCGGTGGCCAGGCGGGCTATCGGGGACCGCGAGAATCTGACCTTCGGGTCGAATTCGCCCACTGCCTTAGATTAGGGCCGCCGCCGCGCCTTCCGCGCTAGGTTTACCGCATGCGGGCCGAGACCCAGATCGCCAACCTCCTGTATCGCTACGCCGAATGCATCGACGCCGGTGACCTGGCGGGAGCGGCGGAGCTGTTCGAACACGCGCGCATCCGCATCGGCGGCTCGGACGCCGAACCGGACACCGTCGACGCCGCCCGGCTGCTGGGGATCTGGAAGTCGCTGATCGTGCTGCATGCGGACGGGACGCCGCGAACCAAGCACGTGACGACCAATCCGATCATCGAGATCGATGAGCGGGCCGGCGCCGCGTCCTGCCGCAGTTACTACACGGTGCTGCAGCAGACCGACGAGCTGCCCCTACAGACCATCGTCACCGGTCGCTATCACGACCGATTCGAATGCGTCGACGGCCGGTGGCGATTCTGCTACCGCGATCTCACGCTCATCGACATGATCGGCGACGTCAGCCACCACCTGGCCTATCCCATCGCCCCGGCCCAAGGGGCCTGACCACTGTTGTGAATAGCTATCTGCATTACGGTTATACACAGCGAGTCGTGTTACCCAGACCGGGAGGCTGGGCCAAATTCTGATTCTTACTGCGTCGCAGGAGGTGACGGGATGAGCAAATCGCACCACCGCTCCGTCCGGTGGTCAGGGGTGGTCAGCGTGCTGGCCGCGGTGGGTCTGGGCCTCGGCATGGCCGCGGCGCCGGCATCCGCGTCGCCCGCATCCGACCGGCCCCTGGCGCCGCTTGACCCGTCGGGCATCGTCGGCAAGGTCGGGCCTCAGGTCGTCGACATCAGCACCAAGTTCGGCTACAACAACGCGGTGGGGGCCGGAACCGGCATCATCATCGATCCGGGCGGTGTCATCCTGACCAACAACCACGTGATCTCGGGCGCCACCGACATCAGCGCGTTCGCCGTCGGCAACGGCCAGACCTACGCCGTCGACGTCATCGGCTACGACCGGACCGCGGACGTGGCGGTCCTGCAGCTTCGCGGCGGGGGCGGCCTGCCGGCCGCCAACATCGGTGGCGGGGTCTCGATCGGCGAGCCGGTCGTGGCGTTGGGCAACGCCGGCGGTCAGGGCGGGACGCCCAGCGCGGTCGCCGGCAAGGTCGTCGGGCTCAACCAGAGCGTCTCGGCGACCGACACCCTGACCGGCGCGGAGGAGAACCTCGGCGGGCTGATCCAGGCCGACGCCGCGATCAGGCCCGGCGACTCGGGCGGCCCGATGGTGAACGAGGCCGGCCAGGTGATCGGGATGAACACCGCCGCCACCGACAGCTACAAGATGTCCGGCGGTCAAGGTTTCGCCATTCCGATCGGCACGGCGATGGGGGTCGCCGGACAGATCCGCTCCGGCGCCGCGTCGAACACGGTGCACATCGGCCCAACGGCCTTCCTGGGCCTCGGCGTGACGGACAACGGCGGCAACGGCGCCCGGGTCGAACGCGTCGTGGGCAGCGGTCCCGCGGCGGCGGCCGGAATCTCGGCCGGCGACGTCATCACCGGGGTCGACAACACCCCGATCACCGGTGCCACGTCGATGACGGACGTGCTCGTCCCGCATCACCCCGGCGACACCATCACCCTGCACTGGCGCGCCAAAGGTGACGGAGATCGCAGCGGACCCGTGACGCTGGCGGACGGGCCGCCGGCCTGATGCCGCGCGGATAATGCCCGCCTCCGCCCGGATTCGCTTGCGGCACATCGCGATTGGCCGTCCAGCCGCGTCCGTGATTCCGGATGCGCCCGGTCGGGTACCCGTGGCATCGTGGAATTGATGAACGACGCAAGAGACGCAGTCGAACACGATCCCGCGGGGGGCAGTCACGTCGAGGGCGGCGTGGTCGAGCATCCGAACGCCGAGGATTTCGACAATGCGGCCGCGCTGCCGGCCGACCCGACCTGGTTCAAGCACGCGGTCTTCTACGAGGTGCTGGTCCGGGCGTTCTTCGACGCCAACGCCGACGGGTCCGGTGACCTGCGGGGGCTGATGGAGCGCCTGGACTACCTGCAGTGGCTCGGCATCGACTGCATCTGGCTGCCCCCTTTTTACGACTCGCCGCTGCGTGACGGCGGCTACGACATCAGGGACTTCTACAAGGTCCTGCCCGAGTTCGGGACGGTCGACGACTTCGTGGCGTTGCTGGACGCCGCCCACGAGCGGGGAATCCGGGTGATCACCGACCTGGTGATGAACCACACGTCCGAGTCACACCCGTGGTTTCAGGAGTCGCGGCACGACCCCGACGGGCCATACGGCGACTACTACGTGTGGAGCGACACCAGCGAGAAGTACACCGACGCCCGCATCATCTTCGTCGACACCGAGGAATCGAACTGGACCTTCGACCCGGTCCGCCGCCAGTTCTACTGGCACCGGTTCTTCTCCCACCAGCCCGACCTGAACTACGAGAACCCTGCCGTGCAGGAGGCGATGATCGACGTCATGCGCTTCTGGCTGGGGCTGGGGATCGACGGGTTTCGCCTGGACGCGGTGCCCTACCTGTTCGAGCGCGAGGGCACCAACTGCGAGAACCTGCCCGAGACGCACGCGTTCCTCAGGCGGGTCCGCAAGGTCGTCGACGACGAGTTCCCCGGCCGGGTGCTGCTGGCCGAGGCCAACCAGTGGCCGGGCGATGTCGTGGAGTACTTCGGGGACCCCAGCACCGGCGGCGACGAGTGCCACATGGCGTTCCATTTCCCACTGATGCCGCGCATCTTCATGGCGGTGCGCCGGGAATCGCGCTTCCCGATCTCCGAGATCCTCGCGCAGACGCCGTCCATCCCGGACATGGCGCAATGGGGGATCTTCCTGCGCAACCACGACGAGCTGACGCTGGAGATGGTCACCGACGAAGAGCGCGACTACATGTACGCGGAGTACGCCAAGGATCCGCGGATGAAGGCGAACGTCGGGATCCGCCGGCGCCTGGCACCGCTGCTGGAGAACGACCGCAACCAGATCGAGCTGTTCACCGCGCTGCTGATGTCGCTGCCCGGCTCGCCGGTCCTCTACTACGGCGACGAGATCGGCATGGGCGACGTGATCTGGTTGGGGGACCGCGACGGGGTGCGCACCCCGATGCAGTGGACTCCGGACCGCAATGCCGGCTTCTCCAAGGCCAACCCCGGCCGGCTGTACCTGCCACCGAGCCAGGACTCGGTGTACGGGTACCAGGCCGTCAACGTGGAGGCGCAACGCGACACCTCGACGTCCCTGCTCAACTTCACCCGGGTGATGCTGGCGGTGCGGGGCCGGCACAAAGCATTTGCGATCGGAAGATTCGAGGAACTGGGCGGGTCGAACCCGTCGGTCCTGGCGTTCGTGCGGCACTCGGCGGACGACGGGGACACCGTGCTGTGCGTCAACAACCTGTCGCGGTTCCCCCAGCCGATTGAGCTGAACCTCCAGCAATGGAGCGGCTGCACACCGGTGGAGCTGACCGGCCACGTGGAGTTTCCGCGCATCGGTCACCTGCCCTACCTGCTGACACTGCCGGGTCACGGGTTCTACTGGTTCCAGTTGACCGGATGTGAGGAGAATTCATGACCGCCCCAGGCAAGCTGCCCTGGTCTGAGTGGCTTCCGCAGCAGCGGTGGTACGCGGGGCGCAACCGCGAGTTGTCGAGCGCGGAGCCGGGCGTCGTCGTGCAGCTGCGCGAGGACCTCGACCTGGTCCTCGTCGATGCCCGCTACACCGACGGCTCGTCGGAGCGCTACCAGGTGATCGTCCGGTGGGACTCGGCGCCGGTGTCTGAGTACAGCACAGTCGCCACCATCGGGGCCGCCGACGACCGGACCGGGTTCGACGCGCTGTACGACGCCGACGCGCCGCGGTTTCTGCTCTCACTCATCGACGCGGGCGCCGCGCGCGGCTCGTCCGGCGACGAGGTGACGTTTGGCAAGGAGCCCGACGTCGAGCTGCCGTTGGACGCGTCGCCGCACGTCTCCGACGCCGAGCAGAGCAACACCAGCGTGATCTTCGATCGAGACGCCATGTTCAAGGTCTTTCGGCGGGTCAGCAGCGGCATCAACCCCGACATCGAACTGAACCGGGCGCTCGCCCGCGCCGGCAACCCGCACGTGGCGCGGTTGCTCGGCACCTACGAGTTGGTCCCGCCGGGTGGTGGTGACCCGTGGCCGCTGGGCATGGTGACCGAATTCGCGTCCAACGCGGCCGAGGGCTGGGCCATGGCCACCGCCAGCGTGCGCGACCTGTTCGCGGAGGGCGACCTGTACGCGTACGAGGTCGGCGGTGACTTCGCCGCCGAATCCAGCCGGCTGGGCGAGGCCGTCGCGTCCGTGCACGCCACCCTGGCGGAGTGCCTTGGCACGGCCGACGCCACGTTCCCGGTCGAGACCGTGCTGGCCCGGCTGTCGTCGACCGTCGGCAAGGTTCCGGAGCTCGAGGATTACGCGGCGACCATCGAGGAGCGCTTCCAAAAGCTCGCGGGCGAGACGATCACCATGCAGCGGGTGCACGGCGACCTGCACCTGGGACAGGTGCTGCGGACGCCGGAGAGCTGGCTGCTGATCGACTTCGAAGGCGAACCGGGGCAGCCGCTCGACGAGCGGCGCGCGCCGGATTCGCCGTTGCGCGACGTGGCCGGCGTGCTGCGCTCGTTCGAGTACGCGGCCTACGGGCCGCTGATCGACCAGGGCGCCGACAAGCAGCTGGCCGCCCGCGCCCGCGAATGGGTCGAGCGCAACTGCGCCGCGTTCTGCGACGGCTACGCCTCGGTTTCCGGCACCGACCCGCGCGATTCGCCGCAGCTGCTGGCCGCCTACGAGCTCGACAAGGCGGTCTACGAGGCCGGTTACGAGGCGCGACACCGGCCGAGCTGGCTGCCGATCCCGCTGCGATCCATCGCCCGGCTGACGGCCGCCTAGTGCGGCTGCGCCGACGGGCCGTGTCTGAAAGCATGTCCCGCGTGGGGAGAGAGACCTTCAACAGCGAGGCGAGGTTGTCGTGGGTGCTGGCCGGGCTGGCCGGCGTGCTGGGAGCGACGGCATTCACCCACTCGGCCGGGTACTTCGTCACCTTCATGACCGGCAACGCCCAGCGCGGCGCGCTGGGCTTTTTCCGCGGCGACATCGTGCTGTCGGTGTCGGCGGCGCTGCTGATCGTGTGCTTCGTCGCCGGCGTGGTGATCGCATCGGTGTGCCGCAGGCATTTCTGGGTCGCGCATCCGCACGGCCCCACCGTGCTCACCACCTTCAGCCTGCTGGCCGCCACCGTGGTGGACGTGCTCGACGAGGGGTGGGAAGAAAACCTCCTCGATTTTGCGCCAATCATGTTGGTCGCCTTCGCCATTGGCGCGTTGAACACGTCGTTCGTCAAGGACGGCGAGGTGTCCGTGCCGCTGAGCTACGTGACCGGCACGCTGGTCAAGATGGGCCAGGGCATCGAACGCCACATCGCCGGCGGCACCGCGGCGGACTGGCTCGGCTACTTCCTGCTGTTCAGCAGCTTCGTCTTAGGCGCGGTGGTGGGCGGCTGCATCAGCCTGGTCGTCAACGGCACCTGGATGCTGGTGGTCGCCACGTCCGTGTGCGCGTTGACGACCGGGTACACGTACTTCCACTCCGACCGCCGCGCGCTGCTGGACGACAAGTCGGACAAAAAGCATGGGCAGCAGCGCTGACCGGTGCGCTGCTGCCCATGCCGTCTTTGGAGGGGCTCAGGCGGCTGGTTGCGCCGGCTGAGCAGTGGTGTTGATGCCGTTGAGCACCTGGATGATGTCGGGCTTCATGGCAAGCAGCTGCTGGTTCCAGTACGGCCACGAGTGGGTCCCATTGGCCGGGAAGTTGAACACCCCGTTGCGTCCGCCAGCGGCCACGTAGTTGTTCTGGAAGGTCTGGTTGGTGCGCAGCGTGAGGCCTTCCAGGAACTTCGCCGGCATGTTGTCGCCGCCGAGGTCGCTGGGGGCGCCGTTACCGCAGTAGACCCAGACCCGCGTGTTGTTGGCGACCAGCCGAGGAATCTGGACCATCGGGTCGTTGCGCTTCCACGCCGGGTCGCTGGACGGACCCCACATGCTGTTGGCGTTGTAGCCACCGGAGTCGTTCATCGCCAAACCGATCAGGGTCGGCCACCAGCCCTCGGACGGGTTGAGGAAGCCGGATAGCGAAGCTGCATAGGGGAATTGCTGCGGGTAGTAGGCGGCCATGATCAGCGAGGAACCACCCGACATCGACAGGCCGACCGCGGCGTTGCCGAACGGCGACACCTGCTTGTTGGCCTGCAGCCAGCCGGGCATTTCCTGGGTCAGGAATGTCTCCCACTTGTAGGTGTAGTTCTGTCCATTGCCGGACGACGGCTGATACCAGTTGCTGTAGAAGCTGGATTGGCCGCCGACGGGCATGATCACCGACAGGCCGGACTGGTAGAACTCCTCAAAGGCCGGGGTGTTGATGTCCCAGCCGTTGTAATCGTCCTGTGCCCGCAGGCCGTCGAGCAAGTAGACCGAGTGCTGTCCACCGGGCTGGAACTGCACCTTGATGTTGCGGCCCATCGACGGCGATGGCACCTCAAGGTATTCCACCGGGAGTCCCGGTTTCGAGAACGCCGCCGCGGTAGCCGCACCGCCGACGGCGCCGACCAGACCCGAGAGCAGGGCAGCCCCCACAGCCGCGATGGCCAGCCGGCGAGGCATCCTCGCTGCCGCGCCACGCACCTTCCGCACCTCTTCGAAGAACGACATAGCTCTCTACCCATCCCAACTTTCATCGCTTGTTCGATGCCGCACGACTACGGTCGAATCTGTTCGCCTGCGCAGTGAAACACAGGGGGAGGGCGTAATTGGGCTGTCACGGCCGAGGCGGGAGATCGCGGTTGGCTAACGATTGGGAGTCGGCCAGAAATCGTCACATTCGTGTCACGAATGGCTCACGCAACTATTGCGATTCAACGGCCTACGCGACGAGTCGGCGCAAAAGTGTTGAAGCCGTGGCGATTCCGATCAAGGCGGACACCGCCAGCACGATGAAGTCGGCCGGGTTGAAGGGGGTGCCGATCAACAGCGCCCGCAGCGCGTCGACCTCGTAACTGAGCGGGTTGACCTTGCTCAGCGCGTGCAGCCACGTGGGCATCACGTCGACGGGGTAGAGCGCGTTGGACGCGAAGAACAGCGGCATCGTGATGGCCTGGCCGATTCCCATCAGGCGATCGCGGCTGAGAACCAGGCCGGCCAGCGTCATCGACAGGCAGGCGAAGAAGGCCGCGCCGAGCATGACGACGGCCATCGCCGCCAGGATCCGCAGCGGGTTGACGGTCAGACCGACGTTCATCACATACGCCAACGCCATCACGCCGACGACCTGGGCGACCGACCGCACGCCGGCCGCGAACGCCTTGCCGGTGATCAGCGCCGACGCCGGGGCGGGCGTCACCATCAGCTTGGCCAGCACGCCGGCGTCGCGGTCCCAAATGATCTGTATGCCATAGAAGATCGAGATGAACAGCGCCGACTGCGCGATGATGCCGGGCGCCAGAAAGGCCAAATAGGAGACCGGCCCGGTGTGGATGACGTGCAACTTGGAAAACGTCGTGCCGAAGATCAGCAGCCACAGCGCGGGTTGCACCATCCGGGTGACGAGCTCGGTCCGGTCGTGCCGCAGCTTCTGCAGTTCGACGATCGCGAACGCGCCGACCCGCGCCAGCGTTGCCTGAATCCGTTGCCACCCGCGCGGGGCGCGAACCAGGGTGGCCGCCGGGGAGTCGGGGGCGATGTCAACTGGCACGGCTGGCAACCTTTCTGCTGGAACGGATCTCGCGGAACGAGCCCGGCGATTCCGCCTGGCCGGACAAGTCCTCGGCCGCGTAGTGGCGGAACACGTCCTCGAGCGTCGCGCCGGGCGACACGGTCGATTTGAGCTTGGCGGGCGTGCCCACGGCCCGCAATTGACCGCGATTCATCAGCGCGACCCGATCACACAACGCGTCGGCCTCTTCCATGTAGTGGGTGGTGAGCAGCACCGTCATGCCGAACTGGGCCTGCATGCTCCGCACCTGCTGCCAGACACCGTCCCGGGCGATCGGGTCCAGCCCGACCGTCGGCTCGTCCAGCACCAGCAGCGACGGGCGGTTCACCAGCGCCTGCGCCACTTCCAGGCGGCGCACCATGCCGCCGGAGTAGGCGCCCGCCCGCCGGTCGGCCACGTCGAGCAGCTCCATGGCGCCCAGCGCCTGTTCCACCCGCTCGGCCCGGTGGGCGCGCGGCACCCCGTAGAGCCGCGCGAACCACTGCACGTTCTGGCGCCCGGTCAGCGCGGGTTCGACGGAAAGTTGTTGCGGCACATAGCCGATGTTGCTGCGGATGTCGATGGTCTGTTCGCGGGCGTCCATGCCGAAAATGCGCAACTCGCCGCGCTGCACCGGCGTCAACGTTGTCAGCATGCGGACCAGCGTCGTCTTTCCGGCGCCGTTGGGCCCCAGCAGGCCCATGGTCTCGCCCGGTCGCACCTGCAAGGTCACGTCGTTGACCGCGGTGAACTGGCCATAGCGGTAGGTCAGGTTCCGGCAGTCGATCGCCATCGGCAGTCGTTCGCTCATGATCGCCGCTCCTGCAGTCGTCGTGTCATCGTGTCAAGGACCTCCAATCCCTTTGTCAGGGACTCGATTTGTTCGTCATCAAGTTCGTGTAGTGCCTCGGAAACCAGCGACCGGCGCGCGGCCCGAGACGCATCGACGAGTTGCTGGGTGGGCTCGGCGAGTCGCAGCTGGCCGACCCGGCGGTCCGACTCGCCGACGGTCCGGATCAGCAGGCCGTTGCGGGCCAGCTTGGAGACCAGGGTGGATGCGGTGTTGGGCACCAGTCCGAGCTCCGCGGCCGCGGCGCTGACCGAGATCCCCGGTCGCCGTCCGACCAGCCACAACAGCTCCGCCTGGGCCTCGGACAGCCGCGCCGAGTCGAGCCCCTGACCGGCCGTCCGGCGCAGTTGCCGGCGAAACCTGCCGACGACGCCGAACAGCTCGGCGACCACATCGGTGCTGGACTTCACTGCGGTCATATAGCTCTGTTTACGAGCTAAATGTGGGTGCGAGCTGTGTGGGGGCTAGCTCCCAGCTACTTTTCGAGAAGATGCAGGACCACGTCGGTCAACTCACCGTTGTCGACGCCGGCGGTCACGTAGCTGCAGAACGGTTGGCGGCGGCGATCCGTCGGCGATCCCGGGTTGAGCAGCCGCAATCCGGTCTCCGTCGTCGTGTCCCACGGAATGTGGCTGTGGCCGAACACCAGCACGTCGGAGTCCGGGTAGAGCCGCGACATGCGCGCGTCGCGGCCGGCCGTGGCGCCGGTCTCGTGGACCACGGTCAGGCGCAGCCCGTCCAGCGTGGCGTCGGCGCGTTCGGGCAGCCGTGCCCGCAACGCCGGCCCGTCGTTGTTTCCCCAACACGCGATCAGCCGCGCGGCCCGGGTCTCCAGCGCGTCGAGCAAGTCGGTCGACACCCAGTCGCCGGCATGCACAACGACATCGGCCCGCGCGACCTCGTCCCATACCCGTGCGGGCAGGTCGCGGGCGCGCCGCGGGACGTGGGTGTCGGCGATCAGCAGCAGCCTCACGCCGCCATCTTGCGCTACCGCCGGCCGTCCTGACTGCGCGCCTCGGCGCCCGTCTCGCCCGCGTCGAAGGTGTCGTCGGAACCCGCCGCCCCCACGTACGACCCGTCGTCGTCGCCTTCGGCGGCCCGCGATCGAGCCTCGTGCACTTCGGGTTCTACGTCTTCCTCGGCTCTGTGGCCCTTGTTTTCCGGCATGGGATGCGGGTTTCCCACGCAGCGTCGCGCGAAACGGCCATGAGCGGCTCGGATAGGGTGCAGGCGGGCATCGTCAGCATCCCGAGGAGAACCAATGCGCACCTTCGATTCAGTGGCCGACCTCGCCGCCGCGGCGGGCGAGACCATCGGGCAGAGCGACTGGGTGACCATCACCCAGGAAGACGTCAACCTGTTCGCCGACGCGACCGGCGATCACCAGTGGATCCACGTCGACCCGGAGCGGGCGGCGGCCGGCCCGTTCGGCAAGACCATCGCCCACGGTTTCATGACCCTTTCGCTGCTGCCGCGGCTGCAGCACGAGATGTACACCGTGAAGGGGATCAAGCTCGCGATCAACTACGGGCTCAACAAGGTTCGCTTCCCCGCCCCGGTGCCGGTCGGCTCGCGGGTTCGCGCCCAGAGCTCGTTGGTCAGCGTCGACGACCTCGGTGACGGCGCCGCGCAGGCCACCGTGTCGACCACCGTCGAGATCGAGGGTTCCCCCAAGCCGGCGTGCGTGGCCGAAAGCATCGTTCGCTACATCTCCTGAAAGTTGGCGAGCAGACGCAGAATCGCATCAGAACCGGCGGGCGAGTGCGATTCCGCGTCTGCTCGCGGTTAGAACTCGGCGATCGAATGTTCCAGGCGCTCGGCAAGTCTGGCCTCCGCCTCGGCCCGCCGGGTCGGTATGTGCGCGGACGGGAAAGGCGTTGTCACCGGCTGGTATTCGCGCAGCGTCCGTCGAGCCACCGTCATCTTGTGCAGCTCGGTGGCGCCGTCGGCGATGCCCAGCGACTCGGCCGCCACCATCATCTTGACGAACGGCATCTCGTCGGACACGCCGAGCGCGCCGTGCAGATGCATCGCCCGTTGCGCGACGTCGTGCAGCACCTGCGGCATGGCGACCTTCACCGCCGCGATGTCGCGGCGCACCTTCTGATAGTCGTGGTGCTTGTCGATCAACCACGCCGTCCGCAGCACCAGGAGCCGGAACTGCTCGATCTGGATCCAGCTGTCGGCGATCTTCTCCTGGGTCATCTGGAAGTCGGACAGATGGCCATGCCGGGTCTTGCGTGACACCGCCCGCTCACACATCATGTCGAATGCCTTGCGCGCCAACGCGATCGTGCGCATCGCATGGTGGATGCGCCCCCCGCCCAGTCGGGTCTGCGCGATCATGAACGCCTGACCCTCGCCGCCCAGCACGTGATCGGCCGGGACCCGCACGTCGTTGTAGCGGACGTAGCCATGCGAGCCGTGCTTGCCCGACTCGCCTCCGACCCCGACGTTGCGGATGATCTCGATGCCCGGCGTCTCGCCCGGAACGATGAACAGCGACATCTTGTCGTACGTGCGAGCGTCGGGCTTGGTGACCGCCATGACGATGAAAAACGACGCGTGCCGGGCGTTGCTGGAAAACCACTTCTCGCCGTTGATCACCCAGTCGTCACCGTCTCGGGTCGCGCCCGTCACGAACATCCCGGGATCCGAACCGCCCTGCGGTTCGGTCATCGAATAGCACGAGGTGATCTCGCCGTCGAGCAGCGGCTGCAGGTAGCGGGCCTTCTGTTCATCGGTGCCGAACAGCGCGAGTATCTCCGCGTTGCCCGAATCGGGCGCCTGGCAGCCGAAGACAGAAGGTGCCCACCGGGAGCGTCCGAGGATCTCGTTGAGTAGCGCCAGCTTGACCTGACCGAAGCCCTGACCGCCGAGCTCGTGCCGCAGATGCGCGGCCCACAAACCCTGGTCCTTCACCTGCTGCTGCAGCGGCCGCAGGATCGCCATCATCTCGGCGTTCTTCTTGTCATACGGGTCGAGCGCGACCAGATCGAGCGGTTCCAGCTCCTCGACCATGAACTTTTCGACCCAGTCCAGCTTCGCCTGGTACTCGGGGTCAGTTTCGAAGTCCCACACCGTGGCCAACCGTTCCCCGGCGCAGCGCCGCGCCGGACTCGTTGATAAGCCACCCCATCCTAGATCGCCGCGGCGGGGGGTCAGGTGTCGCGGCGGGTCTCGATCACGCGCTGGGCGATGTCGACGAGCTTCACCTGGCTCTCTTGCGACAGGGCTCGCAGCATCTCGAACGCCCGAACTTCGTCCACGCCATAACGTTCCATGATGATGCCCTTGGCCTGGCCGATGCGGTCCCGGCTCGACAGCGCCGATTCCATCTGCTCACCGTGGCGCCCGGCAATGATCGCGGCGGCCGCGTGCGCGGCGAATACGGACCCGATGGTCTCGGCTTCGGTGTCCCACACGCCGGCCCGGTAGCTGAACAAGTTCAGCGCGCCGGCCGTGCGGTCGGCGGTGTACAGCTTGAACGACAGGCTGCTCAGCACGCCCAGCCGCACCGCCGCCGGCGCGTACCGGGGCCAGCGCGGCTCGTTGCGGAGGTCGTCGGTCCGCACCACCGTTTGCTTGAGAGCGGCGTCGGCGCAGGGCCCTTCGCCGAAATCGTGTTGCAGCTTGTCGAGCTGTCCGGCCACGTCGGCTGTGTCGGCCAGCGACTCGAAGTCGCCTCCCCGTTTCACGAGCAGCACGCCCGCGACGTCGGCGCCCGGTACGAGCTGGACAGCCGCGGAGGTCACGTCGGCGAGCACCCGCTCCAGTGCGCGGGGTGCGGAAATCTCACGGGCGAGTTCGGCCATCCGTACAGCCAGCCCATGGTTGGGGGTTGTGCTTGAAAAGTCCATAGTGGTCGGTTCGCATGCGACGGGCGTTCCCCGTTCAGCGGCATTTCCGCAACCCCACGGGTACCCGCCGTCGTCCGAAATTACCCGGGCTGCTTTCGCCGCGGGCCACTAACGTGACGTAGGTGGTCTCCCAAGCGCGCCCGGCGCGCAAAGCCGACATCCGCGAGCTCTCACGCACCCTGGCCCGGGCGTTCTACGACGATCCGGTCACCACCTGGATGCTGCCCGACGACAACGCGCGGCCGGCGCAGCTGATCCGGCTGTTCGCGACGATGACGCGCCGCCACCACCTGGCCGGCGGCGGCGTCGAGGTCGCCTGCGACGGGCCGGGCATCGGTGGCGCGGCCCTTTGGGATCCACCGAATCGGTGGCGGCATTCACGCCGGGAAGAGCTGGCGATGATGCCGAACTTCATCCGGGTGTTCGGCCTGCATTCGGCGCGGGCGCGCACGGTGCAGGACTTCATGAAGACCGAACACCCCGAAGAACCGCACTGGTATCTGGCCGTGCTCGGGAGCGACCCGGCGGTCCGCGGCCAGGGCTTCGGCCAGGCCCTGATGCGGTCGCGGCTGGATCGCTGCGATGCCGAGTATTGCCCGGCGTATCTCGAGTCGAGCAAGCCCGAAAACGTGCCGTATTACGAGCGTTTCGGGTTCACCGTCACCCGCGAGATCACGTTGCCCGATGGCGGCCCGACGCTGTGGGCGATGTGGCGGGACCCGCGGTAGGGCGGTCGCTAGGAAATCGGCACGTTGGTCGGCCCGGTGGCCATGTATTGGTACTGCGGGCAGTACGCGGCGATGGCCGACGAGGTGAAGAACGCGCTGTCGGCGTTGGACCAATTGGTATAACCGGCGACGCCGGCAACGACGTCGTTGAGCGGTACGCCCGGGTTGGCGGCGAACTGGTCGCACACGAAGGCCTTGGCCACGTACATCGCATTGTCGACGGTGCCGTACTGGATGCCGTTGCCGTCGAGGGCCTGGAGGAAGGAGTCGTCGGCGACGTCCGCCCGCGCCGTCGGCGCCGATCCGACCCCGCCGATCAGCGACCCGGCGGCCAGGATGGCGGCCGCGACTGGTGATGCGCGGAAGAACATGTGTCGAGACTCTCTCGCTCTGTGAAGTTTCCCGGAAGATCGCAGCGTATGCGGCAAGGGGGTGGGTCACATGGGAATTGCGAAAGTTTAATCGCCGGGGCCCGGGGCAACCGATCTGCATGGCTAACGACAACGGCGACTTCCCGGCGGAAGGCGGCCCGGGCGACACCCTCAACCCCAGCGAAAGCACCGACTCCGATGAGCTGCGCAACGACGACGGCGACATCGTGGTCGACCCACCCGAGGGCTGGAGCGAAGCCGACCGGTTCGGGATGACGGCGCGCGAGGAGCGACAGGGCGAGTCCCTCGACGACCGGCTGGCCGAGGAGGAGCCGGAGGTATCCGATCAGACGCTGCCGGAGGCGGCCGACGACGGCCCCCGGCGCGCCCACCGCGGCCAGATCGACGGCGCGCCCGAGGATGGCGATTCGCTCTACGAGGTCGTCGACGAGTAGCCCGGAATTAGTGCTCGGTTGTTCACTCCGGCGACGAAGTACTTACGGAGCGCTCCGCCAGCCGGCGATGCCGATGGTGATCATCCGCAGCTGTTTAATGGCGTGCCGTCGGATGTCCTCCAGGGCCTCGGTGGTCTGGGCGTCCTCGATCGCCTCGGCGATGACGATCATCGAGTTCACGAACAAGGTCGCCAGGACGTTGAGGTCCTCGGTGCTCCACTCGTTGAGCCGGTTGAAGCGGGCCAGGTCGGTGGCCAGTTCGGAGGTGATCAGCCGCAGCTCGGTGCGGATGGCGTAGCGCAGCACGGTGACCCCGCCCGAGCGCTCCCGATAGATGAACCGCCAGTGCTCGCGGCGATCGGTGATGCTGGCGATGACGGTCTCGACCGACGACTCGATCACCCGGTTCGGATCCAGCCGGCCGGTCCGCGCACCGCGCAAGGTGTCGCGCAGGGTGCGAAACGATTCGTCGATCAGCACGAGCCCGAGGGCCTCCATCGACTCGAAGTGACGGTAGAAGGCCGCGGGCACGATCCCGACCTCGCGGGTCACCTCGCGCAGGCTCAGGCTGGAAAAGCTGCGGTCCTGCAGCAGCTTGAGGGCCGCGGCAATGATGGCGCGGCGCGTGGCCTCCTTGCGCTCCTCGCGCGACGGGTTCTCGCGCGAGCGCTCTCGGCCCGACCGATGCGGGCGTGAGCTAGGAGTACGGCTGTTCACTGTGTGAACCCTACCACAAACCAGCACTAAACCCTTGACTACCTGCGGGGCACCGGCGCACAGTGTACATATGTTCACTCAGACTTCGACCCGGAACCTTGCGCAATCCCTGCGCAAGCGCGTCCTGGGCTCAGACCTGTTAAACCTCCTCACCGGTCCGCACGGAGTGGACCGCTACACCGAGCTGGTGGCGCCGACCTGGACGCTCGGCGAGGCCCGCGCCAAGGTCATCGACGTGCGCCGCACAACGCCGCGCAGCGTCACCCTCACGCTCGCCCCCAACGACGCCTTCCTGTCCGCGCACACCCTCAAGGCCGGCCAGTACGTCAACCTCACCGTCGACATCGACGGTCGCCGACACACCCGCTGCTACTCACCGGCCAACGCCGAGGGCAGCGCGAACCTCGAGCTGACGATCGGTCACCACGACGGCGGGCTGGTGTCGGGCTATCTGTACGAGCGGGCCCGCCGCGGCATGGTCGTCGGCCTGTCCGGGATCGGCGGCGACTTCGTGCTACCCGCGGCGCGCCCCCGGCGGATCCTGTTCGTCTCCGGCGGCAGCGGCATCACACCGGTGATGGCGATGCTGCGCACGCTGATCGCCGAGGGTCATCGGGGCGAGGTCGCGTTTGTGCACTACGCCCGCACCCCCGCCGACGCGTGCTACCGCGAGGAACTCGCCGCCCATAACGACCGGCCCGGCGTCCGCGTCCTGCACGGCTACACCCGCTCGGAGGCCGGCGACCTTGACGGCCGCTTCGGACCGGAGCACCTGGCCGCCGCGATGCCCCACCCGGATGCCGTGTTCGTCTGCGGACCAACGACTTTGGTCGAGGCCGTGCGCGAACACTGCGACAACGTGGCCACCGAGAGCTTCGTACCGCCGGTCCTCGACGCACCGGCGAACCCGTCGGGCGGGCGAATTACCTTCGCGGACAGCGGCATCGACGTCGTCGACGACGGTCGCTCGCTACTCGAGCAGGCCGAATCGGCCGGGCTGACGCCGCAGAACGGCTGCCGGATGGGCATTTGCCACACCTGCACCCGGCGCAAGACCGCCGGAACCGTGCGCAACCTGGTCACCGGCGCGGTGTCGACCCAGCCCGACGAGAACGTGCAGATCTGCGTGTCCGTCCCGGTCGGCGACGTCGGCCTGTCGCTCTAGCTTTCGAACATCAACGAACTTGAAAGGAGAAGCCATGACACACAACACGATCACCCTGACACCCGAGCAGGCCGAGGCGTTCGGCCGCGAACTCGATGCCATCAAGGAACGCGTGATGGCGGACCTGGGCGAGGAGGACGCCGACTATATCCGGCGCGTCATCAAGACCCAGCGCGCGCTGGAGGTCGGCGGGCGAGCGCTGTTGTTCCTCCCGCCGGCGTGGCCGCTGGGCACCGTGCTGCTGGGCGTGTCGAAAATCCTGGACAACATGGAGATCGGCCACAACATCATGCACGGCCAGTACGACTGGATGCGCGACCCGGCGATCTCGGGCCGCACGTTCGAGTGGGACACGGCCTGCCCCGCCGATCAATGGCGGCACTCGCACAACTACATGCACCACACCCACACCAACATCGTGGGGATGGACCGCGACATCGGCTACGGCATCCTGCGGATGAGCGAAGACCAGCGCTGGCACCCCTACTATCTGGGCAACCCGGTCTACGCGTTCCTGCTGATGGTGCTGTTCCAGTACGGCGTCGCGCTGCACGAGCTGGAAACCGAGCGCATCCGCTCCGGCGAGATCCGGCTGCGCGACAAGCGTGAGGTGCTGCGGGAGATCTGGAAGAAGACCCGGCGCCAGACGCTCAAGGACTACGTCGCCTTCCCGCTGCTGGCCGGGCCGTTCGCGCCGTTCGTCTTCGCGGGCAACCTCTCCGCCAACCTGATGCGCAACGTGTGGTCGTACATGATCATCTTCTGCGGCCACTTCCCGGACGGCACCCAGGAATTCACCGTCGAGGAGACCAAGGACGAATCCCGCGGCATGTGGTACTTCCGCCAGGTGCTGGGGTCGGCAAACCTGACCGGGGGCAAGCTCTTTCACCTGCTGTCCGGCAACCTGTCGCACCAGATCGAGCACCACCTGTTCCCGGACATGCCGGCGCGCCGGTACGCCGACATCGCGCCCGAGGTGCAGGAGATCTGCCAGCGCTACGGCATCCCCTACAACCGCGGGCCGCTGATGCGCCAGTTCGGCACCGTCGTCCGCAAGATCGTCAAGCTGACCCTCCCGGACTCCCTGCTGCCGAAACCCGGTGGCAACCGGCCCGCCGATCGGCTTCCGGTCGCCGCATAACGTGTGAGTCCCGCTTCGGTCCCGAGGCATTGCCTCGGGACCGTTCGGGGGGACAATGAGGTGCGTGGAATGGACCGGCGCGCGCTACGCGGATACCCCGACGGTGGAGGTGTCGGCGTGGATCGACGCCCGCCCCGAGCGGGTCTGGGATCTGGTCTCCGACATCGAGCTGATGCCGACGTTCAGCAACGAGCTGAAAGCGGTGGAATGGGCCGACGGCTCGGACCGGCCCCGCGTCGGCGCCCGCTTTGTCGGGCATAACGAACATGACGCGTTCGGCCAGTGGACCAGCACCTCGCAGATCGTCGCCTGCGATGCGCCGCGCGAATTCGCTTGGGCGGTCGGCGAACCCGACCACCCCTCGGCGACCTGGCGGTTCCGCCTGACGCCGCGTGACGGCGGCACCCTGCTGAGCTTCTGGATGCAGATGGGGCCGGGACGGTCGGGTCTGTCGGTGGCCATCGACTCGATGCCGGACAAAGAAGAAAAGATCGTGTTCGTGCGGATGCGGGAGTTCGAGGCGGCGATCGGCAAGACGCTCGCCGCGATCAAGAGGCTGGCCGAACGCGGAGTGCGCTGATGCGCACCGCGACGACGGTCGAATTGTCCAGCGCCGCACGCGGAGTCGCCGAATTCGCCGTCGAGGCGGAAAAGCTGGGTCTCGACGTTTGCTGGGTGGCCGAGGCCTGGGGCTCCGACGCGCCCTCGGCCCTGGGCTACCTCGCGGCGCGGACCGAGAAGATGCTGCTCGGCTCCGGCATCCTGCAGATCGGCACCCGGTCGCCCGTCCTGGTAGCCCAGACCGCGATCACGCTGTCGAACCTGTCGGGCGGGCGGTTCCTGCTCGGGCTGGGGGCGTCGGGTCCGCAGGTGATCGAGGGCCTGCACGGCGTGCCGTTCGGCCGCCCGCTGGCCCGGATGGCCGAGACGGTAGACATCGTGCGGCAGGTGTTCGCGGGCGGCAAAATCTCGCACTCCGGCAAGGAATTTCAGATTCCCCGAGCAGGGGGTGAGGCCGTGCCCATGCGATTGTCGACCCGGGCCGAACACGCCATTCCGATCTACCTCGCGGCGCTTTCGCCGGCCATGCTGCGGTTGACCGGGCGCATCGCCGACGGGTGGCTGGGCACCAGCTTCGTTCCGGAGGGCGCGGGCGAGGCGTACTTCGCCCACCTCGACGAGGGGCTGGCGGCCGCCGGGCGCGCCCGCTCCGACATCGACATCTGCCAGGGCGCCGAGGTCGCCTTCGCCGCCGACGAGGACGAGCTAGGGGGCATGGTCGCGGGCCGCAAGAAGGAGCTCGCCTTCAGCCTCGGCGGCATGGGGTCGTCGAGCACGAACTTCTACAACCAGGCATACAGCCGGCAAGGCTGGGCCGAGGCCGCGGCCGAGGTCCGCGAGCGCTGGCAGCGGGGCGACCGCGACGGGGCCGCCGGGGTGGTGACCGACGAGATGGTGCTGGCCACCACGCTGATCGGCACCGAGGAGATGGTGCGGGCACGGCTCGCGGTCTGGCGCGACGCCGGCGTCGACACGGTTCGGCTGTATCCGGCGGGGGACACGATGGACGACAGGCTGGCGACCCTGGGGCGGGCCATCGAGCTCGTCCGAGCGACCTAATTCACCTGCGTCGGCGCGTCGGCGACCTTCACCAGCTTCACCTCGGGTCGTTCCGGCACCCCGTCGGCCAGGAACCACCGGAACGCGAGGTTGCCGCGCGGATAGTCCAGGGTGGTCAGTGAATTCGGATGGGTCGTCATGCCCCGGGACAGCACGATCGTCACCGACCCGTCACCGTTGGGCACGGCGCTGCTGCCGTTGACGGAGCACCTGGCGTCGGCCGCGCCGTAGGTGGCCATGAACTGGTTCCACACCACCATGTTCCAGAACCGGCAGGCCGGCGGTCGGTGCGTGATGACCAGCGCCTCGTCGTCGTCGAGCACGAAACTGCCGTAGGAATAGCACGCATCGCGCGCCGACCAGCCGAAGTTGGCGTCGGGAACCTGGTAGGGGTCGGCGAATTCGTTTGCCGCATGGGCCGTCTCGTGCCCGAGCGCGTGCTCGTCGTCCGCCCTGGTGCCGACAGCCAGCGGCACGATGGCGAACATCGTGCGCAGCCACGTCGCCGCCGCCCGCAGGCTCGCGGCGGTCTCGGCATCGCCGTGCCGGATCGGGGCCGGCTCGTCGAGCGCCTCGATGTTCCAGACGACCGGGCGCCCCGTCAGCGGGTCGGCCTGGTAGTCGCGGGTCATCAGCACGGCCGCGTCCGGTGTCGGGGGGAATTCGAAGCTGAAGTTGCCGTCGGCGTCGACGTCGAGGTCGCTGTCGCGGACGATCGCGACGACGCGGTCCGACCACGCGCCGGGCGAGGGTTCGTTGTAGGCCGTGACCGAAAAGTACACGCTGTCACCGCGATTGCCGCTGATGCGGTAGCGCCGCTTCGGGTCCACCGGGCACAGGAAGTAGTAAGCGTCGGTGTTGTCGCCGCCCCACCGGCGGTCGCGCCGGAACGGTGTGTTCACCGCGACGAACTGCGGGCGGCCGGGCTCGGGGAACAGGTAGGCGTCCAGGGCCACGCCCAGTGTGGCGGCGAGCATGCGGTAACCGTCGGCGACGTGGCGATCGTCGGTGACGGCGCGCTCGCCCTCGAGGAAGCCGCGGTCGAGCTCGCCGAGGGTGGCGAGCAGCTCCTGCCACGCGGCCGTCGAGTCGTGCGTCATGCGCTGATTCCCTTCAATAGCAAGGAGGTGGTGCGATCGACCCACGCGTCGTCCAGTTCCTTGGCGCGGGTGAGCAGCGCGACCAGCGTGAGACCCGCGACGGCCTCGGCCAGTTCGGCGGCGCTGACGTCGGCACGCACGTCGCCCCTCATGGCCGCCGCCTGCAGCCACTCGGCGAGGCCGCCGGCGATGACGTCGGCGAACCGCTCCAGCAGCGCCGAATGCAGGGTCGGGTCCGCGGCCATCTCGCCGACCAGGCCCGGCAGTGCCGCCCGCGCGGCCGGCGTCGTCAGGAAAGCCATTGTGCGGCAGACCATTTCGCGCAGGTCATCGGGCGGCGATCCGGTGTCGGGAATTGCCGTCGCGGCGCCGATCGGGAACACCGCCTCGTGCACGAGGTGTGCCTTGCTCGGCCAGCGCCGGTAGATCGCGGGCTTGCTGGTGCCGGCCCGCTCCGCGATGGCGGAGACCAGCAGGCCTGGATAACCGGTTTCCGCGAGAAGTTCGACCGTCGCGCGCAGCACGGCGGCGTCGATACGCGGGTCACGGGGCCGGCCGAAATCTACAACCATTACGAAACTCAGAGTAACATAAGTCGCCGTGACCGATGTCGTTCGCTCCGTTCCCCTCGACGACCTGGCGCTGCCCCGATTCGGCGCCGAGGCTCAGCAAATCCTCGACATGATGGCCACGATGGCCGCGGACTGTCCGCTCGATGCCGACGTCCTGCACTCGCGCGCCAGCGCCGACACCGGCCTGGACGATTTCGGCGCCGACGACTACCGAGAACGACTCGACGTCTACCTCGCCGACCTGCGCGACATCGACGGGCTGCATCCCGCCGGAGCGGTCAACTTCTTCGCTCAGCTGGTGCAGCTGCTGAAGAACCGGCTGCTGCTCACCGACCTACTGCGCCGTCATCCCGAGATCGACGACATCGAGCTGCAGCCGCCGATCGTGATCGCCGGCCTGCCCCGCACCGGCACCACCCACCTGCACAACCTGCTGGCGTCGGCGCCCACCTTCCGCACCATGCCGTACTGGGAAAGCGTCGAACCGTTCCCGCTGCCGGCCGAGGCGGGGATCGAGCCGGATCCACGTCGTACCCGGATGGACGTCGGGGTCGCGGTCATCAACACCGTGATGCCGTATTTCCCGCTGATGCACGAGATGACGACGGACCACGTGCACGAGGAAATCCAATTGCTCGCCAACGACTTCTCGACGATGCTCTTCGAGACCCTCGCCGAGGCCCCCCGCTGGCGGCGCTACTACCAGGCGCACGATCAGACGCCGCACTACCGGTACCTGGCCCGGCAGCTCAAGGTCATGCAGTTCCTGCGCGGCGGGCGGCGCTGGCTGCTCAAGTCGCCGCAGCACCTCGAGCAGGTGCCGGTGTTGGATCGGGTCTTTCCCGGCAGCGTCGTGGTGTTCACCCATCGCGATCCGGTCCCGGTGGCGCTGTCGATGATCGCGATGATCACCTATTCCGCGCGCATGCACCGCTCGCCGGTGCCGGTGCGAGAGATCGCGGAGCAGTGGGTGGACCGCCTGGACGACATGCTTACCGCGCTGGTCCGCGACCGCGACACCATCGGTCCGGACCGCTCGGTCGACATCCGCTTCGACGATTTCATGGCCGACGAGCTCGGTGTGGCGGAGCGGGTGTACGCGCTGGCCGGCGAGCCGCTCCCCGACGAGGCGCGCGCGGCGCTCGACGGCTACCTGGCGGGACATCAGCGCGGCCGGCTGGGGAACGTCGAGACGTCGTACGAGATGTTCGGGTTGACGGAGGACGCCCTGCGGGAGCGCTTCGCGCCATACGTCGACCGGTTCCTGACCTGAGGCGGCGGTCGACTACGTTCTGAATTCATGGTCGCTATGCCCGCGCTGGACGGTGTCGAACACAGGTACGTCGAACTCGGGGATGGCGTGACGATCCACGTCGCCGACGCGGGCCCGGCGAACGGGCCCGCGGTGATGCTGGTGCACGGCTTCCCCCAAAACTGGTGGGAATGGCACGAATTGATTCCCCCGCTGGCCGCCGACGGCTACCGGGTGCTGTGTCCCGACCTGCGGGGCGCGGGCTGGAGTTCGGCGCCGCGCTCCGACTACCGCAAGAACGACATGGCCGACGACCTGGCCGCGGTGCTGGACCGGTTGGGGGTCGCCACCGTGACGCTGGTCGGCCACGACTGGGGTGGGCCGATCTCGTTCATCATGATGCTGCGCCACCCGGAGAAGGTCACCGGGTATTTCGGCATGAACACCGCGGCGCCGTGGTTCAAGAAGGATCTCAAGCTCGCCCGCAATCTGTGGCGGTTCTGGTACCAGATCCCGATCATGCTGCCGGTGATCGGCCCGCGCGTGATCGCCGACCCCAAGGCCCGGTTCTACCGGTTCCTGGCGTCATGGGTCGGCGGGGGCTACTTGGTCCCCGAGGACGCCGTGCGCTTCTACATCGATTGCATGCGCCTACCCGGGCACGCGGTGGCCGGCTCGCGGTGGTATCGCACCTTCCAGAGCACCGAGGTGTGGCGCTGGATGCGCGGCGAGTACGACGACGCCCGCGTCGAGGTGCCGGTGCGCTGGCTCAGCGGGACCAAGGATCCGGTGCTGACACCGGATCTGCTGGACGGATACGCCGACCACATAACCGATTTCAAGGTCGAGCTGGTCGACGGCGTCGGCCACTGGATCGTCGAGCAGCGACCGGAGTTGGTGCTCGACCGGCTGCGCGCGTTCCTTCGCGGCGAAACCTAAACCGCCGCGGCGCTACTCGACGCCGATGGTGACTTCCGTGGACTTGATGAACACGGTCGCGGGCTGGCCGACCGCCAGGCCCAGGTCGACCGCCGCGTCCTTGGTGACCGACGACGTGACGATCTGGTCGCCGCCGTCGAGCTTGACCTTCACGATCGCCATCACGGCGCCGAGGTCGACCTCGGTGATCGTTCCCTTGAGTTGGTTGCGGGTCGATAGCCGCATCGCAGTCCTCCGTCTGTGGGTCTGCGATCGAGCCTAGTGTCGGGGCCCGAGCAGGGCTATGGACGCGTCGACCGCCGGTTCGACGATCCCGCGCACCGGTTTGCCATCCTCGACGGCCAGCGCGGTCAGCTCGCGCAGGCCGCCCAACAGGATCACGGCCAAGGGCGCGGTCAACGGCGGCAGCTCCGCGCGCCGGAATCCCGGGCTCGCGCTGAGGTCGATCAGCAGGCTGGACAACAGCTGCACGCCGCGGCGCTGCACCGGGCGAGCGACCGCACCCAGGGACGGAAGCTCGCGAATCAAGCTCAAGGTGATGGCGGGGCGGGACTCCATGTGTCCGACGTAGGCCTCGACGGCCTGCCGAATCTGGCGGTGCCAGTCGGCCTCGGGGTCCACGGCCGAGGCGATGTTCTCGCCGAGCTTCTCGATGTCGGCCCGCAGCAATTCCAGGAAGCAGTCCTCTTTGCTCGCGAACTGGTCGTAGAAGGTGCGCTTGGACGTGCGGGCGTGGCGCACGATGTCGGCGACCGTGCTGGTCCGGTAGCCGCGCTCCCCGATCGCGGTGGCGAGGCCGTCGAGCAGCCGGAGCCGAAAGGGATCCGATGAAGGGTCGGCCACGACCGCGTCGTCAACCGCTGATGTCACGGGCGCCCCCCCTTCGGTGAATCCCTTGTCAGGCTTGGTACCACAGAGTACCGTATCCGGAAAGGTTTTGGTACACCGCGGTACCGCCCCCGGATCCGGGGGCAGATATGGGGAGCAGCAACGCCATGAGCGACGTCGTCACCGCCCCGCCGGGGGCCCCGGCAGTCAAGCTGCCGCCCTCGGCCCGGATTCCGAAGCTGTTGTGCGGCATCGCCTTCGCCACTTCGCGCCGCGGGATGGTCAAGCGCCTGACGCGCCGCCATGGCGACGTGTTCACGCTCAACATCCCGATCTACGGTCGCGTCGTGATGGTCGGCGACCCGCAGCTGGCCAAGCAAATCTTTACGACCGGCCCCGAGGAGCTCGGCAACATCCAGCCCAACCTGAGCCGCCTGTTCGGCACCGGCTCCGTGTTCGCGCTCGACGGGGACGATCACCGTCGGCGGCGGCGCCTGTTGGCGCCGCCCTTCCACGGCAAGAGCATGAAGAACTACGAGGCGATCATCGAGGAGGAGACGCTGCGCGAGACGGCCAAATGGCCGGAAGGACAGCCGTTCCCGACGCTGCCGTCGATGATGCACATCACGCTCAACGCGATCCTGCGCGCGGTGTTCGGCGCCGATGGCGCCGAGCTCGACGAGCTGCGCCGGCTCATTCCGCCGTGGGTCACCCTCGGTTCGCGGCTGGCCGCGCTGCCGAAACCCGAACGGACATACGGCCGGTTCAGCCCGTGGGGCCGGCTGGCCGAATGGCGGCGCCAATATGACATCGTCATCGACAAGCTGATCGACGACGAGCGGGCGGATCCGAACTTCGCCGAACGCACCGACGTGCTCGCGCTGATGCTGCGCAGCACCTACGAGGACGGCTCGGCCATGTCGCGCAAGGACATCGGTGACGAGCTGCTCACCTTGCTGGCCGCCGGCCACGAGACCACCGCATCCACCCTCGGCTGGGCGTTCGAGCGGCTGACCCGGCACCCCGAGGTGCTGTCCGCCCTGGTCGACGAGGCCGACAACGGCGACCCGGATTGCAATGAGCTGCGCCAGGCGACGATCCTGGAGGTGCAGCGGGCCAGGACCGTCATCGATTTCGCGGCGCGCCGCGTCTATCCGCCAACCTTCCAGCTCGGTGAATGGGTCCTCTCCCAAGGGGATTCGATCATCGTCAGCATCGCGCAGATTCACGACAATCCGGAGGTCTATCCCGACCCGGAGCGCTTCGATCCGCAGCGTTACATCGGGGGCAAGCCGTCCACGTTCGCGTGGATTCCGTTCGGCGGCGGAACCCGCCGCTGTGTGGGGGCGGCGTTCGCCAACATGGAGATGGACGTGGTGCTGCGAACCGTGCTGCGCAACTTCACGATTGAGACCACGACGGCGCCGGGCGAGCGCTGGCACTCCCGCGGTGTCGCCTACACCCCGAAGGACGGCGGGCGCATCGTGGTCCACCGGCGCTAGCCGCAGAGGTCTGAATCAGCTGCCGGCGGCGGCGCGACGCGGCAGCTTCCAGCCGGGACGCACGAAGTGGCAGGTGTACCCGGTGGGGTAGCGCTCCAGGTAGTCCTGATGCTCGGGCTCGGCCTCCCAGAAATCGCCGGCGGGGCTGACCTCGGTCACGACCTTGCCCGGCCACAGGCCCGACGCGTCGACATCGGCGATGGTGTCGAGCGCGATCCGCTTCTGTTCGTCGTCGACGTAGAAGATGGCCGAGCGGTAGCTGGTCCCCATGTCGTTGCCCTGACGGTTCTTGGTCGTCGGATCGTGGATCTGGAAGAAGAACTCCAGCAGCGCGCGATAATCCGTGACCGCCGGGTCATAGACGATTTCGATGGCCTCGGCGTGCGTGCCGTGATTGCGGTAGGTCGCGTTCGGGACGTCGCCGCCGGTGTAGCCGACCCGGGTCGAGATGACGCCGGGTTGCTTGCGGATCAGGTCCTGCATGCCCCAGAAGCAGCCCCCGGCGAGGATCGCCTTTTGAGGATCTGTCATGTTTGCCCCTCCTTGCCGTCCGCCGCCCGCGGTCGCGTGCAACCCGAAGCGCTCCTCCGATTATTCCGCATAGCCGCCGCTGCCCGCCGAACGCGAGCTGTTGGCACCTAGCGGCAGCGAACAATGCTCGACAAACGTCAATAGAACGTGTTCTAGTTTTGGCATGACTACCCCCACGTTCTCGCACAGCGAACTCGCCGCCGCGTTCGAGAAATTCGAGGCAACGGTCGCCCGGGCTGCCGAGACCCGGGACTGGGACGCCTGGGTCGAGCAGTACACGCCGGACGTCGAGTACATCGAGCACGCGGCGGGCACCATGCGCGGCCGCGACGAGGTGCGCGAGTGGATCAAGCAGACGATGACGACCTTCCCCGGCAGCCACATGGTCGCGTTCCCCACGCTGTGGTCGGTCATCGACGAGCCCACCGGGCGGGTCATCCTCGAGCTGGACAACCCGATGCGCGACCCCGGCGACGGCAGCGTCATCAGCGCCACCAACATCACGATCATCACCTACGCCGGCGACGGCCTGTGGAGTCGTGAGGAAGACATCTACAACCCGCTGCGCTTCCTGCGAGCGGGGCTGAAGTGGTGCCGCAAGGCGCAGGCGCTGGGCACCCTCGACGACGACGCGGCGCGCTGGATGCAACAGAACGGCGGTCAACAGTGAGCGCGAAACCCAAGCTGGTCATCGGGGCCAACGGCTTTCTGGGTTCGCATGTGACCCGCCAGCTCGTCGCCGACAGCGCCGAAGTGCGGGTCATGGTGCGCCCGAACGCGAACACCCGCAGCATCGACGACCTCGAGGTCACCCGATTCCTGGGCGACGTCTTCGACACCGACACGGTGCGCGCGGCGATGGACGGCGTCGACGACGTCTACTACTGCGTCGTCGACACCCGCGCCTGGTTGCGCGACCCGTCGCCGTTGTTTCGCACCAACGTGGAAGGCCTGCGCAACGTCCTCGACGTCGCCGTCAAAGAACCCGGCCTGCACAGGTTCGTCTTCACCAGCACCTACGCGACGGTGGGCCGGCGACACGGGCACGTAGCGACCGAAGAGGACGTCATCGAGCCCCGCGGCCTGACCCCCTATGTTCAATCCCGGGTCCAGGCCGAAGATTTGGTGATGCGCTACGTCGCCGACGCCGGGCTGCCCGCGATCGCGATGTGCGTCTCGACGACGTACGGCAGCGGCGACTGGGGAGGCACGCCGCACGGCGCCTTCATCGCGGGCGCGGTGTTCGGCAAGCTGCCCTTCCTGATGAACGGCATCGAGCTGGAGGTCGTCGGCGTCGACGACGCCGCCCGGGCCATGATCCTGGCCGCGGAGCGTGGCCGCATCGGGGAGCGATACCTGGTGTCCGAGCGGATGTTCGCGCTGAACGATGTGGTGCGAATCGCGGCCGACGAGGCCGGCGTGGCGGCGCCGCGACGCGCGATCTCGGTGCCGGTGCTCTATGCCCTGGCCGCGTTCGGCACGCTGCGGGCGCGACTCACCGGCAAGGACTCCGAACTCAGCCTCAAGTCGGTGCGGATGATGCGCGCCGAAGCGCCCGTCGACAGCGGCAAGGCGAGGCGGGAGTTGGGTTGGCAGCCGCGCCCGGTGGAGGAATCGATCCGCGAGGCGGCCCGGTTCTGGGCCGCCATGAAGGGCGCGGCCGGTCGAGCCAAGGCGAAGGACAGCACGGCCGCGCAGGCCGAATAGTCTCGCCCGCGCTCGGTTTCAGTTGGCCGGGCCTCGACGGCAACGTCGTGACGATCGCGTCACCGGCCGTCGCGGACGAGGCGAGATGCAGCGGATGCAGCGGCAGGTCACTCGTCCGCGTCAACGCGGCCTGGTGTTGCAGGATGATGCCTTCGCGCAGCGCCCACGGGCTCACCTGCACGGTCGGGATCTGCAGGTAGCGCAGCGTCTCGAGGGCCACGTCGAGCACTCCGAGTTTCATAGCGAGCGCATACCCCCGGGTGTTCGACCTAAGCAAAGCCGCGGGAAGTCTTGGACCCGGCTTGGTGTTGCAACATGCATTCGTGCGTCTGAGGAGGAACCCATGACCCACCCGGAAATCAAAGAACCGAGCGCCGGGCATCCGATCACCATTGAGCCGACGAGGGGCCGGGTGCAGGTCCGCGTCAACGGCGAGCTGGTCGCGGACACCACCGCGGCGCTGGAGCTGCGCGAGGCGACTTTGCCTGCGGTGCAATATATTCCGATGGGCGACGTGGTCGCCGACCGGCTCACCCGCACCGACACCAGCACCCACTGCCCGTTCAAGGGCGACGCCAGCTACTACAGCGTGACCACCTCGGCCGGGGAAACCGTCGACGACGTGATCTGGACGTACGAGCAGCCCTACCCCGCCGTCGCGGCGATCGCGGGGCACGTCGCCTTTTACCCGAACAAGGCCGAGATCAGCGTCTCGGCTCAGTAGGGAGTCCAGCCCGGGAGCGCGGCCTCGTGCGCCCGGGTGTCGCTGTAGAGGCGCATCGAGACAATCAGTCCCTCGCGGGTGTCGAAGATGCACACGAATGGGCTGTCATATGCGACCCCGCCGACAGTGGTGCCGCTGGCGTGGGCCTCCACGACGACCGTGTCTCCTTCGTTGACACAACGCACCAAGTCGATGGTGAGCTCAAGGTCTTGTTTGCGCCGCTCCGTCGCCCGCCGGAACGTCTGCTTGTCGCACGCCGTGCGCGTGGCGAGGGTCCAGTAGCTGAAGTCGTCGCTGAGCAGCGCGAAGCCCTCATCGAGGTCCCCGCCCTCGGTCGTGCTCTGCAGGAACATCCAGGCCAGTTCGCCCTGCGGGTCGTCGAACGGCGTCGCCACATCGCAATATTGTCTTGGGACACAGTTACCGGTCAATCAGGGCGGTCCGGAGGATCTCGGTGAACAGCGCGCGCACGGTCACATTCCCCGGGGCGGCAAGCTTCGGGCACACCCTGGCGCCCCTGCGCCGCGGCCCGCGCGACCCGTGCTTCCGGCTGCCCGGCGACGGCACCATCTGGCGAACCAGCCTGCTGGCCAGCGGGCCCGTCACGGCGCGGATCAGTCGCGCCGCCGCCAACGCGGCCCATTGCGTGGCCTGGGGCGGCGGTGCGCAGGAATTCCTCGACACGCTGCCGGCGATGCTGGGTGCCGACGACGACGCCTCGGACTTCGAGCCGCGCGACCCCGTCGTCGCCGCCGCCCACCAACGCGTGCCGCACCTGCGGCTGGGCCGCACCGGACGAGTGCTGGAGGCCCTGATCCCGGCGATCATCGAGCAGCGGGTGCCCGGCGCCGACGCATTCCGCTCCTGGCGCGTCCTGGTGTCCAAGCACGGAACCCCGGCGCCCGGGCCGGCGCCGGCCGGGATGCGGGTGCCGCCCTCGGCCGAGGCGTGGCGACACATCCCGTCGTGGGAGTTTCATCGCGCCAACGTCGACCCGAGGCGGGCGCAGACCGTGGTGAGTTGTGCGCGACGGGCGGCCTCGCTGGAGCGGCTGGTGTCGCGCCCGGCGGAGCAGGCCCGCCGGGCCTTGACGTCGCTACCGGGAGTCGGCGAGTGGACCGCGGCCGAAACCGCGCAGCGCGCGTTCGGTGACGCCGACGCCGTGTCGGTGGGCGACTATCACATCCCGAAGATGATCGGCTGGACGCTGCTGGGCCGCCCCGTCGACGACGCCGTGATGCTCGAGCTGCTCGAACCGATGCGCCCACACCGCCACCGAGTGGTGCGGCTGCTCGAGGCCAGCGGGCTGGCATACGAGCCGCGGCGCGGCGCCAGGCTACCGGTGCAGCAAATCCACACGCTCTGACCCGCGGTGTTTTCCGGGTGGGCCATCGGGTACTCAGCAGGACAAGTACGCGAACCGCAGGGAAGGAAGCTAGGGAAAAAGCAATGACTCAGTTCACTATTCCGGGATTGACCGACAAGCAGGCGGCGCGACTGACCGAACTGCTGCAAAAGCAACTGAGCACCTACAACGATATGCATCTCACGTTGAAGCACATCCACTGGAACGTGGTGGGCCCGAACTTCATTGGCGTGCACGAGATGATCGATCCCCAGGTGGACGCGGTGCGCAACTACGCCGATGACGTCGCCGAACGCATTGCGGCGCTTGGGGCTTCGCCGCAGGGCACGCCGGGCGCGATCATCAGGGATCGCTCGTGGGACGACTATTCCGTCGGCCGCGACACGGTCCAGGCGCATCTGGCGGCCCTGGACCTGGTCTACAACGGCGTCATCGAGGACATCCGCCAATCGATCGACGAGACGGACGAACTCGACCCGGTGACCCAGGACCTGTTGATCGGGCAGGCGGGACAACTCGAGAAGTTCCAATGGTTTGTCCGGGCGCATCTGGAAAGCGCGGGCGGCGCGCTTGCCCACGAGGGCACCAGCACCGAAAAGGACGCCGCGAGCACCGCGCGACGTGAGTCCTAGCTATCCGGCCGTGCGCGTTCGGCCTCGGCCGTTTCCCGGTTCAGCCGCTGCGCCTCGTAGATCGTGACGTTGCTGCGCGACAGCACCATGGCCGCTATCCCGACGGCGAGGATCGCGCCGGGCACCACCGAAAACGAGCCGGTCATCTCCGCGACCATGAGCATGATGGCCAGCGGCGCGCGCGCCACGCTGCCGAAGCACGCCATCATGCCGACCACGACGAAGATGCCCGGCTGGTGCGGCACCCCGGGCAGGCCGGACAGCTCGCCCAGCCGCCAGACCGCGGCCCCCACGAAGGCGCCGATCACGATCCCCGGCCCGAACAGCCCGCCGGATCCGCCGGTGCCGATCGATAGCGATGTGGCGACGATCTTGGCGATCGGCAGGACGACGACGACCCACAACGGGATCGCCATCAGCGACGTGCGGTCGGCCGCCAGCTGGGCCCAGCCGTAGCCGCTGCTCAGGACCTGCGGGAGCGCCAGTCCCAGCAGCCCCACGAGCAGGCCGCCCAGCGCCGGCTTGAGCACGGCCCCGCCGGGCAGCCGGTGGGCGAGGCGCACGGTGGTGTGGAAGGTCCGGGCATACAGGTAGCCGACCGCCGCCGCGACGAGGCCGATGACCACGAACCACAGCAGCGGCCAGGCCTTCTCGAAGCGATACTCGGCGTCGATGTAGCCGAACAGCGGGTCGAAGCCGAGGAAGGCCCCGAGCACCGCGTAGGCCGTGCCCGAGGTGATGAAGCCGGGCAGCAGGTAGCGGTACTCGAAGTCGTCGCGGTAGGGAATCGACGCGGCCAGCACCGCCCCACCGAGGGGCGCGGCGAAGATCGCGCCGATGCCCGCGCCGATGCCCAACGCCACCGCCGTCCGGCCGTCCTCGTCGGAGAGGTTCAGCCGCCGGGTGAGCAGCGAGGAGAAGCCGGCCGAGATTTGCGCGGTCGGGCCCTCGCGCCCGGCCGAACCGCCCGAGCCGATGGTCAGCGCGCTCGCCGCCATCTTCACCAGCACCGCACGGAAGCGGATGGCGCGGGGATCGCCGTGGACGGCCTCGATGGCTTCGTCCGTGCCGTGCCCGGTGGCCTCCGGGGCCAGCTTCGCCACGATCAATGCGGACAGCAGCGCGCCGCCCGTCGTCACCAACGGGATCGCCCACGGCCGGCTGAAGCCCGTCGACCCGTGGGCGCCGCCCTCCCCGGCGGGCGTCGGGATGTGATAGCCGGCCAGGTAGCCGAGCAGAAACTCGGCGGTGTACTTCAGTGCGAAGTAGAAGACGACGGCCCCCAGGCCCGCGATGACGCCGATGATGACGCCCAGCAGCAGCCACTTTTGCAGGTAGCCCGACTTGCGGATCGAGGCCCCGAAGCGCCCGCCGGCGGTGCGGGCGGGGGCCTCCGCCGGTTCGCTCACGCCGCGCGCCTGACCCCGAGCATCACGTCATCTTATGCAGCGCCGCCGCCGCACGCCGGGGAATAACCGGACCAGAGTCCAGTTATATGGGTATCCGTTACCGAGGAGGTAAAAGTGCCCGCTATAACCGCAAATACATTGACGCTGCCGCGCGTGGGCGCCGCAGGTCCCGCCGAGTCCGAACGACCGGTCCGGTCGATCACCAAGGGCCCGCGCGGCTACGAGGGCGAGGGTTTCCCGGTGGTCCGGGCGTTCGCCGGGATCGACGCCGCCGCGCTGGATCCCTTCGTGCACATGGACCAGATGGGCGAGGTGAATTACCAGCCGGGCGAACCGAGGGGGACCGATTGGCATCCGCATCGCGGGTTCGAAACGGTCACCTACATGATCGACGGGAAGTTCGCGCACCAGGATTCGCACGGCGGCGGCGGCCTGATCACCGACGGCGCGACACAGTGGATGACGGCGGGTTCGGGCATCCTGCACATCGAGACGCCGCCCGCCGAGTTGGTCGAGAGCGGCGGCGTCTTCCACGGCGTGCAGCTGTGGGTGAATTTGCCCAAGCGGGACAAATTCGCGGCGCCGCGGTATCAGGCCATCGAGGGCGGCGACGCGGGCTTGGTCGCGTCGGACGACGGCGGTGCCCTGGTGCGCATCATCGCCGGCGAGATCGACGGTAACCGCGGCCCCGGGATCACCCACACGCCGATCACGCTGGCCCACGCGACGATCGAAGGCGGCGCCCGGCTCAACATTCCGTGGCGGCGCGATTTCAACGCACTGGTCTACGTGCTGTCCGGCAGCGGATACGTCGGTCCGGTGCGGCACCCGATCCGCTCGGGGCAATTGGCCGTGCTCGGGCCGGGCGACCGGATCACCGTGGGGGCCGACCGGCAGCCGATCGATGTGTTGTTGCTGGGCGGTCAGCCGATTCGTGAGCCGGTATTCCACTATGGGCCTTTCGTGATGAACACCCGCGCCGAATTGGTCCAGGCGCTGCAGGACTACCAGGCCGGAAAATTCGGCAGCATTCCGCCAAATGCTTTAATGCCACACCGCGGCGGTGGCACACTCTAGAAATGCCGCAAACGGCGAGTCGCCGGCCGGGACGTCCGCCCGCCGCAAAGGCGGACGAGACGCGCCAGCGGATCATGCAGGCGGCTCGCCTGGTGTTCGCCGAGCGGGGTTACGACGGCGCGACGTTCCAGGCGATCGCCGCGCGCGCCGACCTGACCCGACCGGCGATCAACCATTACTTTTCCACCAAACGGGTCCTGTACCGGGAGGTGCTGAAACAGACGAACGCGCTCGTCATCGGGGCCGGCATTCGACAGGCGGAGAGCGAGACCACGCTCACCGGCCGCCTCACGGCGTTCATCACCGCCGCGGTGCGGGCAAACTCCGACAACCCCGCCGTCTCGGCGTTTATGATCGCCGCGGTGCTGGAGTCGCAACGGCATCCGGAATTAAGCGGAGCCGAAATTGATTCGGTCAAAATTAGCCGCGAATTTCTGACGTCGGCGGTCAACGATGCAATCGAACGCCGGGAGGTCGCCCCGGATATCGACGCGTCCGCATTGGTCGAGACGCTAATCGTCGTGCTCTGCGGGGTCGGGTTTTACGCCGGCTACATCCGCAGCTATGAGGAGATCCTGGCGATCAGTGACGTGCTGCGCCGGCTGCTGGAAGGCGCGCTCTGGCGTCCGGAGAGCTGACCGGCCGGGCGCAGTGAAATTGCGCACAAAGCGTATAGGCTAACTAACTTATTCGGTAGCATGGGCCCGTCATGACTGATGTGGACGCCTCCCTACCGCCTTCCCTTCGGACCGACGGCGACAGCTGGGCGATTACCGAACTCGTCGGCGCCACGGCGCTGGGTGTTGCGGCGGCGCGCGCCGCGGAAACCGCCGGACCGGAACCGCTGATCCGTGACGAGTTTGCCCGCCTTTTGGTGTCGTCGGCCGGTACCGCGTGGGAACGGCTGGCCGACGCCGAGCTGGCCTGGCTCGACGGGGATCCGCAGGGACAACGCGCGCATCGGCTCGGCATCGACTACCAGGCGGTGCGCACCCACTTCTTCGACGACTACTTCGGCGAGGCCGTCAGCGCCGGGATTCGGCAGGTCGTGATCCTGGCCGCCGGGCTGGACTCGCGGGCCTACCGGTTGAACTGGCCGGCCGGCACGGTGGTGTACGAGATCGACCAGCCCAAGGTGCTGGAGTACAAGACCCGGACCCTGGAGGAGCACGGCGCGGTTCCGACCGCCACTCGGCGGCCCGTTCCGGTGGATCTGCGTGACGATTGGCCCGCGGCCCTGACCGCCGCCGGCTTCGAGCGCACCCAACCGACCGCGTGGCTCGCCGAGGGGTTGCTGCCGTATTTGCCCAGCGACGCCCAGGACCGGCTGTTCGAAACGTTCACTTCGCTCAGCGCGCCGGGCAGCCGGGTCGCCATCGAGGCGTTCGGCATGAACAAGCGCAGCAATTCGCAGCGCTGGCGGCGGATGCGGGAGCGGCTCGGTCTGGACGTCAACGTGCAGGCCCTGACCTACCACGAGCCCGATCGCACCGACGCCGTTGCCTGGCTGGCCGACCACGGTTGGCAGGTGGACGCCGTGAACAACCGCGACGAGATGGCCCGATTGGGCCGCCCCATTCCCGACGACCTGGCCGACGAGGCCGTGAGCAGCACGCTGCTGCGCGCGCGTCTCGGCGGGTTGAACAGCTGATTAAGGAGCAAGCAACGCTATGAGCTCACTGCGCACCCACGACGACACCTGGGACATCAAGACCAGCGTCGGCAGCACCGCGGTCATGGTGGCCGCGGCCCGCGCCGTCGAGACCGAACGGCCCGACCCGCTGATCCGTGACCCGTACGCCCGGCTGCTGGTCAGCAACGCCGGCGCCGGCGTCTTGTGGGAGGCCATGCTGGACCCGGAGATTGCGGCCAAGGTCGAGGCCCTCGACGAGGATTCCGCGGCCCACCTGCACCACATGCGCGGTTACCAGGCCGTGCGCACGCACTTCTTCGACACCTTCTTCACCGACGCCGTCGCCGCCGGGATCCGCCAGATCGTCATCCTGGCGTCGGGGCTGGACTCGCGCGCCTACCGGCTGGACTGGCCGGCCGGCACCACGGTGTACGAGCTCGACCAGCCCGAGGTTCTGGCCTACAAATCCACCACGCTGGCCGAGAACGGCGTGAGCCCCTCCGCGGATCGCCGCGAGGTGGCCATCGACCTGCGCCAGGACTGGCCGGCGGCATTGCGCGCCGCGGGCTTCGACCCGACGCAGCGCACCGCGTGGCTGGCGGAGGGGTTGCTGATGTACCTGCCCGCCGAGGCCCAGGACCGGCTTTTCACCCTGATCGGCGAGCTGAGCCCGGCCGGCAGCCGGGTTTCGGCCGAAACCGCACCCAACCACGCCGAAGAGCGGCGGCAGCTGATGCGGGAACGCTTCAGGAGGGTGGCCGACGAGATCGGCCTGGAGGAGACCGTCGACGTCGGGGAGCTGATGTACCGCGACGACAACCGCGCGGACGTCGCGCAGTGGCTCAACGAACACGGCTGGCGCGCCACGGCGGAGCACTCGATCGACGCGATGCGCCGGCTCGGCCGCTTGGTCGAGAACGTGCCGATGGCCGACGACAACGACGCGTTCTCCGACTTCGTCGTCGCGGAACGTTTGTAGACGCGCTTCCGCACGAGCGGCCGTTCACGAACACCTTCGTGACGGCAACCGAACCCTGAGCTAGGGCGGATCCTTCCTCACGCTCTCCCAACCGGATGGTTAGGATCGCGGTTATCACCGATGAGCGGCCACCCGCACCGTAGCGGGCGACTCTGCTCGGGAAGGACAATGATGACCACCGAATCGGTTGCACAGAAGGCCCCGGAATCCACGAACGGCGCGCCAGCTCAGACGGTCGACATCGCCGGCACGGTGGCCCGGCTCCGCAAGACATTCGCCTCCGGGCGCACCCGCGACATCGAGTGGCGCAGGCAGCAGTTGCTGCAACTGCAAAAGTTGATGGAGGAGAACGAGGAGGCGATCAGCGCCGCTCTCGCCGCGGATCTGGACCGCAACAAGTTCGAGTCGTTCATCGCGGACATCGCCACGACCGCCGGTGAAGCGAAGTTCGCGGCCAAACACCTGCGGAAGTGGACGCGGCGCCGTTACCAACGGCTGGAGCTGCCGCAGCGGCCCGGGCGCGGCTGGATCGAGTACGAGCCCTACGGCACCGTGCTGATCATCGGCGCCTGGAATTACCCGTTCTACCTGACGCTGGGTCCGGCGGTCGGGGCGATCGCCGCCGGGAACGCCGTCATCCTCAAGCCGTCGGAAATCGCGGCCGCGTCGTCGAAATTGATGGCCGAGCTGGTGCCGCGCTATCTCGACAGCGACGCGATCGCGGTCGTGGAGGGCGACGGCGCGGTGAGCCAGGAACTCATCGCGCAGGGCCTGGACCGCCTGATGTTCACCGGCGGCACCGAGATCGGCCGCAAGGTGTACGAGGGCGCGGCGCCGCACCTGACCCCCTGCACGCTCGAGCTCGGCGGCAAGAGCCCGGTGATCGTGGCCGCCGACGCCGACGTGGACGTCGCGGCCAAGCGCATCGCGTGGATCAAGCTGCTCAACGGCGGGCAGACGTGTGTCGCGCCCGACTACGTGCTGGCCGACGCGAAGATCCGCGACGAGCTCGTCGACAAGATCGGCGCGGCCATCACCAAGATGCGCTCCAAGGAGAAGCACGGAATTCGCATCGTCAACCAGCGCCAGTTCGACCGGATCAGCGGTTACCTTTCGGACGGGGACGGCAAGGTCACCGTCGGCGGCGGCTGCGACGCGTCGACCCTGCGCATCCAGCCGACGGTCGTCGTGGATCCCGACCCGGACGGCCCGCTGATGCAGAACGAGATCTTCGGGCCGATCCTGCCGGTGATCACGGTCCAGTCTCTCGACGACGCAATACGTTTCGTCAACTCGCGGCCAAAGCCGTTGTCCGCGTACCTGTTCACCAAGGCGCGCGAGGTCCGGGAGCGGGTCATCAAGGAGGTGCCCGCCGGCGGCATGCTGGTCAACCACCTGGCGTTCCAGGTGTCGACGGCCAAGCTGCCGTTCGGCGGCGTCGGCGCCTCCGGGATGGGCGCCTACCACGGACGGTACGGGTTCGAGGAGTTCAGCCACCGCAAGTCGGTGCTGACCAAGCCGACCCGGCCCGACCTTTCCAGCTTCATCTACCCGCCGTACACGGAGCGGGCCTTCAAGATGGCCCGCAGGATGTTCTGATCATTCGAATCACTTGCTAGGCAGTACTTTTCACACTTAGAGAGGAACCTTATGCCCGGAGTGCAGGATCGCGTCATCGTCGTCACGGGAGCCGGTGGAGGGTTGGGGCGCGAATACGCCCTGACCCTGGCCAAGGAGGGCGCCAGCGTCATCGTCAATGACCTCGGTGGAGCCCGCGACGGCACCGGCGCCGGCCACAACATGGCCGACGAGGTGGTCAAGGAGATCAAGGACGCGGGCGGCCGGGCGGCGGCCAACTACGACAGCGTCGCCGAGCCCGAGGGCGCCGAGAACATCATCAAGACCGCGCTGGACGAGTTCGGCGCCGTCCACGGTGTGGTGAGCAACGCCGGGATCCTGCGCGACGGCACGTTCCACAAGATGACATTCGAGAACTGGGACGCCGTGCTCAAAGTGCACCTCTACGGCGGCTACAACGTCATTCGCGCCGCCTGGCCGCATTTCCGCGAGCAGAGCTACGGCCGCGTCGTCGTCGCCACCTCCACCAGCGGGCTGTTCGGCAACTTCGGCCAGACCAACTACGGGGCGGCCAAGCTCGGCCTGGTCGGCATGATCAACACGCTGGCCCAGGAAGGCGCCAAGTACAACATCCACGCCAACGCGCTCGCCCCGATCGCGGCCACCAGGATGACCCAGGACATCCTGCCGCCCGAGGTGTTCGAGAAGCTCACGCCGGATTTCGTCGCGCCGGTGATGGCCTACCTGTGCACCGAGGAATGCGCCGACAACGGTTCGGTTTTCATTGTCGGTGGCGGCAAGGTGCAGCGTGCCGCGCTGTTCCAGAACGACGGCGTCACCTTCGACCAGCCGCCGTCGGTGCAGGACGTCGCCGCGCACTGGACCGAGATCACGGACCTGTCCGCAGCGCAAAAGGCCGGATTCAAGCTCTAAGGCCATGAAAGCCTGTGTGGTGCAAGAGCTGTCCGGTCCGGACGGCATGGTCTTCACCGATATCGATGACGTCAGCGCCGACGGCAACCATGTCGTCATCGACGTCCGGGCCGCCGGGGTGTGCTTTCCGGACTTGTTGCTGACCAAGGGCGAGTACCAGCTGAAGCTGCCCCCGCCGTTCGTCCCGGGCATGGAGGCCGCCGGCGTGGTCAGTTCGGCGCCGGAGGGCTCGGGGTTCCGGGTGGGCGAGCGGGTCTCGGCCTTCGGCATCCTGGGTTCCTACGCGGAGCAGGTGGCCGTTCCGGTGCCTAACGTGATGCGCAGCCCCGCGGAACTCGATGACGCCGAAGCGGTTTCGCTGCTGGTGAACTACAACACCATGTACTTCGCGCTGTCGCGGCGCGCCGCGATGCGGCCCGGCGACACGGTCCTGGTGCTGGGTTCCGCCGGCGGAGTGGGCACGGCGGCCATCCAAGTGGCGCGGGCGATGGGAGCGAAAAAGGTGCTGGCCGTGGTGCATCGGGAGGCCGCGGCCGACTACGTCGCGTCGCTGGGCGCCGACCTGGTGGTGCCCCTGGCCGACGGCTGGGCCGACCAGGTGCGTGACTACACCCAGGGCCGCGGGGTCGACATCGTCGTCGATCCCATCGGCGGCCCGGCGTTCGACGACGCGATCCGGGTCCTGGCGATCGACGGCAAGCTGCTGGTGATCGGCTTCGCCGCCGGCGGCATTCCGACGGTGAAGGTCAACAGGTTGCTGCTGCGCAACGTCAGCGTGGTGGGCGTCGCGTGGGGAGAGTACCTCAACAGGGTCCCCGGTTCGGCCGGCCTGTTCGCCTGGGGGCTGAACCAATTGGTCTTTCTCGGACTGAAACCCCCTCCGCCGCAGCGATTTCCGCTGTCGGAGGGGCCGGCCGCGCTGCAGTGCCTGGCCGACGGGGGCGTGCTCGGCAAGCTGGTGCTCGAGCCCTAGGGCGCCAACGTCGATCAGATGGGGGCGGGGTTCGGCGCTCCGGTCAAGATCGTGAGCAGTGCCTTCTGAATGGTCAGGAATTCGAAACCGCCCGCGAGCGTGGTCAACCCGACGCTGGCGGCGATCGGATCACCGAACGCGTCCATCAGTCCCTGAACCGGGTCGCCGTTGACCGCCTCGATGATGCCGTTCAGGAACAAGTTGGCGTCATACGACGGGAGGGTGACCGCCAGGGCCGTCGCGATGTCGGCCGTCGGGAGCAGGGTCCCGTAGGCGGTCGAGACGTCGGTCGTCAGGGTGCCGACGATGTTGGTGTTCGCCGACTCGATGCCCTGGAGGACGCCGGTGATGCTCGTCGGCATCGACGCCGAGCTGGGCAGCGCGATCGTGGCAAGGCCCGATGATCCGGCCCCTGGAAGCGAATTCGCCAGGGCCGATAGGTCATTGGTGAAGGCGCCGATTCCCTGCTGGGTGCCGCTCAGCAGGAGGGGTCCCAGGGCCGTGGTGGCGCTGAGCGGCGGCAGGAATCCGAACGGCGTCGGCACATTGGCCGGGCTCGTCGACCAACCCACGTTCGGGTCGCCGTAGCCCCAGTTGATGAGGGCCCTCAGGTCCGGTTGCACGAGGTCCGCGAGCGGGTTGCCGATGATCGGGAACGCCCGCAGCGGCTCCAGCAGCGGCAGGTTGGCGGTGGGAATCATGTAGTAGTCGGTCAGCCCGTTCGTGGGATCGAGAGCGTGCGAACCGGGCAACAGCTGCGCGGTGGCAAGCTGTGAGGGCGTCAGAAACAGATACGACCCGTGCACGTAAGAGATGCCCAACAGCGCGTTGAGGTCGGCGAGGAAGTCGATCGGGTAGCGCGGGAAGTCCGCGAAGCCGTCGTATTCGAGCGTCCAGATGGTGGTCGGGAAATCGTTGCTGGGCGTCGAGGCGCCGAACGTGATCCCCACGCTCGGAATGCTCAGACCGGGGAAGCGCGAAAGCAGGCCTCCGTTGGGGTTGGCCGGGTCACCGACGAGCGTGAAGAAGGCGTTCGACGAGTTGTAGCCCTCCGCAAGGAGTTTCGGCATTTCCATCGAGGCGATGATCGCGCTCTGCGAAACCCCGAAAACGGAGACGACCTTTGCGCTGGGGGCCGGGCCGAGCACCGAGGTGATCGCGATGTCCAGCGCCCCGACGCCGCGGGCGAGTGAGATGTCCAGCGTCAGGTCTTTGGTGCCGAAGATCGGGTACAGACCCTCCGCGGTCACCACGGCCGTGAGGACATTCGTGGGTAACGTGTGGAAGTTCGTCAAGTAGAGGTTGTAGGCCTGGTTCATGAAGTCCGGCGGCGGTATCGCGAAGCCGCTGCCCGACATGATCAGAATGGCGTCGACCGTGGGGTCCGCCGCCTGGGTTGCCGCAGTGAGCGCCGGCACCGTGGCTCCGCCGGCGATGCCGAGCGTGCCGGCGAGCTGGGCTTCGGCTTGCGCGTAGGCGTTGGCCGCGGCGCCCAAAGCGGCAACGAACTGATCGTGGAAGGCGGTCGCCTGGCGGAGCAGCGCCTGGTAATCCTGCCCGTATGCGCCGAAAAACCGCGCCGCGATGGTTGACACTTCGTCTTCGGCCGCCGCCGCCAGGCTTGTGGTGGGCCCGGCGGCGGCCGCCTTGGCCTCGTTGATCGCCGAACCGATTGCGGAAGCGTCCGCTGCTGCCGTCGCCATGATCTGGGGATGCGTGATCAAGCTCGTCATCGGCTTCTCTTTCTAGGCGCAGTCGTATTTGGTGCCGACGACGTCGCCAAGCCGATGACCGGCCACTTCGCTGGACCGGCACGCAGCTAGCTTAGGAGCGCTCGCGTGCGCATGTCGAGGTCTTGGGCCGTTTCTGGACCTAGTCCAGGGATAGGCGATGTGAGTCTATTCTGTTCGAGGTCAAGCTAATTGGTGCTACTTGACCTGAGAAAGCTTCTGCTGCGGCGTTATCAGCCTTCGATCACTGAGGGCCGGGGTTCGGTACCCCGGTGAAGATCGTCTGGCCCGCGTTCACGAAGTTAATGAGCTCGAAACCGCCTGCGAGCGTGACCAATCCGACGTCGGCGGCGATCGGCCGGCCGAACGCGTTGATCAGACCGCCGACAGGATCGCCGTTGATGGCTTGCGTGATGCCGTCGAGGAAGATGTTGACGTCGTACGACGGGAGGGTCACGGCGATAGCCGTCGCGATGTCCGCGGTCGGGAGCAGCGTCGCGTAGGCGGTCGAGAAATCGCCCGTCAGCGTGCCGACGATGTTAGTGTTCGCCGACTCGATGGCCTGGATGACGCCCGTCGGGGTGGTCGGAAGCGACGCGGACGGTGGCGACGCCAGCTGGGCGAAGCCCGTTGACGCAGCTCCCGGAAGGGCACTGGCCAGGCTCGACAGGTCGTGGGTGAAGGCGCTGACTCCCTGTGCGGTGGCGCCGGGCAGGAGGGCCCCGAGTTCCGTCGTGGCGCTGAGCGGCGGCAGGAACCCGAACGGGGTCTGGATATCGGCCGGGCTGGTCGACCAGCCGAAGTTCGGGTCGCCGTAGCCCCAGTTGACGAGGAGCTTCAGGTCCGGCTGGATCAGGTCCGCGAGCGGGTTGCCGATGACCGGGAGCAGCCGCAGCGGCGTCAGCAGCGGCAGGTTCTCCGTGGGGATCATGTTGTACGTGGTCATGGACGGGTTCCCGGACTGACCCAGCGTCACGGCGGTATTGAGCGTCGCCTGCGACAGGTGTGGGTAGGTCCCGTGTATGAAGACGATGCCGGCAAGGGCGTTGAGGTCCGAGAAAATATCGATCGGATAGCGCGGGAAATCAGCGAAGCCGTCGTATTCGAGCGACCAAATGGTGGTTGGGAAGTCATTGCTCGGCGTCGACACTCCGAAGGTGACACCCAGGCTGGGGAAGCTCAGGCCGGGGAAACGCGCGAGCAGGCCGCCATTGGGATTAGCCGGATCGCCGAGCAAGGTGAAGAAGGCGTTCGACGAGTTGTAGCCCTGGGCGAGCAGGTTCGGCATTTCCATCGAGGCGATGATCGAGCTCTGCGAATAGCCCAGAACGGAAACGACTTTTGCGCTGGGCGCGGCGCCGAGCACACCGGTGATCGCGTTGTTCAGCGACGTGACCCCGCGGGCCAGGGAGATGTCCAGGGTCAGGTCTTTGACACCGGTGAAGGGATACAACCCTTCGGCCGTGGTCACGGGGATCGTGAGAGCACTGGTGAAATTCTTCAGGTACGTGGCGCTGACCGCCGCGACGTAGCCCGGTGGAGGATTAGCGGTGCCGCTGCCGGTCATGACCAGAATGGCATCCACGGCCGGGTCCGCCGCCTGCGTCACCGCGGCGAATGGCACGCCGCCCGTGCCGTTAAGGCCAAGCGTCGCGGCGATCTGGGCTTCGGCCTGGGCGTAAGTGTTTCCGGCTCCGGCCAGCGCCGCTACGAACTGCCCGTGGAACGCGGACGCCTGCTGCAGCAGCGCCTGGTACTCCTGGCCGAACGAGCCGAAGAACTGCGCGGTGATGGCCGACACTTCGTCTTCGGCCGCCGCGGCCAGACTCGTGGTGGGGCCCGCGGCGGCGGCCTTGGCCTCTTCGATCGCCGAACCAATCGCAGAAGCATCCGCTGCGGCAGTCGTCAAGATCTGGGGCTGCGTGATCAAGCTCGTCATCGGCTCTTCCCTTCCGGACACGAGAGTCCCGACGACGCGGCTAACCCGATGACCAGGCGCATCGCTGGAACCGGCACCCAGCTAGCTTAGGAGCGCCGACGTCTTCTTGTTGGCATTTCGCGCAGCCGGATTAGCGTTTCGAGAACAACGGGGCGCGTTAGGGAATGAGGCTCTGGATGTCCTTGACGTTGCTCGAGAGCGCCGAAACGATGGTCAGGAATTCGACCCCGCCCGCTACCGTCCCCAGCCCGACGTCGGCCGCGATCGGATAGCCGATCGCATTGACCAGGTTGCCCTGCCCCAGCTGGCTCAGGAAGAGCTCGGTGTCGTAGAAGGGCAGCTCGGTGGCCAGGGAGTAGCCGATGTCGGCCGTCGGAAGCGCGACCGCGTAATCGGTCGACACGATCTTGTTGACGGTGTCGAAGACCCGTTGCGGTGACGGGAAATTGGCCAGCGTCGTCGTCGGGTCCGGCGGCGACGTCGGCAGGGTGAACTGCGGCACCGTGGGGGGCTGCGACGCGATCTGCTGCAGGTCGACCGAGAAGTCGTGGATTCCCTGCTGGGTGCCGGTCGCCAGCGCGTTGAACACGGTGGCGGGGTTGGCATCCGGGAACAGGCCGAACGGCGTCGGCAGGTCGGCGGGGGTCGTCGAGTAGCCGAGGGTGGGATCGGGACCGTAGCCCAGATTGACCAATACCTTCATGTCCGGCTGGATCAGATCGACCAGCGGCTTTCCGATGACTGGTATGGCATCCAGCGGCTTCAGCAGCGGCAGGTCCGCCGTGGGAATCATGTAATAGGTGGTGTTTCCGGCGTAGCCCGGGGACGTCGGCAATTGGATCGCGTTGTTGACCTGGGTCGTCGACAGATCCAGATATGTGGTGTGGACGAAGACGATTCCCGCGACCGCGTTCAGGTCGGAAACGATGTTGATCGGATACCGCGGGAAGTCGGCGAACCCGTCGTACTCCAGCGTGTAGTTGGCCACGTGGTAGGGCGTGTTGGCGTTCATCGCGGGATAGAAGTCCAGACCCAGGGCGGGCAGCGAGAGATTCGGGAACCGCGACAGCATGCCGCCGTTGGGGTTGACCTCGTTGCCGGTCAGCACGAAGTTGAGCATGTTGACGGGCGGGGGGTTCGCACCGAACAGGGATGTTCCGTTGGCGAGATTCTGCATCTCCAGCGAGGAGATGATGGCGCTCTGCGAAATGCCGAAAACCGTTACCGATTGCCCCTGATTGTGGATGGTGTTGTACAGCGTGTTGTCGAGAATCGTCACGCCCTCGACCACCGACTGATTCAGCGGCAGGCTTTTGACACCGGTGAGCGGGTACAACTGCTCCGGCGTGTACAGCGCTTCCAGGGTGGTCAGCGAGCGGACGTAAAGGTTGTTGGCCTTGGTGACGAACGACGGCGACGGGATGGGGACCCCGGTGCCGCCGATGAATATCGACACCAGGTTTGCCGGGAACGGGGGGATCGTGGCGGCGGGCACTGGTGCCGCCGGCGCGGCCGCGCCCAGCCCCAGGGTGCCGGCGATGGCGGCCTCGGTCTCGGCATAGGCGAACCCGGCCGAGGCCAGCGTCTGCTGGAACTGACTGTGGTAGGCCTCCAACCGCGCGACGACGGCCTGATATTCCTGGCCGAACGTGCCGAACACATCGGCGATGGCCGCCGACACCTCGTCGCCGGCCGCCGCCGCCAGACCCGACGTCGGGGCCGCCGCCGCTGCCGTCGCGGCGCTGAATGCCGAACCGATTCCCTCGATTTCCGCCGCGACCGACGCCATCATCTGCGGCTCGGCGATCACATACGTCATGGGCCCCATCCTTTCCGGGCAAAGGCGTGACTCGACCGCTGCAGGCGGACCCCGTCAGCCTAGGGCGATCTGCCGATCCTGTCCGGCGATTGCGCCGACGGCGCGCGGCTCAGCCGAGCAGTTGGGTGCGCAGCCGATCCACGTCGGCCTCGGTGATGCCCGCGTCGCTCAGATAGCCGCCGAGCGAACCGAATTCGGCGTCGATCGTTTGGCGGGCGGCGGCCAGGTATTCGGGACGCACACCGAGGACGCCGTCGGACAGCCGGGCTTCGGTGAAGGTCACCACCTCCGGCGTTAGTTCGGTGTCTCCCCGCTGCTGGATCATTTCGTAGATATGCGTCCGGAGCTCGGGCACGGCGTCGTTGCTGCGCAAGAAGTCGGCGACGATGGCGTCGCGGTCGACGCCGACCGCCTCCAGCACGGTCGCGATGACGAAGCCGGTGCGGTCCTTGCCCGCGAAACAATGTGTGAGCACCGGGCGCCCGGCGGCCAGCAGGGTGACAACGCGGCGCAGCGCGCGCTGCGCCCCGTTGCGCGTCGGGAATTGGCGGTACTCGTCGGTCATGAAGCGGACGGCGGTCTCGTTCACCGATTCCTCGGAGCCGTCGGATTCACCCCGCAACAGCCGCTGGAACGCCTCCTCGTGCGGCGCGGCGGCCTCGCCATCGTCGTCGGGTTGGTCGGAGAGGTCGGGGACCGGCAACAGGTGGATCTCGATGGCGTCGGGCACCAGCCCGGGGCCGCGCCGGGCCACCTCGCGCGCCGCGCGCAGGTCGGCCACGTCGGTGATGCCCAGCCGGCGCAGCGTCGCCCGGCCGTCGTCGTCGAGGCGGCTCAGCTCGCCGGACCGGAACATCCGCCCGGGCCGCAGCGCGTCGACACCGTCGGCGACATCACGAAAGTTCCACGCGCCGGACAGTTCTCGCACGGCTTCAGCCATGCCGGGTTACCGCCGCGGCGAGCGCGGATTGCTCCCCGCCGAGCTCGTAGCGCGCGATGGTCCGCATGTGCACCTCGTCGGGTCCGTCGAAAAGGCGCATCGCGCGATGCCAGCCGTACGACCGGGCCAGCACGGTGTCCTCGCTGACGCCGGCGGCGCCGTGCACCTGGATGGCGCGGTCGATGACGTTGCACGCCACCTGCGGGGCGACCGCCTTGATCTGCGAGACCAGCAGATGGGCGGCTTTGTTGCCGTGCTGATCGATGGTCCACGCCGCCTTCTCGCACAGCAGCCGGGCCTGGTCGATCTCGTTGCGGGACTTGGCAATTGCCTCCCGCACCACGCCCTGCTCGGCCAGCGGACGGCCGAACGCCACCCGGTTGCGAGCGCGGTCGGCCATCAGGGCCAGCGCGCGTTCGGCGCCGCCGAGCGCGCGCATGCAGTGGTGGATGCGGCCCGGCCCCAGCCGCGCCTGGGCGATCGCGAAGCCGGTGCCCTCCTCGCCGAGCAGGTTGGTGACCGGCACCCGGACGTTGTCGTAGATGATCTCGCAGTGCCCGGGCTGGTCCTGGTAACCGAAGACCGTCGTCGAGCGGACGACCGTCACGCCCGGCGTATCGATCGGCACCAGCACCATCGACTGCTGTTGGTGGCTGGCCGCGTCGGGGTTGGTGCGGCCCATCACGATGAGGATCTTGCAGCGCGGGTCGGCCGCCCCGGACGTCCACCACTTGCGGCCGTTGATGACGTAGTCGCCGCCGTCACGCTCGATGGACGTTTCGATGTTGCGGGCGTCGCTGCTGGCGACGGCGGGCTCGGTCATCGAAAAGGCGCTGCGGATCTCCCCGGCCAGCAAGGGCTCCAGCCACTGCTTGCGCTGCTCCTCGGTGGCGAACAGGTGCAGCGTCTCCATGTTGCCGGTGTCGGGCGCCGCGCAGTTGAGCGCCTCGGGCGCGATCTCCAGGCTCCAGCCGGTCAGCTCGGCCAGCGGGGCGTATTCGAGGTTGGTCAGGCCCGACTCGGCCGGCAGGAACAGGTTCCACAGGCCCTGCTGTTTGGCCTTGTTTTTCAGTTCCTCGATGACCGGCGGAACGGTGTGGTCATTCGGGCCGGCCTCGTGACGGTATTTGTCGTATTCGGCCTCGGCCGGGAAGACGTACTCGATCATGAAGTCGGACAATCGCTTGTGGTAGTCGCTGGCTTTGGCCGACATCGCGAAGTCCATGACCGTCACGATAACTTCCAGCGCGAGCAGACGCAGAATCGCACGCCGCAGTGAGAATTCGTGCGATTCTGTGTCTGCTCGCGGTAGACATGGCGCCATGACCGAATCCCGCCCCCCGTTCCCGCCGTTCACCCTCGAGACGGCGCTGCAGAAGGTCCAGGCCGCCGAGGACGCCTGGAACACCCGCGACCCCGAGCGCGTCAGCCTCGCGTACACGCCCGACTCGCACTGGCGCAATCGCGGCGAACACATCGTGGGCCGCGACCAGATAGTCGCGTTCTTGACCCGCAAGTGGCAGCGCGAACTCGACTACTCGCTGCGCAAGAGCCTGTGGGACTTCCACGACAACCGCATCGCGGTGCGGTTCCAGTACGAGTGCCACGACGACGCCGGCCAGTGGTACCGCAGCTACGGAAACGAGCTGTGGGAGTTCAGCGAGTCGGGACTGATGGGCCGCCGCGAGGCCAGCATCAACGACGTGCCGATCGAGGAGTCGGAGCGCCGCTACTTCGGACCCCGCCCCGCATCGGAACACGGCCAAGATATCCCGCTCTGGTGACAGGTTAGGGTGTCTGCGGCAAGCCAAAGACATAAGGAAAGTAGATGTACGCGCCATGACAGATGCGCAGACGACGGTGGGGGTGGTCGCCGAGTCCGGGGCCGACGAGCGACGCGTCGCGCTGGTCCCGAAGGCGGTCGCGTCGCTGGTCAACAGCGGTTTGGCGGTGGTGGTCGAGGCCGGTGCGGGCGAAGGCGCGCTGCTGCCCGACGCGCTGTACACCGAGGTGGGGGCCAGCATCGGGGACGCCTGGGCGGCCGACGTGGTCGTCAAGGTCGCGCCGCCGACCGCCGACGAGGTCGGCCGGTTGCACAGCGGCCAGACGCTGATCGGTTTTCTGGCGCCGCGCAACGCCGACAACGCGATCGGCGCGCTGAAGCGGGCCGGGGTGCAGGCGTTCGCGCTGGAGGCGATCCCCCGCATCTCGCGTGCCCAGGCGATGGACGCCCTGTCGTCGCAGGCCAACGTGGCCGGGTACAAGGCCGTCCTGCTGGCGGCCTCCGAATCGACCCGGTTCTTCCCGATGCTCACCACCGCGGCGGGAACCGTGAAGCCCGCCACCGTGCTGGTGCTCGGCGTCGGGGTGGCCGGGCTGCAGGCGCTGGCGACGGCCAAGCGGTTGGGCGCCCGCACCACCGGCTACGACGTCCGCCCGGAGGTGGCCGACCAGGTCCGTTCGGTCGGGGCGCAGTGGCTGGACGTCGGCATCGACGCGGCGGGTGAGGGTGGCTACGCCCGCGAGCTGACCGACGAAGAGCGCGCCCAGCAACAGAAGGCGCTGGAAGACGCGATCGCCGGATTCGACGTCGTGATCACCACCGCGCTGGTGCCGGGCCGCCCGGCGCCGCGGCTGGTCACCGCGGCGGCGGTGGAGGCGATGAAACCCGGCAGCGTGATCATCGACCTCGCCGGTGAGACCGGCGGCAACTGCGAACTGACCGAGCCGGGCCGCATCGTCGTCAAGCACGACGTCACCATCGCCTCGCCGCTGAACCTGCCCGCGACCATGCCGGAGCACGCGAGCGAGCTGTACAGCAAGAACATCACGGCGCTGCTGGAGCTGCTCATCAAGGACGGGAAGCTGGCGCCGGACTTCGACGACGAGGTCATCGCGGACTCGTGTGTTACCCGCGGGGAGGATTAGATGTACGACGAGCTGTTGGCCAACCTGGCGATCCTGGTGCTGTCCGGGTTCGTCGGGTTCGCGGTGATCTCCAAGGTGCCCAACACGCTGCACACGCCGCTGATGTCGGGCACCAACGCCATCCACGGGATCGTGGTGCTCGGCGCGCTGGTGGTGTTCGGGGAGGTCGAGCACCCGTCGCTCGCGGTGCAGATCATCCTGTTCGTCGCGGTGGTGTTCGGCACGCTCAACGTCATCGGCGGCTTCATCGTCACCGACCGGATGCTGGGCATGTTCAAGGGCAAGAAGAAGCCGGTGCCCGCCAAAGTTGACGAGGTCGCCAAATGAACTACCTGGTCACCGTCCTCTACATCATCTCGTTCTCGCTGTTCATCTATGGTCTGATGGGCCTGACCGGGCCCAAGACCGCCGTGCGCGGCAACCTGATCGCCGCGGTGGGCATGGCCCTGGCCGTGACGGCCACGCTCATCAAGATCCGGCACACCGACCAGTGGGTGCTGATCATCCTCGGGCTGGTCGTGGGCGTCGTGCTCGGCGTCCCGCCGGCCCGCTACACGAAGATGACCGCCATGCCGCAGCTCGTGGCGTTCTTCAACGGCGTCGGCGGTGGCACCGTCGCGCTCATCGCGCTGTCGGAATTCATTGAAACTAAGGGCTTTTCGGCCTTCCAGCACGGCGAGTCGCCGACCGTGCACATCGTGGTCGCGTCGTTGTTCGCCGCGATCATCGGGTCGATCTCGTTCTGGGGTTCGATCATCGCCTTCGGCAAGCTGCAGGAGATCATCTCCGGATCGCCGATCGGCTTCGGGAGGGCGCAGCAACCGATCAACCTGCTGCTGCTGGCCGGCGCGGTGGCCGCCGCGGTGGTCATCGGCCTGGGCGCGCATCCGGGCACGGGTGGAGTGGCGCTGTGGTGGATGATCGGCCTGCTGGCCGCCGCCGGCGTGCTCGGCCTGATGGTGGTGTTGCCGATCGGCGGCGCCGACATGCCGGTGGTCATCTCCCTGCTGAACGCCATGACGGGGCTGTCGGCCGCCGCGGCCGGTCTGGCGCTGAACAACACCGCGATGATCGTGGCCGGCATGATCGTCGGCGCCTCCGGCTCGATCCTGACCAACCTGATGGCCAAGGCCATGAACCGCTCGATTCCCGCGATCGTCGCGGGCGGTTTCGGCGGCGGCGGGGTGGCGCCCAGCGCCGACGGCGGCGGCGACAAGCACGTCAAGGCGACGTCGGCCGCCGACGCGGCCATCCAGATGGCCTACGCCAACCAGGTGATAGTGGTGCCGGGCTACGGCCTGGCCGTCGCACAGGCCCAGCACGCCGTCAAGGACATGGCCTCGCTGCTCGAGGACAAGGGTGTCGCGGTGAAGTACGCGATCCATCCCGTTGCCGGCCGCATGCCCGGGCACATGAACGTGCTGCTGGCCGAGGCCGAGGTGGACTACGACGCGATGAAGGACATGGACGACATCAACGACGAGTTCGCGCGCACCGACGTCGCGATCGTCATCGGCGCCAACGACGTCACCAACCCGGCGGCCCGCAACGAGCAGTCCAGCCCGATCTACGGCATGCCGATCCTCAACGTGGACAAGGCGAAGTCGGTGATCGTGCTGAAGCGGTCGATGAACTCCGGGTTCGCGGGCATCGACAACCCGTTGTTCTACGCCGACGGGACCACGATGCTGTTCGGGGACGCGAAGAAGTCGGTGACGGAGGTCGCCGAGGAACTGAAAGCGCTGTAGCCGCCGTGGTGATCGCAAGCGCAGCGGAGCTGGGCGCAGCGGGTCACCACGAGAGGTTTCCTAGACGGGCGGGTAGGCCTGAGGCGGGTATCCGTTGCCGTCGACGACGCCGCGCAGACCCCACGGGACGTACTTGAAGAAGAACTCGATCTCATCGCTTGCGTCATAGTCCGGACTCGGATCCATGTCCCCACCTCTCGACTCGCGACAGTTCGACACACCATCGTAGTCGCAGAGGCGCCGCTGCGACAGGCGGCGGTGCCCTTAAACTGTCCAACCAGTTGATTGGTACTTTGCCTTATCCGGGCCCGTGCGTGGGGCGCCGGCAGTGACGATAGAGAGTACGCATGCCATCCGAGAACGGGCCTACCCGCCGCGAGGAGTTGCTGGCCGTTGCCACCAAGCTGTTCGCCGCGCGCGGCTACCACGGCACCCGGATGGACGACGTCGCCGACGTGATCGGGCTGAACAAGGCGACCGTCTACCACTACTACGCCAGCAAGTCGCTGATTCTCTTCGACATCTACCGCCAGGCCGCCGAGGGCACGCTGGCTGCCGTGCACGACGATCCGTCGTGGACGGCCCGCGAGGCGCTCTACCAGTACACGGTGCGCCTGCTGACGGGGATCGCGGCCAATCCGGAGCGGGCGGCCGTGTACTTCCAGGAGCAGCCGTACATCACCGAGTGGTTCACCTCCGAGCAGGTCGCCGAGGTCCGCGAGAAGGAGGCCCAGGTCTACGAACACGTGCACGGGCTCATCGACCGCGGGATCGCCAGCGGCGAGTTCTACCAATGCGACTCGCACGTGGTGGCGCTGGGCTACATCGGGATGACGCTGGGCAGCTACCGCTGGCTGCGGCCGAGCGGGCGGCGCAGCGCCAAGGAGATCGCCGCCGAGTTCAGCACGGCGCTGCTGCGGGGTTTGATTCGCGACGAGTCGATCCGGCAGCATTCTCCGCTCGGCCCGTAGCGGCGCGTCAGCCGAAGTTAGGCGGCGGGATCAGGTGCAGCACGTTGCCGGTCGCCCCGCTCAGCAGGGACAGCAGGGTCGTGCTGGACTGGCCGAACGAAACGTTCAGGCCCGGGTTGATGGACGGCACCCACGGGTAGGTGTCCGGGAAGTACGACGGCGACAGCAGTCCGGCCTCCACGCCGATCTCGACCGCCGCGCCATAGGGACCCTGCACGGCGCCCAGGGCGAGGTCGGGGATGACCGTGAACGGGTTCGGTAGGTCGAACAGTCCGGCCGGGGTCGGGATGTTTGCGTAGTTGGCGCCCGGCCCGTAGTCGCCGTAGCCCAAATCGACGAGCACCCGGAGATCCGGCTGGAAGATGTCGGCGATCGGCGGGCCGGCGTAGGGGATGGCGCGGATCGGCTCCAGCAGCGGCAGGTTCTGCGTCATGAACATGTAGTACTTCGTGCTGCCGGTGTAGTCGGGCGACGTGGGCAGCTGCACGGCGGTGCCCACCTGGGTGGCCGTCAAGTCCGGATACGAGCTGTGGACGAAGAAATAGCCCATGAGCGCATTTAGGTCGGAGACGAGGTTGAGCGGGTACTGGGGCAGGTCGGCGATGCCGTCGTATTGGTAGGTGTAAATCGAGGTCGGGTACGGCGAATTCGGCGGAGTCGCGCCGTTGAACGCCACGTCCAGGAATGGGATGTAGAAGCCGGGGAAGCGCTCGAGGATGCCGCCGACGGGGTTGTTGGGGTCGCCGATCAGCACGAAAGACAAGTGGCCCTGATAGGGCGAGCCCGCCGCCATGAGGGCGTTTATCTCGTTGGTGGCGATCGTCGCGCTCTGCGAGTAGCCGAAAACCACGGCGTTGTTTAACGGCTGACCGTTGAGGGTCGAGTTGATCGCGTTGTTCAGCAACGTGACGCCCTTGGCGACCGACTGGCCGAAGGTCATGCTGCCCAGGTTCGGCGTCACCGGCCAGAACTGCTCGGGCGTGAAAAGCCCTTGCGGGATGGCTGTCGGGTAAAGCGGCTTGATGTACGCGTTGAAGACGCTGGTCACGTATTTGGGGTCGGGTTGTGGGTTATTCGTGCCGCCCATGATCAACGCGAACAGCGGGTCTCCGGGGGAAGCCAGCTGCACCACCGACAGCGGGGTGGCACCCGTGGAGCCGCCGGAGAGCACGGCCGCGTTGGTCGTCTCGGCTTGCGCGTAGGCGGCGGCCGCCGCCGCCAAGGCCTGGGTGAATTGGCTGTGAAAACCCGCGGCCTGCCCGAGCAGCGCCTGATATTCCCGGCCATAGGCGCCGAATAGGTTCGCGATCGCCGCCGACACCTCGTCCTCGGCGGCAGCGAGCAAACCGGTTGTCCGTGCCGCGGCATTCGTGCCGGCCGCGTTGATGGCCGAACCGATGTTGTGCACATCGGCGGCCGTCGAAGCCAGGGTCTCAGGGGCAGTAATTAGATCCGACATCTCCCCGTCCTTTCCCGACGGACGCCATCCCGGCCCAATGGGAGTTATCCGCGACCGTGGGTATTAGGTATTGACCGAGGGTAGATCTGTCCCGTCGGTAAGTTTGGCGTTTCGCGCAAGTTCTAAGCGTTCACACGTTTCAGGTGCCGGTCGAGAAAGGCGAGTTGGTCGGCTACGACGCGCTCGAACGCGTCGCCGACATAGATATCGAAATGCCCCTCGGGATACATGCGGACCTCGCCGCGCGGGGCCTTCGCCGCGTAGCGCAGCGTCGGCACCGGCGGAGCCACCGAGTCGGCCTCGCAAACGCAGAACAGGATCGGGCAGGCGACCTTCGCGGCCAACCGCCCCGGGCGGTAGGTGATGACCTTCAAGGCGAGCCGGGCGGCGACCTCGTTGGGCACCGTCTGGCCCGCGGGGACGAGCCGCGTGTAGCCGGGGTACACGTCGGGCGCGTTCATCAGCGCGACCTCGCCCGGCTTGCCCGCCGCGGGAATCGTGACCGGCGACCTGCCGAGCCGGGCCGCGACGAGGTCGCGCGCGGCCATCAAGCCGACACGGCCGAAGATCACCGGGCTGAGCGTGCGCGCGGATGCGACGCCGTCGGTGAAGGGGCACTGGGCCACGGCGGCCTTGATGCCCGGCACCCGGGCCGCCGTCGCGATCACGTGTCCGCCGCCAAAAGACGTGCCCCACACGCCGATTCGATCGTGATCGACGCCATCCAGGGTGCGGGCGTGGGCGACCGCGGCCGCCCAGTCCGCGAGCTGCATGCCGATGTCGAGCAGCTGCCGCGGCTGGCCTTCGCTGTCGCCGAAGTTGCGGTAGTCGAACACCAGGCAGGCGTAGCCGGCGGCGCTGAATCGTTCGGCGTAGGCATCCAGTCGCATGGTGCGCACCGCCCCCAGCCCGTGCGCCATCACCAGCACCGGCGCGGGGCCACCGCGCTCCGGCCGGTACAGCCATGCGCTGATCCGGTCGGCACCGGATCTGAATCGGACGTCCTCGCGTTGCGTCATCGGCGTTTCCATTCTGCCCGGCCGGTAGGCGTCGCAGAAGTTGTGGACTACTGTCTAGAAACGTTTCGAGCGTTCGAGGGACGGAGACTCTCATGGCCATCCGCGTCGCACACGTCGGCACCGGAAATGTCGGAGGGCTGGCCCTGGCCCACCTGATCACCGATCCCCGATTCGAACTGACGGGCGTGTGCGTCTCCACGCCGGAGAAGGTAGGCAAGGACGCCGGACAACTGTGCGGCGTGGGTCTCGACGCCGATACCGTGACCGGCGTCTCCGCCGTTTCGGACCTCGACGACATCCTGGCCGCCAAGCCCGAGTGCGTCGTCTACTGCGCCATGGGCGATACGCGGCTGCCCGACGCGATGGCGGACGTGATGCGCATCCTGGCCGCCGGCATCAACGTCGTCGGGTCGTCACCCGGATTGCTGCAGTACCCCTGGGGCGTCATGCCCGACAAATACATCGCCCGCGTGGAAGATGCTGCCCGGCAAGGGAATTCGAGCATCTTCATCAGCGGCGTGGATCCGGGGTTCGCCAACGACCTGATCCCGTTCGCGCTGGCCGGAACCTGTCAGCGCATCGAGCAGGTGCGCTGCATGGAGATTCACGACTACGCGAGCTACAACGGCGTCGAGGTGATGAGCTACATGGGGTTCGCCCAGCCCCTCGATTACGTCCCGATGCTGCTGCAGCCGGGCGTGCTGAGCATCGCGTGGGGGACGGCGATCCGGCAGCTGGCGGCCGGGCTCGGCATCGAGGTCGACGAGATCACCGAGTCCTACCAGCGCGAGCCGGCACCCGAGGACTTCGACATCGCGATCGGCCACGTGGCCAAGGGCACGCTGGCCGTCCTGCAGTTCGAGATCCGCGGCATGGTCAAGGGCCACCCCGCGATCGTCATCGAGCACGTCACCCGGCTGCGGCCCGACCTGCGGCCCGACCTGCCGCAGCCCGCTTCGGGCGACGGCTCGTATCGGGTCGAGATCACCGGCGAGCCGTCCTACGCGGTGGACATCATTCCCAGCAGCCGCAAGGGCGACCACAACCACGCCGCGATCGCCGGAGCCGCCGGTCGCATCGTCAACGCGATCCCGGCGGTGATCGCCGCGCCGCCGGGGATCAGGACGACCCTGGACCTGCCGCTGGTCACCGGTAAGGGCCTTTACGCGCCAAAAGACTTGGTAGCTCAGTAGATTCGAAAGGACTGGTTAATGGGACGGGTTGACGGCAAGGTTGCGCTGATCAGTGGCGCCGCCGGCGGCATGGGCGCCGAAGATGCGCGGTTGCTGGTCGAGGAGGGCGCCAAGGTCGTTATCGGCGACATCCTCGACGACCAGGGCAAGGCGCTGGCCGACGACATCGGCGACTCCGCGCGCTACGTGCACCTCGACGTCACCCAGCCCGACCAGTGGGACGCCGCCGTCGCGACCGCCGTCGGTGAATTCGGCAAGCTCAACGTGCTCGTCAACAACGCCGGCACGGTGGCGCTGGGACCGTTGAAGGACTTCAGACTCGACAAGTGGCAGAAGGTGATCGACGTCAACCTGACCGGCACCTTCCTGGGCATGCGGGCGGTCGTCGAGCCGATGACCGCGGCCGGGGGCGGCTCCATCATCAACGTCTCCTCGATCGAGGGCCTGCGTGGCGCGCCGATGGTGCACCCGTACGTGGCGTCCAAGTGGGGCGTGCGCGGGCTGGCCAAGTCGGCGGCGCTGGAGTTGGCGCCGTTGAACATCCGGGTGAATTCGATCCACCCGGGTTTCATCCGCACCCCGATGACCGCGCACCTGCCCGAAGACATGGTCACCATCCCGCTCGGCCGGCCGGGCGAAGTCCGCGAGGTCGCGACCTTCGTGCTGTTCCTGGCGAGCGACGAGTCCTCTTACTCGACCGGCAGCGAATTCGTCATGGACGGTGGGCTGATCACCGACGTGAACCACAAAGAGTTCTGAGGTTCGGCCCGGCACTCCGGTGGTTCCCCGCTATTCGACTCATGTCGTTTAAGCGACGCGGCGCGGGGAAATCATGCAAGACCCACGTCAGTGGGGGTCTTGGACCGGAAGAAGGGGACGAGGTTGCGTGGCGTGGCCCGCGGCGCGGACGCGGAGGAACCGGACAGGTGGGCGGCGAGAGCCCTGTGCATCGACGCCGATCCCGACGGGCTCTTTGTCACGGGTGCCGCCCAGCGCAAGGCGGCGGTGTTCTGCCGCCGCTGCCCGGTCTTGCGGGAGTGTGCCGCCGAGGCGTTGGACAACAAAGTGGAATTCGGTGTCTGGGGCGGCATGACGGAGCGCCAACGCCGAGCCCTGCTCCATCAGCACCCAGAAGTGGTCTCCTGGTCGAACTTCCTGAGCGAGCAGACCGGCCGCCGCGTCGGCTGACTCGCGCCGAGCCGGGGGTCTTGGCCGGGCACGGGGCGGCGGTGCTATAACCGCGAGCATGCTGCGCCGCTTGTCTGACGTCGTTGGATCCGCCCACGTCGTCACCGACGCCGACGTGCTGGCCGGCCGCAGCGTCGATCACACCGGGCGCTATCGGGGGCGCGCCAGCGCGCTGGTGCGGCCGGGGTCGGCCGAGGAGGTCGCCGAGGCGCTGCGGGTGTGCCGCGACGCGGGGGCGCACGTGACGGTGCAGGGCGGACGGACCTCGCTGGTGGCCGGGACCGTCCCCGAGCACGACGACGTGCTGCTGTCGACCGAACGGCTTTGCGCGCTCGGCGACGTGGACACCGTCGAGCGCCGCGTCTCGGCCGGCGCCGGAGCCGCACTGGCCGTCGTGCAAAACGCCGCTGCGGCAGCGGGTTTGGTGTTCGGCGTGGATCTGGCCGCCCGCGACACCGCCACCGTCGGCGGCATGGCCTCGACGAACGCCGGGGGCCTGCGCACCGTGCGCTACGGCAACATGGGCGAGCAGGTGGTCGGCCTGCAGGTGGCGCTGCCCGACGGCTCGCTGCTGCGCCGCCACAGCGAGGTGCGCCGCGACAACACGGGCTACGACCTCCCGGCGCTGTTCGTCGGCGCCGAGGGCACCCTCGGCGTGATCACCGCGCTGGACCTGCGGTTGCACCCCACGCCGTCGCATCGGGTGACGGCGGTCTGCGGGTTCTCCGAACTGGAGACGCTGGTCGATGCCGGCCGCACGTTTCGCGACGTGGACGGGATCGCGGCTTTGGAGCTGATCGACGGCCGGGCCGCGGCGCTGACGGGCGAACACCTCGGGGTCGGCGCGCCCGTGCAGGGCGACTGGCTGCTGCTGGTCGAGCTGGCCGCCGACCACGACCAGACGGACCGGCTCGCCGCCTTGTTGGACGAGGTGCGGCTGTGTGGTGAGCCCGCGGTCGGCGTGGATGCCGCTGCGCAGCAGCGGTTGTGGCGCGTGCGGGAATCGCTCGCCGACGTGCTCGGCGTTTACGGGCCGCCGCTGAAATTCGACGTGTCCCTGCCGCTGTCGGCCGTTGGTGAATTCGCCAGGGAGGCTGTCGAATTGGTGGGCGTGCACGCGCCTGACGCGCTGCCCCTTCTGTTCGGTCACGTCGGCGAGGGCAACCTGCACCTCAACGTGCTGCGTTGCCCGCCCGAGCGCGAGCGGGCGCTGTATGCGCCGATGATGGATCTCATCGCGCGGTGTGGCGGGAATGTCAGTTCCGAGCACGGCGTCGGCAGCCGCAAACGCCCGTACCTGGGCATGTCGCGGGAGCCCGCCGACATCGCCGCGATGCGGGCGGTCAAGGCCGCCCTGGACCCGACCGGCTACCTGAACGCCGCCGTGCTGTTCGACTGAGCCTTATCAGGCCGTCTGACATAGGCTGGCGTTCATCGCATCCGGAATTTTCGACACGCCCATCGCCGGAATCATCAACAATGTCTTCGTCGGCTTGATCGACGCCCCCGTCGTCGGGCCACTGGTACGGCGCGGGTTGATCAACATTCGCTACGTCGGCAGGCGTTCGGGTAAGACGATCCAGACCCCGGTCGGGTACCGCCGCTCCGGCGACGGCATCGTCATCAACGTCATGTCGCCCGATAGCAAGACATGGTGGCGAAACTTCCTCGGCGAGGGCGGGCCGATCACACTGCTCAATTTCGGCGGCGCCGACCGCACCGGACACGCGCTGGCCAGCCGTGACGAGAAGGGCCGCGTCAAGGTCGTGGTGCGGCTCGACTGATCAGGAGCCGCCCTTGATCCCGACGGCGTGGCGCAGCTGCTCCAGGAACTGGTCGGCGTCGTCGCTTCTGACGATGTAGTGCGAGATCGCGATCCGGATGACCGTCGCGGCCCGCACCGCGGCGTTGGGGCCGGACAGATGCCGTTGCAGACCGTCGCGCATCTGCGGGATGACGCCGCCAAACTCGGCGATGGTGTGCTCGGGCTCGACGTCGACCATGCGCACCCCGGAGTACGAGTGCTGGTATTCGACGATGAACCGCAGGACGGCGTCGAGCTTGTCGGCGCCCTTTAGTCCGGCGGTGGCCTTGACCAGACCGCTCTCGAATTCCTGCCGCTCGTACTGAGAAAACGCCGACAGCAGCTCCTCTTTCGAGGCGAACCAGCGGTACAGCGTGGGACGCGAGACTCCCGCCTGGGCGGCCACCTCGGACAGGCTGAGCTTGGTCTTGCCGTTGCGGCCGAGCACCTCGGCGGTGGCGTCGAGGATGCGCTGACGTGTCGAGGTGTCGATCTCCGCCGCTGGGGCCGGCTGGCTCATAACTGAAACTTTACGAAGTATCGCGAGCGTGTCACGTTCTTTTCGCTTCCCGGCCAGGGCGCCCTCGCACCAGCACGCATTGTTGAATGGCGCCGACCGCGCCCCCCTCGTCGAAAAGTGTGCCGATCGTCGTGCCGATGCCGTCCGGCCCGTAGCTCGTCTCCGCGCGAATGCCGATCCAGTCGCCGTCGGGGATCCGGAACACGTGCACCGCCAGGTCGGTGTTGAGGAACGTCCACTTGGTGATGTCCAGCTTGCTGCCGATGCCGTTGGCGCAGTCGGCCACCGCGAACAGCCGCTCCAGCGGGGTCATGGCCTCGCCCTTGACGAGGTCGACGGTCGGCTTGATCCAGGATTCGCCCGGACCCTCGCTGAGCGGCTCGGTCAGCCACAGCCAGTCCAGGCTGTGCACGTAGTTGCGATCCCAGTCCCGGGCCCGGAGGTTGCGGTCGCGGGCCTCGGCCCGCGGCCGGGGCAGCGGAAACGCGCCGTGAGCCACCGCGTGGGTGTCTTGGTGCTGCAACCGCCACCCGCTTGCGCGCGCCACCGGCCGGGGTTCGCCATCGGGCCCCGGCGCCAGCATCTCGGCGGTGACGAGTTCGATCTGTTTGCCGCCCCGCTGCACTTGCGAGCTCACCCAAAGGTCGCCCTCGGCGGGCACCCCACCCAGCAGGTCGATGACAACCCGGCCGAGCCGGGTGTCGTCGCGCCGCCCACACCGTTCCAGCGCCCGGACCAACAGCGCCGAGACCGGACCGCCGTGCTGGATGGCGGCCGACCAGGTGCCGCGCGCCAGGTCGGTTGCCGCGAACTTCTCGCCCCGCGGGTCGGCGTCGTCGATCAGCTCGTAGTAGGAGTCGGTCATCCTCTGCCTTCCGGGTGTCAGGGTAGGCCCGCGCCGGGAATGTCAACGGTCACCGCGTCCAGCTGCGAGAGCCGGGTGCCGATCAGTCGCTGGGGATAAGCGTCGGTACTCGACAGCAGAAACAGCGTACGGCGCGCTGGACCGCCGAACGCGCACGCGATCGCCACCCGCTCGCCCATGTCGATGCGGTCGGTCACGGCGCCGCCCTCGGTGATCCGCTCGAACTGGTGCGCCAGCGTCATGGCGGCCCACACGGCGCCCTCGGCGTCGAGCGCGATGCCGTCCGGCGGCCCGTCCAGGCCGTCGGCGAAGACCCGGCGGCCGCTGAGCCCGCCGTCGTCGCCGATGGTGAACGCGGTCAGGCGGCGGCCCGTCGATTCGGCGACGATCAACGTCTTTCGGTCCGGCGTGATCACCATGCCGTTGGGAAAGTCGAGGTCCTCGGCGACAACAGTGGCCCTGGCGGGTCCGTCGTCGGCGTCGAGGCGGATGATCGCGCCGCCGGAAAACGCCTGGCAGCCGATGTAGGCGCGACCGGCGTCGTCGACGACCATGTCGCCCAGGTTGACCGGCGTCAGGGCGGCCAGGTCGGCGACGGCCTCGACCGTTTCGCCGTCGTAGCGCAGCACCTGCCGGTCCTCGGTCGAGGCGATCAGCAGGGACCCGTCGGGGCGAAACCCGAGGCCGGACGGGCAGCGCCCGGGCAGGGCCAGCGTGGTCAGCGAGCCCCGCATGTCCACGGTGTGCACGGCTTCGCCCAGCATGTCGGAGAACCAGAGCAGCCCTTCGAACCAGCGCGGGCCCTCACCGAAGCAGAACCCCTTGGCCAGGGGCTCGGGGATCATCGGTTCGGGCCTTTACAAAACACCGCCAAAGTGTCACGCACTGCCTGCGTCGGTGTCAATCTCGCCCAGCTCACGCGCGACGGCCGCGTGGTAGGCGTCGATCCGGGCCGGATTGGCCTGCTGGAATAGCGCGTCGGGCAGCGGCGCGTGCTTGAAGGCCTCGATCGTCATCGTCCGGGAGAACAGGGTGACGTCTCGGCCGGGCCGGGTGAACCGGTAGGTGACGGTGATCCGGCCCTCCATCCCGCCGTTTCCCTCGCGGTCGTGGCCGAGGCGACCCACCGAATTGAACACGAACAGCGTCGGCCGATCGGCGATGGCCAGCTGCCAACTGAAGACGCGCTCCCCGTCGGGCCCGGCCTCCTCCCAGGTGTCACCGACCTTCAAGGGAAGCTCCGGCAACTTGCCGATGTGCGCGCTGCCGGGATAGGTCTTGGTCCAATTGGCCGGGTTGGTGACGAAGTCGTACACATCCTCGGCGGAATGGGTGAAGGCGGTCTCCGAAGTGCTCGTCACGATGCCCAATTGTCTTGCCTCCCTGGATGTTGTTAGCCAAGCTTTACAAATCTTACTCAAAGTGTCACGCTGGGCCCTGGGCTGCTAGCGCGGAGGTGGAGCGGATTTGACGAAGGCTTCTGAGGACCAGATCGAGTGGACGGTGCAGGGCCTGCTCGACCTGTTCGACGTGCGGGCCGACGGGCAGGACCGGTTCACCGGCGACACCGGCATTGCGGTCGGCGACGAACGGCAGGTGGTGGAGGGCACCCAGGTGCTGGCCCAGGCGATTGTCGCGGTGGCCAAACGATTCCCGGACAAGTCGGTGCGCTCGGCGCACGCCGTGTTCTCCCGCGCTGTGACCGTCGGCCCGCCGATCGAACTCGTCCTCGACGTCGTCGCCGAGGGCCGGTCCACGGCGACCGCGGTCGTGGCCGTGCACCAGAACGGCCGGCGCTGCCTGAGCATCACCGTGCTGGCCGACGTCCCGACGGGCGACGTCATCCGCCATCACCTGCCGCGCCCCGACGTGGCGGCACCGGCCGACGCCAACCATTCGCCGATGCCGATGGTCGGGCGCGAACTGCGCCTGGTCGACGTCGTCGACGTCAACAGCCCCGACGAGGTCGGGCCGCCCGAGCTGTACGCGTGGCTGCACTATGACCCGATCCCGACCCGCGACGACCTCGCCAAGGCGCTCGTCGCGTACTTCACCGGGCATCTGGGGATCTCCACGACCATGCGGGCCCACCCGGGCATCGGCACCAGCCAGGCGCACCTGACGGTGTCCACCGCGCCGATGAGCATCTCGGTCGCGTTCCACGAACCCGTCCGCTGGGACGGGTGGCTGCTCTACACCCACGAGAGCACCCAGGTTGGCGCGGGGATGTCCTACGTGCGCGGCACGGTCCACTCGCAAGAGGGCGAGCTGCTGGCCTCCTTCGCCCAGGAGGCGCTGATCCGTCCGCTGCGCACCAGCGACACGGCGATCGATTCCCGCGCACGATTCTGACCGCCATGCGCTTCACCATCACCCACCCGATGCACAGCCATCCGTACAACCCGGAGCTGGTCAGCGGCGAAGGCATCGGGAAGGTGGCCGCGGCCACCGAAGCCGCCGGCATCCATGGGTTCGGCTTCACCGACCACCCGGCGCCGTCGCAGCGCTGGCTGGAGGCGGGCGGGCATGACGCCGTAGATCCCTTTGTCGCTTTGGGTTTCGCGGCGGCCAGGACGACGACGCTGCGCCTGATCCCCAACATCGTGGTGCTGCCGTACCGAAACCCGTTCGTGGTGGCCAAGTCCGGCGCCACGCTGGACCTGCTCTCGGGTGGCCGGTTCACGCTCGCGGTCGGGGTGGGTTATCTCAAGCGGGAGTTCGCGGCGCTGGGCGTGACTTACGACGAGCGGCTCGAACTCTTCGAGGAAGCCCTGCAGGTGATCCGCGCGGTGTGGACCAGCGACGACATTTCATTCGAGGGCAAGCATTTCAGCGCGAAGGGCATCACCGCGCACCCTAGGCCGCTCAGTCAGCCGCATCCGCCGATCTGGATCGGTGGCAACACCACGTCCGCTCGCCAGCGAGTGGCGCAGTACGGCGACGGCTGGTGTCCGTTTCCCGCCCCGCCGCAGCTGGCGAAGACTTCCGGCACCGCGGTCATCGACTCCGTCGAGCGTCTCACCGAGGGCATCGACGACCTGCGGCGCCGCTGTGACGCGGTGGGCAGGGACTGGTCGGCGATCGACATCACCTTCACCAACTTCGAGGGCGGCAGCCCCGCGACCGACGACTTCAACGCCGACGCATACTTGGGCGGCCTGGAAAAGCTTGCGGCAGTGGGAGTTACGTGGGTCAGCGTCCACCTACCGGGCGACAGCATGGCGCATGCGCTCGAGACCCTCGACCGGTTTCGCACGCTCGTCAGCGACGCGATGTAGATGGACTTCTCAGCCGTCGACCTGAGCGCCGAGGACCAGGAATTCCTTGAGGAAACCCGGGCCTTCATCGCCAAGCACGTCACCGACGACGTGCTGCGCCGACAGCGCGAGTTCGGTGAAAACTTCGACGAGCAAGTGCATCTGGCGCTCGGCGAGGCCGGCTACCTGGCGTCGGATTGGCGGCTGGAATCCGAGGGCGGGTTCAGCCCGGTCCGTCGGCGCATCTTTCACCTCGAGATCGCCCGGGCCCACACGCCCTGGTACCACTGGGGAACCACGTCCGTCGTCGCGCGGCTGGTGCAGCGGTTCGGCGCGGCGGAGCTTGCCGACAAGGTCCTGCCCGGCGTGCTGTCCGGCGAGATCCGGTTGTGCCTGGGGTACACCGAACCCGAGGGCGGCTCGGACGTCGCCACCTGCAAGACCCGCGCGGTCCGCGACGGGGACGCGTGGATCATCAACGGCTCCAAGATGTTCACCTCGAACGCGCAGAACGCACGCTATGTCTTCCTGCTCACCAACACCGACCCGCAGGGCCCGAAACACAAGAACCTGACCATGTTTTTGGTGCCGCTCGATACGCCGGGCATCGAGATCCAGCCCATCCGCACCCTGGACGGCGACCGCACCAACATCGTCTTCTACAGCGACGTGCGCGTCGACGACCTCCAGCGCATCGGTGAGGTCAACGACGGCTGGACGGTGATGCGCTCGGCGCTGGACTCCGAGCACGGCATCGTGGACCGGGACGACCATGGCCTGCGATACGTCGCGGCGATGTCGGCGCACGGTGACATCATGGCCGAAGTGGTCGACACCGTCGCGGCGCTCGTTGCGCGGGTGGACGACGGCTCGGTGAAGTACCGGCTCGGGCGGGCCGTTGCGCGGATGGAGGCGGCGCTTTCCACGCCCGGGATGTTCGGGCGCGTGGCGATCGCGCAGGCGATGCGCGACATTTCCCCGGACCTGATGAACATCCTGGGGACGGCCTCCGCGCTGCCCGCCGACGCACAGGGCTCCGCGAGCGTCGGTGCGGCGGAACACCTTTATCGGCTTGCGTTACCGCTCGGCATCTACGGCGGCACCTTGGAGGTGTTCCGCAACATGATCGCCCAGCACGAGCTCGGGCTGGGGCGCCCTAGCTACGGCGGCTGAGTGGCAGCCCGGCGACGACCTCCACACGCGCGGCGTCGAAGCTGAAAAAGCCTTTAATGGGCAGGCTTTCGGGCGGCGGGTCCTCGTAACTCCACGCGACGTCGTCGACCGGGCCCACGGACCAGTACGTCGCGTAGCCCTTGTAGTTGCAGTAGCTCGACGTCTCGGATCGCCGCAGCAGATCGGTGCGCACGTGAGCGGGCGCGACGTAAAGGCGCGGCTCGAGCGCGGTCTCGAACAGGATCACCGTGTCGTCGGTGTCCACCAACGTGGTGCCGTCGACGCTGACGCGCAGGCGCCGCTTGGTCGGCCGGCAGTCGACCCGGTGATACGGATTCGGCGGGTAGTGCACCAGCTCGCGCCCCTCCTCCAGCCACGTGTCGACGGCGTCCCAGGGCACCTGGACGAAACCCGGGGCTTCCGGCTCCGGCTCGTTCGGGAGGTCGCCGACCGCGTCGGCCGGAAACGCATAACTGAGCGGGCGGCCCTGCCGGTGCACCAGCACCGCCCGCTCGGTGTCGATCACGGGGCGGCCGCCCAGCAGCGCCTGAACCCGCCGCGGATGCGGCTCGACGTAGACCACGCCGGCGGGTATCTGGGGAGCGAACCGCCCGGCCGGATCAGCGGACAGCGGTCCCCGTCCTGCTACCAAACTCATTGGCCAAAGCTTATCGGCAGGGCCGGTCGGGCCGTTCGGAACATTTCCGGAGGGCGCACTGTTGTGTCGCCCGTGACGAACCAGGAAGTAGACGGCCGGATGACTGCCGAGAGCACGCCGCCGCATGAGTCCCTGTTCCTTCCGGCAACGATCGGGCGCGCGGACCTGAAAAACCGCGTCGCCCTGGCGCCGATGACCCGCGTCAGCGCTACCGCTGAGGGACTGGCCACCGAGCGGATGGTTTCGTACTACGGCGTGTACGCCGACGGTGGATTCGGCCTGCTCATCACCGAAGGCATCTACATGGACGAGCGGGCCAGCCAGGGTTATCTGTTCCAGCCCGGCATCGCCACGCCGGCTCAGGCCAAGGCCTGGCAGCCCGTGGTCGAGCGGGTGCACGCGGCCGGCGCGAAAATCTTTGCCCAGTTGATGCACGCCGGCAGCCAATCGCAGGGCAACGTTTACACATCCTCGACCGTCGGCCCGTCCGCGGTGCGTCCGAAGGGTGCACAAGCTGCCATGTATCGCGGATCGGGCCCGTACCCGATGCCCGAAGCCATGTCCGCCGAGCAGGTTCGCGAGGTGCGCCGGGCCTTCGTGAGGGCTGCGCGCCTGGCCCGCGATGCCGGCTTCGACGGTGTCGAACTCCACGGGGCGAACGGGTATCTGCTCGACGAGTTCCTCACCGACTACTTGAACACTCGCAGCGACGAGTACGGGGGAAGTGTCGCCAATCGCGTTCGCCTGGCCGCAGAGATCAGCAGCGACGTCGCGGCTGCGGTGGGATCGGAGATCACCACCGGAATCCGCATCTCCCAAGGGAAAGTGTCCGACCATCAGCACCGGTGGGCCGGTGCCGAACAGGACGCCGCGGTCATTTTCGAGGCGTTGGCCGACACGGGCATCGACTACATCCACACGACCGAGTACCGCGCGCTGGCACCGGCTTTCGATGCGGGCCCGAAGACGTTGGCCGAACTGGCCAAACAGCACAGCGGCCTGCCCGTCCTCGTCAACGGACACCTTGACGATCCCCGCGATGCGGCCGCCGTCATCGAATCCGGGATCGGCGACGTGATTACTCTGGCTAAACCAGCGTTGGCCAACCGCAATTGGCCGCACCTGGTTCGCACGGGTCAAGCGCTCGCTGGCGACATTCCCGCCGATCTGTTTGGTCCCGTCGCCGACATCAAGGACTGGGAACTGCTCTCCCCGGGCAGCACCATCTGACCCTGGCGCCGGGCTGCGGAAACTCATTGCGTCCCAACCGGCGTCCGCGTTGGCGGAAAGCCCAAATATCGGGCTGGAACCTGCGTACGCTGGACCGACGCCCCGGTAGGAGGAAGCGATGTCGTACCTCGCGGTGGTTCCCGACTTCGTGGCGCTGGCGGCATCGGATCTATCGGATATCGGCGCGGGGCTGGTCGCGGCGAATGCGGCGGCGACGGCCCCGATCACCGCGCTGGCACCGGCCGCCGGTGACGAGGTATCCGCGGCCATCACTACGTTCTTTGCCGGCCAGGCGCGGGCCTTCCAGGCGCTCAGCGGCCAGGCGGCGGCGTTTCATGCCCAGTTCGTCCAGGCGTTGAACGGCGCGGCCGCGGCGTATGCGGCCGCCGAGGCGGCCAACGTGCCGTCGTTGCAGACCGTGGAGCAAGACATCTTGGCGGTGATCAACACACCCACCAATCTGTTTTTTGGGCGCCCGCTGATCGGCGACGGCGCCAACGGGACGGCGGCCAACCCCAACGGCGCGCCCGGCGGGTTTTTGATCGGCAACGGCGGCAACGGCTTTTCGCAAACGGGCAACCCCGGGGTGGCCGGCGGCGCCGGTGGAGCCGCGGGGTTGGTCGGCAACGGCGGTCTCGGGGGCGCCGGTGGGGCCGGCGCGGCGGGCGGGGCGGGCGGCACCGGTGGCTACATCTACGGCAACGGCGGGGCGGGCGGCACCGGTGGGGTGGCGTTGCGGGACGGCGGCCTGAACGCCTTTACCGGCGGCACCGGCGGAGTCGGCGGCGCCGCGGGTTTGTGGGGCGCCGGCGGGAGCGGCGGGCAGGGCGGTGGCGTCGGACCCAACAGCGCGACGGTGTCCCCCGGCCAGAGCACTCCGATTGTGCTGAACGGCGGCACTGGCGGCGACGGCGGGCGTGGCGGGTGGATTCACGGCCTAGGCGGAGCCGGTGGGCAGGGGGCGACCGGCAGCAGCGTAGGCACGGTGAACCTCACCGTCGGTGCGGGCAGCTTCACGATGGTGAACGACACGCCCGGAGGAGCTATCGTCGCCTACCTCCCCGCTCCCGGCGGCAACATCAACAGCATCAGTCCAGCGAGTTCGTCGTTCATGACTGGCGGCGGCACGGCCCAAGTGACCGTCACGCTCCTAAGCGGCAACAGCGGCGTCCTGCAGTTCTTCCAACCCCAATCGCCGGCTGTCGCCGGTGCCACCGGCCGGGCCGGCCTTCCCGGGCCCAACGGGTTCCTGTAACGCTCAAACCGGTTCGACGCGATTAGGGTGCAAGCCATGGCCGGACCGGTAGAAGGCATCAGGGTCGTCGAACTCGGGGTCTGGGTGGCCGGACCGGCCGCCGGCGGGATCCTGGCCGACTGGGGCGCGGACGTGATCAAGATCGAACCCCCGACGGGCGACCCGGGGCGCCTGTTCGGCCGGATGCTGGGCTGCGACCTCGGCGTCAACCCGCCGTTCGAGATGGACAACCGGTCCAAGCGCAGCATCGTCTTGGACCTCAACACCGAGGCGGGCCGCGACACCGCTTTCGAATTGCTTTCCGGCGCAGACGTTTTCTTGACCAACGTGCGCCCCGCCGCGCTGCAGCGACTCGGGCTCGACTTCGAATCGGTGTCGGCGCGCAACCCACGCCTGGTCTACGGCCTGATCACCGGGTACGGCGAGACCGGGCCCGACGCCGACCGCGCCGCCTACGACGTCGCCGCATTCTGGTCCCGCGCCGGCCTGGCCCACCTGCTCACCCGGCCCGGGGATACGCCCCCCTTCCAGCGCGGCGGCATGGGCGACCACTCGGCCGGGATGACCCTGGCCGCCGCCGTGTGCGCGGCGCTGCTCGCCCGCGAACGCACCGGCGCGGGCCAACTGGTCAGCACCTCGCTGTACCGCCAGGGCGCCTACACCGTGAGCTTCGACCTCAACACCTACCTGCTGACCGGGCAGCCGATCGCCGTCGGCCAGCGCGAGTCGATGGGCAACCCGTGCATGAACAACTACGCCGCGGCCGACGGGCGGCGGTTCTGGATCGTCGGGCTGGAGGCCGAGCGCCACTGGCCCCCGCTGTGCCGCGCCGTCGGCCGCCCCGAATGGTGCGACGACCCCCGCTACGCCGACGCCCGGTCCCGCGCCGCCAACGCGGTCCAGCTCATCGCCGAGCTGGACAAGATCTTCGCGACCCGCCCGCTCGACGAATGGGCGCAGGCCTTCGCCGGCGAACCCGAACTCTTCTGGGCGCCGATCAACGCGCTCGAGGACGTCGTGGCCGACGAGCAGTTCCACGCCGCGGGCGGCCTGGTGGACGTCCCGGACGGACAGGCCGGCGTCATGATGGTGGCCACGCCGGCGGACTTCCACGGCACGCCGTGGGCGCCGCGCTCCGTGGCCCCCGAATTGGGCCAGCACACCGACGAGATTCTCGCCGAACTCAAGGCGCGGCGGGGCTAGCCACCTTTACAAATATCCGTCGAAGTGTCACGCTGTCCGATGACAGTCAGCCCATCGGTGAGGAACGGATTGATGGTCACTCCAACCTTCGACGTCGGCCACAGCCGCCGGGTCAGCGCCGCGCGAGCGACCCGCGCGGACGGCGAGTGCCTGCGATATCGGCTGGACGTCGTGGCGGCCAGCGCCGCCGACGTCGTGCAATCGGCAGGGGGTTGGCTCTACGACCGGGTGATGGCCGGCTGGGAAGTGACCGCGCTGCTGCCGCACGGCCGCGAATCCCGCTCGCTGCGGATCCTCGGCGTGCAGGCATTCGACGCCGCGGCGCGTCCGGACCCGACGGCGTCGTGGAGCCAGAGCCTGGCCGTCAGCGCCGAGGCGTTCGCCGCCGACCCGCTCGTGCGGGAAAAGGTGCTCGAGTCGCTGGGCGACCGGTTGACCGAGGTCGCGCTGTGGGGAGACGGGTGGCCGCTGGGCGTCGACCGCGCGATGACCCGGACGCAACACGTGCTCAGCGCGGCGGCGCGCCGATTCAAGGGCTACGCGCTTGCGGCGGCGGGATTGCCCTGCGAGTCAGTCGATCCCACCGAGACGCTGCTGTGCGACATGGCCACCCGGCTCGACTGATGAAGAAGTACTACGGCCACACACTGCTCTACCTGCACGAGACGATCGCCCTGGGATCGGGGCGAAGCGACGCCTTCACCGAAATGTTCACCGGCACCTACCAGCCGATGATGGACGAGCTCGGCGCCCGGCTGTTCGCAATCTGGGAGACCACCCCGTACAACGGCCACTGGCCACAGGCGACGATCATCTGGGAGATCGACGGGTTCGCCGACTACGCCCGGATCGGTACCGCCCAGGCGCGAGGCGGCAGCCATGAGGTCGCGGCCGGCAAGTGGTCGGAGTTCCTGGCCGGCATCGGCGCCTCGGGCGAGGGGCGGATCATGTACCCCGGGCCGAGCAACAAAACCCTGGCACAGCTGCGTGAGGCGAATTTCGTTGCGCCGCTGGTCATTCAGGAGATAATGCACACCAAACCGGGGCGTCAGGACGACTACATCCGCGAGCTGGAACGGCTCTACGTCCCCTGGTCGGAGCGCACCGGCAAGCGGTGGCTGGGTTCGTTCACCACGACCTTCCGCTACAACGAGGTCATCCACTATTGGGCGCTGGACGGCGGCTGGGAATGCTTCGCCAACCACTACCCGTCGTTCAAGGAGAGCCCACCCGCCGAGCTCGTCACCTGGATGACCGTGGCGCCGGCCCTGCGAGACGGCTGGGAGGACTCGATTCTGCAAGCCCTACCCCCGTCGCCACTGCAGTGAGCTTTTCGTACGACCCGTTCGACGCGGAAGTCATGGCAAACCCGTTGCCGTACTACCGGATTCTGCGTGACGAGCACCCGGTCTACTACATGCCACAGTGGGACACCTACGCGCTCTCCCGCTTCGACGACATCTGGCGGGTGCTCGAGGTCAACGACGGGACATTCGTCGCGACGGAAGGAACGTTGCCCCCGGCGTCGGTGCTCGCTCAGCACAACGACGGGCCGCTCGACGATCCGCCGCTGCACCCGCTGCCCTTTCACGCCGTCTTCGACACCGATCTGTACGCCGAGATCCGGCGTGCGCATTCGGCGCCGTTGCGTCCGAGGTCGGTCGCCGGAATGGAAGCCCGGATCCGCACGCTGGCCAACGAACGCCTCGACGAGCTGCTGCCGCGGGGCTCCTTCGACCTGACCCAGGAGTACGGCGGCATCGTCGCCGCATCGATGGTGTGCGGATTGCTGGGCCTGCCAGACGATCTCGCCCCGCAAGTGCTGGCCGCGGTGAACGCCGGCAGCCTGGCCGAGCCCGGCGAGGGCGTCGACACCGCGCAAGCCCGCCCCAACTACCTCGAGTACCTCACACCGGTGGTCGAGGGCCGCCGGGCCGGGTCCGGGGACGCACTTCCGGTTGTCGACGGCCTGCTGGGCTACCGATTGCCCGACGGCAGCGCCCTGTCCGACGTCGAGGCCGCCACCCAGATGCTGTGTATTTTCATCGGCGGGACGGAGACGGTGCCCAAGATCGTCGCCCACGGGCTATGGGAGCTCGGCCAGCGGCCCGACCAGATGGCGGCGGTGCGCGCCGACCTCGACGCCAACGTTCCGGTCGCGCGCGAGGAGATGATCCGCTATTGCGCGCCGGCGCAGTGGTTCGCCCGAACGGCGCGCAAGCCGTTCACCATTCACGACCAGACCCTGCGGCCCGGCCAGCGCGTCATCACGCTGCTGGCGTCGGCCAACCGGGACGAACGCGAGTACGAACGCCCCGACGAGTTCGTCTGGAACCGCCCGATCCGCCGCTCGCTGGCCTTCGGCCGGGGCCAGCACTTCTGCATCGGCTACCACCTGGCCCGGCTGGAAATCGCTGTGCTGCTGACCGAATGGCTGCGCCGGGTGCCGGAATTCGCGATCCGGGGCGACGCCGCCACCCGGCTGCCGTCCAGCTTCCAGTGGGGATGGAACAAGATCCCGGTGGAGGTCTGACGTGTGGTCCTACCGGATCATCGCCCCATACCAGTTCGAGCGAACGACGATCCCCGACAAGACGCCCGAGCAGCTGGCCGACGGCCAAGTCCTGCTGCGGTTTTCGGCTGCCGGCGTCTGCGGTAGCGACCTGCCGGCCTTCCGCGGCACCAGGGGCCGGCTACCCGGTGACGACGGGTGCAGCGCCGCCGAAAAGGACGGGTTCCCGATCCACGAGGTGGCCGGCGAGGTGATCGCCAGCCGCCACCCCGATCACCGGGCCGGCGATCGCGTGGTGGGCTGGGCATCCGGGTTCGACGGCCTGATGGAACGCGTGATCAGCGACGGCAACATGCTGGCGCCGTACGACCCGGCACTGAGCCCGGCGGAGGCGATCGGCCTGCAACCGCTGGCGTGCGTCCTCTACGCCTGCGAACAGCTGCCCGACCTGACCGGCCGGCACGTCGCGATCATCGGGCAGGGCTCGATCGGCCTGCTGTTCTCCTACGTCGCCAAGGCCGCGGGCGCCCGGCGCGTCACCGGGATCGATCCGGTCGACCGCGCCAGCCACGCAACGGCATTCGGTGTCGACGACCCGGTGCGCGCCACCAGCGACCGCTGGGTGAGCCAACTGGCCCCCGCCGACCGGGCCGACGTCGTCATCGAGGCCGTCGGCCACCAGGTGGCCACCCTGGGGCACGCCATCGAGGCCACCGCCCCCGGCGGCACCGTCTTCTATTTCGGCGTGGCCGACGACGAGGCCTACCCGATCAGCATGCGCCTGATGCTGCGCAACAACCTGACGCTGAAATCCGGTGTGACGCTCGACCGGAGGCGGGTTTTGGACGTCGCCGCCAAGTTCGCCGACGAGCATCCCGAGCTGCTCGGCGCCTATCTCACCCACACCTTCGGCGTGGACGACGTGCAGGGCGCGTTCGAGCTGGCCTGCCGGCCCGCGCCCGAGCGCATCAAGATCGCGATCGCCGAATGAGCGTCTTCGGCGGCGACCGCACCCCCATCTGGGGCGGCTGGATCACGGGACCCACGCTGCTGGGCCCCGAGGAATTCGCCCGGGCCGGTTACGACTACGTCGGTTTCGACGCCCAGCACGGCTACATCGACGACGCCGACATCGCCGGCATCCTGCGGCGCCTCGAGCACGTGCCGATCGCCACGGCGGTGCGGCTGCCGAACGCCGACGCCGCGCCGATAGGGCGGGTGGCCGACGCCGGCGCCGACGCCGTGATCATCGCGATGATCGAGTCCGCCGACCAGGCCGCCGCCGCGGTGGCCGCCACCCGCTACCCGCCGGCGGGCGTCCGCAGCTTCGGCCCGCTACGCGCCAGCCTGGGCCATGACACCGCCGCGCTGGAATCCCGGGTGAGCGTCTTCGCGATGATCGAGACCGCGGCGGCGCTGTCGGGCCTCGACGAGATCTGCGCCGTCGACGGCCTGGCCGGCCTGTACATCGGGCCCGCCGACCTGGCCCTCTCGCTGGGCGTGGAAGTCGTTGGCGCGACCAAACATCCGGAGGTGCTCGACGCGGTCGGCCGGATCCAGCGCGCCGCCAGCCACGCGGGCCTGATCACCGGCATCCACGCGGGGGACGGCAAGACGGGCCGCGCCATGGCGGGGCTGGGCATCCGGATGATCACCCTGGCCGCCGAGTCGCAGGCCCTGCGGCGCGGAGCGGCCGAACACCTACGCGAGGCTCGCGAACAGTGACGGAGACCGCAATACGCGAACTCATTGCCGCCTACGCGCTGGCGCTGGACGTCGGCAATGGGGATGAGTGCGTGCAACTCTTCACCGCGGATGCCCAATTCCTGGTCTATGGAAAGTCTTTCGACGGGCATGACGCGATCCGCAAAATGTTTCAGGACGCGCCGCGCGGGCTGCATCTGACCGGTGTCTCGCACATCGAGATTCACGAAAACACTGCCACTGCCCGGTCGCAGGTGCTGTTCGTCCGAGCGGGTGACTTGCACCTGCGGCCGGCCCTCTACGACGACGAGCTGGTTCGCGTGGACGGCCGCTGGCGCTTTTCGCGCCGGCGGTGCCAGTTCGTCACCAGCCGCGGCCTGTCCGACAGTCCCGAGGTGGCGTCATCGTGAGTCAACGCGTCGCACTCGTGACCGGCGCCGCCGGCGGGCAGGGCTGGGCCATGGCCAAGCGGCTGCGCGCGGGCGGCCATGCGGTGGCCGCGTGCGACCGGCGCGCCGACGAACTGGCCGCTGCAGTCGACGAATTGGGCGATGACGGGATCATCGGGATCCCGCTCGACGTCGCCTCGCAGGCGCAGTGGGAGGCGGCCGTTGACACGGTCGTGCAGCGTTTTGGCTCCCTGACCGCGCTGGTCAACAACGCCGGCGCGCTGCACCGCGCCTCGCTGGCCGACGAGACGCCCGAGGGCTTCGAAAGCGCCTGGCGGGTCAACTGTTTCGGCGCCTTCCTCGGCATCCAGGCGGCGCTGCCGCAGCTGCGCGCCGCCGGCAACGCCGCGGTCGTCAACATCTGCAGTACCGGGGCGATCCGGCCTTTCCCGCGACACAGTGCCTACGGTTCGTCCAAGTGGGCGCTGCGCGGGCTGACCCAGAACGCCGCCGCCGAGCTGGCCCCGTTCGGGATCCGGGTCAACGCGGTGTTTCCCGGACCGATCGCCACCCCGATGCTCGACGACGCCACCCAGCTGCGGCTGGCCGCGTCGTCGGCGTTCGGGCGGATCGGTCAACCGGCCGAAATCGCCGACGCGGTGGCGTTTCTGGTCTCCGAGGAGGCGTCGTTCATCACCGGCGCCGAACTGGTGGTCGACGGTGGGCAATGCCTGCAGATCCGATGAGCCTGTCGGTCGGCATCATCGGTGCCGGGCCCGGGGGCATGGCGCTGGGAATCCTGTTGGCCCAGGCCGGCTTCCACGACTTCACCATCTTCGACCGCGAGGACGACGTCGGCGGCACCTGGCTGATCAACACCTATCCGGGGCTGGCGTGTGACGTCAAGTCGCACCTCTACTCGTACTCGTTCGACCTGAACTCGGGCTGGTCGCGGCTGTGGCCCGCGCAACCCGAGATCCTGGAGTACTTCCAGCGGTGCGCCGACAAGTACGGCCTGCGCCCGCACCTGAGGTTGCGCACCGAAATCGTCTCGGCGCGTTGGGAGGAAGACGCCGGGCGGTGGTGCCTGACGACGGCGACCGGCCAGACGCACCACTTCGACGTCGTGGTGTCCGCGGTGGGACTGTTCACCCGCCCCCTGCTCCCGGACCTGGTGGAAGAGGAGCCGTTCACCGGCACGCTGATGCACACCGCGCGGTGGGACCATTCGGTCTCGCTCGAGGGAACCCGGGTCGCCGTGCTGGGCACCGGATCGACCGCCTCCCAACTGGTGCCGGAGCTGGCGAAGGTTGCCAAGAAGGTGTATTCGGTGCAGCGGTCACCGACCTGGATCCTGCCCAAGCCCGACCGGCCCTACACCGAGCGGGAACGCTGGCTTTTCGCGCACATACCGTTCGCCAAGAAGCTGTACCGCACGCGGCTGTGGCTGCGCAGCGAATCCAACATCTCGGTGATCGAGCACGGCAGCGAAAAAACCGAGGAGTTCAAGACGGTCGCGCTGGGCATGCTCGAAAAGACGGTCGCCGACGAGGAATTGCGCCGCAAGCTGACCCCGGACCATCCGATGGGCTGCAAGCGGCTGGTGTTCTCCTCGGACTACCTGCCCGCGTTGGTCCGCCCCAACGTCGAGGTGCTGGACAGCCCAGCGCGCTGCCTGCGCGCGCGCAGCCTGGTCACCGAGGACGGCACCGAACGTGACGTCGACGTCGTGGTGTGCGCGACGGGCTACGCCGCGGCCGATTACCTGGCCGAGCTGGACGTGTCCGGCGAGGGCGGGACGACGCTGCGGGAGGTGTGGCGCGACGGGGCCCACGCGTATTTCGGCATGGCCGTTCCGGGATTCCCGAACTTCTTCATGCTGTACGGGCCGAACACGAACGTCGGCTCGAACAGCGTGATCTTCATGCTCGAGGCCCAGGCCCGCTACATCGTGCGGGCGCTCAAACACATGCGGCGCCGGGGCAAGACGTACGTCGCCGTGCGGCCCGCCGCGCTGGCGGAGTTCGTCGCCAAGGTCGACCGGTGGATGGTCGGCACGGTGTGGACCACCCAGTGCAGCAACTACTTCCGCGCCCCCAACGGGCGAGTGGTGACGCAGTGGCCGCGCAGCGCGCGTAGCTTCTGGGGAATGACGCGCAGATTCAGGCCCGCCGACTTCACCTTCCAGGCCCCGGCCGGATGACCGAACCCGCCGAGTTGGACGGCTTCACTCGGCTCGATCCCGCGCTGCAGGCCGTCGCGACCACGCGAACCGACTTTTCGGAGGAGTCGATCGGGCTCATTCGCGAACCGTTCAACCAGCGCCGCCGGGACGCCGCCGCACGCACCGACCCGCGGGGCGTCCGGATCGTCGACGACACGGTGGCGACCGAATCCGGTGGCGTGCCGGTGCGCATCTACCGTGGCGGCGAGGAGAATCCGGCGCCGGCGATGATCTACTGCCACGCCGGTGGTTTCGCGCTGGGCAACCTGGACACCGATCACCGGCAGTGCGTCGAGCTGGCGAGCCGCGGCCGCTGCACGGTGGTGTCGGTCGACTACCGGCTGGCGCCGGAGCACCCCTACCCGGCCGCGCTCGACGACGCGATCGCGGTGCTGCGCTGGGTGACGGCCGCCGCGGGCGAGCTGGGCGTCGACCCGGCGCGCCTGGCCGTCGGGGGCAGCAGCGCCGGCGCCGCCCTGGCGGCGTGCCTGGCGCACGGCGCCGCCGACGGGTCGCTGCCCGCGGTCGCGTTCCAGCTGCTGCACCAGCCGGTGCTGGACGACCGGGAAACCGCGTCCAAGGCTGAGTTCGGCACCAGCCCGGCCTTCGACGGCGAGGCGGCGGAGCTGATGTGGCGCCACTACCTGGGTCCCCACGCGAGACTCCCGGGCTCTGTGCCGGCCCGGCGAGTCCAATTGGGCGGTCTGCCAACGGCTTTGATCACCTGTGCGGAGATCGACCCGTTTCGCGACGAAGCGGTCGACTACGCGGTGGCGCTGCTGCGCGCCGGGGTCTCCGCCGAGCTGCACGTGTTTCCCCGGGCCTGCCACGGGTTCGATTCGCTGCTGCCGGACTGGTCGGACTCCGAGCGGTTGTTCGCCCTGCAGGGCCACGCCCTGGCGAGGACCTTCGGCTCTACTTGACCGACCGATCCGCCGGAACAATGTGCTGCCATGAAGATCGTCGGCCTTCAGGTCATCCCGTTCGAGGCGGTCGTCGACCGAATCTCGTTCGGCCAGTTGACCACCGACTACCGGGTGATCCAGACGGTGACCAAGGTGCTCACCGACGAGGGGGCCGAGGGCTACTACTTCGGCGGTCATTTCCACGGGGATCAGGATGGCCTGCTGCCCGGGGACCAGGCGCTGATCGCCCAATTCCTGAGTCCCCTGCTCGCCGGCCAGGACCCGTTCGACCGGGCGGAAATCTGGCGTCAGCTATGGGCCGCCAAGCTTCCCGAAAACGTCTGCAGTGTCATCGATCTGGCCCTGTGGGATCTGGCGGGCCGGGTGGCCGGGCTGCCGGTGCGCAAGCTGCTCGGCGGCGCCCGCGACCGGGTCAAGGCCTATGCGAGCAGCTTCAACAACCTGGGTTCGCCCGAGCAGTACGCCGCTCACGCCGCGGAATGCCGCCGCCAGGGCTACCGCGCCTACAAGATCCACCCCTACCACTACTGGAACCCGGCGACGGGGGAGTTCGCGCTGCCCCGGCCGTCGTACGTGGACTGGGACATCCGGGTGTGCCGCGAGGTTCGCGCGGCCGTGGGCGACGAGATGGTGTTGATGTTCGACCCGTGGGGGACCTATCACACCTACGACGACGCGCTGCGCGTCGGCCGGGAGCTCGAACGGCTGGGCTTCTACTGGTATGAGCATCCGATGCCCGAGTACCGGGTCGAGTCCTACGCCAAGCTGGCCGGCGCGCTCGACATCCCCATCTGCTCACCCGAGATCGCGGAGGGCGGCATCTATACCCGGGCGGACTGGATCCTGCGCAACGCGTCCGACATCAGCCGCATCGACGTGCTGCGCGGCGGCATCACCGGCGTCATGAAGCTGGCCGGGATGTGCGAGGCCGTCGGCATGCGCTGCGAGTTGCACATGAGCGGCTTCGGCAACCTGGCGGTCCTCGGCGCCACGAGCGAAGACGTCTGCGAATACTACGAGCGCGGCCTGCTCGGGCCCGGCGCCCGCTACGACGCCGCCCCGCCCTACCTCGAGGCAGCCTGCGATCCACTCGGCCCGGACGGATTCGTCGACCTGCCGGCGGGCCCCGGGCTCGGCTACCAAATTCGGTGGGACTACATCGAAAGCCACCGGCTCCCCGACTCGACGGCTGAACCGGTCGCGCCGCTGCATCCGAGATAATGACGGGATGGCGTGCTGCGATGTCCCGATTCCCGCGGAGGACTGCGACGGGGCCTTCACCGTCGACGCGTCACGGGTGACCTTCGGGCGCGGCTGCCTCGCGGAGGTGGGCGATCGGGCGCGCGCTCTCGGGCTGCGGCGGGTGGCGTTGTTCACCGACACGGTCGTCGCCGCGCTGCCGGTCTTCGCGAAAACGCGCGACTCGCTCGTCGCCGCCGGCGTCGACGTCGTCGCCTACACCGACGTCCACGTCGAGCCCACCGACGCGTCGTTTCGGGACGCGGCGCGCTTCGCGCAGGAGTGCGACGCCGACGGCTACGTGTCGCTGGGTGGCGGCTCCGTGCTCGACACCTGCAAGGCCGCGAACCTGTACGCCACCCATCCCGCCGACTTCCTCGCCTACGTCAACGCCCCGATCGGCGAGGGCAAAGCAGTGCCCGGCCCACTCAGGCCGCACATCGCCTGCCCCACCACGGCGGGCACCGGCAGCGAGGTGACCGGCATCGCGATCTTCGACCTGGTGTCGCTGAAGGCCAAGACGGGCATCGCTTCGCACGCGCTGCGCCCCACCGAGGCCCTCGTCGACCCCGACTGCACCGCCAGCCTGCCGCCCGAGGTGGTCGCCTCGGCGGGCCTCGACGTGCTGTCCCACGCGCTGGAGTCCTACACGGCGCGGCCCTACCTGCGGCGGCGCGCGCCCGAGCGACCGAGCCAGCGGCCGATGAGCCAGGGCGCCAATCCGTGGAGCGACCTGGGCTGCCGCGAGGCGCTGCGCCTGCTGGGGCAGTTCCTGGAGCGCGCGACCAACGACGCCTCCGACCGCGAGGCCCGCGAGCAAATGATGTGGGCCGCAACGCTTGCGGGCATCGCGTTCGGCAACGCGGGCGTGCACGCGCCGCACGGCATGGCCTACGCGGTGGCGGGGCTGGTGCGCGACTTTCGGCCCGGGGGCTACCCGGCCGACGAGCCGCTGGTGCCGCACGGCATGGCCGTCATCCTCAACGCGCCGTCGTCGTTCCGCTTCACCGCGGCGGCGAATCCGGAGCGGCACCTGGAGGGGGCGCGGCTGCTCGGCGCCGACACGCGGGGCGCCGGCATCGAGGACGCGGGCGAGGTGCTCGCCGGCGAGCTCATCCGGATTATGCGGGCGGTGGGCATGCCGAACGGCCTGGGCGGCGTGGGCTACACCGACGACGACGCGGCGGCCCTGACCGAGGGCGCCTACCCCCAGCAGCGCCTGTTGCAGAACGCCCCGCGAGAGATGACCAAACCGGTTCTGGCGGACCTGTTTCGGCAGGCCATGCGGTACTGGTAGACCATGAGTTCAACGCCTTCGGACGACCTGACCAGCGCCGACTTCCCCGTGCTGTGGCCGGTGGGAACCCGGTGGGCCGACAACGACATGTTCGGCCACCTCAACAACGCGGTCTATTACCAGCTGTTCGACACCGCGATCAACGCCTGGATCAACACCAGCGTCGGGATCGACCCGCTCGCCACGCCCGCGCTGGGTATCGTCGCCGAGTCGGGCTGCCGCTACTTCTCCGAGTTGCATTTCCCGGAGGGCCTCACGGTGGGCCTCGCCGTGACGCGCCTCGGCCGCAGCAGCGTCACCTACCGGCTCGGCGTGTTCCGGTTGGGCGAAGGACCGCAGCCGATCACCGCGCTGGGCCACTGGGTGCACGTCTACGTCGACCGGACCAGCCGCAAACCGGTGCCGATCCCCGACGCCATCCGCGCGCTGCTGTCGACGGCCCGCGTGGATCAATAGCGCGGCCGGTCGCCCGATATGCTTGCGCCATGCCAGTTTTGAGCAAGACCGTCGAGGTCAGCGCCAACGCCGCGTCGATCATGGGCATCGTCGCCGATTTCGAGCGCTACCCAGAATGGAACCAGGAGATCAAGGGCCTGTGGGTGCTCGCCCGCTACGACGACGGGCGGCCCAGCCAGGTGCGGCTCGACGCCGATTACCAAGGCATGCAGGCCACCTTCATCCAGGCGATCTATTACCCGGGGGAGAACCAGATCCAGACGGTCCTGCAGCAGGGCGACCTGTTCACCAAGCAGGAGCAGCTGTTCAGTGCGGTGGACACCGGCATGTCGAGCCTGCTGACGGTGGACATGGACGTCGAGACGTCGATGCCGATTCCCGCGCCGATGGTGAAGTCGCTGGCCGGCAACGTGCTCGATCATCTCGCCGAAAACCTCAAGCAGCGCGCCGAGCAGCTGGCCGGCTGAGCGGGGCGCGGTTCAGTCGAAGACGCCGGCCCGGTTCAGCATCACGGTCAGCCGGGCCGCCGCGTCGGTGAACTGCCAGACCGTGTGCTCGACCACGGCGTGCGCGTCGCGCCGGCGCAGCGCCGCGATCAGCTCCCGGTGGTGGGCGACGGTGGCCGCGCCCCATTCGGGGTCCGCCGCGTACACCTCGGCCGGCATGTAGCGCGCGGCGTTCAGCAGGAACCACGCCAATTTGATCCGGCCGGCGGCCTGGTTGAAGACGCGGTGAAACGCGTGCTCGATGCCGGCGATGGTCGACGGCTCGCTGGATCCGACGGCCGTCTCGAGCGCGTTGTTGATGCGGTCCAGCTCGTCGATCTCGTCGTCGGTGACGTTGTCGGTGGCGGCGGCGGCCAGCTCCTTGGCGATCGTCGCCTGCAGCCAGAAGATGTCCTGGATGTCCTGCCGGCTCAGCGGCAGCACGACGTGGCCGCGGTGCGGCTCCAGCTGCACCATGCCCTCACCGCGCAGCTTCAGCAGGGCCTCGCGCACCGGCGTGACGCTGACCCCGAGTTCGGCGGCGGTCTCGTCGAGGCGGATGAACGTTCCCGGCCGCAGCGCCCCCGACATGATGGCCGCCCGCAGGTGACCCGCGACCTCGTCGGACAACTGCGCCCGGCGCAGTGGCCGGCGGGTCCTCGGCTGCGTCGATATCGGTGCGTTCACGCGAGCTGCCAGGGGTTTCGCCGAATTGGCGGGTCTTGTCTTTGCGGCACTAAAGCCATAATGTGACCCACACAACACCATGTTTTATCAAATATCAACCCGACGCAAGCGGTGCGCGAGGTGAAGGGGAGACAACAGTTGACCGCGCAATTGGCCAGCCAGCTGGCCCAAGCCACCGAGCAGCCGTACCTGGCCCGGCGGCAGAACTGGGTCAACCAACTCGAGCGGCACGCGATGATGCAACCCGCCGCGACGGCGCTGCGGTTCCTGGGCAACACGGTCACCTGGGAGGGCCTGCACAGCCGGGTCACGGCGCTGGCTGACGCGTTGAGTCGCCGGGGCGTCGGCTTCGGCGATCGGGTCATGATCCTGATGCTCAACCGCACCGAGTTCGTCGAGGCGGTGCTGGCCGTCAACGCGCTGGGCGCCATCGCGGTCCCGCTCAACTTCCGGCTCACCTCGGCCGAGATCGTCTTCCTGGTCGAGGACTGCGAGGCGCGGGTGCTGATCACCGAAGCGGTGCTCGCCCCGGTGGCCACCGGGGTGCGCGACATCCAGCCGATGCTGGACACCATCGTCGTCGCCGGAGCCGCGACCGACGAAGGCGTGTTCGGCTACGAAGACCTCATCAACGAGCCCGGCGATGGCCGGGACATCCCGGACATCCCGAACGATTCGCCGGCGCTGATCATGTACACCTCGGGCACCACCGGGCGGCCCAAGGGCGCGGTGCTGACCCACGCCAACCTGACCGGCCAGACGATGACCGGGCTGTACACCATGGGCGCCGACATTAATAACGACGTCGGTTTCGTCGGTGTCCCGTTCTTTCACATCGCCGGCATCGGGAACATGCTGACGTCGATGTTGCTCGGCATCCCGACCGTGATCTACCCGCTGGGCGCCTTCGACCCCGGCCAGCTGCTCGACGTGCTGGCGGCGGAGAAGGTCACCGGCCTCTTTCTGGTTCCGGCGCAGTGGCAGGCGGTGTGCGCCGAACAGCAGGCGCGGCCCCGCGATCTGAGGTTGCGGGTGATGTCATGGGGGGCCGCCCCGGCGACGGACGCGTTGCTGCGGGAGATGTCCGAAACCTTCCCCGGCACCCAGATCCTCGCCGCCTTCGGCCAGACCGAGATGTCGCCGGTCACCTGCATGCTGCTGGGCGACGACGCGATCCGGAAGCGCGGCTCGGTGGGCAAGGTGATCCCGACGGTCGCCGCGCGCGTCGTCGACGAAAACATGAACGACGTCCCCGTCGGCGAGGTGGGCGAGATCGTCTACCGCGCACCGACGTTGATGAGCGGCTACTGGAACAACCCCCAGGCCACCGCGGAGGCCTTCGCCGGTGGCTGGTTCCATTCCGGGGACCTGGTCCGGATGGACGAGGACGGCTACGTCTGGGTGGTCGACCGCAAGAAGGACATGATCATCTCCGGCGGCGAGAACATCTACTGCGCCGAGGTCGAGAACGTTCTGGCCGGCCATCCCCAGATCGTCGAGGTCGCCGTCATCGGCCGGGTCCACGAGAAGTGGGGCGAGGTGCCGATCGCGGTCGCGGCGGTCGCCGGCGAGGAGTTGCGGCTGGAGGACCTGCTCGAGTTCCTCGCCGAGCGGCTCGCGCGGTACAAGCATCCGAAGGCGCTCGAGATCGTCGAGGCACTGCCCCGCAATCCGGCCGGGAAGGTGCTCAAGACCGAGCTACGGGTTCGCTACGGGGCCGTCAATAAAACTGAAAGCGGTTCCGCGGCAATGGATTTGACCACTCAAGGGGAAGGTTGACGGAAACTGTAACGTTTGCCCGCTGTTGACGAAGGGTTAATTGTGCGGATGCAGTTCACACGCTCACGGCCATCGGGTACATTCCTGTGGTCTCCGTTACTACTTGCGGGTAGGGAGCCGATGGTCACAGACACATGGTCGGGGAGGGGTGGGGGTTCCCCCGACCGCGGGACGGAGAGGGGGCGACGCGTGCGACTCGTTTCGCTGCGGACCCCCGGGGCACACGATGTCGAGGTGAGGGGGAACCGGTGACTTCGACGACGGATCGTCCACACCTGGTCGGCTACCTGCGCGACCAGTTGGAGACGCCGCTGACGCTCATCGGTGGGTTCTTCCGGATGTGCGTTCTCACCGGTAAGGCGCTGTTGCGCTGGCCCTTCCAATGGCGCGAATTCGTCCTGCAGTGCTGGTTCATCATGCGGGTGGCGTTCCTGCCCACCATCTTTGTCTCGATCCCGCTGACCGTGCTGCTGATCTTCACCCTCAACGTGCTGCTCGCCCAGTTCGGCGCCGCGGACCTGTCCGGAGCCGGCGCCGCCATCGGCGCGGTCACCCAGCTCGGCCCGCTGACCACGGTGCTCGTGGTGGCCGGCGCCGGGTCCACCGCCATCTGCGCGGACCTCGGTGCCCGCACCATCCGCGAGGAGATCGACGCGATGGAGGTGCTCGGCATCGACCCGATCCACCGGCTGGTGGTGCCCCGGGTGATCGCCGCGACCCTGGTCGCCACGCTGCTCAACGGCCTGGTGATCACCGTGGGCCTGGTGGGCGGCTACCTGTTCGGGGTGTACCTGCAGAACGTGTCGGGCGGGGCCTATCTCGCCACTTTGACCACCATCACCGGCCTGCCCGAGGTGGTCATCGCGACGGTCAAGGCCGCGATGTTCGGGCTCATCGCCGGCCTGGTCGGCTGCTTCCGCGGCCTTACCGTGCGCGGCGGCTCCAAGGGCCTGGGCACCGCCGTCAACGAAACCGTGGTGCTCTGCGTGGTCGCGCTGTACGCGGTCAACGTGGTGCTGACGACCATCGGTGTGCGATTCGGAACGGGGCGCTGACATGTCGATCGGGACCGTGACGCGGGGCGTCCATCCCCGGTTCGTCGAGAATCTCAGCCGCTACGGCGGCGCGCTGGGCCGCGGCCTCGACGACGCCGGGCAGATGGCCTGGTTCGGCGCGGTGGCCCTTGGGCACATCCCGCACGCGCTGCGCAACTACCGCAAGGAGACGCTGCGACTCATCGCCCAGATCGGCATGGGCACCGGCGCGATGGCCGTCGTGGGCGGCACCGTCGCGATCGTCGGCTTCGTGACCCTGTCCGGTAGCTCGCTCGTCGCCATCCAGGGGTTCGCCTCGCTGGGCAACATCGGCGTCGAGGCGTTCACCGGCTTCTTCGCCGCGCTGATCAACGTGCGCATCGCCGCGCCCGTCGTCACCGGCATCTCGATGGCCGCCACCGTCGGCGCGGGCGCCACCGCGGAGCTGGGCGCCATGCGCATCAGCGAGGAGATCGACGCCCTCGAGGTGATGGGCATCAAGTCGATCTCGTTCCTGGCGACCACGCGGATCATGGCCGGGCTGGTGGTGATCATCCCGCTCTACGCGCTGGCGATGATCATGTCGTTCCTGTCCCCGCAGATCACCACGACGGTGCTGTACGGGCAGTCGCAGGGCACCTACGAGCACTACTTCCGGACGTTCCTGCGCCCCGACGACGTGTTCTGGTCGTTCGTGGAGGCCATCCTCATCACGGCCGTCGTGATGATCACCCACTGCTTCTACGGCTACAACGCCGGCGGCGGGCCCGTGGGCGTCGGCGAGGCCGTCGGCCGGTCGATGCGCTTCTCGCTGGTGTCGGTGCAGGTTGTGGTTCTGGCCGCCGCGTTGGCGCTCTACGGCGTCAACCCCAACTTCGCGTTAACGGTGTAGCCATGACGTCACCCGCCGGAAAGATCAACGCGCCCCGCAACCCGCCGTACAAGCTGGCCGGGATCGCGCTGATCGTCGCCGCGGCCGTGGCACTTGTCTTGGTGTACGGGCAGTTCCGGGGGGACTTCACCAAAAAGGAACACCTGACGATGGTGGCCAACCGGGCCGGCCTGGTCATGGATCCCGGCTCCAAGGTCACCTACAACGGAGTGGAGATCGGCCGGGTGGCCAAGATCTCCGAGATCGTCAAGGACGGCAAGCCGGCGGCCAAGTTCAGCCTCGACGTGTACCCGAGATACCTGAACCTGATCCCGGCCAACGTCACTGCCGACATCAAGGCCACCACGGTGTTCGGCGGTAAGTACGTGTCGCTGACGACACCGAAAAACCCGTCGGCGCAACGCATCTCACCGCAGACCGTGATCGACGCCAGGTCGGTGACGACGGAGATCAACACGCTGTTCCAGACCATCACCGAGATCGCGCAGCAGGTCGACCCGGTGAAGCTGAACCTGACGCTGAGCGCCGCGGCCCAATCGCTGGCCGGGCTCGGCGACCGGTTCGGGCAGTCGATCGTCAACGCCAACGCGGTCCTCGACGACGTAAACCCGCAGCAGCCCCAGGTTCGTCACGACATCCAGGCGCTGGCGGCTCTGGGCGACACCTACGCGAACGCCGCGCCGGATCTCATCGACTTCCTCAACAACGCGGTCGTCACCTCGCGCACGATCAACGCGCAGCAGAAAGACCTGGACCAGGCGTTGTTGTCGGCGGCCGGCTTCGGCAACACCGGCGCCGACATCTTCGAGAAGGGCGGGCCGTACCTGGCGCGCGGCGCCGCCGACCTGGTGCCGTCGGCCCAGCTGCTGGACACCTACAGTCCCGAGATCTTCTGCACCCTCCGCAACTATCACGACGTCGCACCCAAGGTCGCTTCATTCACCGGCGGCGGCAACGGCTATTCGCTGAATGACGAAGCCAAGCTGCTATCGGGGTTGGGGCTTACGCTGAACCCCACCTCGTTGGCGACCACCCTTGTGCTCGGGGTGGCCACGATGGGAGTCGGAAACCTGGCCGCGCTGGCCGGGCTGGCCGGCGGGGCGCCCAATCCCTACATCTATCCGGAAAACCTGCCGCGGGTGAACGCTCGCGGCGGACCGGGGGGCGCGCCGGGTTGCTGGCAGCACATCACCCACGACCTGTGGCCCGCCCCCGAGCTGGTGATGGATACCGGCAACAGCCTCGCCCCGTACAACCACCTCGAAGTCGGTTCGCCCTACGCGATCGAATACGTGTGGGGCCGTCAGGTAGGGGATAACACGATCAACCCATGAAAATCACCGGTACCCTCGTGCGACTCGGCATCTTCTCGCTGGTGCTGCTGCTGTTCACTGTGATGATCGTCGTGGTGTTCGGCCAGATGCGCTTCGACCGCACCACCGGGTACTCGGCCGAATTCACCAACGTCAGCGGGCTGCGGCAGGGCCAATTCGTCCGGGCCTCGGGGGTGGAGATCGGCAAGGTCGACTCGGTCGAGCTGGTCGATGGCGGCCGGCGGGCCCGGGTGAACTTCAACGTCGACCGCTCGATCCCGCTGTATCAGTCGACCACCGCCCAGATCCGCTACCTCGACCTGATCGGCAACCGGTACCTCGAGCTCAAACGCGGCGAGGGCGAGGGCGCCGACAAGGTGCTGCCGCCGGGCGGCTTCATCCCCGCTTCGCGGACCACGCCGGCGCTTGACCTCGACGCGCTCATCGGTGGATTCAAGCCGCTGTTCCGGGCACTGGACCCGCAGAAGGTCAACACCATCGCCACCGCGCTGGTCACCGTGTTTCAGGGGCAGGGCGGCACCATCAACGACATCCTGGATCAGACCGCGCAGCTGACCAATCAGCTCGGCGAGCGCGACCAGGCGATCGGCGAGGTGATCAAGAACCTCAACATCGTGCTGGACACCACGGTTCGGCATCGCCAGCAATTCGATCAGACCGTCAACAACCTGGAGGTGCTGATCACCGGGCTGAAGGGCCACTCCGACCAGCTGGCCGGCGGGACCGCGCACATCAGCAACGCCGCGGGCACGGTCGCCGACCTGCTGGCCGAGGACCGCGGGCTGCTGCACAGCACCATCAACTACCTCGACGCCGTCCAGCAGCCGCTCATCGATCAGCGTGAGCAGCTGAACGACTTCATCCACCGGGTCCCGACGGCGTTGAACATGATCGGGCGCACCATCGGTTCCTACGGCGACTTCGTCAACTTCTACGCGTGCGACATCAGCCTCAAGCTCAATGGGCTGCAGAGCGGTGGCCCAGTCCGCACGGTCCGGCTCTTCTCGCAGCCGACGGGTAGGTGCACGCCCCAATGAGAACCCTGGAACCCCCCAACCGGATGCGCATCGGCCTGATGGGCATCATCGTGACGCTCCTGGTCATCGGCGTCGGTCAAAGCTTCACGAGCGTGCCCATGCTGATGGCCAAGCCCCACTACTACGGTCAGTTCACCGACACCGGCGGCCTGAGCACCGGCGACAAGGTGCGCATCGCCGGCCTCGACGTCGGGAAGGTGGAAAGCCTCAAGATCGACGCCGACCACATCCTGGTCAAGTTCAACATCGGCACCGCAAGCATCGGCACCGAGAGCCGGCTGGCCATCAAGACCGACACCATCCTCGGCAAGAAGGTCCTCGAGATCGAGAACCGGGGCAACCACCGGCTGCGGCCCGGAGACGCGTTGCCGATCGGCCAGAGCACCACGCCATATCAGATCTACGACGCGTTCTTCGACGTGACCAAGGCCGCCCAGGGTTGGGACATCGACACGGTCAAGCAGTCACTTCATGTGCTCTCGGAGACGATCGATCAGACCTACCCGCACCTGAGCTCCGCGCTCGACGGCGTGGCCAGGTTCTCCGACACGATCGGCAAGCGCGACGAGGAGGTCAAACACCTTCTCGCGCAGGCCAATCAGGTGGCCGGCATCCTCGGTGACCGCAGCGACCAGATCGACCGGCTGCTGGTCAACGCGAAGGTGTTGCTGGCCGCCTTCAACGAGCGCGGCCAGGCCATCAACGCGCTGCTGAGCAACATCTCGGCCTTCTCCGAACAGATCAAGGGCTTCATCAACGACAACCCCAACCTGAACCACGTGCTCGAACAGCTGCGCACGGTCAGCGACATCCTGGTCGAGCGCAAGGACGATCTCGCCACCGGTTTCACCGAGGTCGGCAAGTTCCTCCCGTCGTTGAACGAGGCCATCGCGTCGGGACCGTACTTCAAAGTGGTCCTGCACAACCTGGCGCTGCCGCAGATTCTCCAGCCATGGGTGGACGCGGCCTTCAAGAAGCGCGGAATCGACCCGGAGAACTTCTGGCGCAGCGCGGGCCTGCCGGAATTCCGGTGGCCCGACCCGAACGGCACCCGGTTGCCCAACGGCGCGCCGCCGCCGGCGCCGCCGGTGCTGGAGGGCACGCCGGATCATCCCGGGCCGGCCGTGCCGCCGGGGTCGCCGTGCTCGTACACGCCGGCCAATCCGGGTGGCAACGTCACCGTCGGCGACGAGGGACTGCCGCGGCCGTGGAATCCGCTGCCCTGCGCGGGCGCGAGCGTCGGCCCGTTCGGCGGCCCCGGTTTCCCCGCCCCCGTCGACGTCGCGACGTCGCCGCCGAACCCCGACGGTCTGCCGCCCACCCCGGGCATCAACATCGCGGGCCGGCCGGGTGACCCGCCCCCGAACGTTCCGGGCACGCCGGTGCCGCTGCCGACGCAAGCGCCGCCGGGCGCGCGCACCGAGAACCTGGGACCGGCCGGCCCGACGCCGCCCCCGTCGACGTTCGCGCCGGGCCTGCCGCCGGGTCCGCCGGCGCCGCCCGGGCCGGGCAACCAGCTGCCGGCGCCGTTCATCAACCCCGGCGGCACGGGAGGTAGCGGCATCACTGGAGGTAGCCAGAATTGAGCACCATCTTTGATGTCCGCAACATCCGGCTGCCGAGGCTCTCCCGGACGACGGTGATCATCGGCTCGCTGGTGATCGTGCTGGCCCTGGTGCTCGGGTACGCCGGATGGCGGCTCTACGAGAAGCTGACCAACAACACCGTCGTCGCCTACTTCCCGGCCGCGAACGCGCTCTACCCGGGCGACAAGGTGCAGATCATGGGGCTGCGGGTGGGTGCGATCGACAAGATCGAGCCGGCCGGCGACAAGATGAAGGTCACCTTCCACTACGAGAACAAGTACAAGGTGCCGGCCAGTGCGTCGGCGGTGATCCTCAACCCCACGCTGGTCGCCTCGCGCGCGATCCAGCTGGAGCCGCCCTACAAGGGCGGTCCGGTGCTCGCCGACAACGCGGTGATCCCCGAGGACCGCACCCAGGTGCCGGTGGAGTGGGACACCCTGCGCAACAGCATCACCAACATCATCTCCAAGCTCGGTCCCACGCAAGAGCAGCCGAAGGGCCCGTTCGGTGAGGTCATCGAGTCCTACGCGAACGGGCTGGCCGGCAAGGGCAAGCAGATCAACAACACGCTGAACAGCCTGTCGCAGGCGCTGACCGCGCTCAATGAGGGGCGCGGCGACTTCTTCGCGGTGGTGCGCAGCCTGGCGCTGTTCGTCAACGCGCTGCACGCCGACGATCAGCAGTTCGTCGCGCTGAACCAGAACCTGGCGGACGTCACCGGCCGGCTCGCGAGCTCCGACGGCGCGCTGGCCGATGCGGTACAGCAGTTCGACAGCCTGCTCAAGACCGTGCGGCCCTGGCTCGACCAGAACCGTGAGGTGCTGACCCACGACGTCAACAACCTGGCGACCGCGACGAACGCGCTGCTGCAACCCGATTCGCTCAACGGGATAGAAACCGCGCTGCACGTGCTGCCGACGGCCGCGGCGAACATCAACCAGATCTACCACCCGACGCACGGTTCTGTTGTCGCCATCCCGGCCATCACCTTCGCCAACCCGATGCAGTTCATCTGCAGCTCGATTCAGGCCGGCAGCCGGCTGGGATACCAGGAGTCCGCCGAACTCTGCGCGCAATACCTGTCGCCGATCCTCGACGCGATCAAGTTCAACTACCTGCCCTTCGGCTTGAACACGGGCAACACCGCCGAGACGCTGCCCAAGGACGTCGCCTACTCCGAGCCGCGGCTGCAGCCGCCGCCGGGCTACAAGGACACCACCGTCCCGGGGATCTGGGTGCCGGATGGGCCGTTGTCGCACCGCAACACCCAGCACGGCTGGATCGTCGCGCCGGGCATGCAGGGGCAGCAGGTGGGGCCGATCACGGCGGGCCTGATGACGCCCGATTCGTTGGCCGAGCTGATGGGCGGCCCCAACATCGAGCCGGTGCAATCGAACCTGCAGACCCCGCCGGGGCCGCCGAACGCCTACGACCAAAACCCGATCCTGCCGCCGATCGGTCTGAATGCCCCAGTGCCGATCCAGCCGCCACCGCCGGGGCCGGACGTGGCCCCGGGACCGGTCGCCCCGACGCCCGCGCCGGTGGACGCGCCGGCGCCCAACGCGGGCGGGCCGCCGGTTCCGGCTAACTTCGGGGGTGGCCAGTGACTGCGACGCGGGTGATCCGCCTGATTCGCCATCGGGCCTGGCAGGCGCTGGTATTCCTGGTGGCCGCGCTGGTACTGAGCTCGTGCGGCTGGCGCGGGATCTCCAACGTGGAGATCCCCGGCGGGCCGGGCAGCGGCAGCGGGTCCTACACGGTCTACGTGCAGATGCCGGACACGCTGGCGATCAACGGCAATAGCAAGGTGATGGTCGCCGACGTGTTCGTCGGCTCGATCAGGTCCATCAACCTCAAGAACTGGGTGGCCACCCTGACGCTCGGCATCGACAAGAACGTCAAGCTGCCGAAGAACGCCACCGCCAAAATCGGCCAGACTTCGCTGCTGGGTTCACAGCACGTGGAACTGGCCGCCCCGCCCAACCCGTCGCCGGAACTGCTCAAGGACGGCGACACCATTCCGCTGAAGAATTCGACGGCGTTTCCCACCACCGAGCAGACGCTGGCCAGCCTGTCGCTGATCCTGCGCGGTGGCGGCATCCCGAACCTGGAGGTGCTGCAGAACGAGGTCTTCAACATCTTCAACGGGCGGGGGAACCAGATCCGGGCCTTCCTGGGCAAGCTGGACACCTTCGTCACCCAGGTCAACCAGCAGCGCGATGACATCACCCACGCCATCGACTCCACCAACCGGCTGTTGATGTACGTCGGTGGCCGGGCGGACGTGCTGGATCGGGCGTTGACCGACATCCCGCCGCTGATCAAGCATTTCGCCGACACCAAGCAGTTGCTGATCAACGCCGTCGACTCGGTTGGACGGCTCAGCCAGGCCGCCGACCAGTACCTGTCGGAGGCGCGCGGGCCCCTGCACCAGGACCTGCAGTACCTGCAATGCCCGCTGAGAGAGCTCGGCCGAGCCTCGCCGTACCTGATCGGCGCGCTGAAGTTGATCCTCACGCAGCCCTACAACATCGACACCATTCCGAAGTTGATGCGCGGCGACTACCAGAACGTGTCGCTGACACTCGACGTGACCTACAGCTCGATCGACAACGCGTTCCTCACCGGTACCGGATTGTCGGGTGCGTTGCGGGCGCTCGAGCAGTCGTACGGGCGCGACCCGGAGACGATGATCCCCGATGTCCGCTACACGCCGAACCCCAACAACGCGCCCGGCGGACCGCTGGTGGAGAGGGCGGACAAGCAATGCTGACCCCCTTCATCAGGCGCCAGCTGATCGCCTTCGGGATCCTGACGGTGGTCTCGATCCTGGTGCTGGGTATCTACTACCTGCAGCTCCCGAGCCTGGTGGGCATCGGGAGGTACACGCTCAAGGCGGACCTGCCCGCGTCGGGCGGGCTGTATCCCACGGCCAACGTGACCTATCGCGGCATCACCATCGGCAAGGTCACCGACGTCGAGCCGACCGAATCGGGCGCCAAGGCGACGATGAGCATCGACAGCCGCTACAAGATCCCGGTCGACGCGGTCGCCAATGTGCACTCGGTGTCGGCGGTCGGTGAGCAGTATCTCGACCTGGAGTCGACCGGCAACCCGGGCAAGGACTTCGCCGAGGGCCAGACGATCACCAAGGGCACGGTTCCGGCCGAGATCGGGCCGGCGCTGGACACCGCCAACCGGGGCCTCGCCGTGCTGCCCAAGGACAAGATCGGCCAGCTGCTCGACGAGACGGCGCAATCCGTCGGCGGGTTGGGGCCCGCCCTGCAGCGGTTGGTGGACTCCACGCAGGCGATCGTCGGTGACTTCAAGACGAACATCACCAACGTCAACGACATCATCCAGAACTCCGGGCCGATCCTGGACAGCCAGGTCAATTCCAATGCCGCGATCGAGCGCTGGGCGCGCAACCTGAACGACCTGTCCGCGCAGGCCGCGCGCGAGGACAGTCATGTGCGCAGCGTGCTGCGCCAGGCGGCGCCGACCGCCGATCAGGTCAATGAGGTGTTCAGCGACGTCCGCGACTCGTTGCCGCAGACGCTGGCCAACCTCGAGGTCGTGTTCGACCTGCTCAAGCGCTACCACACCGGCGTGGAGCAGGTGCTGGTGTTCTTGCCGCAGGGTGCCTCGATCGCGGAAACGGTCGCCGCGCCGTTCCCGAACCAGGCCGCACTCGACATCGCGCCGTCGATCAACCAGCCGCCGCCGTGCCTGACCGGTTTCCTCCCGGCGTCGGAGTGGCGATCCCCGGCGGACACCAACCTGGTGCCTTTGCCGTCGGGCACGTACTGCAAGATCCCGATGGACCAACCGGCCAACAGCGTGCGCGGATCGCGCAACATCCCGTGTACCGACGTCCCCGGCAAGCGGGCGGCGACGCCGCGGGAGTGCCGCGACCCCAGGCCCTACGTCCCGGCGGGTACCAACCCCTGGTACGGCGACCCGAACCAGATCCTGACCTGCCCGGCGCCCGCGGCGCGCTGCGATCAATCGGTGCGGCCGGGCATGGTGATCCCGGCGCCGACGGTCGACACCGGCCTGAACCCGGCGCCCTCGGACCGGGTCGCGGGCACGCCGCCGCCGACCAGCGACCCATTGTCGCGGCCGGGCAACGGCACGGTGCAGTGCAACGGCCAGCAGCCCAACCCGTGTGTCTACACTCCGAGCGGGCCCCCCGTTGCCATGTACAGTCCGCAGAGCGGTGAGCTGGTGGGGCCCGATGGGGTGAAATACTCCGTCGAGAACTCGACCAAAACAGGAGACGACGGATGGAAGGAGATGCTGGCGCCGGCCGGCTGAACCCCCAACCCATGCCGAGGTTTCGTCGACTGCGCAGGCCCTCCCAGAGATCGAGTCCGAAGAGCCATCAGGAGCCGGCGGCTGCTGACGACGAGACCACCACGCAGCTGACGGACGAGGAATCGCCCGAAACCGAAGCCGAAGCCGAGGCGACCGGCCCCGCGGCACCCGAGTCTGAGCCCGAACCCGAGGCAGAGCCCGAGGCCGAGGCCGTCGCTGAAACGGAAGCCGAAACCGAGGCCGTCGCCCCGGACGCCGAGCGCCGTCCCTCGCGCCTTGGCCGCGGGTGGCTGTCCGGCATCGCCGCCGCGCTCGTGCTGCTCGCCGCCGGCGTCGGGGCCGGTGGCTACTTCGCGCTGCGCTATCACCACGAGAGCCAGGTCATCGCGCGCAACGACGCCGCCGCGCTCAAGGCGGCGGTGGATTGTGTGTCGGCGACCCAGGCGCCCGACACCACCGCCATGGCCCAGAGTGAGCAGAAGATCATCGAGTGCGGCACCGACGCGTTCCGCTCCCAGGCGCTGCTGTACACCAACATGATCGTGCAGGCCTATCAGGCCGCGAACATCCACGTTCAGGTCGCCGACGTGCGGGCCGCGGTGGAGCGCAACAACGACGACGGTTCGATCGACGTGCTCGTCGCGATGCGCGTCAAGGTGGCCAGCGATCAGTCGCAAAAGGAAACCGGGTACCGCCTGCGGGTGAAGATGGCCTTCGCCGAGGGGCAGTACCGGATATCCAAGCTCGACCAGGTGACGAAGTGACGGTGGTGGTCGAAAAGACCCCGACCACCGCGGCCCTACCGGAGTCACCGCGGGATGCCTTGGCCCCCTGGCACGTTCGTGCGGCCGCGGTCGCCGTCGACGCCCTACCGTGCATCGCCGTGGCGGTGACCGCGGCATTGGTGGCCTGGACCGTGGATCAGCATCCGGTTTGGTGGTGGGTCTGCGTCTCGGTCGCCGGGCTGGCCATCCTGCTGATGTTGGTCAACCGGTTGCTGCTGCCGACCGTCATGGGCTGGAGCCTGGGACGCGGGCTGTTCGGAGTCGAGGTGGTGCGCCGTGACGGCGCGGCCATCGGGCCGTGGGGATTGCTGCTGCGCGAGCTGGCGCACCTGCTTGACACGGTGTCGGTGGTGGGATGGCTTTGGCCGCTGTGGGATTCGCGCCGCCGCACCTTCGCCGACATGTTGCTGGGCACCGAGGTGCGTCGGGTCGAATCCGATGAGGAGCTGCCCGACTTGCGGCGCTGGACCGCGGTGGCGGTCCTGACCGCGGCGCTGTTGTGTGTCAGCGGCGCCGCCGTGAGTTACCTGGTGGTGTACTCCCGCGACCGGGCGAGCGATCAAACCAGGGCCGAGATCGCAACGCAGGGGCCCAAGATCGTGGCGCAGATGTTGACGTACGACCCGAAGTCGTTGCGCGACGACTTCGCTCGAGCCCGGTCGCTGGCGACCGACAAGTACCGGGGTCAGCTGGCGGCGCAGCAGGACGTGGTCCAGAAGGGCAATCCCGTCATCAACGAGTACTGGTCGTCCGACGGGTCGGTCCAATCCGCCACGCCGGACCGCGCGACGATGCTGCTATTCCTGCAGGGCAGGAGGGGCGTGGGGCCCGACGAACGCCCGATCAGCGCAACCGTTCGGGTGGAATTCGCCAAAGGCGCGGACCAACATTGGCGCGTCGACGACCTCACCGTACTGACCAGGCCGAAACCGCCCGGGAACGGAAAATGAGCCCCCGCCGCAGGTTTGAGCCCGGCGAGGAATCGCTGCTGATCGCGCGTCCGGTGCCGCCAGGGCGGCCCTGGTGGCAGCCGGCGGCCGGCGCGGTCGCCGCGGTGCTGATGGTCGCGGCGATCGCGGCGTGCACCCTGATGCTGATCGCGCATCAGTCACGCGTGCGCGCTGCCGCCAAGGAGCGCGAGGTGCTCAGCTATGTGTCGGGATTCATGGTGCAGTTCACCTCCATCGACCCCTTTCACGCCAACGACTACGTGACGCGGGTAATGGCCCAAGCCACCGGTGATTTCGCCAAGCAGTACCACGAAAAGGCGAACGAGATCCTGCTTCAGGTGGCCCGCGCCGAGCCCGCGACCGGCGCCGTCCTCGGCGCGGGCCTGGAGCGGTGGAACGACGACGGCACCGCCACCGTGATGGTGGCCACCGACGTGACCTCCAAGTCGCCGGATGAAAAGCAGGTATTCGACAACACCAACCGTTGGATGGCAACCGTCACGCAGGAAGGGAATCAGTGGAAGATCAGCAACCTGATACAGGTGATCTGACCGCCGACGTGGCAACGACGGAAGATGCCACGGACGGGGACGTCGAAGCGGCCGAAGCCGCCGACACCGCCGAAGCGGTCGAGGGCGACGAAACCGCCGATGCCACAACCGAATCCGCCGGTGACGGCGCGACGGAAGCCAAAACAAAGCGCCCCCGACGCAAGATCCTGGCCGGCAAGCGGCTGGCCATCGCCGTCGTGGTGGCCGCCGCGCTGTTCGTCGGCTCCGCCGCGTTCGCGGGTGCGGCGGTGCAGCCGTACCTGACCGACCGCGCCGCGGCCGCAACGAAATTGAAGGTGGCGCGCACCGCGGCCAACGCGATCACCGCGCTGTGGACCTATACCCCGGAGAACATGGACGGCCTCGCCGATCGCGCGGCGGTCTACCTCAGCGGCGACTTCGAGGCCCAGTACCGCAAGTTCGTCGACGCGATCGTGGGGCCGAACAAGCAGGCCAAGGTGACCAACACCACCGAGGTGACCGGCGCGGCGGTCGAGTCGCTGGACGACCCGAACGCCGTCGTCATCGTGTACACCAACACCACGTCCACCAGCCCGCTGACCAAGAACATCCCGTCGCTGAAGTACTTGTCCTACCGGTTGTTCATGAAGCGCGCAGGCGGCCACTGGCTGGTGACGAGGATGACGACCATCACCTCGCTGGACCTGACGCCGCACGTATAGCGCGGATCCCCACTCACCCATGCCCGTTGCGTCGCCGGTCTCCGATCGCTCGACCGTCGCGGCGCTGCTGTTGCTGACCTTCGCCACCGGCCTCGCGGACGCGATCAGCATCCTGGTCCTCGGTCACGTCTTTGTGGCGAACATGACCGGCAACGTGATCTTCCTCGGCTTCTGGCTGGCCCCGAGAACCAGCATCGACCTGACGGCGGTCGTGGTGGCGTTGCCCACCTTTGTCTGCACCACGATCGTCAGCGGCCGGCTGGCAAGGCATTTCGACCGACGGACCCGGTCCTGGATCAGCACGGTGCTGGCAACCGAAATCGTGTTGCTGGTGGCCCTGTCGATTCTGGCCGGCGCCGGCGTGCTGCACTACCACGACAACACCAAGCTGATCATGATCGGCCTGCTGGCGGTGACCTTCGGTCTGCAGCACTCGAGCGCGCGCCAGTTCGGCATCCAGGAACTCTCCACCACCGTGCTCACGTCGACCATCGTCAGCCTCGGCCTGGACAGCCATCTGGCCGGCGGCACGGGCGAACGCGAAAAGCTGCGGTTCAGTGTCGTTTTCACGATGTGTGCGGGAGCCCTGGTGGGCGCGACGATGTCGCGATTCGTCGTCGCCCCGGTGTTCGCCGTCACGGCGGCGGTGGTGGCGGCCAGCCTGCTGATGTTCCGCTTCGGCCCGAAGGCCACCGACGGTTAGCGGCGATCGCGAGGGCGGCGAAGCCGGGCGAGGCGGGTCGCTGCCATCAAAGGCTAGTTGAAGGCCAGCCAGCTGGGCAGGGCGCGCTCGTGGGAGTCGCAGAGCACCTCCCGGGTGTCGCACGATCCCCTCGGGGAGCCGGCGCCGGCCCACATCCCGCCGGTGTCACGGCGCAGCACGATCGCCGACGAGCCGCCGCCGTCCAGCAGGACGGCGGTGTCGCTGCCCAGGCCGCGGAACAGGTCCTGGATGTTGTCCGGCGTGTAGCTGCCGCCCTCGAAGATGTACATCTCGTCCCGCTGCTTCACGTAGGCCAGGGCCGTTCGCGCCGCGCTGGGCCCGCCGTCGTTGAGCTGCCCCGTCTTGCCGGGAGACAGCAGGCCGATTCCCGACACCGCGACGAACCGCTCGTTGCGGTTCAGCAGGTCGGCGACCACCGGGGTGGCGACGTCGTAGTCCTGAGGGTTCTTGGCGCGCAACACATATGGCGCGCCGCCCGCCGGCAGGATCATCGTCGAAAGCGCGCTCCAGCTCTCACCCCCGCCGGACAGGCCCTGCTTGCCCGGGTACGCGACGGTGCCGGTGACCGCCTGGTTCGCCCGGCCCTGGCCGTGCGTGTTGTCGACGAACGCGCCCAGCGGTGAGCTGCAGCCGGTCTGGCGCCAGGACCCGCCCTTCTGAGGGCGGATGTCAAAGAAGTTGGCGTTGATCGCGATCGTCGGCTGCCCCATCCGCTGCCACGCCTGCAGGGGCGCGTACACCTCCGAGGCCTGCCACAGCCCCTCGCCGGTGCGCGCACCGGGATTGTTCTCGCAGCGCGCCTGGTCGCCCTGGTGGCTGTCCACCAGCAGGTGCGGCGCGAGCCGGCCCGAGGCGTTCTTGATGACCATCAGGTGCCCGCCGTTGTTCATCTCGTACCAGCTGCCGCCGGCGTTGAGCATCGGCGTGGGGTGGCCGGGCCCGAAGTTGTAGACCAGGTACGAGCCCTTGGTGGTCTCGATGGCGCCGGCGAGCAGGTCGCGGCCGTCAGCCGCGCGGGCGACGGGCTGGCCCGTGGTGCTGGCCAGCACCGCGCACGCGACCACGGCGGTGCAGCAGGCCGCCAGCCGGCGCAAGCTGGCGAGGGGCGTCAGCACGATGGACCTTTCGGCACTGATGGCTATGCAACATCAATAGCATCAGTCACACCAGTCACACTGTCAATTTCGATAACGAACGCGTGACGCTTGGGACGCACTCGAATTACGCTTGCTCGCTTGGGCTTTCGATTTCGGCGGCGGGCTCCTCGGCCGTGGTCTCGGCGGGCTCCGGGTCGGGGCTCTCGCGCTTGTTCACGCGCGCCCGGTACTGCGCCTGGTGTTCGGCCGCGATGGCCATCTCGACCGCCCCCTGGATCCGGTGGAAGCCCTTGCGGTCGTAGAGGTGCGTGACGATCCCGCCCAGCAGCAGGCCGATGACCAGGCCGATGCCCGTCAACCACAACGCCTGGGACAGACCGGCATCCGCGCGCCCGTTGAGATACACCAGCGACCGGACGCCGAGGAAGACCTGGTGCATCGGCTCGAACTCGGCCAGCCAGCGGAAGAACGGCGGCGTGGCCTCCAGTGGGACGGTGGCGCCCGCCGACGGCAACCCCAGGATCACGAAGATCAGCATGCTGACCAGCAGGCCCATCGAACCCAGCACCGAGAGTATGGAACTCGACGTGATGCCCACCGCGACGATCGCGAACACCCCGTACGCCCACAGTTGCCAGCCGAGCGGGATAGGCATGCCCAGCCCGTGCGCGATGGCCAGGTATGCCCCGGACGTCAGCAGCGCCAGCAAGGTCATGATGGCCCACTTGAGCTGCAGCGTCTGGAATCGCGAGATCTTGACCTGCTCGGCGAAGCGATATACCGGGCCCCATTCCGCCGGCACATACCCGAGCAGCGCGTCTACCAGCGTGCTGACCACGACGCTGCCGGTGAAGCCGGCCAGCAGCAGCAAGAGCGCGAAATAGAACGCCGACAGCCCATTGCCGGTGCCGTTGGGCAGCGCGTTGTAGACGCCGGCCTTGACGTCGATCGGGCTGGCGAGGCCCAGCGCCGAGGCGCCGGTCAGCGGCGCGCCCCCGGTCTCGGCCGCGACGTCGGCCGTAAGTCGTTGGCCCACTTTGCCGTTGGCCACGGCCATCGCCTGCGTCAGTGTCTGCCCGGCGATGCTGGCGCCGAGGGTGCCCGCGCGCGGGTTGGTGGAGATGGTGACCGAGGGCCGCGTCACCCGGCCCGGCGCGACCGCGGCGACCCCGAACTCATGAAGATTGGACGAGAAAGTCGGCGGAATGACCAGCTCCCCGTAGACGTGGGCGGTGTCCAGCAGCCGCTGCGCCTCGTCGTGGGAAACCACCCGGACGTCGAACTTGTTCTTGTCCAACCCCGCAACCAGCCCGTCGGTGATCTGCGCGCCGACCGGCCCGGCGTCCTCGTTCACCACGGCGATCGGGAAGTGGCGCAGGTTGGTCATCGGGTTCAGGATGCCCCCGAGGTAAAGCGCGCACAGCGCCGACATCAGCGCCAGCGTGACGACGACGGGTAGCGCCCAGAACCGCACCGTCCGAACTGCCTTGATGTTCCGCTTGGGGTTGGGCGCCGCGTGCCGCGGCTGCGATTGAGACATGCGGGCTCCTGTCTGTCGTGCCCACTCTATGTCTTCTCAGCCGCCCAACTGTGCACGCATCTCCCAGATCAGCAGTTCCGACGGCTCGCTCGCCGTCACCCGCGGGCCGCCGGCGTCGGTGAATCGGACCGCGTCGCCGCGTTCGAGCTCGCCGATTTCGGTGGCGTTGACCCGGCCGCGCGCGACGAATAGATGCAGGTAGGGCGCCCGCGGCAGGCTCACCGAGGCACCCGGTTCCAGCCGCGTGGCATGCAGCGCGGCGTTGCGGTTGTGCAACGTGATGGCCGCCTCATTGCCGGGGATGCCTGAGGCGATGGTCACAAGTCCGGTGCCCAACAGCCCCGAGTCGATCTCGTGCTGCTGGTAGCTCGGGTCGATGCCGGGCTCGTCGGGAACCACCCACATCTGCACGAAATGCACTGGCTCGGTGCGGGAATCGTTCTTCTCCGAGTGCAGGATGCCGCGGCCCGCCGACATGCGTTGGGCCAGACCGGGATAGATGATCCCCTGGTTACCCGCGGAATCCCGGTGGGTCAGCTCGCCGCTCAGCACCCACGTCACGATCTCCATGTCCCGGTGCGGGTGGGTGTCGAATCCCGTTCCCGGCTCGACGATGTCGTCGTTGTTCACCAGCAGCAGGCCGTGGTGCGTGTTGTCGGGATCGTAGTGGTCGCCGAACGAGAACGAATGCCGCGAGTTCAGCCAGGGTGTCGCGGTGACGGCCCGGTCGGCCGCGCGCCGGATCTCCGTGGTGGCGGGCATGGGGTCCAGCCTAGCCAGGCGACGATGCGGTCCGCTTTTGCGGACCGTTGAGGAGGCTGGCAATTCAACCTAGGCCAACATTTCCTGCGCGCGCCGCAGCTCGGCGTCGAGCGCCTCCAGCGTCAACCCGGCCGGGCGCCCCAAGTGGATCTCGATCTGGTACTCCGGCTGGCCGCCCCGGCCGAAGATCGGCAGCACGACGAATTCCGTTGACGCCAAATCGGTTTCGAGCGTATCGATGACGGATCGCAGCGTCACCATGGTCATCAGCGTGGTCAGCTGCCTCGCCACCTGCGCGGTCGGCTCCAGCGACGCCAGCACGTCGGCCAGCCGGCGGTGTAGCGACCGGTGGGTGTCGTCGAACCGCCACGCGCCGTAGCCGCGGGCGCGGATGTCGGCCAGCACCCGGCGGTGCTGGGCGACCTCGGCCCGCGTCAGCCGGGGCGTGACGCGGTGCAGCCAGGCGTCGACGAAAACGTCGTCGCGCCAGGCCATGGCGACCAGCCCGAAGGGCGGGTCGATGGGGAAGCGTTGCCCGACGGCGTGTTCGCCGTCGGTGCCGTGGCCGACCGCGTCGACGGTGGTGAGGTGGCGCTCGCCGATCCTCGACAGCGAGCAGCCCGCGCCGAGCGCGTCGTGCAGGAAGCGCAGCGCGTCGCGCCCCCGGTCCAGCAGGGGGAATTGCGTGCGCAGTCCGTGCACCAGGCCGAACAGGCCGCTGCCCAGCACGTAGCGGCGGTCCTGGTGCCGCGCCACCCAGCCGCGCCGCTCCAGCTCGGCGAGCACCAGGGCGCAGGTCGAGGTGCTGATCCGGCAGGCCTTCGCAAGCTCGGCCGACGTGCGCCCGCTCGGTGAATCCGCCAGGGCGCCAAGCACATCCATCACGCGGGCGGTGGGCGGTGACTTGGCGGTTGACGCACCCACGCGCTCCTCCATACGATCCGTCCGAAATCTAATGATAAGTGTCCTAATAATAGGAGATACGTGGTGTTGAAGGTGGGGGTTTGGGGGCCGGGTTCGATGGGCGTCATCGCCCTGCGCGGGGTGATCGACCACCCGGAGCTGGAGCTGGTCGACGTCGTCGTGCACAGCGACGTCAAGGCGGGTCGCGACGCCGGCGAACTGTGCGGCGCCGCGCCCGTGGGGGTGGTCGCCACCCGGGACCCGGCACCGATGCTGGCCGGTGCCGCCGACGCCGTGGTGTACGCGGCCGGTGCCAACCTGCGGCCGCTGGAGGCCGTCGAGGACATGGCGTCGATCCTGCGGGCCGGGAAGAACGTGGTGTCGTGTTCGGTGGTGCCGCTGGCCTATCCGGACGGCGTGGACCGTGCGTTCACCGATCCGTTGCGGCGCGCCGCGCTCGACGGCGGCGTGTCGTTCTTTACCACCGGGATCGACACCGGCTTCGCCAACGACGTTCTGCCGCTGGCGCTTTCGGGGGTATCGCGGGTGATCGAGTCGGTGCGGGTGACCGAGATGTTCAACTACGCCACCTACCCGGACCGGGCGGCGGTCTACGAGATCCTCGGGTTCGGCAAGCCGCCGGAGTACCAGGCCCTGGCGGCGACACCGGGGGTCTTCACGTTCGGCTGGGGCCCGGTGCTGCACCAGCTGGCCGCGGGGCTCGGCGTCAAGATCGACCGCGTCGAGGAGAACAACGAACGCGTCGCCGCGACCGAGTCGTTCGACACGCCCACCGGCCACATCGCGGCCGGCACCATCGCGGCGATGCGCTCCACGCTGACCGGCTACGTCGGGGAGAAGGCGACGTTCGTCGTCGATCACGTGACGCGAATGCGCGACGACGTCGCCCCGGACTGGCCGCAGCCGCACATCCGCATCGCGCCGAAGGACCTCGGCTACGGGGCGGCGTCCGGCCGCGGCCTCTACCGCGTCGAAATCGAGGGGTCCCCGGCCATGCGCTGCGAATTCGAGATGGCCGAGGACCGCGACCACGACCTCGGCGCTCGTGTCGCCGGCGCGTCGCGGATGGTCAACGCCATCCCGGCGGTGTGCGCGGCGCGGCCGGGCCTGCTGTCCGCGCTGGATCTGCCGCTGATCACCGGCGCCGGCCTGGTCCGCCCGGCGCCGGGCCCGTCACCCGACAGCCGCCTCTTTCAGCTCTGACCGCACGGGTTCGGGATCGGGGCGTTGCGGCGCCTCGCGGGGCGGCCGTGACGTGCCGCTGTTGAGCCAGCACGCGACGCCCCCGGCGAGCAGGCCGACCGCGACGCCGACGTCCGGGCGCTGGCCGAGCATCAGCCAGGACAGCACCGCGGCGACCGCGGGGATGACGGCGAACAGCATCGCCACCGCCGCCGCCCCGTGCAGGCTGATGGCCCGCAGGTAGATGCTGACCGCCAGCGTGGCGTTGAGCAGCACCATGCCGGTGACCGCGACGGCGGCCTGGCCCGCGTCGTGCACCGCGAAGGGCGTCAGCAGCGCCAGCGCCGTCGCGGGAATCAGCGCCACGGCGTTCTGCACCGCGCTCATCGCGCGGAAGTCGACGCCGCCGCAATACCGTTGCTGGTACACGCCGCCGGCCGAAAGGCCAAGCAGCGCAACCACCAGCAGCGCGATGACCGGGTCGACGCCGTGCGTGCTGAGCAACCTCTTGGCGCACGCGGCGAGCACCGCGACGACACCGAGGGCCAGGGCGAGCACCCGTCGCGAGCCGAGCCGTTCGCGCAGGAACATCGCGGCCAGGATCGTCGTGGTGACCGGGTTCATCGCGACGACCACCGCGCAGAGCACCGCCGGCGCGCCGAGCAGCAGCGCCTCGTAGAGGCAGCAGAACTGCACGGCCTGGATGAGCAGACCCGCGACGACGACGTGCCCGAACTGCGCTCCCCGCGGCCACGCCGTCCTGGCCAGCGCGGCCCAGGACGCGAGAATGATTGCGGCCAGGCCGAATCGCAGCACCAGGACGGCCATCGGGGTCATCGCTCCCACCGCGAGCGCGCCGATGGGGTAGCCGATCGCGTAGGTGAGGGTGACCGCCGAGGCGGTGGTCAACGGCATGCGCGGCAGGTCCATGCCCCCATGGTCGTCGACGCCGACCCATGCCGTCCAACGATTATTAGCGATCGGAATCGATCACTAATGCTTATCGGAGGTGGTTAAGGGATACCGATTTCCAGCGGATAACCGCGATTGATTGATCATCTTTACTGATCGGACTAGCATTCGCCGCATGGCTCAGGTCCTCGATATCGCACCGCTGCGCAGCCTCGTCGCGGTCGCCGACTGTGGCGGATTTCACCGGGCCGCCGCCGCGCTGCACCTGAGTCAGTCCGCCGTCAGCCAGCATCTGCGCAAGGTGGAGACCGTGGTGGGCGGGCCGGTGGTCGAACGCTCCGGCCGGGGTGTCTTGTTCACCGAAGTCGGACAGAAGGTGCTGGGGCACGCCCGCGCGATCCTAGCCGCGCACGACGCGGCGCTGGACGACCTCGGGGCCACCGAACACCGGTTGCTGACGGTCGGGGCCACCGAGCATGGCGCGGACGTGATGCTGCCCGCCCTCACCAGCGTCCTGCGCGAGCGGCTTCCCGACCGGCGGCCGCGGTTCCGGCTCGACCGCAACGTCTCGCTGGCGGACGCCCTCGACCGGGGGTTGCTGGACCTGGCGATCATGCTCGACGGGTCGGGCCTGGATCGCGCCAATGCGTCGGGCGTCGTACAGCTGAGGTGGGTTTCGGCGCGCACGTTCGTCGCCCGCCGGGGTGACCCGCTGCCGTTGGTGATCTTCGCCGAGCCGTGCACGTTGCGCGAGCCGGCCTTCTCGATCCTCGAAAAACACGGCGTGCCTTACGAGATCGCCGCCGAATGCGGTGACCTGTCGGGACTTTACGCGGCGGTGCGCTCGGGCCTCGGGTTGGCGTTGCTGCCGATGATCGGCAAGCTCCCCGACGGCCTATGCCCGGCCGAGGGCCTGCCGCCGGCCAACTGCGCCACGGTTCTGGTGCGCGGCCGCGCCGGCATAGACCCGGACCTGCTCGGCGCCGCCGACGCCGCGGTTCGCGACGTGCTGTCCGCCGAAAACTGAACGCGCCCTTCAGTTCCGGGGGTACATCGCGGCGGCGAGCTCGAGAATCTCGGTGCGGTCGGCCGGCAGGATGAACCCGGAGCCGATCGCCGCGTCGAGCGCCGCGGTGAAGCCGTCGAGGTACTGCTCGGTGCCGCCCGGGTAGAGCCGGTCCATCGTCGCGGCGTCGAACGGTTCGCCGGAGCCGAAGATCGCCGCCATGATGCTGTCGGCCTCGGCGATGCCGGACGTCCGGGCGATCGGGACGTCGACCCACGGGGTCCGCACGCCGCCCCGGGCCAGGCCGTGGTGATCGAGAACGGGCCGGGGCAGCTCGCCGTGGTGGACCTCGATCTGTGGGGCCGTCGGCGCCGGTTCGCCGGTGCGGACCCAGGTGTGCAGCGCGGCGAGCGCCGCCTGCACCACGTAATGGTGCTGCGGCGCGAAGTTGATGTAGTGCTCCAGCTGCTGGCCCATCAGCGTGTTCGTCGGCGCGTAGGCGGCCACGATGGCATCGAGCGGCGCGGAGCCGTCGTCGATCGGCGCCACCTGGATGGTGTAGTTGTCGGCGTGTGCGGCGCCGGCGATCTCCCAGACCCGCAGCCGGTGGCCTTCGGGCTGCCTCGCGAAGTAATAGCCTTCCCGCGGGCCGCCGAACAGGTCGGTCTCGGTGATGATCGTGATGAGCGGGACGCGCAGGTCGGCGCGGAACGTGACAGCGTCGGGCACGTCGAGTTGTGATTCGTCGAAGACCGAAACGCCGTCCAGCGGCGCGGCCGACCCGAACCGGGAATGCACCAGGAAGCCGTCGTAGCTTTGGGCGAGCGGATCGACGGCGTTGACGTAGGTCGTGAGGAACATGGCCGATTGCGACTCGCCCACCGCGACCACGTGGCGCACCGGCAGATCGCCGAGTAGGCCGTTGCGGACGAGTTCGCCCGTCTGGGAAAAGATGTCGTAGGAGTACTCGTCGCCCGGGTGGCCCAGCGCGGCGTAGCGCGCCGGGTCCTGGCTCTTCAGCGACATGTCGAAGCCCAGCAGGTTCTCGCCGCCGCCGTCGACCCCCACCTTTTGGGCCGAGACCGCGACATAGGCGTATCCCGCGCGAAGGATTTCGCGATGGGCCATCATCCACACGGCTGGTGCGTCGATGCCGCCGCTCACGTTGAGCCACTCCACCAGCACCGTCCCGTTGAACCGGGTCGGGTCGGTCGGGGTCAGCGCCACCAGCCGCGTGGTGTATTCGGCGGTGCCACTGGACGTTACGTCCCACCCGCCGTCGGGACCCAGCGGGGTGGTGGGCGCGTAGGACGTGGCGGTTCCTGAGACGAAGAACTCCTCGGCGACATAGCCCAACTCGGCGATGTCGAAGCCGCCCAACAACAGCAGCGGCTGCCCGGGCGCGGGTGTGACGAGCGGGGGATTCGCCATCGTCACACGGTAGCGGGCAACCCGAATTTCTCGAAGAGGGCGCCGTCGAGGAACGCCACCACCCGCGACACCCGGCCGTCGCTGATGTCGAGGACGTGCAGTTGGAACGGCACGTGCACGTCACCCGCGCGCATGTACATGGCCGCCCCGGGTTGGCCGTTGGCGACGATGGGGAGCAGGCGCATGTCGCCGGGATGTTCGGCCGGGCACTGCTGGTGGATGAGCGTGATGATGTCCCGCGGGCCGCGGTACCAGCCGGTGTACGGGGGCATCTCCCAGATCGCCTCGGCGGTGAACAGCTCGACCAGCCGGTCGATGTCGTAGGCCTCGAACGCCGCGATGTAGCGGTCCAGCAGGTCCTGGGCCTCGGCCGAATCGGGCGGCGTCAACCGGTCGGTGGAGCTGGGCGCGACGGTCTCGAGCTGGGCACGGGCCCGCTGCAGCAGGCTGTTGACGGCGGTGGTTGTGGTACCGACCGCCTCGGCCACCTCGGCGGCCTTCCACTGCAGCACGTCGCGCAGCAGCAGCACCGCCCGTTGGCGGGGTGAAAGATGTTGCAGCGCAGCGACGAACGCCAATCGCACCGACTCGCGCGACCCGACGATGACCGACGGGTCCGCCGGGTCGTCCGTCAGCTCCGGCAGCGGCTCCAGCCACGGCACCTCCTGGCGCTCCACCAGCTCCGCGGTCGGGTCCGAGCTGGGCGCCCCCAGCCCCGTCGGCAACGGCCGGCGCTGCCGGCCCTCCAGCGCGGTCAGGCAGGTGTTGGTGGCGATGCGATGCAGCCAGGTCCGCATCGACGACTTGCCCTCGAAACGGTCGTAGGCCTTCCAGGCCCGCAGCAGCGTCTCCTGCACCAGATCCTCGGCGTCGTGCAGCGACCCGGTCATCCGGTAGCAGTGCGCGAGCAGTTCGCGACGGTACGGCTCGGCGTCGGTCGAGAAGTCCCCGCCGGCCCCGGGGCCGCCCTGAGAGTTTTCGGTGAGCACCTTCACACTGAACGAGCCTACGCAGTGGCTCCGACACCGGCGCGCGGCCCGAGCCACTACGCTTCTCCTGATGACTACGCGCACTGAACGGACCTTCGACGGCCTCGGCGGCGTGCGCATCGTCTACGACGTCTGGACGCCGGAGGCCGCGCCCCGGGCAGTCGTCGTGCTGTCCCATGGCCTCGGCGAATACGCCCGCCGCTACGACCACGTCGCGCAGTGCTTCGGCGCCGCCGGGCTGGTCACCTACGCCCTGGACCACCGCGGCCACGGCCGCTCCGGCGGCAAGCGGATGCTGGTGCGGGACATTTCCGAGTACACGACCGATTTCGACACCCTGGTCGGCATCGCCACGCGCGAGCATCCCGGCCTCAAGTGCATCGTCCTCGGTCACAGCATGGGCGGCGGGATCGTGTTCGCCTACGGCGTCGAACGCCCGGACAACTACGACCTGATGGTGCTCTCGGCCCCGGCGGTGGCGGCCCAGGAGCTGGTGTCCCCGTTGATGATCCTGGCCGCCAAGGTGCTCGGTGTCGTCGTGCCCGGCCTGCCCGTCCAGGAACTCGACGTCGACGCCATCTCGCGGGATCCCGCGGTGGTGGCGGCCTACAACTCCGATCCGCTGGTGTATCACGGCAAGGTCCCGGCCGGCGTCGGGCGCGCGCTGCTGGAGGTCGGTCAGACCATGCCGCAGCGCGCACCGGCGTTGACGGCGCCGCTGCTGGTGGTGCACGGCTCCGACGACCGGCTGATCCCCGTCGACGGCAGCCGCCGCCTGGTCGAATGCGTGGGCTCCGCCGACGTCGAGCTGAAGGTCTACCCCGGGCTATACCACGAGGTCTTCAACGAGCCGGAGCGCGAGCAGGTGCTCGGCGACGTGGTCTCCTGGATCACCGCCCGGCTGTAGGCGACGTGTCGTCTGGCTGCGCTAGTTTGGCGCCTATGACGGACGACAAGATGCTGGCCCGCATCGCCGCGCTGCTGCGTCAGGCCGAGGGGACCGACAACGCGCACGAGGCGGACGCCTTCCTGAGCGCCGCGCAACGGCTGGCGACGGCGGCTGCCATCGACCTGGCAGTGGCGCGCTCGCACGCCGCCAAGCGCTCGCCGGCGCAGGCCCCGACGCAGCGGACCATCACGATCGGCGCGGCCGGCACCCGCGGGCTGCGGACCTACGTGCAGCTTTTCGTGGTGATCGCCCTGGCCAACGACGTGCGCTGCGACGTGGCGTCGAACTCCACGTTCGTCTACGCCTACGGGTTCGCCGAGGACATCGACGCGACCCACGCCCTCTACGCCAGCCTGGTCGTCCAGATGGTGCGGGCGTCGGACGCCTACCTGGCCTCCGGCGCGCACCGCCCCACGCCGACGATCACCGCCCGCCTCAACTTTCAGCTCGCGTTCGGGGCGCGCGTCGGTCAGCGCCTCGCCGAGGCCCGCGAGGAGGCCACGCGCGAGGCCACCAGGGACCGCCGCCGCCCGCCCGGCACCGCGATCGCGTTGCGCGACAAGGAACTCGAGCTGCGCGACTTCTACCGCGGCGCGTCGAAGGCCCGCGGCACCTATCAGGTCAGCCGCGCGACCGCGGGGTACTCGTCGGCGGCGCGCCGGGCGGGGGACCGGGCCGGTCGGCGGGCGCGGCTCGGGAACAGCCCCGAACTGCCCGGCGCCCGGAGCGCATTGCGCCAGTGACAACGGCCCGCGACTCGCAGCGCGCCAAGGTTTATGCGGCCGAGGACTTCGTCCGCACGCTGTTCGACCGCGCCGCCGAGCACGGGTCGCCCTCCGTCGAGTTCTTCGGCACCAAGCTGACGCTGCCGCCCGAGGGGAGATTCGGGTCGGTCGCCTCCGTCCAGCGCTACGTCGACGAGGTGCTCGCGCTGCCGTCGGTGCGGCGACGCTGGCCCGGCGTGTCGCCGCTGCGGGTGCGCGCGCGGCGGGCCGCCACCGCGGCGCACTACGAAAACCGTGGCGGTGCGGGCACTATCGCGGTTCCCGACCGCGACACCGCCGACTGGGCGCTGCGCGAGCTGGTCGTCCTGCACGAGGTTGCGCACCATCTGTGCCGGGCCGAGCCGGCGCACGGCCCGGAGTTCGTCGCGACCATCTGCGAGCTGGCCGAACTGGTGATGGGACCCGAACTGGGTCACGTGCTGCGGGTCGTCTACGCGAAAGAGGGTGTGCGATGAGCGATCCCGACGTTCACGCGCGCGAGGTCGAGGCCCAGATGACCGACGACGAGCGGTTCTCGCTGATCGTCGGGGTGATGGGCGCGGGCGAGCTGTGGCCGCTGCGCGACGAACGCATCCCGCCGGGCGTCCCGATGAGCGCCGGGTACGCGCCCGGGGTTCCGCGGCTCGGCGTCCCCGCGCTGCTGATGAGCGACGCCGGCCTCGGCGTCACCAACCCCGGCTACCGTCCGGGCGACACCGCCACCGCGCTGCCGGCCGGCCTGGCCCTGGCCGCGGGCTTCGACCCCGCCCTGGCCCGCGCCGCCGGCGAGGTGATCGGCCGGGAGGCGCGCAGCCGCGGGTTCAACGTGCAGCTGGCGGGCGCGATGAACCTGGCGCGCGACCCGCGCAACGGCCGCAACTTCGAATACCTTTCCGAGGACCCGCTTTTGACGGGGACACTCGCGGCCGAGTCGGTCAACGGGATCCAGGAGCAGGGCGTCATTTCGACGGTCAAGCACTACTCGCTGAACTGCAACGAGACCAACCGGCACTGGCTGAACGCGGTGATCGATCCCGCCGCGCATCGCGAATCCGACCTGCTGGCCTTCGAGATCGCCATCGAGCGCTCCTCGCCCGGGGCAGTGATGGCGGCCTACAACAAGGTCAACGGCGACTACGCCGCCGCCAACGACGCCCTGATCAAACAGGTGTTGAAAGGCGCCTGGGAATACCGCGGTTGGGTCATGTCCGACTGGGGCGGGACGCCCAGCTGGGAATGCGCGCTGGCCGGCCTCGACCAGGAGTGCGGCGCGCAGATCGACGCGCTGCTGTGGCAAGCGGAGGCGTTCGGGGCGGGCCTGCGGGCCGCCCACGCCGACGGTAGGCTGCCCGCCGAGCGCCTGTCGGACATGGTCCGGCGGATCCTGCGGTCGATGTTCGCGGTCGGAATCGAGCGGCGCGAAGCCGCGCCCGAACCGGATATGAACGCGCACAACGACATCGCGTTGCGAATCGCGCGGCAGGGGATAGTGCTGCTGGCCAACGGCGGGGTCCTGCCCATCGCCCCCGAGTCGACCGCGCGCATCGCCGTCATCGGCGGATACGCGCAGCTGGGCGTCGCGGCCGGCTACGGTTCGAGCGCCGTCGTGCCGCCGGGCGGCTACGCCGGCGTGATCCCGATCGGCGGCCCGGGCCTGGAGGCCGGGTTACGCAACCTGTACCTGCTGCCGTCGAGCCCGCTGAACGAGCTGCGCGGCCAACTTCCCCGCACGCAGATCGATTTCGATCCCGGCCTCACACCGGCGGAGGCGGCGCGGGCGGCGCGGCGGGCCGACATCGCGATCGTCTTCGCCGTCCGTGCCGAAGGCGAGGGCTTCGACGGCGCCGACCTCTCGCTGCCGTGGGGCCAGGACGCGCTGATCGCCGCGGTGTCGGCCGCCAACCCCAACACCGTCGTGGTACTTCAGACCGGCAACCCGGTCGCCATGCCGTGGCGGGACTCGGTGAACGCCATCGTGCAGGCCTGGTATCCGGGCCAGGCCGGCGGCCGGGCGATCGCGGAAATCCTTGCCGGGCAGGTGAATCCGTCGGGTCGGCTGCCGATCACCTTCCCGGTGGACCTGGGCCAGACGCCGCGGCCGGAGCTGCCCCACCCGGACGCGCCGTGGGGGACGCCGACGACGCTCGACTACTTCGAAGGGGCCGACGTGGGCTACCGCTGGTTCGCCAGGAACCGCCTGGCACCGATGTTCGCGTTCGGACATGGCCTGTCCTACACCAGCTTTGAATACCGGGACATTGCGGTCACCGGCGGAGACAGCGTCACCGCGAGTTTCACAGCGGCCAACGTCGGCGACCGCGCCGGGGCCGACGTCCCGCAGCTCTACCTGACCGCGGCCCCCGGCGAGCGATGCCTGCGGCTGCTGGGATTCCAGCGCCTGGAGCTCGAGCCCGGCGAAAGCCGCCGGGTGACCGTCGAGGCCGACCCGCGCCTACTCGCCCGTTACGACGGCGCCGCGCAAACCTGGCGCGTCGAACCCGGCGTCCACGCGGTGGCGGTCGGTGCCTCGGCCGCGGACCTCCGGCTGGAGGCCCGGGTCGAGTTGGCCGGTCGCGCGTTCGGGCGCTGATAGCGGGGGCTGGGGGCTACTCCACCGGCCTCAGCTCGTCCCCGCAGGTGCAGCGGTACGGCTCACCCGCGCCGGAGCAGTGGCAGGGAACCTCGATGCGAACGCGACATCCGCAGCCCTCGTGACCACAGCTCAGCAACGTTCCCGCGTCGTACTCGGCCATCTTCGATCACCCTCCTGTGTTTCGTGGACACCGTCACTGTATACCCCCTATGGGTATCCGGTAAATACCTCGGCCTAGCGTGGCGTCATGACCGAAAAACCGACCCCGCAGGACGTCGACGCATTCTTGGACAACACCGTGGTCGGCGAGGACCCGGCCCTGGCCGCGGCCCTCGCGGCCAGCGACGCGGCCGGGTTACCCCGGATCGCCGTGTCGGCGCAGCAGGGCAAGTTTCTGTGCCTGCTGGTGGGTGCCGTCCAGGCGCGGCGCGTCCTCGAGATCGGCACACTGGGCGGCTTCAGCACCATCTGGCTGGCGCGCGGCGCCGGCCCGCAGGGGCGGGTGGTGACGCTGGAATACGAGCCCAGGCACGCCGAGGTCGCGCGCGCCAACCTGCAGCGCGCCGGGGTGGCCGACCGCGTGGAGGTGATCGTGGGCGCCGCGCTCGACACGTTGCCGACGCTGACCGGCGGCCCCTTCGACCTGGTGTTCATCGACGCCGACAAGGAGAACTACGCTGCGTATCTCGAGTGGGCGGTCCGGCTGGCCCGCCCGGGCTCGGTCATCGTCCTGGACAACGTCATTCGCGAGGGCCGCATCCTGGATCCCGAGTGCGACGACGAGCGGGTGCGGGCGACGCGCCGGACGCTGCAGCTGATGGGCGAGCACCCGCGGCTGGACACCGCGGTGATCCAGACGGTCGGGGCCAAGCACTGGGACGGCTTCGCGATGGCTGTGGTGCGCTAGCCCGTCACCGCGGGGTGAGGTCGTCGACCGCCTGTGCGGCGGAGGTGAGTTCGCCGATGCGCAAGGCGGTTTCGCCGGCGTACAGGGCGGCGCCGTCCAGCCACGAATCGGGCACGCCGGCCACCGGGACCAGCGGGGTGAAGAACGGCCGGCCCGGCGACTGCAGCCGCATCAGCGCGCCCGCGTCGAAATAGCCGAGCACCGACAGCGGGCGGCTGGCCGCGTTGAGGGCCGCGGGCAGGGCCTTGGCCTTCCCGTCCGCCCCGCACCAGCGGCGGGTCGCCGCGTTGGGCACGACACGGTGGCGCAGCGGCCAGCTCAGGCCGAACAGGTCTGTCTCGATGGTCTTGTCCGCGTTGATGACTCGTCGCTGGTATTCGCGGCTCGCGTTAGCCTCGTGCGTCAACAGGAACCGGGTGCCGGCGACGACACCTACCGCCCCGGCGTCCAGCGCGGCGCGCGTGTCGGCGGCGGTGGCGATGCCGCCGGCCAGGAACACCGGGCGCTGCCCGGCCGCCGTCAGGGCCCGGGGCAGGAAATCCAACGCGGGCATGGTTCCGACGAGGTGGCCGCCGGCCTCGCGTCCCTGGGCGATCAAACCGTCTGCGCCGCAGGCGATCGCGGCCCGGGCCTGCGCCTCGGTGCCGACCATCACGAACACGAAGATGCCCGCCTCGCGCAGGTGCTCGACGAGCCCCCGCTTTTCGCCGAACGCGAGCACGACGGCGTCCACGCGGGCGTCGACGCAGACCGCGACGTGCTTGCGATGGAGGAAGGGCATCAACAGGTTTACCGCGACCGCGCGCCCGGGCGCCCGCTCGCGCACCTCATCGATCGAGGCCCGTAGCCGGCGAGCGGTGGCGATGCCCAGGGTGCCGAGGCCCCCGGCGCCGGCGACCGCGGCGACCAGCGCCGCCTGGGCTATGCCACCGCCCATTCCGGCCTGCGCCACCGGAACGTCGAGCCGTAGCCGGTCCGCGATGTCCATGTCCACGACGCTACGCGGTCTCTCGAATTGGGTGACGTCCGAGCGTAATCTTGACAGCGGATGGATGGGTGCAGCCAAGCTCAAAAGGCTTGCTGCATAACAGAAAGGTCACAAAATGAGTACGGTCCATTCATCAATCGATCACCACCCCGATTTATTGGCCCTGCGCGCGAATTACGAGCGCGTCGCCGAGTCGACGAGCGCGCATGTCACCTTCGGACTGGCCCTGCTGACCGGCCTGTATGTGGCCGCCTCACCGTGGCTGGTGGGATTCAGCGGAACGGCGTCGCTCGCCACGTCCGACCTGATCGTCGGGATCGCGGTGGCGTTCCTGGCCTACGGATTCGCGACGGCCCTGGATCGCGCCCACGGCATGACGTGGACGCTCCCTGTGCTGGGCGCGTGGCTCGTCGTCGCGCCGTGGGTGCTGCCCGGCTTCACCGCAACCGGCGGCATGATCTGGTCGAATGTCGTTGCGGGCGCGTTGCTGACCCTCCTGGGCCTGAACGCCACCTACTTCGGCATGCGCACGCGCGAGGCGGCCACGCGGGCCTAGCCGCAGATTGCGCCGCCCGACGCCGAGCCGACCAGCTTGACGTACTTGGCTAGTACGCCGGTCTTGTAGCGCGGCGGCGGGGGTGTGAAACCCTCACGACGAGAAGCGAATTCAGCTTCATCGCCCACGACGTCGAGTGTGGCGTTGGCGACGTCGAGGCGGATTCGGTCGCCGTCGCGCAGGAAGGCGATCGGTCCGCCGTCGACCGCCTCCGGAGCGATGTGCCCGACGCACAGGCCGGTGGTGCCGCCGGAGAATCGGCCGTCGGTCAGCAGCAGCACGTCCTTGCCCAGCCCGGCGCCTTTGATCGCACCGGTGATGGCGAGCATCTCGCGCATGCCGGGCCCGCCCTTGGGGCCCTCGTAGCGGATCACCACGGCGTCACCGTTGGTGATGGTGCCGTCCTCGAGGGCGTCCAGCGCGGCGCGCTCGCCGTCGAAAACCCTTGCGGTGCCTTCGAACACGTTGGAGTCGAAGCCCGCGGACTTGACCACCGCGCCGTCGGGCGCCAAGGAGCCGCGCAGGATCGTGATCCCCCCGGTCGGGTGGATCGGGTTGTCGAGTGCCCGCAGCACCTTGCCGTCCGGATCGGGCGGGGCGATGGCCGAGAGGTTTTCGGCCATGGTCTGGCCGGTGACGGTCAGGCAGTCGCCGTGCAGCAGGCCCGCGTCCAGTAGCGCCTTCATGATCACGGGAACCCCGCCGATGTGGTCGACGTCGAACATCACATGGCGACCAAAAGGTTTGACGTCAGCCAGATGCGGCACCTTCGATCCGATCCGGCTGAAGTCCTCGAGCGACAGGTCCACGTCGGCCTCGTGCGCGATGGCCAGCAGGTGCAGCACCGCGTTGGTGGAGCCGCCGAACGCCATCACCACCGCGATAGCGTTCTCGAACGCCTCCTTGGTGAGGATGTCGCGCGCGGTGATGCCGCGGCGCAGCAGCTCGATGACGGCCTGGCCGCTGCGCCGGGCGAACCCGTCGCGGCGCCGGTCGGTGGCGGGGGGCGCCGCGCTGCCCGGCAGCGACATACCCAGCGCCTCGGCGGCGCTGGCCATGGTGTTGGCGGTGAACATGCCACCGCAGGCGCCCTCGCCCGGACAGATCGCGCGTTCGATCGCGTCGACGTCCTCGCGCGGCATCAACCCGCGCGCGCAGGCCCCGACGGCCTCGAACGCGTCGATGATGGTGACCTCGCGCTCGCTGCCGTCGGAGAGCTTGGCCACCCCCGGCAAGATGGAGCCCGCGTAGAGGAACACCGCGGCTAGGTCCAGGCGGGCGGCGGCCATCAGCATGCCGGGCAGCGACTTGTCGCAGCCGGCCAACAGCACGGACCCATCCAAGCGCTCGGCCTGCATCACGGTCTCGACGCTGTCGGCGATCACCTCGCGCGACACCAGCGAGAAGTGCATGCCCTCGTGGCCCATCGAGATGCCGTCGGACACCGAGATCGTGCCGAATTCGAGCGGGTAGCCGCCGGCCGAGAACACCCCCTCCTTGACCGCCTTGGCGAGCCGGTCCAGCGACAGGTTGCACGGTGTGATCTCGTTCCACGACGAGGCCACCCCGATCTGCGGCTTGGCGAAGTCCTCGTCTCCCATGCCTACCGCGCGCAGCATGCCACGAGAGGCGGCCTTCTCCAGACCGTCGGTGACTTCGCGACTGCGGGGTTTGATGTCAGGGGCCATCGTGCAAGTATGCGCGGCGCGACCAAGTCGATATTTGCCGGCATACCCCGTCGGGGTACCAAGTAGCATGGATGCATGACGACCGAGCACGGATACTCGCAGCAGAAGGACAACTACGCCAAGCGGCTGCGGCGCATCGAGGGCCAGGTGCGGGGCATCGCCCGCATGATCGAGGAAGACAAGTACTGCATCGACGTCCTGACCCAGATCAGCGCGGTCAACAGCGCCTTGCGGTCGGTGGCGCTGAACCTGCTCGACGAGCACCTGAACCACTGTGTGACCCGGGCGGTGGCCGAGGGCGGGGACGAGGCCGACGACAAGCTGGCCGAAGCCTCGGCCGCCATCGCGCGCCTGGTCCGTTCCTGATCGCTTCTCGGTAGGCGTGTTGAACCGCTAACTCCGGGGAACCTATTGTTGCGGTGCGTACGGTAGGTGCAGCGTGATCTCGCCAAGCAGCCTTGCCCGGCCGATTGCGTACCCGATCTTATGACTGTCGAAGCCGCCACCACCGCCGCGCGAACGTGGACGCCACGGGTCGCGGCGCAGCTGTCGGTGCTGGCCGCCGCCGCCTTCACATACGTAACGGCGGAAATCCTGCCGGTCGGCGCGCTGTCGGCGATCGCGCGGAACCTGCAGGTCAGCGTGGTCCTGGTGGGAACCCTGCTGACCTGGTACGCGCTGGTGGCGGCCCTGTCGACGTTTCCGCTGGTGCGCTGGACGGCGCATTGGCCGCGCCGGCGGGCGCTCGTCGTCAGCCTCGTCTGCCTGACCGTCTCGCAGCTCATCTCGGCGCTGGCGCCCAACTTCGCCGTGCTGGCCGTCGGGCGGGTGCTGTGCGCGCTCACCCACGGGCTGCTGTGGTCGATCATCGCGCCGCTCGCCACCCGGCTGGTGCCGCCGAGCCACGCGGGACGCGCCACGATGTCGATCTACGTCGGCACCAGCCTGGCGCTGGTGATCGGCAGCCCGCTCACGGCCGCCCTGAGCCTGATGTGGGGCTGGCGGCTGGCCGCGGTCTGCGTCACCGTCGCCGCGGCCGTCGTGACCCTGGCGGCCTGGCTGCTGCTGCCCGAGCTGGTGCTGTCCGCCGACCAGCTCAAATGCGTGGGCCCGCGGGCGCGCCACCACCGCAACCGCGCCCTGATCGTCGTCAGCGTCATCACCATGGTCGGCGTCACCGGCCATTTCGTGTCGTACACCTACATCGTCGTGATCATCCGGGAGGTCGTCGGCGTGCGCGGACCGAACCTCGCCTGGGTGCTGGCCGCCTACGGCGCGGCTGGGGTGATCGCCGTGGGTCTGGTGGCGCGGCCCCTGGACCGCCGGCCCCGGGGCGCGGTGCTCGTCTGCATGGCCGGGTTGACCGTCGCGTTCGTGGTGCTGACCGCGCTCGCCTTCGGCGGCGGTCGCGCCGCGGCTTCCTATTCGGTCGCGCTGGTCGGGATCGGGGCCATCGTGCTGTGGGGCGCCATGGCCACCGCCGTCTCGCCGATGCTGCAGTCCGCCGCGATGCGCAACGGGGCCGACGACCCCGACGGAGCCTCGGGCCTGTACGTGACGGCCTTTCAGGTGGGCATCATGGCCGGTTCCCTGGCGGGCGGACTCCTCTACGAGCGCAGCGTCGCGCTGATGCTGACCGCCTCGGCCGGCCTGATGGGCGCGGCGCTGGCCGGGATGGCGGCCAATCGGCAGATGCTCGACCCCGCCCCGGCAAGCTCACGTAATTCATAGCTGCGCAGGTCAGCAGGGCCGATCGGACCGCACACCGGTGCGCAGCCCGTCGCGGAATGGGTGGCGGGGGTGCGCGCTATGCCACACTATTTCGGAGTAATCGACTGGAGGGATGCATATGTTCGCGGCTCTGAAGGCGGCCGGATTAGCTTCCGTGTTGAGCGGGGTCCTGGTGCTGAGCGCGGTGCCCGCGCTTGCCGATCCCGACCCGGCCCCGGGCGACCCGGGGACCGTCGCGGCGCCCGCCGACCCCCCCGCGGCTCCCGCGCCGCCGGCGGTCGCGGCGCCGCCGCCCGCCGAACCGCTCGCGCCGCCGCCGTTCCAGTTCCCCGGCGCCCTGCCCGCGGCCTCGGGTCCCGCCGCCGGGCAGAACCCGACCCCGTTCACCGGCACGGCGCCGTTCGGGCCGCCCTCGTTCGTCCCGAAGAACGGCTCGACGGTGGGCGTGGCCCAGCCGATCATCATCAACTTCCCCGGCCGGGTCGACGACGCCGGCGCGGCCATCGACGCGGTCCACGTGATGTCGACCCCGCCGGTGCCGGGCAAGTTCTACTGGATGACCCCGACCCAGCTGCGCTGGCGCCCGCTGAGCTTCTGGCCCGCCCACACCGACGTGACCGTCGACGCCGGCGGCACTGTGATGAGCTTCCACACCGGAGACACCCTGGTGGCCACGGCGGACGACTCCACGCACCAGCTGACCGTCACCCGCAACGGCACCGTGGAGAAGACCATCCCGATGTCGATGGGCATGACGTCCGGCAACCACCAGACCCCCAACGGCACCTACTACGTGCAGGAGAAGATGCCCTCGGTGGTGATGGACTCCTCGACCTACGGCGTCCCGGTCAACTCGACGTACGGCTACAAGGTGACGGTCGAGCTGGCCGTCCGCTTCGACAACGTCGGCGACTTCGTGCACAGCGCGCCATGGTCGGTGGACGACCAGGGCAAGCGCGACGTCAGCCACGGCTGCATCAATATCAGCCCGAGCAACGCGCGGTGGTTCTTCGACAACTTCGGGCCCGGCGACCCGATCATCGTGAAGAACTCGACCGGCGGCGACTACAAGAAGAACGACGGCTCGGCCGACTGGATGAACTGACCGCTCCGCCGACGAGACACAAAATCGCCCGTTCCGGCTCGGAATAGGGCGATTTTGTGTCTGCTCGGCCCCTTTCGCGGCGCCACCGATTATGTATAGCATCATACATATGCGTAGCCCCCGCGAGCGGATGGTGATTTCCGCCGCCCTGCTGATCCGGGAGCGCGGGGCGCACGCCACCGCCATCTCGGACGTTCTCGAGCACAGCGGCGCGCCGCGCGGGTCGGCCTATCACTACTTCCCGGGTGGGCGCACCCAGCTGCTCTGCGAGGCCGTCGACTACGCCGGCGAGCACGTGGCCGCCGTCATCGCCGAGGCCGGCGGCAGCCTCGAGCTGCTGGACACGCTGATCGAGAAGTACCGCCGCCAGCTGCTCGCCAGCGACTTCCGCGCCGGCTGCCCCGTCGTCGCCGTCTCCGTCGAGGCCGGCGAGCAATCCGACCGCGAGCGGATGGCGCCGGTGGTCGAGCGCGCGGCGGCGGTGTTCGACCGCTGGTCGGACCTGATCGCCGCGCGCGTCGTCGCCGACGGCGTGGCTGCGGACCGGGCCGCCGAATTCGCGGTGCTGGCGACGAGCGCGCTCGAGGGCGCGATCGTGCTGGCCCGGGTGCGGCGCGACCTGACGCCCCTTGATGTCGTGCACCGGCAGCTGAACCGGCTGCTCGCGGCCGAGCTCTCCGAGAGGAATCCGCAATGACGACCACCGAATGGCAGCCCACCGCTTGCATCCTGTGCGAATGCAACTGCGGCATCGTGGTGCAGGTCGAGGATCGCAAACTGGCTCGCATCCGCGGCGACAAGGCGCATCCGGGGACGCAGGGCTACACCTGCAACAAGGCGCTGCGGCTGGACCACTACCAGAACAACCGCGCCCGCCTGACGTCGCCGATGCGCCGCCGCCCCGACGGAACCTTCGAGGAGATCGACTGGGACACCGCCATTGTCGAGATCGCCGAGGGCTTCAAGCACATCCGCGACACCTACGGCGGCGACAAGATCTTCTACTACGGCGGCGGCGGGCAGGGCAATCACCTGGGCGGGGCGTACAGCGGCGCATTCCTGAAGGCCCTGGGCTCGCGCTACCGCTCAAATGCGTTGGCGCAGGAGAAGACCGGCGAAGCGTGGGTCGACGCGCACCTGTACGGGGGACACACCCGCGGTGAGTTCGAGCACGCCGAGGTGTCGCTGTTCATCGGCAAGAACCCGTGGATGTCGCAGAGCTTCCCCCGGGCCCGGGTGGTGCTCAACGAGATCGCCAAGGACCCGGCCCGGTCGATGATCGTGATCGATCCCGTCCTCACCGACACCGCCAAGATGGCCGACTTCCATCTGCGAGTGCGGCCCGGGGCCGACGCCTGGTGCCTGGCGGCGCTGGCCGCCGTACTGGTTCAGGAAAACCTCTGCAACGAAGCGTTTCTCGCCGAGCACGTGCACGGCGCCGACGTCGTCCGCGCGGAGCTGCGCGAGGTCCCGGTCGGCGACTACGCGCAGCGCTGCGGCGTCGACGAGGAGTTGCTGCGCGCGGCCGCGCGGCGCATCGGGACGGCCGCCAGCGTCGCCGTGTTCGAAGACCTCGGCATCCAGCAGGCGCCGAACAGCACGCTGTGCTCCTACCTGAACAAGTTGCTGTGGATCCTCACCGGCAACTTCGCGAAAAAGGGTGGCCAGCACCTGCATTCGTCGTTGGCCCCGCTGTTCAGCACGGTCACCGGCCGCACGCCGGTCACCGGCGCGCCGATCATCGCCGGGCTGATCCCCGCCAACGCGGTGCCCGAGGAGATCCTGACCGACCACCCGGACCGGTTCCGCGCGATGATCGTCGAAAGCGGCAACCCCGCGCACTCGCTGGCCAATTCGGCGGCGTGCCGGGAGGCGTTCGAATCACTGGAGCTGATGGTGGTCGTCGACGTCGCGATGACCGAGACGGCCAGGCTGGCCCACTACGTGCTGCCCGCGGCCTCGCAGTTCGAGAAGCCCGAGGCCACGTTCTTCAACTTCGAGTTCCCGCACAACGGTTTTCAGCTGCGCAGGCCGCTCCTCGAGCCGCTGCCGGGCACCCTGCCCGAGCCGGAGATCTGGGCCCGGCTGGTCCGCGCGCTCGGGGTGGTCGACGACGCCGACCTGCGCCCCCTGCGCGAGGCCGCGCAGCGGGGCCGCCAGGCCTACACCGAGGCATTCCTCACCGCGGTGGGCGGCAACCCGACCGTGGCGAAGCTGCTGCCCTACGTGCTGTACGAGACGCTCGGGCCCACGCTGCCGGAGGGCATGGCGGGGGCGGCCGCCCTGTGGGGGCTGGCCCAGAAGACCGCCATGACCTATCCGGAGGCGGTGCGGCGGGCCGGCCACGCCGACGGCAACGCGCTGTTCGACGCGATCCTGGACAACCCGTCCGGGGTCACCTTCACCGCGCACAACTACGAGGACGACTTCGCGCTGATCAGCCACTCCGACCACAAGATCGCGCTGGAAATCCCCGAAATGCTGGACGACCTAAGGGCTTTGGCCGCGGCGCCACCCGAGCTGACCACCTCGCAGTTCCCCATCGTGCTGTCGGTGGGCGAGCGGCGCGCCTACACCGCCAACGACATCATCCGCGACCCGTCCTGGCGCAAACGCGACGCCGACGGGGCGCTGCGCGTCAGCGTCGAGGACGCCCAGGTGCTCGGGCTCGTCGACGGGGGCCGGGCACGCGTCAGCACCGCGGCGGGCAGCGCCGAGGCGACCGTCGAGGTGACCGAGACCATGCTCGCCGGACATGCCGCCCTGCCGAACGGTTTCGGGCTCGACTACGTCGGCGAGGACGGGCGCACCGTCGTTCCCGGTGTCGCCCCGAACGCGCTCACCTCCACCGAATGGCGCGACCCCTACGCGGGCACACCGTGGCACAAGCACGTGCCGGCGCGTATCGAGGCGGTTGCCTAGTTCCAGATCCGGACCCGGCTCGCCGGGGCCAGGTACAGCGCGTCGCCCTCGGCCACCCCGAAGGCCTCGTAAAACGCGTCCATGTTGCGAATCACGCCGTTGCAGCGGAACTCCGGCGGGGAATGCGGGTCCACCGCGAGGCGCCGGATCGCTTCCGCGTCACGTGATTTGGTGCGCCACACCTGCGCCCAGCCGTAGAACACGCGCTGCACGCCGGTCAGGCCGTTGATGACCGGGGCGGCCTGGCCGTTCAGCGACAGCTGGTAGGCCAGCAGCGCGATGGACAGCCCGCCCAGATCGCCGATGTTCTCGCCGACCGTGAAGGCGCCTTGAACGTGGGGCGGGTCGTGGTGGCCCGTCAAATCGCGCGGCACGTACGCGTCGTACTGCTCGATGAGCGCCTTGGTGCGGGCGCCGAACTCGGTGCGGTCGTCGTCGGTCCACCAGTCGACCAGGTTGCCGTCGCCGTCGTACTTGGCGCCCTGGTCGTCGAAGCCGTGCCCGATCTCGTGGCCGATCACCGCGCCGATACCGCCGTAGTTGGCGGCGTCGTCGGCGTCGGCGTCGAAGAACGGTGGCTGCAGAATGGCTGCGGGGAAGACGATTTCGTTCATCCCCGGGTTGTAATAGGCGTTGACGGTCTGCGGTGTCATGAACCATTCGTCGCGGTCCACCGGGCCGCCGAGCTTGGCCAGCTCGCGGTCGTGGTTGACCGCGTACCCGCGCCGGTAGTTGCCGTACAGGTCGTCGCGGTCGATGACCAGCTTCGAGTAGTCGCGCCATTTGTCGGGGTAGCCCACCTTGGCGGTGAACTTCTCCAGCTTGGCCAGCGCGCGCTCGCGGGTCTGTGGCGTCATCCAGTCCAGCTCGCCGATGGACTGGCGGTACGCGGCCTTCAGGTTGTCCACCAGGGTGTCGATCCGGGCCTTGGCGTCCGGCGGGAAATGCCGCTGCACGTACAGCCTTCCGACGGCGTCGCCCATCAGGCTCTCCACCAGGGCCACGGCCCGCTTCCAGCGTTCCCGGATCTGCTCGGTGCCGGTCAGCAGGCGACCGTAGAAGTCGAAGTCCGCGGCCACGACGTCGTCGGTCAGCCAGGCGGCGCGGGCGCGGATCAAACGCCAACGCGCCCAGCGCTTCCAGTCCTCGAGGTCCTCGCTGTCCCATAGCGCGGCGAACGCGGCCAGGTAATCCGGTTGGCGCACAACCACTTCCGCGAGCGAGTCGGGGGTGCCGCCCAGCGCCGTCGCCCAGCCGTCCCAGTCGAAGCCGGCCGCGTCGGTCCGCAGCTCGGCGAACGTGCGCAGGTTGTACGTGAGGTCGGCGTCGCGGCGCTTGACCACGTCCCAGTGGGCGGCCGCGAGCTTGGCCTCCAGCGCCACGATCCGGGCCGCGGTGTCCGCGTGCGTTTCTGGGTCCCCGCCGTAGGCGAGGCCGAACATCCGCGCGATGTGTCCCGGGTAGGCGGCCAGCACCTCGGCGTGCCGCTCCTCGCGGAAATAGGACTCGTCGGGCAGGCCGATGCCGGACTGGGAGAAGTGCACCAGGTAGCGGGCCGAATTCTTGGCGTCGGTGTCGACGTACATCGCCACGCCACCGCCGACCCCGGTGCGCTGCAGGGCGCCGACCGCGGCGGCCAGGGCCGCGGTGTCGGCGCAGTCGTCGATGACGGCCAGCTCGTCGAGCAAGGGCTGCACGCCCCGGCGCTCGACGGCGTCCTCGTCGAGGAAGCTGGCGTAGAGGTCACCGATGCGTTGCGCGTCCGTCCCCGCCGCGGCGCCCTGCTCGCCGGCCGCCTCGGTGATCAGATCGCGCACCTGCTCTTCGGCCCGGTCGTACAGCGCGCGGAACGCGCCGTCGGTCGCCCGGTCCGGGGGAATGTCGTAGTCCGCCAGCCAGCGGCCGTTGACGTGGCCGAAAAGGTCGTCTTGGGGGCGGGCGTTCGCGTCGACGAAGCTCAGGTCGACGCCCGATCGAATGGCCTCTACTGTCACCCCGCCATCCTTCCATCTTCTTTTGGATGCGGCGATCGGCCCATGTCAGACCTGGAATCCCAAGCCGAGGCGGGCGAAACCGAAGACGACGTCGAAACCGAAGACGAATCCGAGCCCGCGGGCGGGCGGATCTTCTCCACCTACGGCATCGCGTCGACGGTGCTCGGCGTGCTGGCGGTCACCGCGGTCGTGCTCGGCTACGTCATCTGGTCGGGGCACCGCGACGAGGTGGGCGAGCGCGTCTACCTGACCCGCGTCATGCAGACCGCGGCCGAGTGGGGGGGCGTGCTGATCAACATGAACAGCGGCAACATCGACGCCAGCCTGCAAAAGCTGCACGACGGGACGGTCGGGGAACTCAACACCGACTTCGACGCCGCCGTAGACCCGTACCGGCAGGTGGTGCAGAAGCTGCAGTCGCAGAGCGCCGGCCGGATCGAGTCGGTGGCGATCGAGACGATGCACCGCGACCTGGACACCCAGCCCGGTGCCTCCCGACCGGTGGTGACCACCAAGCTGCCGCCGTTCGCCAGCCGGATGGACTCGGTGATGCTGGTCGCGACGTCGGTCAGCGAGAACGTCGGCGCCAAGCCGCAGGTCGTGCACTGGAACCTGCGGCTCGAGGTCGCCGACGTCGACGGCAAGCTGCTGATCTCCGGGCTGAGTTCCATCCGATGAGAAACATCTGGCGGCTGCTGGCCTTCGACATCGCGGCCCCGCTGGCCGCGATCGCCGCGCTGTTGGCGATCGGGTTTGTCCTCGGCTGGCCCCTGTGGTGGGTGTCGGCGTGCTCGGTCTTGGTGCTGTTGATCGTCGAGGGCGTGGCGGTCAACTTCTGGCTGCTGCGCCGCGATTCGGTCAGCGTCGGCACCGACGACGACGCGCCGGGGCTGCGGCTGGCCGTCGTCTTCCTGTGCGCGGCCGCCCTGTGCGCGGCGGTGTCGACCGGTTACACGCATTGGACCAAGACGGACCGCGCCTTCAAGAAGGACACCCGGGAGGTGGTTCAGGTCGCGTCGGGCATGGCCGAGGCGATGGCGTCGTTCACGCCGAGTGCGCCGACCAGCTCCATCGACCGGGCCGCGGCGATGATGGTGCCGGACCAGGCGGACGCGTTTCGGGAGCAGTACCGAAAGTCCAGCGCGGACCTGGCCCAGCACAACGTCACGGCCCAGGCCGCGACGCTGGCGGCCGGGGTCGAGGCGCTGGGGCCGGCGGCGGCCAGCGTGTCGGTGATCCTGCGGGTCACCCAGAACGCCCCGGGCCAGCCGCCCAGTCAGGCCGCGCCCGCGCTGCGGGTGGCGTTGGCCAAGAAGGGCGACGTCTGGCTGGTGTCGAACGTGACGCCGATCAACGCCCGCTGACGCGTCAGTTGGATTCGGCCGACCGGCCGGACTTCACCTTGACGAACCGATCCGACAGCCGGCGCATCCGGATCATCAGCGCGGACGTCGGACTGACGCTGCCGTCGAGGTAGCTGATCAGGTCGTCGGGCGACACCCCGATGCGCGACGCGAATTCCTGTTCGCCCAGGCCCGACCGGTCGATCAGCAACCGGATGTGCCGGGCCACCTCCGCGCGCTCGTTGGCCTCCAGGTGGGTGCGGGCGCGCTCGAGCACTTCCCAGAGGGCCTTGGCGATGCCGTACGGCCGCGTCCCCTCGAGCACCTCTTCGACCTGGCGGGCGGTCCGGCCGTACGGGTCGCGTTTCAGCGCCGCGGCGATGCGCTTCCAGGTGGCGATGTCCCCACCCTGCAACGCGGCGCGGATGGCGGAGGTCGGCCAGAACTCGACGGGCTGGTCGAAGTCGAAAGGGCCATTGGCCGTGCGTTGTTCGCCGGCGGGCCGCTCGGGAGGCGGTGCCGGGCGCCGTTCGGATGCCAACGTCACCTCGCCTCCTCCAACATCGCCACGGCCACCGACAGGCAGCGCTGCCTGACGTCGTCCCAGTCCGCTTTCGCGCCGGAATCCGACCATTCGTCGCTGATATCGGAGGGATGCGGGTCCGCCAGCCGGCGGACCAACTGGGTGGCCATCCATTCCCGCCTGGGTGTTTGACAACAGTAATACCTGTCCATGCCGGCCAGCACCACCGCGGCGGTCTCCGGTTCCACGTTGTCAACCATGTCTGCAAAGTCGGCGTAATCCCGGCTGCTGTTACGGCACATGATCAAGTAGCCCTTGAGGCGCAGCGCCTCCGCGCCGGTCGGGACGAGCAGCCGATCGCCCGTGGGCAGCTGCACGTGGGTGGTCTCCACCGGGCTGCGCCGCTCGTAGGCCGCGGCGTCCGACGCGTCGGTCTCCAGCGCGTCGATCGCGACGGACAGGCGGCCCCGCCACAGCGTGACCGGATGAACTGGCCGTTCCCCGGCGATCGCGCGGGCGATGCCGTTGCGCGACGCCAGGCCGCCGACCAGCTTCTTGCCCGGAGTGTGGCCGTTGCTGCCGTTCTTGGCGGGGCCCGCCCCGACCCCCGCCCCGCCGTCGTCGAGGTCGACCTGGTGGGGGATCTGTCCCGGGCCGAGGCCGCGACTGTCGGCGGCGGTCTTGCCATTGCGCCCGCAACCGGTGAACGCGAGCGGGTCGGCCACGCAGATGGCGTCGGGCGCCAGGTGCTTGAGCTTGGCCGCCGACTTGAGCACCATCCGCAGGTCGGCGCTGGGCGCGGCCAGCGCGGAGATGTCGTCGGGGATGACGATCACGTCGCCGAGGTCGACCTGGGGCAGCGGCCGGTCGAAGTCGACGGACGGCAGCAAGCGGCGCAGCACCCGGGGCATCCACCAGTTCCACTGCGCGAACATCGCCATCAGCGCCGGGACGAGGACCAGCCGCACCACCGTGGCGTCGACCGCGATCGCGACGGCGCACGCCACCCCGATCTCGGCGACCAGCGGCATGCCGGCGAACGCGAACCCGATGAACACCGCGATCATGATCAGGGCGGCGCTGGTGATCGTGCGGGCGCTGGTGCTCACGCCGTAGGCGACCGCGTCGCGGGTGTTCCCGGAGTGCAGGAAGCGTTCCCGGATCCGGGTGAGCAGGAAGATTTCGTAATCCATTGACAGCCCGAAGGTCATCGCCAGCACCAGCGGGGGCACGGTGCTGTCGATCGAGCTGATCTGGGTGAAACCGAGGTCGCTCAACCAGCCCCACTGGAAGACCACCACCAGGCTGCCGTAGGCGGCGGCGACCGACAGCAACGTCATCAGCACGCCCTTGAGCGCCAGGAAGATCGAGTGGATCGAGATCAGCAGCATCACGAACGCGATCAGCGCCACGAATGCCAGCACCAGCGGCTCGGTCTGCGACACCCGGTCGTCGAAGTCCTTGATCAGCGCGGTCGGACCACCCACGTCCACGCGCGCCGTCCCCGCGTCGGGGATCTTGGGTAGCTGCGCGCGCATCCAGCCGACGGTCTCGCGGGCCTTCATGTCCTCGGGGTCGACCGACAACACGGCCGACAGCAGCGCGCTGCCGTTGTCCTCGGCGAACTGCGGCGGTGACACCGAAACGATGTTGGGGGCCTGCGTCATTCGCTGACGGATCGCGGTGACGGTCTGGCTGTGCTCGGGCGACGCGGCGCCGCCGTCGGGAAACGTGACCAGCACCCGGATCGGGCCGAGCGCGCCGGGCCCGAGCGCCTGGGCCGCCGCTCCGACGCCGGCGCGGATCTCATGGGCGGAGTCGAACTGCCGCAGCAGGCTGTTGCCCAGCACCATCGACGCGGTCGGCAAGGCCATGACGAGGAGCACCACCGCCGCGGCTACCGCCGACGCCCACGGCCGGCGCATCACGGCTGAAATCCACCGGATCCAGAACCGGGACTGGCTGCCCTCCGGCCGGCGCGACCAGTGCAGCAGGCGCGACCTCTTGGCGGCCGCCCGACCGAACGTCGCCAGCGCGGCCGGCGTCAAGGTGGCCGACGTCAGCATCGCCACCGCCACGGCCAGGATCGCGCCGGTCGCCATCGACTTCAGCGCCGGCGTGTTGATGATGTAGATGCCGGTCAGCGAGGCGACGACGGTCATGCCCGACAACACCACCGCCAGCCCCGACGTGGCCATCGCGGCGTCCACGGCCTCGTTCGGCTGACGCCCGGCGCGCAGTTCCTCACGGAAACGCATGAGGATGAACAGCGAATAGTCCACGGCGAGCGCGATCCCGAACATCGACACCGTCGAGGTCACGAACACCGACATGGTGGTGTACGCCGACAGGAAGTAGACCAGGCCCATGGTGACGACGACCGTGCAGATGCCCAGCGCGAGCGGGATCGTCGCGGCGGCCAGCGAACCGAACACCGCCAGCAAGACGACCAGAATTATCGGCAGGTTCCACTTTTCGGCGGCCGCGATGTCGTGCTTGGTGTTGGCCGCGGCGGCGGCGGACAGCGCGCCCTGCCCGATCACGTAGAGCCGCACCCGGCCGTCCGCCGTCTGGCCGGACTGGTCGCCCTTGATCCCGACCTTCTGGCGCAACTGTTTGGCCAGGTCGCTGGTGCCGGCGTTGTGCGCGTCCATCCGCAGCGAGATCACGTACGGCCGGTCCGGCTGCGGCGGCCGCTGGGTGGGGTTGGGGACCTCGGTGACGCCGGGGAACTCGCCGGCGATCTGCCTCAGCTGCGCCACCGCGTCGTTGATGTCGGAGTAGCTGGCGTCCGGGCGGGGGGCCGCCACCAGCGCCAGCGAGGACGCGCCCTGGTCGTGGTAGAGATCCTCGAGCTGGTCGTGGACCGCCAGCGACTGCGAGCCGGCCACCTCGAAACCCCCGCCGGTGAGGTTCCCCGACTGCGTCATCGCCAGATACACCGCCGGAACCAACGCCAGCAACCAGCCTGTGAAGACCAACCAGCGGTACTTACGCAGGCTGCGGCTGAGGCGCATCATGAACTGCTGGATTTCTTCACTCCCCGGTTTCTCACGCAATGCGTGCAGGCGAGAATACCGCAGCAGCCTGTGGATTATGTCGGCTTATCAGCATCCTGAGCTGCAACGACACGTATGTTGCCAACACGCCGCCCAGTCGTTGTGAACCGGTGACCCAGCGGGATGTGGATCACACGAACTAGCAGCGTCGGTGCGGGGATGGCAGGATGTCCGATGGCCGCGCGGGGGAGCGGGGAACCCCGTCACGAAGAGCCGTTCACGCCAACCGTTTTGCGATGTGCCCACGACGCCGCGCAGCCTCGCAAACATTCAAGGAGTGACCCATGACGACAGCCACCGCGACCGGGCGCCGCAGAATCTTCGCCGGGCTGCTGGCCATCGCGGTGCCCGGCGCCGCCGTCGCGGTCCTCGCCGGGCCGCCGGCCACGGGCGCCAACGACCCGTGCGCGGCCAGCGAGATCGCCCGGACCATCGGCTCGGTCTCCAAGTCGATGGGCGACTACCTGGACTCGCATCCCGAGACCAACCAGACCATGACCTCGATGCTGCAGCAGCAGGCCGGCCCGCAGTCGTTGACGGGGCTCAAGTCCTACTTCGAGGCCAACCCGAAGGTGGCCGGCGACATGACGTCGATCGCGTCGCCGTTGACCAGCCTGTCGACCCAGTGCAAGTTGCCGATCAGCATCCCGCAGGCGATGGGGATGATGCAGCAGGCGCAGGGCGCGGCGGGCGGGCTGCCCGCGCTGCCCGGCGGTGGTACGCCGGCCGTCTCCCCGGCCGGCGGCGTGCCGGCACCGACGCTGCCCGGCGTGACGATCGGCGGCGCGCGCTAGCGGTCGATTTCCCCGATGGGCTCCGGCGGCGGCAGCGGGCCCTGGAGCGCGGTCTCGGTCGGGTCGGTGGCCGGGTCGCCGTCGCGCACGACGGCCAGCGGCCCGGTGATCGGCTCGTCGTCGTCGGAATCGGCGATGTTTTCGGTGCGAAAGACGAAGAAGAACACCACCCAGCCGATGGCGGCGATCAGCAGCCAGCTGATCAGCCGGTAGAGCAGCATCGCCGAGATCGCGCTCGGTAACGACATCCCGCTGGAGACCAGGCCGGGCACCAGCACCGCCTCGACCACCAGCAGGCCGCCCGGCATCAGCGGAATCGTCCCGACCGCGCGGGCGGCGGCGTACGCGACCGTCAGCCCGGCGACCGACGCGTGATCGCCGGCGGCGTACGCCGCGAAACCGAGGCAGGCGACGTCGGCGATCCAGTTGAACATCGACCAGCTGAACGCCACGCCCAGGTCGCGGCGGCCCAGGCTCACCGACTCGAGCTGCATCAGGGTCTCGCGCCACTTGTCCAGGCCGGTGTCGGCCGGCCTGCCGCGCAGCGAGTTGACCCATGACAGCACCCGGCTGCCGATGCCATCGATCAGGTCCGGGCGCGACGCCACCGCCTGGGCCAACAGCAGCAGCGCGACGAAGCCGCCGAGCGTGAACAGCAGCGAGAACGGGTTGTTCTTGGCCCCCAGGAAGAAGGCGCCGCCCAGCCCGAGCAGCGCCAGCCCCACCGCCTGCAGCACGCCCGACATCACCAGCTGCCACGAGGCGACCACCGTCGAGGCGCCCCACAGCCGTTGTTGCCGGAACAGAAACGTCGCCGACAGCACCGGCCCGCCGGGCAGCGTCGTGCTCAGCGAGTTGGCGGCATAGAACGCGGCCTCCGACCGCAGCTGCTTGACGTGCACGCCCGCGGATTTCAGCAGGGTGCGCTGGATCTGGGCGAAGCTGTGCATCGACGCGGCCGCCGCCACCACCGACGCGATCAGCCACCACCAGTTGGCCTCGTACAGGCTCATCCAGGCTTTCGCCAACTGGCGCCAGCCCAGCGCGATCTCGACAGCAAGCACGATCGCGACGATCCCGAGCACCACCCAGCGCACCCACCAGTACCTGCCGCGCGGGGTCTCTTCGCGCGTCAGGTCCAGCTTGCGGGCGGGTGCGTCGTGCGACACGTGCTTTAGGGTAACCGCGCAGGTGGCGCGGCCAGCGAGGCGAAGCTCCGACTGTGTCGGGGTCGTAACCGGATCGTGCCGGGTCGGGCCGCGCGGGGGACGCGCAACGGCCGCTCGCGGGGGCCGCCGCCAGATAGGCTGGCCTGATGCCGGCAAACCCCGACCAGCCCTCAGACGCCTTCGAGGCCGGGTCCGTCGAACCCCTTGTCCGAAAGGCCGCCGCCTGGTCGTGGCGTTTGCTGGTCATTTTGGCCGCGGTGCTCGCACTGCTCTGGGTGGTGGCGAAGCTTGAAATCATCGTCGTCCCGGTGTTGCTGGCACTGATGATCAGCGCTTTGCTGGTCCCTGCGGTCGACTGGGTAGACAAACGGGGCCTGCCGCGCGGGGCGGCGGTGGCGCTGGTGATGCTGGGCGGATTCGCGATCCTCGGCGGCATCCTGGCGTTCGTCATCGCCCAGTTCGTCTACGGCCTGCCCGACCTGACGGAGCAGATCAGCCGCAGCATCGACTCCACCCGCCGGTGGCTGATCGAGGGCCCGTTGCACCTGCGGGGCGAGCAGATCTCCAACGCGGGCAACGCCGCGATCCAGGCGCTGCACAACAACCAGTCCAAGCTGACCAGCGGCGCGCTGTCGACCGCGGCCACGATCACCGAGCTGGTGACGGCCGCTGTGTTGGTGCTGTTCACGCTGATTTTCTTCCTCTACGGCGGGCGCAACATCTGGCAGTACGTCACCAGGATCTTCCCGGAGGGCGCCCGTGCGCGGGTGCGCGAGGCGGGCATCGCCGGATACGGGTCGCTGATCAGCTACGTGCGCGCCACCTTCCTGGTCGCCCTGACCGATGCGGCGGGCGTGGGCACCGGGTTGGCGATCATGGGCATCCCGCTGGCGCTGCCGCTGGCCTCGCTGGTGTTCCTCGGCGCCTTCATTCCGCTGATCGGTGCGCTGGTCTCGGGGTTGCTGGCGGTGGTGGTCGCGCTGCTGGCCAAAGGCGTCGTCTATGCGCTGATCACCTTCGGTTTGCTGATCGCGGTGAACCAGCTCGAGGCGCATTTGCTGCAGCCGCTGGTGATGGGTCGCGCGGTCTCGATCCATCCACTCGGGGTGGTGCTGGCCATCTCCACCGGCGGCGTGCTCGGCGGGATCGTCGGGGCGCTGCTCGCCGTACCGACGGTCGCGTTCCTCAACAACGCCATCCAAGTGCTGCTCGCCCGGGATCCTTCCGCCGAGGCCGAAAAGCAGGCCGAGGATGCCGACGAGGTCGGGGCCGTCGTCCAGGCGGAGCCGGACGAGCCGGACTGAGCCGTCGGGCGCTACGCGACTGGGCCGTCGGGCGCTACAACCGTCCCTCGCGGCGCAGCAGATCCTGCGCGCTGACGCCCCCGCCGGCGCCCCTGCGACGCCGGTCGCCGTTGTCGCTTTGCCCGCGCGCGTCGAGCTTCTCGGTGGCGGGCTCGGAGTCATCGGATTCCGGTAAGTCACCGGAGCGGTTGGTGGGGACCGGAATCGCCCGCGTCTGACCGCCGGACGTTGTCGGGGGCGCAGGTGGCCGCGGCGACGACGGCGGCTTGGGCGCCGCGTTGGCGGGCGCCGAGAGGCGCGCGGTCGTGGGCTCGATCGGCTGGGCCGGCTGAGCCTGCAGGCGCGTGGTGCTGGCGGCGGACGGTGTGCTCGGCGCGCCGGGCGCCAGTTCCCGCGCGGGCCTGGGTTCGAGCTGGTCCGGGTGGCCCGCCCGCGACGGCTCCAGCGCGCCGGGGTGGGTGGGGTCGTGCGGCGCGCGCGGTGCGCCGGCGGCCAGGCTGGCCGCCGCGACGGGGGGCCTGGCCGGCCGGCCGTTGAGGGTGGGCCGCTTGCGCTCGTCGGGCAGGTCGATCTCGCCCAGACCGATCTTGTTCTGCAGCCGCCGCGCCCAGCGCGGGGCCCACCAGCAGTCGTCGCCGAGCAGCTTCATCACCGACGGCACCAGGAACATCCGGACCACGGTGGCGTCCAGGAGCAGCGCCGCTGCCAAGCCGAACGCGAGGTACTTCATCATCACCAGGTCGGAGAACATAAACGAGCCGGCGACCACGGCGAGGACCAGCGCGGCTGCCGTGATGAGGCGTCCGGTGGTCGCGGTGCCGATCCGGATCGCCTCCGCTGTGGACATGCCGCGTTCGCGCGCCTCGACCATTCGGGACACCAGGAACACCTCATAGTCGGTGGCCAGGCCGAAGCCCACCGCGACCACGAGCGCGATGAGCACCACCATCAGCGGCGTCGGGGTGAAGTTCAGCACGCTCGAGAAGTGCCCGTCGACGAAGATCCAGGTCAGGATGCCCAGGGTGGATCCGAGCGTCAGCGCGCTCATCACCACCGCCTTGATCGGCAGCACCACCGACCCGAACGCCAGGAACATCAGCAACGTGGTGGCGCCGAGCAACAGGGTCATCATCAGCGGGGCCTTGGCGAACAGGCTATGGATGCTGTCCTGCTCGAGGGCCGGCGTGCCGCCGACTAGCAGGCTGAGGCCCTTCGGCGGGCTAATAGCCCGCAGCTCGTTGATCTTTTTCTCGGCATCGTTCTTGTTGACCAGGCCGTTCTGGATCACGCGCACCGAGTCGTTCTTGGGCTGCGTCGCGCCGTTCGGGCCGTTGACGCAGGGGTTGCCCGCGATGGCCGGGCACGGACGCTCCTCCCAGGTCTTGTCGGTGAAGCCGCTGATCCCCGAGATCCTGTTGCGGATGTCGGCCACCTGCTGGTCGGTGACCTTGCTGCCGTTGTTGCTCTTGATCACCATGGTCAGCTGCTCGGTGCGGTAGCCGGGGAAGGTCTTGTCGAAGTGCTCCTGCGCCAGGCGCACGGAGTTGTTGGGCGGCAGGTATTTCTCGCTCATGCCGCCGAACTGCAGGTTGCCGAGCGGGATGACCAGCAGGATCATGCCGACGGCGATCGGGATGGCGAACGCCAGCGGCCGCTTCATCACGACGTTGACCAGCTTGCCCCAGAACCCGGCCTCGACCTCTTCGCGGGTCTTGGTCTTCTGCAGCCGGTCGGCGAGCCAGTTGAGGTAGGCGCGCGAGACCTTCCAGTTGCGCAGGAAGGGAACGCGGAACGCGGTCCGCACGCCCAGCGCGTCGACGTGACGGCCCAGGATGCCGAGGCAGGCGGGCAGCAGCGTGATCGACAGCAGCGCCGCGAGCCCGACGGCGGCGAAGATCGCGTAGACCAGCGAGTGCACGAAGCCCTGCGGCAACACGAGCAGGCTGGCGCTCGAGGCGATGATCAGCGCCGCCGAGAAGGTGACGGTCCGCCCGGCCGTCATGACCGTGCGGCGCACGGCGGCCTCGGTGTCGTAGCCCTCGGCGATCTCTTCCCGGAACCGGCTCACCACGAATAGCCCGTAGTCGATGGCGATACCGAAACCGATCAGCGAGACCACCGGCTGGGCGAAGAAGTGCACCGGACCGAAGATCGCGGCGAACCGCAGGATGCCCAGGGCGCCCGCGATGCTCAGCCCGCCCACGATGACGGGGAGGCCCGCGGCGACCGCGCCGCCGAACACCAGGAAGAGCACCACGGTCACTATCGGCAGCCCGAGGTATTCCAGGAGTTTCTGGTCGCTGGCGATGGTTCCGGTCAGGGCGTTGGCGATCGGTTCCAGGCCCGCGAGCTGCACGGTGCCGCCGTCGAGCTTCTGCAGGTCCGGCGCGATGGTCTTGTAGTTGTTGAGGATGGAGTCGTCGTCGTCCCCCTTCAGCGGGATCGACACGAACGTGTGCTTCTTGTCCTCGGTGGCCATCCCCTTGATCAGCGGGGGCGCGTCGGCGGGATTGGCCACCGCCAGCCAGCCCGCCCACCCGACGACCTGGTCGGGGTGGTCGCTCTTGAACTTGTTCAGCTCGTCGACGATCTTCTGCCGCCACGCCGGGTCCTCGACGGTCTTGCCGTCGGGAGCGGTGAAGGTGGCGACGACGTGGCTGGTGCGGTCGCGGCCGTAGGTCTGGTCACCCAGGATGGACGCCTTGACCGACTGGCTGCCGTCGTCGTAAAACCCGCTCTGTGTAACGTGTTTGCCCAGGCTCATGCCGAAAATGCCGCCGCCTAGGCACAGAGCCACCATGACCCCGATGACGATGTACCGATACCGGTACACAGTTCGTCCCCACCAGGCGAACACGTAAGCTCCTTACTGGATCTCTAGCGACCCACGCATTGATTTCCCAGTCTCACACACGCGTGGTCAACAGGGCGGACAGCGGCCGGAACGGCTGCAGCCATGCTCCATGGTCAGGCAGCGAATCCAGGCCGATCCGCGGCAACGGCTCCCGGAACACACCCGCGATGTCTTCCAGGTCGACGAAGTCCAAGGTATCCGACGCTAGCGCCCAACTGGCGTGTTCGCGAAATCCGATCACCTGGACGGGAACCCCGGTCCGCGCGGTTTCTTCCAGCGGTTGACGGAAGGCCTGACCGTCGGCGGACGCCACCACCAGCGCCGCGAGTCCTTCGGATTGCCGCTGCGCGATGTGGGCCAGCATGTCGTGGTCCACGTCGCTGTCCTCGTCGATCTTCGGCTTGGCGAAGACCGCGAACCCCACGTTTCGCAACGCGTCCACCCACGGCCGGACGACGTCGGCGCTGCCCGGGGCGATGTTGGTGAAAACGGTGGCCTCGGGCTCGATGACGACACCGGGCCGGCCCGAGCTGACCTCCGCGGTTCGCGCCAACAGCCAGCGACCCAGGGCGTCGAAGCGGGGACGCTCCAGGGCCGTCGGGCGCCGCCCCAGGATGGAGCCCAGGCCCATGTCGAGATTGGGAGCGTCCCAGACGAGCAGCACGCGCCCGGCCGGCGGTTGGAAGCTGCTCAGGCCCTCGGCCGACAGAACCGCCGGTGATTCCAGCGGTTCGGGTGCCGCTTCTGCTGCTGTTGCCTCTTCGGTCAGGCTCATATTTATCGCCTACTCCAGATGAACTCGTTCACGGCGCTGCCCGCTTCTTGGGCCTTGGTCTCGTACTTGGTGGTCGGGCGCACGACCGAGATCGGCAGCCGGCTGCCCGGCTGCACGCGACGAAGCCGGGGTTCCGCATCGCCGGCCTCGGCGATGTGCTCGGCATAGCCGGGATGGTCCGTCGCGGCGTGCAGGACACCACCAGGGAGTAACCGGTCGGCGATCAGGCCAATCGTGCTCGGCTGCAGGAACCGGCGCTTGTGGTGCCGGGCTTTGGGCCAGGGATCGGGAAAGAAGACGCGCACCCCGGTCAGCGAACCCGGCGCGATCAGGCGATCCAGCACGTCGATGCCGTTCCCGCGGATAAGCCGGATGTTGCCGACCTGTTCGCGGTCGATCGCGGACAGCAGCTGCGCCAGGCCCCGCCGGTAGACCTCCACCGCGATCACGTCGACGCCGGGCTCGTCCTGGGCCATCGCGAGGGTGGATGTGCCGCTGCCGCAACCGATTTCGAGCACAACCGGGGCGTGGCGGCCGAACCACGCGCCGGTGTCCAGCGGTTCCGGGCGCGGCGGGGCTCCGGAGGGGGGAGGCCCGACCGAGATGCCCAGTTTCGGCCACAGCCGCTCCCAGGTCTGGCGCTGGGACTCCGAAAGCGCGGAACGCCGCGACCGGAAAGTCGTGGCCGGCAGGCGGCGATGTTCGGGACCAGGCGGTTCTCCAGTCTGCAGGCCAGCCTCCACTCCCACCGGCGCGCCGGGACATGTCCCGACCCCGGGTTGCGCATGCATTTGTCCATGGTGGCCCATGAACCCCCGATGTAGCCGCCCGTGGTCCAGATTGATACCCAACAGTTGCCTTCGGCTGGTAGCGGTGGCTCGCATCTGTGTGACTCAGATGCCACCATTCGGTGAGACCCGACCGGCCGCCCGGCAAACGGACGCCCATCGGATCGAACGGGCAGGACATGAGGGGACAAGGGCACAAGATCTTCGTCGACGAGCTGGCGCGCTTTGCCGCCGGCCGCGCCGACCCGCGCCTGGCGGCCATCGCCGAGCGGGCCGGCGCGCCGCTGCGCGTGGACGTCCGCGGCCGCCGCGGGGTGGGTCGCCGCACGGTGGCACGCGCCCTGGACCGCGCCGGGGCCGGGCGCGGGATCACCGTGACGACGGGGGCGGCCGTCGACGTGGTCGTGTATGTCACCGCCGAGGTGATCAAGCCCGAGGACGCCGACGCCGTCGCCGCCGCCGGACGCCCGGTGCTGGCGGTCCTGAACAAGACCGACCTGGCCGGGCTGTCCGGCCGCACCGGCGACGTTCGGTTCGACGCGCTCGTCGGGGCGCCGGTCGCGCCGATGAGCGGTTTGCTCGCGGTCGCCGGGCTGGACGGCCTGGACGAAGCGCTGTGGGCGGCGCTGCGGGCGCTGGCCGCCGACCCGGCCGGAGCGCGCTGTCTGGACGGCTCCTACACCGGCTTCCTCGCGGCGGACCTGCCCGTGCCGACCGACGTGCGGCTGCGCCTGCTCGAGACGCTCGACCTGTTCGGCACCGCGCTGGGCATCGCCGCGGCCCGGCAGGGCAGGACGCCGCCGCAGGCCCACGCCCTGCTGCGCCGGATCAGCGGCGTCGACGCCGTCGTCGACAACATCTCGGCGGTCGGCGCGCAGGTCCGCTACCAGCGGGTGCTGCGGGCCGTCGCCGAACTCGAGGCCCTCGCGGTCGGCGACGACGGCATCCACGGGTTTCTGTCCCGCGACGACACGGTGGTCGCCCGGATGGCGGCCGCGGTCGACCTGGCCGAGGCCGCCGGGCTCGACCCCGGCGGAGACGAGCCCGCGGACCCCCTGCCCCGGGCGGTGCGCTGGCAGCGCTACAGCCTTGGCAGGCTGGGACCGGTGAGTGATCTGCAGCGCGCCTGCGGCGCGGACATCGCCCGGGGATCGCTGCGGCTGTGGTCGCGGGCGTGCGGGGCGCCGCCCGGGGAGCCACGGTGAGCGGCGACGATCCGGCCGCCGAGGTCGACGCGCTGGTGGCGGCGATCGGGCCCCGGCTCGATTCGCCCGGCATCAACCGCCGCGACGTGGTGTTGGTGACCGGCCCGTGGCTGGCCGGCGTCACAGCCGTGGTGTCGGCACTGCGCGAACGGCTGTCGCAGCACAAGTTCGTCGAGTCGGCGGATCTGGGACCCGGCGACGCGCCGGTCGCCGTCGTCTTCGTCGTCTCCGCGGCGGCGCAGTTGACCGGATCCGACTGCGCGCTGCTGGACGCCGCCGCCGAGCACACCGACGTCGTCGTCGGCGTGGTGTCCAAGATCGACGTGCACCGCAACTGGCGCGACGTCCTCGCCGCCAACCGCGACACCCTGGCCGCGCACGCTGCGCGGTACGCCGACGTGCCCTGGGTCGGTGCCGCCGCCCTGCCCGACGTGGGCGACCCGAGCGTCGACGACCTGGTGCGGACCGTCGACGAGCAACTCGCCGACCCCGACATTCCGCGGCGAAACAGGTTGCGCGCCTGGGAATCCCGGCTGCAGACGGTCGCCCAGCGCATCGACCGCGACGTCGACGGTGCCGGCCGGCGGGCGCGGGTCGACGCGCTGCGCGAGGAGCGCAGCGGGGCCCTGCGGCAGCGGCGGCAGGCGAAAACCGAGCGCACCATCACGCTGCGCGGCCAGATTCAGCAGGCCCGCGTCCAGCTGTCCTACTTCGCGCGCAACCGCTGCTCGTCGGTGCGCACGGAGCTGCAAGAGGACGCCGCCGGCCTGTCCCGGCGCAAGATGGCCGGCTTCGGTGAGTACGCACGCGGCCGCGTCGACGAGGTGGTGGCCGAGGTGAGCGAGGGAACCAGCACCCACCTCGCCGAGGTCGCCCAGGTGCTGGGCGTGCCGGTCGCCCTGCCCGGTGTCGATCAGCTGCCGACGGTGGAGGTCCCGCCGGCGCCGCTGAAATCCCGCCGGCACGAAACCTGGCTGATGATGCTGCTGGGCGCCGGCTTCGGGATCGGTGTGGCGCTGACCCTCAGCCGGCTGGTCGGCGGGCTCGCCTCCCGGCTCAGCCCTGCCCTGGCCGCGGCGGGCGCGGTCGGCTGCGTCGCCGTCGGGGTCGCGGTCACGTTCGTCGTCGTCCACATCCGCGGACTGCTGCGCGACCGGTCGCTGCTGGACCGTTGGGCCGGCGACGTGACGTCGTCGCTGCAGTCGACGGTGGAGGAGTTGGTGGCGACCCGGGTGCTGGTCGCCGAGTCGCTGCTGAGCACCGCGTTGGTCGCCCGCGACGAGGCGGAGAACGCGCAGGTGGCCGACCAGGTCAGCGCGATCGACAGCGAACTGCGCGAGCACGCGATCGCGGCGGCGCGGGCGGCCGCGGTGCGCGACCGGGAGATGCCGACCGTGCAGGCGGCCCTGGACGCCGTGCGTGCAGAACTGGGACAACCGGGTATACCCCAACTCGAGGGCGACAACGATGAACCGGCTTCAGGGAGCGAGAATGGCGACGACGCGTGACGTTCGGCCCTGTTTCTGAATCGTTGTTGTGAGAAGGCTTATACCCGCCCGAGACCTCTGGAACAAGTGGCTCACGATAACCTGTAGCTAACGCCACCATGTAAACAGTTGTGTGGGCGAGGGCATAGCAAGGCAACTCAAATACGAGCCGAGTAAGCAGGCAGAAGAATCCAGGAGACTTCGATGACTTCAGCGACCATCCCCGGTTTGGACACCGCGCCCACCAATCACCAGGGGCTGCTGTCCTGGGTGGCCGAGGTCGCCGAGTTGACCCAGCCCGACCGGGTGGTCTTCACCGACGGTTCCGACGAGGAGTTCCAGCGGCTCACCGATCAGCTCGTCGCTGCGGGCACGTTCAAGCGGCTGAACCCCAAGGAGTACCCCAACTCCTTCCTGGCGCTGTCCGACCCCTCCGACGTGGCGCGCGTGGAGTCGCGAACCTTCATCTGCTCCGAGCGGCAGATCGACGCCGGCCCGACCAACAACTGGATGGACCCCGCCGAGATGCGGTCCACCATGAAGGACCTGTACCGCGGCTGCATGCGCGGCCGCACCATGTATGTGGTGCCGTTCTGCATGGGCCCGCTCGGCGCCGACGACCCCAAGCTGGGCGTTGAGATCACCGACTCCGAATACGTCGTCGTCTCGATGAAGGTGATGACCCGGATGGGCAAGGCGGCCCTGGAGAAGATGGGCGACGACGGCTTCTTCGTCAAGGCGCTGCACTCCGTGGGGGCCCCGCTGGAGCCGGGCCAGCAGGACGTGGCGTGGCCGTGCAACGAGACCAAGTACATCACCCACTTCCCCGAGACCCGCGAAATCATGAGCTACGGCTCCGGCTACGGCGGCAACGCGCTGCTGGGCAAGAAGTGCTACTCGCTGCGCATCGCCTCGGCGATGGCGCACGACGAGGGCTGGCTCGCCGAGCACATGCTGATCCTCAAGCTGATCTCCCCGGAGAACAAGGCCTACTACTTCGCCGCGGCGTTCCCGTCGGCGTGCGGCAAGACCAACCTGGCCATGCTGCAGCCGACCATCCCGGGCTGGCGCGCCGAGACGCTCGGTGACGACATCGCCTGGATGCGGTTCGGCAAGGACGGCCGGCTCTACGCCGTCAACCCCGAGTTCGGCTTCTTCGGGGTGGCGCCGGGCACCAACTGGAAGTCCAACCCCAACGCCATGCGCACCATCGCCGCGGGCAACACCGTGTTCACCAACGTCGCCCTCACCGACGACGACGAGGTGTGGTGGGAAGGACTCGAGGGCGACCCGCAGCACCTCACCGACTGGAAGGGCAACGACTGGTACTTCCGCGAGACGGAAACCAATGCGGCCCACCCGAATTCGCGGTACTGCACGCCGATGTCGCAGTGCCCCATCCTGGCGCCGGAGTGGGACGACCCGCAGGGCGTGCCGATCTCGGGCATCCTGTTCGGCGCCCGCCGCAAGACCACGGTGCCGCTGGTGACCGAGGCCCGCGACTGGCAGCACGGCGTGTTCATGGGGGCGACCATGGGCAGCGAGCAGACCGCCGCCGCCGAGGGCAAGGTCGGCACCGTGCGCCGCGACCCGATGGCCATGCTGCCGTTCCTGGGCTACCACGTCGGCGACTACTTCCAGCACTGGCTGGACCTGGGCAAGAACTCCGACGAGTCCAAGCTGCCGAAGGTGTTCTTCGTCAACTGGTTCCGCCGCGGCGAGAAGGGCGAGTTCCTGTGGCCGGGCTTCGGCGAGAACAGCCGCGTGCTGAAGTGGATCGTCGACCGCATCGAGCACCGGGCGGGCGGCCAGGACACCCCGATCGGCATCGTGCCGACCCCCGAGGACCTGGACCTGGACGGCCTCGACACGGACGGCAACGAGGTCGCGCAGGCGCTGGCCGTTAGGGCCGACGAGTGGCGCGAGGAACTGCCGCTGATCGAGGAGTGGTTCGAGTTCGTCGGCGACAAGCTGCCGACCGGGGTCAAGGACGAGTTCGAGGCGCTCAAGCAGCGGCTCGCCGAGGCCTAAAGTTCCGCACCTGTAGCCGGGCGTCTCAGCGATCGGGGCAGGTACACCGCGCCCGCCCCGGCGCCGGCCGCCAGGTCGCCCGGGTTGGAGATCGCGCAGCGCTTCAGTGACAGGCAGCCGCAGCCGATGCAGGAGTCGAGGTTGTCGCGCAGCGCGATCAACCCCGCGATCTGGTCGTCGAGGCGCGCGCGCCAGCTCTTGGACAGCCGGGCCCAGTCGGCGCGGGTGGGGGTGCGGCCGTCGGGCAGGGTCGCCAGCGCGTCGGCCACCTCGTCGAGGCTCAGCCCGACGTTGCGGGCGGCCTTGATGAAGGCCAGGCGCCGCAGCATCTGCCGCTCGAACCGGCGCTGATTGCCCGACGTCCGGGTCGCCGTGATGAGGCCCTGGCTCTCGTAGAAGCGGATCGCCGAGGCGGCGAAGCCGCTGCGGCGCGCGATCTCGCTGACGGTGAACAGATCGCGCTTGTCCATTGTGGGCCTTCTCGGATCGCGGACTTGACTTAAAGTTTACTTCAACTATCAGTATGGGCGCTATGACTCAATCGCAACCAAGCCCCGTAGCCATCGTCACCGGCGCCTCCCGCGGGTTCGGCCGGGCCGTGACCGCCGCCCTGCTCGACCACGGGTGGACCGTCGTCGCCGATGCCCGCCGCGCTAGTGAACTCAAAGCAACTGTCGCAGAACTTAATTCGGATCGACTGATCGGATTGCCCGGCGACGTGACCGACGCCTCGCACCGTGACACGCTGCTGACCGCCGCGGTCGGGGCCGGCCCCCTTGGCCTGCTGGTGAACAACGCCAGCCGCCTGGGACCCAGCCCGCAGCCGGCGCTCGCCCACTACCCGATCGGCGAGTTGCGCGCCGTGTACGAAACCAACGTGTTCGCCCCACTGGCGCTGATCCGGGCGGCGCTGCCGGCGCTCGCCGCCAACGCGGGGGCGATCGTCAACTTGTCGTCCGACGCCGCCGTCGAGCCGTACGCCGGCTGGGGCGGCTATGGCTCGTCGAAGGCCGCGCTGGACCAGCTGTCGGCCGTCCTGGCGGCCGAGACTCCGGCCATTGCCGTCTACGCGTTCGACCCGGGCGACATGCGCACAGAGATGCACCAGGCCGCGTTTCCCGGTGAGGACATCTCCGATCGTGCCGAGCCGGAATCCGTCGTGCCCGCGTTGCTGCGCCTCTTGGACACCCGGCCCCCCGCGGGCCGCTACCGCGCCGCGGAGCTGTTGTCCGGAGCGCTGTCATGATCCACTTCCACCGACCCCCGGGCTCCGATGCCATCGAGCCGCCCGAAGGCCGCGGCCTCGCCCGCGACGCGGTCCGGCTGCTGGTCGCCCGCCCGGACGGGATCAGCCACGCCCGCTTCGCCGACCTCGGTGACCAGCTGCGACCGGGCGATCTGCTGGTGGTGAACAACTCCGCCACGATGCCCGCCGCGGTCGACGGCCGCCGCGGCGGGCGGGCCGTCACGGTGCACTTCTCGACGGCGCGCGGCGAGAACGAGTGGGTGGTGGAACTGCGGCCCCCGGCGGACGCCACCGGCCACCTCACCGACGTGCGGCCCGGCGAACGCGTCGAGCTGCCCGGCGGCGCGGGCCTCGCCATCGGGTCGTCGTATCCGGAACCGGGGGTCGAGGGCGCGCGGCTGTGGACCGCGCGCGTCATCCTCGAAGGCGACCTGCCGGCCTACCTGGCGCGGCACGGGCGGCCGATCCGGTACGCGTACGTGCCGCGGGAGTGGCCGCTGCGTTACTACCAGACCGTGTTCGCCCGGTCCGCCGGTAGCGCCGAAATGCCCAGCGCTGCCAGGCCTTTCAGCACCGAACTGGTGACCGCCCTGGTCTCGTCCGGGATCGCGATCGCGCCGGTCACGCTGCACGCGGGGGTGTCCTCGGCCGAAGCGGGCGAGCCGCCGACGCCTGAGCTGTTCGAGGTGCCGGCGCCCACCGCGCGGCTGGTGAACTCGGCGCGCGCGGCCGGCAACCGGGTGATCGCCGTCGGCACCACGGTGACCCGCGCACTGGAGTCGGCCGCGAACGCCGCCGGCGTGGTCCGCCCGGCCGTCGGATGGACCGACCTGGTGCTCGGCCCACACCGCCCGTGCCGGGTGGTCGACGGCCTGATCACCGGCTGGCACGACGCCGGCGCCTCGCACCTGCTGCTGCTGGAGGCCGTCGCGGGCCCCGACCTGGTCGCGGCGGCCTACCGGGAGGCCGTGGCGCGCGGCTATCTGTGGCACGAATTCGGGGACAGCGCCCTGTTGCTGCCCGCATGACACGTGTCAAACCGGGCGTCGTACAGTCTGCGCATGCAGATTCGCCAGCATGTCGGCGCCGACAAGCCCGCCGTGATCCTGTACCCGTCCGGGACGGTCGTCACCTTCGATGACCTGGAAGCCCGCGCCAACCGGCTGGCGCATCGGTTCCGCCAGGCCGGCCTGCGCGAGGGGGACACCGTCGCGATCCTGATGGAGAACAACCAGCACATCCACGCGGTGATGTGGGCGGCGCGCCGCAGCGGTTTGTACTACGTGCCGATCAACACCCACCTGACCGCGGCCGAGGCCGCCTACATCGTCGACAACAGCAACGCCAAGGCGATCATCGGTTCGGCGGCCTTGCGCGACACGCTCGTGCAGTTGGGCGACCATCTCCCGGCGCTGCCCGAGCTGCTGATGATCGCGGACGGCGACCTACCGGGCTGGGAGCGTTACCCCGAATGCGTTGCAAACCAACCGGATACCCCGATCGACGACGAGATCGAGGGCGACCTGCTGCAGTACTCCTCGGGTACCACCGGGCGGCCCAAGGGCATCAGGCGCGACCTGCCGCATCTCCCGCCCGCCGAGGCGCCCGGCATGATGTCGGCGCTGGTCGAGATCTGGATGGCCCCCGACTCGATCTATCTGAGCCCGGCCCCGCTCTATCACACCGCGCCGTCGGTGTGGTCGATGAGCGCGCAGGCGGGCGGCATCACCACGGTCGTGCTGGAGAAGTTCGACGCCGAGGGCACGCTGGACGCCATCCAGCGCCACCGCATCACCCACGGCCAGTTCGTGCCGGCCATGTTCACCCGGATGCTGAAACTGCCTCCCGCCGTTCGCGATTCGTACGATCTCTCCAGTCTCAAGCGGGTGATGCACGCCGCCGCGCCGTGCCCGGTGGAGATCAAGAAGCAGATGATCGACTGGTGGGGGCCGATCATCGACGAGTATTACGCCTCCTCGGAGGCGATCGGGGCGACGCTGATCAGCGCCGAGGAGTGGCTGGCGCACCCCGGTTCGGTCGGCAAACCATACCTGGGCGCGGCTCACATCCTCGGCGAGGACGGCACCGAGCTGCCACCCGGCCAGCCCGGCGAAATCTACTTCGAGGGCGGGCACTCGTTCGAATACCTCAACGACCCGACGAAAACCGCCGCGTCGCGCGACACGCACGGCTGGGTGACGGTCGGCGATGTCGGCTACCTCGACGAGGAGGGCTACCTCTACCTCACGGACCGGCGCCATCACATGATCATCTCCGGCGGGGTCAACATCTACCCGCAGGAGACGGAGAACCTTCTGGTCACGCACCCGAAGGTGTTGGATGCCGCGGTATTCGGCGTTCCCGACGACGAGATGGGCCAGCGCGTCGTGGCGGCCGTGCAGACCGTCGACCCGGCCGACGCCACCGATCAGTTCGCCGACGAACTGACCGCGTGGCTGCGGGACCGCCTGGCGCACTACAAATGTCCGCGCTCGATCGCCTTCGAGGCGCAGCTGCCGCGCACCGACACGGGAAAGCTCTACAAGAACGGGCTGATCGAGAAGTACTCGGTGTGACCCTGCGCGTCGTCGACCTGAGCGGGCCCCCGCAGCCCGATGACGATGCGCTGCCCGGTGTGCAGGTCGCCGTTGGGCCGATCGCGGACGCGGACGAATCATGGCTCGATCGCGCCACTTTCACGCTGACCGAGGACCCGTGCTCAGATCGCCGGGTCGTCACCGTCGACTCGGTGCCCGACGCCCTGGCCGAGCTCACAGAGCGCTGCCAGCGGTGGCCGCAGGCCAGCGCCGTGTGCGACGACGTGCTGCGCGCGGTCGACCCCGGCGGCCCGACGCGGGCCGGGGTGGTGACCGAATCGCTGGCCTACTCGACGCTGCAGGCCGGCCCGGAGTTCGCGCGGTGGCTGGCCGAACGCGGCCCGGCCCGCGTGCCCGACATCGCCGAGCCGGTGCTCGCGCGGCGCGACGGCGACACCCTGCGGATCACGTTCAACCGGCCGCAACGCCACAACGCGTTCTCCACCGATGCGCGGGCCGCGCTGCTCGAGGCGCTGACCGTCGCGCTGCTGGACCCTTCGGTGAGCGGGATCGTGTTGAGCGGCAACGGCCCATCGTTCGGCAGCGGCGGGGACCTCGCGGAATTCGGCACCTTCGCCGACCCGGCGAGCGCGCACCTGGCCCGCACCCGGCACAGCCCCGCACTCGCGCTCGATGCGCTGACCGCGCGGCTGGGTCGGGCGTGCCGCGCCCAGGTGCATGGTCGGGTGATGGGCAGCGGGCTGGAGATGGCGGCGTTCTGCGGATGGGTTGAGGCGCGCGACGATTCGGTGTTCGGGCTACCCGAATTGAGCCTCGGCCTGATCCCGGGCGCCGGCGGCACCGTCAGCATCACCCGGCGCATCGGCCGCTGGCGCACCGCGTACCTGGTGCTGTCCGGCCGGACGATCGGCGCCGAGACCGCCCGGGAGTGGGGGCTGGTGGACGCGACTCACGTTGGCGCCCAAGGCCTCACTTAAGGTCAGAAGCCCGAATACGTGGTGGTGGTCGTGGACGGGAGGTTCGAGACGGCCACCGCGAAGACGAAGGCGTACAGGACGCCGATGATGACGTAGGCCGCCACGCCCGCGATCGCGCCGATGATGGCCCACTTCTTCGCGCTGTCGGCCGCGGACTGCGCCTCGGCGTACCGACCCTGCGTCCACAGCCCGGAGACCTTGGTGGAGTACACGATCGAGACGATCCCGAACGGCAGGCAGCACAGCACCGTGACGAGGATCGCCCAGACGAGGTAGTTGTCCGGCTCGCGCTGGGCCGGCCAACCCGGCTGCGGGGCCGGGTATCCGGGCGGCGGCGGCGGTGGCTGGCCCTGCCAAGGCGGCGGCTGCTGGCCCTGCCATTCTGGGGACCCTTCGTACGGCCCTGGGGGATAACTCATGGCAGCTGCCTCTCTTTGCTGGCGCCGAAGTCAGGCAAATATACAGCAAACCCGAGCCTCAATCAGGGAGGTTCGCGTCAGATCCCGCCCCGGGCAACGAGCTGCGCGGCGATCACGTTGCGCCGAATCTCGTTGGTTCTGCCGAACAGGGTGAGCAGCTTGGCCACCACGGTGCGCCCGCCCATCACGCCGGCCAGGCTCATCCAGCCGCGCGCCAGCTGCTGCAGATCCCGATCCGCTGCAGCTGGTCGATCCACGCCTCGGGGTCGGTGAACGCCCGCACCGTCGCGACCAGCATGTCCTCGTCGTCGTTCAGCTCACTGCCCACGTGTGCCATATTGGCCCCGTGACTTATGCGCATGTACGGGAGGGCGGCCCCTACTTCGACGATCTCTCGGTCGGCCAGGTCTTCGACTGGGCGCCGGCGATGACGCTCTCGGCGGGGATGGCCGCGGCGCATCAGGCGATCGTGGGAGACCGGCTGCGCCTGGCGTGCGATGCGGTGCTGAGCACCGCCGTGACCGGCGTGCCGGGGCCGCTGGCACACCCGGCGCTGGTCTGCGACGTAGCGATCGGCCAGTCGACGCTGGCCACCCAGCGGGTCAAGGCCAACCTGTTCTATCGGGGGCTGGTGTTCCACCGGTTTCCCGTCGTCGGCGACACCATCTACACCCGCACCGAAGTGGTTGGGCTGCGCGCGAATTCACCAAAGCCGGGCCGGGCGCCGACCGGAATGGCGGCGCTGCGGATGATCACGATCGACCAGGCCGACCGGTTGGTCCTCGACTTCTACCGGTGCGGCATGCTGCCGGCCAGCCCGGGCTGGAATCCCGAGAACGCGCCCGCCGACGATCTGTCGGCCGTCGGCGCCGACGTGCCCGGCCCGGCCCACGACCCGACCGCGCAGTGGGACGCCGACGTGTTCCGAAGCAAGGTGCCGGGCCCCCATTTTGACCCCGGCCTGGCGGGCGCGGTGCTGCGCAGCACCGGCGACGTGGTCAGCGGCGCACCCGAACTCGCCCGGCTCACCCTGAACATCGCCGCCACTCACCACGATTCGCGGGTCGGCGGGCAGCGGCTGGTGTACGGCGGCCACACCATCGGGCTGGCGCTCGCGCAGGCGAGCAGGCTGCTGCCCAACCTGGCGACGGTGCTGGGTTGGCAGTCCTGCGATCACACCGGGCCGGTGCACGAGGGCGACACCCTGTACAGCGAGCTGCACGTCGAGACCGCCCGGCCGACCGGCCACGGTGGGGTGCTGGGGCTGCGGTCGGTGGTCTACGCGGTCGGCGATGCGGAGGGCACGCCCGACCGGCCGGTGCTGGACTGGCGGTTCGACGCGTTGCATTTCTGAGTCGCGCCGACCAAGCCGCGCGCACAATGGTGGGCGTGAGTTCGGCTTCGTCGACGTTGGCGTCGAGCTGGGGTAGCAGCGGGCTGGCCTGCCTGACCGGCCTGCCCGACGGGCCGCCCGACTTCTCCCGCGCCAACGTGTTGGCCCGCGCCGAGGAGGTGGCCACGGCCGTCCGTCGCCGAACGGGCGTCCCCATCGACCCCGCCGCGCTGCTGGCCGGGCGGGCCGCGCTCCTCGGGTTGACGCGCCGCGGCCGGGTGTCGGCGGGCGGCGCCACCCGGTTGCTGCCGGCCCGCGATGGCTGGTGCGCGATCACGCTGTCGCGCCCCGACGACGTCGCCGCCGTCCCCGCGCTGCTGGAGACCGAAGCGGGGGGCGCCGATCCGTGGCCGGCGCTGCAGCGCTGGGCCGCAACGCGTCCGGTGTCTGCGGTCACCGAGCGTGCGGCACTGCTCGACATCCCGGCCGCCGCGCTGGGTGAGGTCGCCGCCGCGTCGCCGCAGGTGCGGCACTTGGGCTTCCGGGCGCACCCGCGCGAGTTGGCCGGCCTGCTGGTGGCCGACCTGTCCTCGATGTGGGCGGGACCGCTGTGCGGGCAGCTCCTGGCGCGCGGCGGGGCGACCGTGGTCAAGGTGGAGAGCCCGCGCCGCCCGGACGGCACCCGGGAGGGCAACCGTGCCTTCTACGACTGGATGAACGGTGAGAAGCTTTCCTACTGTGTGGATTTCGATCGCCAGGCCGACGAGCTGCGCGAGCTGCTCGGCGTCGCCGACGTCGTGATCGAGGGCTCGCGTCCCACCGCGCTGCAACGGCGGGGGCTCGGGCCGGAGCACATCGCGTCGCGGACGGGCCGAATCTGGTTGCGCATCAGCGGATACGACGACCTCAGGCCGGCGTTCGGCGACGACGCCGCGGTGGCCGGCGGCCTGGTCGGTACCGCGCGCGACGGCCCGGTGTTCTGCGGCGACGCCATCGCCGACCCGCTGACCGGGCTGGAGGCGGCCCTCACGGTGCTCGAATCGCTGCGCCGCGGCGGCGGGGAGTTGATCCACGTGTCCATGGCCGCGGTCGCCGCGACGCACGCGGCGTTACCGACCGAGGCGTCGACCACCCCGTACCCGGCGCCGCCGCCGCACGCGCCGACGGTCCGCGGCGCGGCGCCCGCGCTCGGCGCCGACAATGACGTCGTGCGCCGGATGGTCGCCGAAAGGCAGTGCCTGCCATGCTGATTCACCGCGCCACCCTGCTGGACGGCCGCACCGTCGACATCCGCGTGGGCGCGCAGATCGACGAGGTGGGCGACGGGCTGGTCGCCCGCGAAGGGGAGGGCGTGCTCTACGCCGGGGGCGGGACCGTGCTGCCGGGGCTGCACGACCACCACGTGCACCTGCGCTCGGCCGCATCGGCGCTGGATTCGTTCTTCGTCGGGCCGCCGGGGGTCAGCACCAAAGAGCAACTGACACAACTGCTCTCGAATGCGACGCCGGGCCCGGACGGGTGGATTCGCGCCGTCGGCTATCACGAGTCCGTCGCCGGTGAGCTCGACCGGACGGCCCTCGACGCCGTCGTGCGTGACGTTCCGGTGCGCATTCAGCACCGCAGTGGCGCGCTGTGGATCCTCAACTCCGAGGCGCTGGGCCGGGTCGGCCTGCCCGACCACCCCGACGGCCGCCTGCGCAGCGCGGACCGCGGCTGGTCGGATGCGTTGGCGCAGCGCGAAACCGACCTGGCCGAGCTCAGCCGCCGCATCACCGCGACCGGCGTCACGGGTGTCACCGACGCCACCCCCGACCTGAGCGCCGACGACATGGTCGCGCTGCTGGTCGCGCACCGTCGCGGCGAATTCCGGCCACGGCCAAGCTTTCTGGCACCCGGCAAGAAGATCCTGCAGGACGATCGCCTCGATTTGGACGCCCTGACCGGGTGGGTCGCCGACCAGCACGCCGACGGCCGCCCCGTCGCGGTGCACTGCGTCACGGCGGCCCAACTGGTGGTCACCATCGCGGCCCTGCGCGCCGCCGGTAGCCATTCGCTGGATCGCATCGAGCACGCCGCGGTGGTGCCCGACGACAATCTGGCGGACCTCGCCGAGCTCGGGGTCACGGTGGTGACGCAACCGAACTTCGTCGCCGAGCGCGGCGACCAATACCTCGCCGACGTCCCCGCAGCCGAGCACCCTCAGCTGTGGCGGGTGGCGTCCCTACTGGAGGCGGAGGTGCCGGTGGCGCTGTCCACCGACATGCCGTTCGGCCACGGCGACCCATGGACCGCGATGCGGGCCGCGGTGCACCGCACCACACCCAGCGGCGCCGTGCTCAACGCGAACGAATGCGTCTCGGCGGTAACGGCTTTGACGATGTTTCTGGGCCGCCCCGATTGCCCGGGAAGGCCGCGGTCGGTCGAAGCCGGGCAGCCGGGCGACCTGTGCGTGCTGACCGAGCCGCCGGCGACGGCGCTGGCGGAGCTGGACGCCGGCATGGTGGCGGCCACCGTGATCGGCGGCGAGCTCGTCTACTTCGCGATGTGACCGGCGCTCAGGCGGCTGGGACGAGCGCGGCGCGCAAGCTCTCGCACTGGCTGTCGAAAAAGCGTTGCGCCACTGGCGTTTTGCGTGCCACCACGTCGAAGCCGTGGAACGCGCCCGGCACCACCTCGACGTGGCACGGCACGCCCGCGTCGGTCAGGCGCCGGGCGTAGGCCAGGTCCTCGTCGTGGAACAGGTCGTGCGTGCCGACCCCGATCCACGCCGGCGGCAGCCCGCTCAGGTCGTCGCGGCGGCCGGGGACGGCGACCGCGGGGTCGGCGCCGCCGAGGTAGGCGTCCCAGCCGAACCGGTTGCTGCGGGTGCTCCACAGGCGGTGGTTCGGGCTGGCGCCCGTGGCCGAACTCCGGTCGTCCAGCATGGGATACGCCAACACCTGGAATGCCGGGCTCACCTCGCCGCGGTCGCGGGCCAGCAGTGCCAGCGCCGCCGCCAGGCCGCCGCCCGCGCTGGCGCCGGCGATCGCCACCCGGTGGCGGTCCACGGCGGGCAGCTCGGCCAGCCAGGTCAGCGCCGAATAGCAGTCCTCCAACGGCGCGGGATAAGGATGTTCGGGCGCTAGGCGGTAGTCCACCGACGCGACGGTCATGCCCAGCCGCGAGCTGAACCCGCGGCATACCGCGTCGTCCTGCTGGGCCGTGCCGATCACATACCCGCCGCCGTGGATCCACAGCAGCGCGGGGGTAGGTTCCGTCGGGCCGGCCGGCCGGAACAGCCGCACGCCGGCCCCGGATCCCAGGGTGATCGCCTCGACACCGGGTGGCGCCCCGCGGCGCCCCGTCAGGCCGCCCATGGCCCGCATCACCGGCAGGCTGCGGGGGCCGATCAGATGCCGCGGGGCGAAACGGGCGATGCGGCGCAGGTCGGGGTGAACGTCGTCGTTCGGCACCGGTCAAGTATCGCCCGGGGCGAAACACACACCGCGAACGGGCCCGTGATCCCGCGGTAGTCGTGCGGACAATCGGCGGAAACGCCTTCGAAACACGGCCGACGTACCTTCGGCGGTAAGCGCCGATCGGGAGGCGACATGGGAGGTACATCCAGCCGAGCCGGCCAACTGCTTGCCGGCTCACCAGCTAAGCGGTGATCGCCAATGGCGTTGGCGCCGACGAAGACTCATTGCCCGTACTGCTCGTTGCAGTGCGGGATCACCCTCGACGCGTCGAGTGGGCAGGTCGAGCTCGCGCCGCAGGAGGACTTTCCGACCAATCGCGGTGGGCTGTGCGCGAAAGGCTGGACCGCGGCCGAGCTGCTGGCGCACCCGGACCGGCTGACCACCCCATTGATTCGCGACGAGCGTGGTGCCGCGCTGCGTCCGGCCACCTGGAATGAGGCGCTGGAACGGATCGTCGCCGCCTTCCAGACGACGCAGCGGGATTACGGCCGCGACGCGGTCGGATGTTTCGGCGGCGGCGGCCTGACCAACGAAAAGGCCTACCAGCTCGGCAAGTTCGCGCGTGTGGCGCTGCGCACCTCGGCCATCGACTACAACGGCCGGTTTTGCATGTCCTCGGCAGCCGCGGCGTCGAACCGCTCGTTCGGCATCGACCGCGGGCTGCCGTTTCCGCTCGCCGATATCGCGCGGGCCGACGTCATCCTCCTCGTCGGCGGTAACCCCGCCGAGACGATGCCGCCGGCGATGCAGCACTTCGACGCGGGCCGCGCCCGCGGCGCCAAGCACATCGTCGTAGATCCGCGTCGCACCGCCACCGCCGGCCGCGCCGACCTTCATCTGCAGCCCGTCCCCGGAACCGACCTGGCTCTGGCCAACGCCATGCTCAACGTCATTGCCCGCGAAGGCCTTATCGATCGCGACTACATCGCCGAACGGACCACCGGATTCGAGGCGGTGCGCCGCGCGGTGCGGCTGTACTGGCCGGACCGCGCCGAACGGATCACCGGCGTGCCCGAGGGTGACATCGTGGCGGCGGCGCGAATGCTGGCCGCGGCCGACCGCGCGATGATCCTGACCGCGCGCGGCGCCGAGCAACACGCCTCGGGCACCGACACGGTACAGGCCTTCATCAATCTCGCCCTCGCGCTGGGATTGCCGGGCCGCCCGTACAGCGGGTTCGCGACTATCACGGGGCAGGGCAACGGCCAAGGCGGCCGCGAACATGGGCAGAAGTGCGATCAGCTGCCCGGCTACCGCCGGCTGGACGACCCCGCCGCGCGCGCCCACGTCGCGCGGGTATGGGGCGTCAATCCAGCAGATCTGCCGTCACCCGGGCGGTCGGCCTACGAGATGCTCAGCGGCATCGGCACCCCGGGCGGGTTGCGGGCACTGTGGGTGATGGCCTCCAACATCGTTGTCTCGGCGCCGAATTCGCTGCGGGTTGCGGAGAAAATGAACGAACTGGACTTCCTTGTGGTGTCCGACATATTCCTGTCCGAGACTGCCGCGCTGGCCGACGTGGTGCTCCCGACGACACAGTGGGCCGAAGAGTCCGGAACCATGACCAACCTCGAAGGCAGGGTGGTGCTGCGCCGGGCGGCGGTCACAGCGCCCGGCGAGGTGCGCGGGGACCTCGACGTCATGGCCGACCTGGCGAAGCGCCTGGGGGTACATGGCTTCTCGACCGATTCCGAGGAGGTTTTCGAGGAATTGACCCGCGCGAGCCAGGGCGGCAAGGCCGACTACCGGGGTATCAGCTACGAACGGATCGCGACCGGCAACGGGGTGTTCTGGCCCTGCCCGTCGCCCCTGTACCCCGACACCCCTCGACTGTTCACCGCGGACTTCCCGACGCCCGACCGCCGGGCCCACCTCCATCCCGTCGAGCAACGGGAGGTGCCCGAATCCCCGGACGACGAATTCCCGTACTACCTCACGACGGGCCGCGTGTTGCGGCAGTACCAGTCCGGAACCCAAACCCGCAGGGTTGCCCCGCTCGCCGAGGCCGAGCCTGAGCCGATGGCCGAGCTGCACCCGACGCTGGCGCGACGCCTTGGTATCAACAGCGGGGACAAGGTTCGGTTGCGGACCCGCCGCGGCGAGGTAGCGATGACGGCGCGGACGGACCCCGGGATCCGCCCGGACACCGTCTTCGCGCCGTTCCACTGGGGCGGGGCGGCGAGCATCAACCGGCTCACAAATCCGGTGCTCGACCCGCATTCCCGGATGCCGTCCTTCAAAGCCTGCGCGCTCGCCGTGGAGCGTGCAGACGCAGCCGATTCACCGAAGGGAGATGTGACGCATGGGTGACGACAGCACGCCTCGCTTTTTACAGGGCTCATTCAGTTTTCACGGAAAGGGCTACGACTCGCCGTCCCTGCTCGATTCCTCGCTGCGCTATGCCGTGCCGGCCGGGGCCATCACCCAGCCCGTCTACTTCCGCGGCGGGAACAGCACCGACGAGCTGGTCACCATCGTCATGATGCGCGACGGCGCCCCGATGCGGTACTTCCCCGTCGGCGCCAAGGACGCGGTGCACGTGCCGCTCCGGGTCGTCGAAGACCTGATCGCCGACACCGTGCTCGAGGTGTTCGTCGCCGCCCCCGACGGCCTGAGCGGCACCGTGTTCGTCGACATCGGTCTCGTTGAAATCTGAGTCGCCATGGCTACATTGGTGCAACCCGAAACCAACGGGCACGCGGCCGGCCTGGCCAAGCTGGTGGTCGTCGGCAACGGCATGGCGGGGGCGCGCGCGGTGGAGGAGATCCTCGCCCGCGACGGCAGTGAGCGCTTTACCATCACCGTCTTCGGTGACGAACCGTACGGGAATTACAACCGGATCCTGCTGTCCAACGTGCTGGCCGGGTCCGACGACGCCGGCGAGATCTACCTCAATCCGCTGGACTGGTACGCGCAGAACAACATTGAGCTGCGGGCGGGGGTACGCGTCGTGCGCATCAACCCCTTCGCGCACCTGGTGTACGCGGACGACGGCACCACCGTCCGCTACGACAAGCTGATTCTGGCCACGGGCAGCAGGTCGTTCTTTCCGCCCGTTGAGGGCATCTGGCAGGACGACAAGACCTTGGCCCGCGGCGTTTTCGGCTTCCGCAGCCTCGACGACTGCGGGGCGATGATCGAATTCGCCAAGGGGCGAAGCAAGGCGGTCGTCGTCGGCGGCGGGCTGCTGGGATTGGAAGCGGCACGGGGCCTGCAGAATCGGGGACTGCACGTCGGCGTCGTGCAGGGCGGCCCCACCTTGATGAACGCCCAACTCGACGACCAGGGCAGCGCCATCCTGCGCCGACTGGTGGAGGCGCTGGGCATCGAGGTGCACACCGGCAAGAAAACCGTCAGGATGCGCACCCTGGACGGCCTGCCGTCGGCGATCGAATTCGACGACGGCACCCAGCTGCCGTGCGACATGGTGGTGATGGCGGCCGGCATCCGCCCCAACGTCGGGCTGGCACGGCGCGCCGGGCTGACCGTCGAACGCGCCATCGTCGTCGACGACCAGATGCGGTCGATCGACGACGACGACATATACGTGGTGGGCGAGTGCGCGCAGCACCGCGGGCAGGTTTACGGGCTCGTCGCCCCGTTGTGGGAGCAGGCCGGTGTGCTCGCCGATCACCTGACGAGCGCCAATCCCCGTGCCGCATATCATGGTTCACGCACGGCCACCAAGCTGAAGGTGGCGGGCGTCGATGTGGCGGCGATGGGTCTGAAGGGACCCGAGCGCGACGACGACGAATTCGTGCAGTATTCCGAACCCAAGCACGGCGTGTACAAGACCGTGGTGGTTCGCGACGACAAACTCATCGGCGCCACCCTGGTGGGCGATGTCAGCAAGGTGGCCTTCCTGATGCAGGCCTTCGACCGTGGGCTTCCGCTTCCACCCGAACGGATCTCGCTGATGTTCGACATCGGTACCCCCGACGCGGCGACCGGCGCGGCCGAATTGGCGGACGACGCGCAGGTGTGCAACTGCAACGGCGTGAGCAAGGCCGCGCTCGTCCGCCGCGTCAAGGAAGGCCAGACGTCGCTCGCCGCCGTGATGTCTTCGACCCGCGCAGGCAAAGGCTGTGGCTCGTGCAAGGGGCTGGTCGCCCAGGTCGTCGAGTGGGCGGCCTACGAAACCGGCGCCGCGATGTCCGAAGACGAGCAGGCCAATTGGTACGTGTCGGGAATTCCCTATGAGAAACCGGAATTGATGCGGCTGATCCGCGAGCTCGAGCTGCACTCGGTGTCATCGGTGTTCGCCGCGCTGGCGCCGGAAGGCCGCGAGGACGCCGGCTCGAAAATGGCGCTCGCCTCTTTGCTGGACATGATGTGGGGCGACGAGTTCGTCGACGAACGCGACAGCCGCTACATCAACGACCGGGTGCACGCCAACATCCAGCGAGACGGCACGTTCTCGGTGGTTCCCCAACTCAAGGGTGGGGTGACCAACTCCGAGCAGCTGCGCAAGATCGCCGACGTGGCCGACAAGTACCAGATTCCGATGATCAAGCTCACCGGCGGCCAGCGAATCGATTTGCTCGGCGTGCGCAAGGAGGACCTGCCGGCGGTGTGGGCCGACCTCGGGATGCCGTCCGGCTACGCGTACGGCAAGAGCTTCCGAACCGTCAAAACGTGTGTGGGAAGTGACTTCTGCCGCTACGGGCTGGGCGATTCCACGGCACTGGGCATCGCGATCGAGGAGAGGTTCCAGGGCTTGCCCAGCCCCGCGAAGATGAAGCTGGCGGTGACAGGGTGTCCCCGCAACTGCGCGGAGGCCCTGTGCAAGGACGTCGGCGTCGTCGCAATCGAGGGTGGGCAATGGCAGATCTACGTGGGCGGCGCGGCCGGCTCACACGTCCGCAAGGGCGATCTGCTGACCACGGTGGATACCGCAGCCGAGGTCATCGCGTTGACTGGCCGGTTCCTGCAGTACTACCGCGAGAATGCCAATTGGCTGGAACGAACCTACGACTTCGTGCCCCGGGTGGGCATCGACCGGATCCGCTCGATCGTGGTGCAAGACAGCGAGGGAATCGGTGCCGACCTGGACGCACGCATGCAGAAGTCGGTCGCCTCGTACCGCGATCCGTGGGCCGAGAGCCGAAAAGCCGCTCCGCCCAATCAGTTCCGTTCTTCGCTGCCGTTGATCCCGCTGCCGCAGGTGCCGGTGCGATGACCGAGATCCGGTTGGGCCCGGTCGGCGACATCCCGGTCGGCGAAAGCCGCGCCTACGCGGTCGGAGACCGGCAGATCGCGGTCTTCCGCCTCAGGGACGGCTCGCTGCGGGCCTTGGACGCCGTATGCCCACACCGGGGTGGTCCGTTGGCCGACGGACTGGCGGACAGCCGGATCGTCGTCTGCCCGTTGCACGGCTTCACCTACGACTTGGCGACGGGCGAAGAGCTGGGTGGCGCCGGCGCGCCGGTCACCGCCTACCAGGTGCGCGCCGACGATGCCGGCACGATCTGCGTTCGCCCGGGCGATCAACCGCAACGAAACGGGGCGTTACCACACCCGGCCTAGCTATCGTGGCGGCGTGGGCACGCTGGCGTCGCGGTTGGTCGACACCGCGCTGGGAAGCATCCGCACCCAGGTCAGCCCGGGCACCGGGCCGGCCGTGCTGATGTGGCCGAGCCTGCTGATGACCGGAGACCTCTGGGCCGGCCAGGCCGCGCGTTTCGGTGCGACCCACCGCATGGTGCTCATCGACCCGCCGGGCCACGGCGGCAGCGCGCCCCTGCACGCGCCCTTCAGCTTCGCCGACTGCGCGCGCTGCGTCGTCGACCTGCTGGACGGGCTCGGCATCGACAAGGCGCACTTCGTCGGCAATTCCTGGGGCGGAATGATCGGCGCCACGTTCGCCGCCCGCCATCCCGACCGCCTCGACCGCGCCGTCTTGATGAACTGCACGGCATCGAAAGCCGGTGTCGTCCAACGGGTTCGGTATTCGGCCATGTTGCGGGTGGCGGCGGCGCTGGGCGGTATCCGGCCGCCGCTGACGCGGGCGGCGGTGCGCAGCTTCCTCGGTCCGACCACGCTGCGCGACCGCCCGGAGGTGGTCGAGACCGTCCTCGCGAACCTGCGCGCCGTCGACATCGATTCGGCGCGCTGGGCGGTCCGCAGCGTGGTCCCCGACCGGCCGGACCAACGCGCGCTGCTGGCCGGGGTGACCGCCCCGGTGCTCGTCGTCGCCGGCGCCGAGGACGCCACCTTCCCGGTGGCCGAAACCCGGGCCATGGCGGACTCGATCCCCGGCGCGTCGTTCACCGTGCTGGACGGAGTCGCGCACCTCGCCGCGCTGGAGGACCCGCCCCGGGTGAACCAACTGCTGGACGAGTTCCTGTTCGACGCCGGCTCGTCATAGTCCAGACCCATCCGGACCGGTTCCGGCGCCGAATGACTCCCGTGAACAGCGCGTGCCCGGTTAGCCGATCGCGAATCGGGGTATCGATCCCGTTGATCGAAACGCTGGCGTATCCCGTGGACGGGGCCGAGGCGCGTCCGGGCCGCCCGGTCGCGCACCATGCGAGAGGCGTGACATGCTGGGGCATCTCTACGATCGGGCGCTCGGTGGCGAGAGTTGTTGGGTCCGGCACGAGGACGGCGAGGTTCGGCCGCTGCCGGCGCACCGGTGGCTGGGCGAGCGATGTCCCGGCAGCCCGCCGCGCGACGCCTTCGACGACGTCTTCGACGAGGCGGTGACGCAGATGTGCACCGGGCCGACGATCGAGCTGGGGTGCGGGCCGGGGCGGTTGGTCGCCAAGCTCATCCAGCGGGGGATCCCCGCGCTCGGCATCGATCGATCGGCGACGGCGATCCGCCTGGCGGGCCGCGGCGGCGCGCCCGCGCTGCTGGGCGACGTGTTCGAGCCGCTGCCCGGAATGGGTTGCTGGCAAACGGTTTTGCTCGTCGACGGAAACGTCGGCATCGGCGGTGACCCGCGGCGGATCCTGGCCCGTGCCGCCGAGCTGCTCGGCCGCGGCGGGCGCTGCGTGGCCGAGTTCGAAACCGACGCCATCGGGATCCGCCCGCGCTGGGTGCGCCTGGAGACCGACCGCGACGTGGGGCCCTGGTTCCGCTGGGCGACGGTCGGTGTGGACAGCGCCGCCACGCTGGCCGCGCAGGTCGGCCTGACGCTGACCGGCGTCCGGCTGATCGGCGGCCGGGTCATCGCGAACCTGGCCGCCCGGTGAGCGACTACGGGTTTCCCGCCGGGCTGTGGCGCGCGCTCGACCGGCACCCGCCGCCAGGGGCGCGGCGGCCGGGAGCATTTCGGAGCCCGCTGCGCGGCCCGTGGCTGACGTCGGTGTTCGGGCTGGTGCTGCTGATCGTCCTGCCGATCGTCATCCTCACCGGGCTGCTGTCCTACATCGCCTACGGGCCGCGGCTCGGCCAGGCGATCCCCGCCGACGTGGGCTGGCTGCGCCTGCCCACGTTCGACTGGCCGACGCGCCCGTCGTGGTTGTACCGGCTGACCCAGGGCCTGCACGTGGGGCTGGGCCTGGTGATCATCCCGGTGGTGCTGGCCAAGCTGTGGTCGGTGATCCCGCGGCTGTTCGTGTGGCCGCCGGCCCGCTCCATCGCCCAAGCGCTGGAACGTTTGTCGCTGCTGATGCTGGTCGGCGGCGTGTTGTTCGAAATCGTCACCGGGGTGCTCAACATCCAGTACGACTACATATTCGGGTTCAGCTTCTACGACGCCCACTATTTCGGGGCGTGGGTCTTCATCGCCGGGTTTCTGATGCACATCACGCTGAAGATCCCGCGCATGATCACCGGGTTGCGGTCGCTGTCGTTGCGAGAAGTGTTGCGCACCAACCGAAGCGACACCCGGCCGGAAGCGCCCGATCCGGACGGCCTGGTGTCGGCCGACCCGGCCGAGCCGACGCTGAGCCGCCGCGGCGCCCTGGCGCTGGTCGGCTCCGGCGTGGCGCTGGTGGGCGTGCTGACGGCCGGCCAGACCCTCGGCGGGGCATCCCGCGGCGCCGTGCTGCTGCTGCCGCGCGGGAGGGGTAACGACTTTCCGGTCAACAAAACCGCCGTCGCCGCGGGCATCGCGCCGGAAAGCGTCGGCGCGAGTTGGCGGTTGGTCCTGCGCAGCGGGGCGACGGTGGTGGCGCTGGACCGCGACGCACTGGCCGGGCTGGCGCAGCACACGGCGCGGCTGCCGATCGCGTGCGTCGAGGGATGGTCGACCGTACAGACCTGGAGCGGGGTACGGCTGGCCGAGCTGGCCCGAATCGTGGGCGTGCCCGTCCCCCGCACGGCGCGGGTGACGTCGCTGCAGCGGGGCGGCGCGTTCGGCGAGGCGACGTTGCAGCCCAACCAGGTCCGTGACCCCGACGCCCTGCTGGCGCTGCGGGTCGACGGCGGAGACCTGTCGCTGGACCACGGCTATCCGGCGCGGATCATCGTGCCGGCGCTACCGGGAGTGCACAACACCAAATGGGTCGCGTCCATCGAGTTCGAGCCGAGCTGAGATGGCGTCATTCTCACGGCGTTTCGCGACGGTCTACGGGTCCGGCCCGCTGCACCTGCTGACGATGGTGTCCGGGTTCGCCCTGCTCGGCTACGTCCTCGCCACCTTCAAGCCGGCGACCCTGTGGAACTCCGGCACCTGGTGGCAGTCGATCGCCGTCTGGCTGGCCGCCGCCGTGATCGCCCACGACCTGTTGCTCTTCCCGCTCTACGCGCTGGCCGACCGGGTGCTGTTCGCGCGGGCACGCCGTCGTCCAAACATCAGCGCCCGCAACCACATTCGGGTGCCCGGCCTCGGCGCCGGGCTGACGCTGCTGATCTTCCTGCCGGGCATCATCGAGCAGGGCGCCACTACCTACGCGGCGGCCACCGGGCAAACCCAGCAGCCATTCCTGGGCAGGTGGCTGCTGCTCACCGCGGCCATGTTCGCCATGAGCGCCATCTGGTACGCCGCCCGACTCGCCGTGACACGCCGGCGCGTCACCGGCAAACCCGCCCCCGCTCTCTAACGCAAACGTCAGTTTCAGCTGCCCGCCCGGGGGTACAGTCCGTACATGACTGCGAGGGCACCCCGCATGACACCCTGCGTGAAGTGGTTGCTGCGGGCCGGCCCCGCCGACTACATGCTGGCCCTGAGCGTGGCCAGCGCTTCGCTGCCGGTCGTCGGAAAGCGCCTGGAACCGCTGGGCGCGCTGACCGCGATGAGCGTCTGGGGCGCCCGCCACGCACCCCAAGCCCTGTCCGCCCTGACCAAGGACTGGCTGACGCCCCACGCCGACGAGGTGCCGGTCGCGGACCCGCAGAGCGTCCGGGAGGTCTCCGTCGCCGCGCTACGGGGCGTCGTGTCGGCCGCGGACCTCGACCTCGAGTGGCCCACCGCGGAGCGGACCCCGCCGATCTGGGACGCGATCCGCCGGCGTCGCTACCTCTACCGCCGCGGCGTCCACTACGGCGACCACCCGGCGCAGGTGCTCGAGGTCTGGCGGCGCAAAGACCTGCCCGCGCAGCCCGCGCCCGTCCTGATCTTCGTGCCCGGCGGCGCCTGGGTGCACGGCAGGTCCATGGGCCAGGGCTCCGCGCTGATGTCCAGGCTGGCCGAGCAGGGCTGGGTGTGCCTGGCGATCGACTACCGCGTCGCGCCGCACCACCGCTGGCCGCGCCACATCACCGACGTCAAGACCGCCATCGCGTGGGCGCGCGCCAACGTCGACAAGTTCGGCGGCGACCGGAATTTCGTTGCGGTGGCGGGCTGTTCGGCCGGTGGGCACCTGTCCGCGCTGGCCGGACTGACCCACGACGACCCAGCGCACCGGACCGAACTGCCCGAGGGTGCCGACAGTTCGGTGGACGCGGTGGTCGGCATCTACGGCCGCTACGACTGGGAGGACCGTTCCACCCCCGAGCGGGTGCGGTTCGTCGATTTCTTGGAGCGGGTGGTCGTCAAGAAGTCGATCGCGCGGCACCCCGAGGTGTTCCGCGACGCGTCGCCGATCGCGCGCGTGCATCGAAATGCCCCGCCGTTCCTCGTGATTCACGGCAGCAAGGACAGCGTCATCCCGGTCGAGCAGGCGCGCGGCTTCGTCGAACGGCTGCGCGCCGTTTCACATTCGATCGTCGGCTACCTGGAACTGCCGGGCGCAGGCCACGGATACGACCTCATCGACGGGGAGCGGGCCGGCGCGGCGGCGCACGCCGCATCGCTGTTCCTCAACCAGGTCTACCGCACCAAAAAGATCGGCGCGAAAGAGGTTATCTGAGCTCGCGCCGCTGGGTAATGTCCCCCTATGGGTAAGGGACAGCGGTGAAAAGGCTCAGCGGCTGGGACGCGGTACTGCTGTACAGCGAGACGCCGAACGTGCACATGCACACCATCAAAGCCGCGGTGATCGAGCTGGCTCCCGATCGGCGTGAGTTCGACATCGAGGCCTTCCGCCAGGTGCTCGCCGGCCGGCTGAACAAACTCGAGCCGTTCTGTTATCAGCTCGTCGAAATCCCGTTCAAGTTCCACCATCCGATGTGGCGCGAGAACTGCGAGGTCGACCTCGAGTACCACATCCGGCCGTGGCGGCTCCCCGAGCCGGGCGGCCGCCGCGAATTGGACGAGGCGATCGGTCGGATTGCCAGCACCCCGCTGGACCGCACCCGCCCGCTGTGGGAGATGTACTTCATCGAGGGCCTGGCCAACAACCGGATCGCGGTGGTCGGCAAGATCCACCACGCGCTCGCCGACGGCGTCGCGTCGGCGAACCTGCTGGCCCGGGGCATGGACCTGCAGCCCGCGCCCGAGGGTCGTCCGTACAAGTCCGACCCCGCCCCCACCCCGCGGCAGCTGATGAGTTCGGCGTTCGCCGATCACCTGCGCCACCTCGGGCGGATCCCCGCGACCGTCCGCTACACCGCGGAGGGTTTGGGCCGGGTCCGCCGCAGCTCCCGCAAGCTGTCCCCGGAACTGACCCGGCCGTTCGAGCCGCCGCCGACCTTCATCAACCACAAGATCACCGCGGAGCGCCGGTTCGCCACCGCCACCCTGGCGCTGGCCGACGTCAAGGAGACCGGCAAGCGGCTCGGCGCGACGATCAACGACATGGTGCTCGCCATGGCCACCGGCGCGCTGCGCACCCTGCAGTTGCGCTATGACGGCCAGGCCGAGCCGCTGCTGGCGTCGGTGCCGATGAGTTTCGACTTCTCGCCGGAGCGCATCTCCGGCAATCGCTTCACCGGCGTGCTGATCGGCCTGCCGACCGACTCCGATGACCCGCTGGAGCGGGTGGCTTGCACCCACGAGAACGCCATCGCGGCCAAGGAAAGCAACCAGCTGATGGGGCCCGAGCTGGTCAGCCGCTGGGCGGCGTACATGCCGCCCGCGCCCACCCAGGCCTTCTTCCGGTGGGCCTCCGGCCGCGACGGGCACAACAAGATCCTCAACCTGAACATCTCCAACGTGCCCGGTCCGCGCGAGCGCGGCCGCGTGGGCGGCGCGCTGGTCACCGAGATCTATTCGGTGGGGCCCTTGACCGCCGGCAGCGGCCTCAACATCACCGTGTGGAGCTACGTCGATCAGCTCAACATCTCGGTGCTCTCCGACGGGGCCACCCTCAAGGACCCGCACGAGGTGACCGAGGCGATGGTCGCTGACTTCATCGAAATACGCAGGGCCGCTGGGCTTTCCGAAGAGCTGACGGTCATCGAGGCGGCGATGGCCCCGGCCTGAGGGCCGTCCCGGTAACGGGACTCTCGACTGGTGCCAATGCCGTTTCCGTCGACCGTTACCATCAGCACCGTGACTGGTAGCGACGAAGCTGGCAATAGCGAACCCGAAGTCCTGGTCGAACAACGGGACCGGATCCTGATCATCACCATCAACCGGCCCAAGGCCAAGAACGCGGTCAACGCGGCGGTCGCCCAGGGCTTGGCCGACGCCGTGGATCGGCTGGACGGCGATACCGGCCTGTCGGTGGGAATCGTGACCGGCGCGGGCGGGTCGTTCTGCGCGGGCATGGACCTCAAGGCCTTCGCGCGCGGCGAAGTGCCCATCGTCGCGGGCCGGGGCATGGGCTTCACCGAGCGGCCGCCGGTCAAGCCGCTGATCGCCGCGGTGGAGGGCTTCGCGCTGGCCGGCGGCACCGAGCTGGCGCTGGCCACCGACCTGATCGTGGCGTCGCGCGACTCGGCGTTCGGCATCCCGGAGGTCAAGCGGGGGCTGGTTGCCGGCGGCGGCGGGCTGCTGCGGCTGCCCGAGCGCATCCCGTCCGCCATCGCGATGGAGCTGGCGCTGACCGGCGACAACCTGTCCGCCGAGCGCGCCCACGAGCTGGGCATGGTCAACGTGCTGGCCGAACCGGGCAAGGCGCTGGACGCCGCCATCGAGCTGGCCGAGAAGATCGCCGCCAACGGCCCGCTCGCGGTGGCCGCCACCAAGCGGATCATCGTCGAGTCCCGCGGCTGGACGCAGGAGTCCCGCTGGGAGGAGCAGAACAAGATCCTGGCCCCGGTGTTCGTGTCCAACGACGCCAAGGAGGGCGCGATCGCGTTCGCGGAGAAGCGTCCGGCGCGCTGGACCGGCACCTGACCCGGCGAGCAGACACAAAAGCCTCCGACACGCCGAGCGTGCCGGGGGCTTTTATGTCTGCTCGCGGTGGTGGTCGGGCGCTACGAGTCGACGATGTTAGATGGCTTACACTGTGCGCTAGATTTGTAAAGGGCGGGGATCCACGAAGGATCGAAGATGAGCATTTCGTTGCTGCTGGAGATGGCCGCGTCGGGCAACCCCGAGCGCACTGCCGTCGTCTCCGGGGAGCTGCGGCTGACGACGCAGCAGCTGAGCGATCTGGCCGACGGCGGCGCCGGTGTCGTCGCGGGATCGGGCGCCAGGCACGTGGCCTATGTGGGCACCGGCGGCGCGATGCTGCCGGTGCTGATCTTCGCGACCGCGCGCGCCGGGCTCGCCTTCACGCCGCTGAACTACCGGCTCTCCGCTGAGGGGATCCAGGCGCTGATCGAGCGGCTGCCCGAACCGCTGGTGATCGTCGACGACCGCTACCGCGACATGATCGGGGAGTCGTCGCAGCGGGTGATGTCGTCCGACGAATTCCTGGCCGCGGCCCGTGAGGCCGAGCCCGCGGCCGAGTTCGCCGACCCGGAATCCGTGGCCATCGTGCTGTTCACGTCGGGCACCACATCGGCGCCCAAGGCCGTCGAGCTCTCGCACAACAACCTGACCAGTTACGTCACCGGGACCGTCGAATTCGAATCGGCCGAACCCGCCGACGCGGCGCTGATCTGTGTGCCGCCCTATCACATCGCCGGGGTCAGCGCGGCGCTGTCGAACCTCTACGCCGGCCGAAAGATGGTGTACCTGCCCAACTTTGACGCCAACGAATGGGTGCGGCTGATCGACGCCGAAAAGGTGACGACGGCCACGGTGGTGCCCACCATGCTGGACCGCATCGTTACCGTCCTCGAGAGCGGCGGCCATGAGCTGGCGTCGCTGCGCAGCCTGGCCTACGGCGGATCCAAGGTGGGCCTGCCACTGGTCCGCCGGGCGCTGGAGCTGTTGCCACACGTGGGCTTCGTGAACGCCTACGGGCTGACGGAGACGAGCTCGACGATCGCGGTGCTTGGCCCCGACGACCATCGCGAGGCGCACGCGGCGCCCGCACCCCATGTGGCCAAGCGGCTGGGCTCGGTCGGGCGGCCGGTGCCCGGCATCGAGCTGCAGATCCGCGGCGAGGACGGCGCGGTGCTGCCGCCCGGCGAAAGCGGCGAGCTGTACGTGCGCGGCGAGCAGGTGTCGGGGCGCTACACCGGGATCGGCTCGGTGCTCGACGACGAGGGCTGGTTCCCGACCCGCGATGTGGCCCTGCTCGACGAGGACGGCTACCTCTTTATCAGCGGGCGCAGCGACGACACCATCATCCGCGGCGGTGAGAACATCGCGCCCGCCGAGCTGGAGGAGGTGCTCATCGAGCACGCCCACGTGCGCGACGTGGCCGTGGTCGGCGTCGAGGACCCGCAGTGGGGCCAGGCGATCGTCGCCGTGGTGGTGCCGGTCGCGGGCATCGATCCCGACCCCGAGGAACTGCGCGAGCACGTCCGCAAGAGTTTGCGCGGGTCGCGCACCCCCGACCGGGTAGTCTTTCGCGACGAGTTGCCGACCACACCCACGGGCAAGGTCCTGCGCCGCGAGATCGTCGAAAATCTCCGAACATTAGGAACGCCAAAATGATCAAGAACGGAACCCGCCTCGCCAGCCAGGTGTGTGACACCCAGGTCATCGTGGTCCGCAGCGCCGACAGCCTCGACGACCTGCGCTGCGGCGGCGCGCCGATGGTGCCGATCGGCGGCGAGCGCTCCGGCGAGCTCGACCCGGCGTTCTCCGACGGCACCGTGATGGGCAAGCGCTACGTCGACGAGACCGGCGCCGAGGTGCTGGTGACCAAGCCCGGCGCCGGCAGCCTGAGCATCGGTCAGACCGCCCTGCAGCTCAAAGAGGTCAAGCCGCTGCCCGCCAGCGACTGACCGCTGAGCCGGTCCACGGCCCCTGTTCACGGTTGCCCGTTCGCCCCGTCCAAGCCCAGGAGTAGCCCGCCGGTGCCCCCGGCGCCGCCCGGCTGCGGCGGAACACCGTCCCCACCGTCACCGCCGTTGCCGATCAGCTGGGCATTGCCGCCGTTGCCGCCGGCACCTCCAGGGGCGCCGGCTCCGGAGTTGCCGCCGGTACCACCGTTGCCGATGACCGCGGCGTTGCCGCCGCGACCACCGCTCCCGGCGGTCGCGGCGCTCGCTCCACCGTCGCCGCCGTCGCCGCCCCTGCCGAACAGTCCTACCGCGTTACCCCCGGCGCCCCCGAGGCCACCGGTGGTAAGCACGGATTGCCCGCCGGTGCCGCCGTGGCCGCCGTTGCCGAACAGCATCCCGCCGAGGCCGCCGATGCCGCCGACACCACCGTTGGGTGGGCCCGTCGAGGCCCCGCCGGTGCCGCCCGCCCCGCCGCTACCGATCAGCCCGGCATTCCCACCGTTTCCGCCCGGCTGGCCGGCCGACCCGGCACCGCCGTTGCCGCCGTGGCCGCTTAGCAGCCCGCCGGCGCCCCCGTTGCCGCCCGGAGTGCCCAACGGGCCGGTTCCGGCGTTGCCGCCGTTGCCGCCGTGGCCGTGCAACAGGCCACCGTTGCCGCCCTGACCGCCGGGAGCTCCAATGGTGCCCCCGGTGCCGCCGTCGCCGCCGGCCCCACCGTTGCCGAACAACCCGATGGCGGACCCGCCCCTGCCGCCACCGCCGCCGCCGCCGCTGCCGGGGGCGCCGGCGCCGCCGGCCCCCCCGTTGCCGAGCACGAGGCCTCCGGTGCCGCCGGCGCCCCCAATGGTGATGCCGGTGCCACCGGCGCCGCCGTTACCGAACCACCCGGCGGGGCCGCCGTTGCCGCCCTTGGCGAGCTCGGTGGAGCCGCCGTTGCCACCGTTGCCGAACAGCCCGGCGGGGCCGCCGTCGCCGCCGTTGGGATGGCCGACGCCTCCGGAGCCGCCGTTGCCGCCGTTGCCGATCAAGATCCCGCCGGGGCCGCCGTTTGCGCCGGTGCCGGGCGTGCCGTTGGCGCCGTTACCGATCAGCGGACGCCCCAGCAGCGCCTGCGTCGGCGCGTTGACCACGTTGAGCACCTCCTGCTCGAGGGCCTGCAAAGGAGAGGCGTTGGCCGCCTCGGCGGTGGCATACGACCCGGCGCCGGCGTTCAACGCCCGCACGAACTGCTGGTGAAACGCGGCCGCTCGGGCACCGAGCGCTTGATATCCCTGGGCGTGCGTGCCGAACAGCGCCGCGACCGCTGCCGAAATCTCGTCGGCCCCCGCCGCCAGCACCCCGACCGTCGGGGCCGCCGCGGCGGCAGTGGCCACTTCAACCTCGGAACCGATACGTGCCAAATCCGTGGCGGCCGTGGCCATTGCGTCCGGAGTCGCTAATAGAAATGACATCCCGCACCTCCCACCGGCTCAGTCCAGCCCGGCGGTCGCCCAGCTCAGGTGATCGTCGAGCCGTGCGGTAACAGGCGAATCGTATCGCGATCCCGAAGCCTCAGACAGGGGCGAAAGAAGGACAAGCAGCTACCGGCCGTGGATCGAGCGTCAGGGTCCGGCGTGCCCGTTGGGGCCGGGGATCCCGAGCAGCAGCCCGCCGTTGCCGCCCACCCCGGGGGTGGCGGCGACGCCGGTGCTGTTCCCGCCCGCGCCGCCGTTGCCGACGAGTTGGGCGTTTCCGCCGTCGCCGCCGTTGGCCTTGTTCGTGATGGAGCTGCCGGCGCCGCCGTTTCCACCGTCGCCGCCGCTGCCTAATAGGGCACCGTTGCCGCCGTGCCCCCCGTTGCCGCCGTTGAATGCGACCGTGAGGCTCTGGCCCCCGTTGCCGCCGTTGCCGCCATGGCCGAACAGCCCGATGGCGTTGCCGCCGGCGCCGCCCGCGCCGCCAAAGGCAAAGAGGTTTTGCCCGCCGTCGCCGCCGCGCCCGCCGTTGCCCAACAACGTGCCCCCGTTCCCGCCGGTGCCGCCGGTGCCGCCGGCGTCGTTGCCGCCGCCGGCGCCGCCGTTGCCGATCAGGCCGGCATTCCCGCCGTGGCCGGCCTTTCCGGCGTAGCCGTTGCCGCCGGCGCCGCCATCGCCGCTGAGCATCCCGCCGGCGCCGCCGTCACCGCCGGTGCCGGGGAAGGAGCCCTGCGAGCCCGCGGCGCCGCCGGCGCCGCCGTTGCCGTTCAACAGGCCGCCGTGACCGCCGTGACCGCCGGAACCGGCGCCGCCCACCAACCCGCCAGGTGCCAGCCCGCCGGCGCCGCCGAGGCCTCCGTTGCCGAACAACCCGATGGCGTCGCCGCCCGCACCGCCGGAGCCGGCCCCGCCGACGGTGGCGCCGTTGTACGCGCCACCCGCGCCGCCCGGCCCGCCGTTACCCCACAGCAGCCCGCCGGTGCCACCGGCGCCGCCTTTGCCGCCGTTGACCGAGTTTGTGACGCTCAGACCCCCGGCGCCGCCGGCGCCGCCGTTGCCGAACAACCCCGCAGGCCCGCCATTGCCGCCTGGTGAGTTCGCCGCGCCCGATCCGCCGTTGCCGCCATTGCCCCACAGCAGGCCGCCCGCCCCGCCGTCCTGGCCGCTCCCCGGCAAGCCGTTGGTGCCGTTGCCGATCAGCGGGCGCTGCAACAGCAGTTCGGTGGGTGTGTTGATCGCGTTGAGGAGGTCTTGCTGCACGACCTGCCACGGGTTGGCCGCGGCCGCGGCGTTGGCCGCTTCGGCGCTGGCGTAGGCGCCCGCGCCGGCGTTCAAGGCCTGGACGAATTGCTCATGGAAGGTTGCCGCCTGGGCGCTGACGGCCTGGTATTCCTGGGCGTGCGCCCCGAAGAACGCGGCCACCGCCGCCGATACCTCGTCCTCCCCGGCCGCCAGCAGCTGGGTGGTCTGGACCGCCGCGGCCGAGTTGGCCTGGCTGAGCGTGGATCCGAGGCCCGCCAAATCGGTGGCGGCCGTCGAAACCACGTCGGGCGTCGTGAACAGGAAAGACATCTCCGCACCTCCGGCAACGCCCCCGTCCGATCGGCAAAATCGTAGCGTGGTCGTCGCGCGCACAGGGGCGATTTCGTCGGGCTACGGGCCCTGCCCACCGTCGGCCCCCGGCACACCCAGCAGCAGGCCGCCGCCGCCGCCGATCCCACCGGGTTCGAAGTAGCCGTTGCCGCCCGCGCCACCGTTGCCGATCAGCTGAGCGTTGCCGCCGTTGCCGCCCTCCGATCCCGGGAAGGGAGTGCTGCCAAATCCGGAGCTGCCGCCCTTACCGCCGTTGCCGATGACGCCGGCGTTGCCGCCGCGGCCGCCGTTCCCGCCGTTGCCGTGACCCTGGCCGCCGTCCCCGCCACCACCGCCGTTTCCAAAGAGCCCGACTCCGCTGCCGCCGGCGCCGCCGGCGCCGCCGGCGCTGTAGGCCGATTGACCGCCGAGGCCACCGTGGCCGCCATTGCCGAACAGGGCGCCCCCGGCGCCCCCGTTGCCACCGACTCCACCGGCTTCATTGAGCACCGTTTGGTCGGCCGTGCCGCCGGTCCCGCCGGCACCGCCATCGCCGATGAGGCCGGCGGCCCCGCCGTTGCCGCCGGCTTTGCCGCCCGTGCCGTTGCCCCCGGCGCCGCCGTTGCCGTGGAGCAGCCCGCCGGCGCCTCCGTCGCCGGCCACGTTGCCGTACGTGGCGGCCCCGGCGTTGCCGCCGGCGCCGCCGTCGCCGTTCAACAGGCCGCCGTGGCCTCCCTGCCCGCCGGCACCGGCGTGGCTCGTCGACAAGTTGCCGATGACCCCGGAGCCCCCTTCGCCACCGGCCCCGCCGTTACCGAACAAGCCGATGGCGTCACCGCCGCGACCCCCGGTCCCGGCCAATGTCGAGGACACGCCATAGCCGCCGACCCCGCCGGCGCCGCCGTTGCCCCACAAGATCCCGCCCGTGCCGCCCGCGCCACCGGGCCCGGGCGACAGGGTGCCATTGGTGGCCCCGCCCGCGCCGCCGGCGCCGCCGTTGCCGAACAGTCCCGCCGGTCCGCCGTTGCCGCCCGGTCCGCCGAAGGCGAACGGGGTGGCGGGCGTGCCGGACCCGCCGTTACCGCCGTTGCCCCACAGCAGCCCGCCGGCGCCTCCGTTCTGGCCGGTTCCCGGCAGGCCGTCGGCGCCGTTGCCGATCAGCGGCCGGCCCATCAGCAGCTCGGTGGGCGTGTTGATCGCGCCCAGCAGGTCTTGCTGGAGGGTCTGCCAGGGGTTCGCCGCGGCGGCGGCGTTGGCCGCCTCCGCGCTGGCGTAGGCGCCCGCGCCCGCGTTCAGCGCCTGGACGAACTGGTCGTGAAATGCCGCCACCTGGTCGCTGAGCGCCTGATAGCCCTGGCCGTGAGCAGCAAAGAATTCCGCGACCGCGGCGGACACCTCGTCGGCGCCCGCCGCGACCATCTCGGTGGTCTGGGCCGCGGCGGCGGAGTTGGCCTGACTGAGCGTCGAGCCGATGCTCGCCAAATCCGTTGCGGCGGCTGATACTACGTCCGGCGTAGCGAACACGAACGACATGGAATACCTCCAGACGAGCGCTCCGACAGGGCGCCGTCCGGCGCGGGTAATGGTGGAGCCGTGTAGTCAGCAACCAGATGGTACTTGGTGCAAACAGCAAATGTCGCGTTATTGGCCAACGGGCTCCACTACGGCCCGACGCCTCCGTCGGCCCCGGGAACCCCGAGCAACAGGCCGCCGGTGCCACCTTGCCCGGGCACGCTGCCGGCAATGAAGCCGTTGCCTCCGGCGCCGCCGTTGCCGACCAGCTTGGCGCTTCCGCCGTTGCCGCCGTTGGCCGGGAAATTACCGTAGCCGGCGTTGCCGCCGTTGCCGCCGCCGCCGATGATCCCGCTGTTGCCGCCGGCGCCGCCGTCTCCGCCTTTGGCGACGACGGTGGCAGCACCGCCGTTGCCCCCGTCGCCGCCGGTCCCGAACAGCCCGATGGCGCTGCCGCCGGCACCCCCGTTGCCGCCAGCGCCAAGAGTGGCTTGCCCGCCGGCGCCGCCGTGACCGCCCCCGCCGAACAGCGCTCCGCCGAGACCGCCGGTTCCGCCGGCGCCGCCGTTTTGGTCGGCAACGATATTCCCTCCGGTCCCGCCGGCGCCGCCGCCGCCGCCGTGCCCGATCAGCCCGGCATTCCCTCCATTGCCTCCGGGATTGCCCACGGTGCCAGCACCGCCCGCGCCACCGTTACCGCTCAGCGTCCCTCCGGCGCCGCCGCTACCCCCGAAGCTGCCAAGGGCACCCACCCCTGCGTTGCCGCCGTTGCCTCCGTCGCCGTTCAGCAGCCCGCCATGGCCACCCTGGCCGCCGTGCCCGCCGGAACCCAGCAGCGTAAGCGAACCAGCGCCGCCGACGCCGCCGGCCCCGCCGCTGCCGAATAACCCGACCGCGCTGCCGCCCGCACCGCCGGCTCCGCCGGAGACAAGGCCAGCCGTGTTGGTGTTGACCCCGCCGACGCCGCCCGGCCCACCGTTGCCGAAGAGCAAACCGCCCGCGCCGCCGGCGCCGCCCGCACCGGCGCCGCCCGTCACGGTCGATAGGCCACCCGGCCCGCCGGCGCCGCCGTTGCCCCACAGCCCGGCGGGCCCGCCGCTCCCGCCGGGCAGGCCCGGCGCGCCGGATCCGCCGTTGCCCCCGTTGCCCCACAGGAGGCCGCCGGCCCCGCCGGGTTGGCCGGTGCCCGACAAGCCGTTGGTGCCGTTGCCGATGAGCGGGCGCTGCAGCAGCAGCTCGGTGGGCGTGTTGATCGCGTTGAGGATGTCTTGCTGCAGGACCTGCCACGGGTTGGCCGCCGCGGCGGCGTTGGCCGCCTCGGCGCTGGCATAGGCGGCCGCGCCCGCGGTCAGGGCCTGGACGAACTGGCCGTGAAAGGCCGTCGCCTGGGCGCTGAGCGCCTGATAACCCTGGGCGTGCGCGCCGAAGAAGGCGGCCACCGCCGCCGACACCTCATCGGCGCCCGCCGCTAGCACCTCGGTAGTCTGCGCGGCGGCGGCCGAATTGGCCCGGGCAAGCGATGTACCGAGGCCCGCCAAGTCCGTGGCGGCGGTCGAAACCACGTCGGGAACCGCGAACAGGAATGACATTCCGCACCTCCGGCAACGCCCCCGTCGTGGGAAAATCGTAGCGCGGTCAGCGGGCGCACGCGCGATGTCCCCGGGGTACGGGCCCTGCCGCAAGGCGAAGCCGGCGCGTTATTCCGCGATCTTGTTGCGGACCACGAATTCCTTTGCCTTGATGAGGAATTCGATCTGCTCACCGACCCGGCGCAACGGGTCGATGCTGCGCGTGGAGCGGGACAGCACAATGGCGCCCTCGAAGGCGGCGATCGACGTCACCGCCAGCGAAGCGGCTTCGTCGTCGTCAAAGCCGTCGTTGACGAACGCCCGCGTCAGCGCGGTACACCAGTGCCCCAGGATCGCGGCCGCCTCCCCGGACAGTTTGGGGTCGTCGTGGGAGCCGATCGCGGCGGCCACCACCGGGCAGCCAGCGGTGAAGTCGCCCTCGGCGAGCAGTCGCTCCCAGAACTCGGCGAACTCACGCAACAGCGCCTTGGCGCCCCACCCGGCCGCGTCGTCGATCATCGCGGTGATGGACTCGCCCGAGTACCGCAGCGCCTCGGTCAGGATCTGATTGCGCCCGTCGGGGAAGTGGTAGTACACCGAGCCACGCGGCGCGCCGCTGCGGGCCAGCACCTCATCGATGGTCACCCCGGCGGCGCCGCGCTCGCGCATCACCTCGGCCGCGCTGAGCAGCATCTTCTTGCGGGTGTCGCAGCGTTTTGTCGGCGCGGATTCCGCCTTGGCGTCGGTGGTAGTCGGCACTGTCGTACCTCCCATGGCGAGCGTCATGCAGCGTGCGAGTGCCGCGGTACCGGCCAGTGCATATTACGCGGGCTGAACCGGAACGGCCGCCGCTTGAAGTCGGGCATCTCGCGCGTGTACTGGTAGCCGGCGACGTTGAGTTCGATGATCCACATTGTTTTCTCCCGGCCTGAGTGCGGCCACATATTATGCTTAGAACCATATAAGACATCGGTCGAGTAAGCAAGTTTTATTCCCTAAGTAAACCGGACAGCTGGATAAATGGACCTCAGGCATCGTCGGGCGTCCCTCCGGGCGGGAACGTGATCCCGGTCTCATTATGCCTTATTGCATAACACCTATGGCTGCGCTTCACTGAGCCGATGGCTCTTCCGAACCTCGACACCGTGTCCCTCGAGCGCGACGGACACGTCCTGCTGATCGGCCTCAACCGGCGTGCAGTCGTTCATCGAGCGACGGCGGGCCCAGTTCCAGGGGCATCAGCCGCGGGCCTGCGAGCGCGTCGCGATACCGCCTCGGCGGGCGTGTCTACCCTGGGGTGATGTCCGGCGAGCACGCGTTTGACCCCGACCCCGCGGGCGAGCCGTCCCGCGTGGAGCGGATTCGCGACGCGGCGCTGAAGACGTTCGCCGCCCACGGCACCGAAGCCACCTCGCTGCGCACGATCGCCGCTGCCGCGGGCGTTTCGCTCGGGCTCGTCCAGCACCACTTCGTCACCAAGGCCAACCTCATCCAGGCCGTCGACGAGCACGTGACGACGGTGCTGACCGCCTCGCTGACCACCGCCGCGTCGACTCCGGGCGACGACCCCGTCGCCGACATCGCGGACCGGGTCACCTCGCTGCTCACCGATCACGCGGACGTCGTCGACTACCTGTGTCGATCGCTCGTCGACGCCACCCCGACGGGGACCCGTGTCTTCGACACGCTGGTCGCGGTCGCCGGGGGCCACTGGGAGCAGCTCCAAGAGCAGGGGCTGGCCAAGCCCAACCTGGACCCGGTCTGGATGACGCTCAACCCGCTGGTTCTGGTGCTGGGTATGTTCCTGCTGCGCACCCAGCTAAACCGGCACCTGCCCGAACCCCTCGCCAGCCCAGCCCAAATCGAGCGATGGCGAAACGCCACCGAGCAAATCATCGCCGACGGCCAACTGCGAAGGCCCCCAGCCGAATAGGCGGCTACGCGTCGACCGTGTAGCCCATCGGCATCAGCACGCTCTTCTGCTGGGTGAAGTGCTCGACGCCCTCCGGCCCGTTCTCGCGACCGATGCCGGAGTTCTTGTAGCCGCCGAACGGGCAGCACGGATCGAAGGCGTACCAGTTGATCGCGTAGGTGCCGGTGCGGATCTTCTCCGAGATCTCGATGCCCCGCGGCACGTTGGTGGTCCACACGCTGCCGGCCAGGCCGTACTCCGAGTCGTTGGCGATCTTGATCGCGTCCTCTTCGGTGTCGTAGGGGATGATGGACAGCACCGGCCCGAAGATCTCCTCCTGGGCGATCGTCATCTTGTTGTCGACGTCCGCGAAAACCGTTGGCTGCACGAAGAATCCGTTGTCCAGGCCCTCGGGACGCCCGCCGCCGCACACCAGCCTCGCGCCCTCCTCGATGCCCTTGGCGATGTAGCCCTCGACCCGGGCGCGCTGCTTCTCCGAGATCAGCGACCCGATCTGGGCGCCCGCGTCCGACGGCGGACCGACCGGCAGCGCCTGCACGAAAGCGCTTACCGCGTCTACGATTTCGTCGTAACGCGAGCGCGGCGCCAGGATGCGGGTCTGGCCCACGCAGGCCTGCCCGGTGTTCATGATCCCGGAGAACACCATCATCGGGACCGCGGACGCCAGGTCGACGTCCTCGAGGACGATGGCCGCCGACTTGCCGCCGAGCTCCAGCGTGCACGGCTTGAGCAGCTCCGCGGCCCGCCGGCCGATCTCCTTGCCGACGCCCGAGCTGCCGGTGAAGGTGAACAGGTCGACGTCCCGGTTGGACGTCAGCGCCTGCCCGGTCTCGATCCCGCCGGGCACCACGGACAGCACACCCTCGGGCAGGCCGGCGTCGGCGAACACCTGCGCCAAAGCGTTTGCGGTCAACGGCGTTTCGGCGGCCGGCTTGAGCACCACCGTGCAACCGGCCAGCAGCGCCGGGCCAAGCTTGTTGACCGCCAGGAACAGCGGCACGTTCCACGCCACGATCGCGCCCACCACACCGATCGGCTCGCGGTGCACGATCGTCTGCCCGTACGAGCCGTTGCGGATCTCCCGCCACTTGACCTGGTCGACGGCGGGGCCGGCGAAGAATTGCATCGCGCCCATCGACCCCATCCAGTGCATCGTCTCGATGGTCATCGGCGGCTGGCCCGTCTCGTCGGCGAGCAGCTTGGCGAACTGATCCTTGCGCTCTTCGAGCAGCTGCAGCGCCTTGGCGATGACGGCCGCGCGCTCCTTCGGCGGCGTCGTCGGCCAGGGGCCGCTGTCAAAGGCGGCGCGCGCCGCGGCGACCGCCGCGTCGACGTCGGCCGCCGCCGCGAGCGGCACCTTCCCGACGTACTCACCGGTGGCCGGACAGTGCACCTCGATGACTTCGGACGTCGACGGCTCCGTCCACTTGCCGCCGATGAAAAGTTTGTCGTATTCGGTCTTAGCCTCGTCGCTCATGGCCGCCACCCTACCCAAGCCGACGCAAAACGAGAACATGTTTCATTAGTGGGGCCGCAGCACCAGCACGAGATTGCTCACCAGGAACTCGCGCAGCACCGGGACCGACGTCAGCCGCCACGCCCATCGCGGGTGGTAGCGCGGAAATGTGGCCACCGCGGCGCCGGTGCCGGCGGCCCAGCTCAGGCCGTCCGCGGCGGACACGGCGAACAACGACGACCCGTAGTTGTTTTTGGCCGGATGGCCGTGTTTGCGGGCGTACCGCGCGGCGGCCCGGGCGCCGCCCAGGTAGTGCCACGGGCCCGTCTCGTGGCCGCCGAACGGGCCCAGCCACACCGTGTAGGAGAGCACGGCCAGCCCGCCCGGCCGGGTCACCCGCAGCATCTCGGCGCCCAGCTGCCACGGCCGCGGCACGTGTTCGGCGACGTTGGAGGATAGGCAGATGTCGACGGAGTCGTCGGCGAAGGGCAGTGCCATGCCCGACGCCCGGACGAACGAGCCGCCCGCAGCGGCCAAAGTCGGCCCGGCCGCGTGCATCTCGCCCGGGTCGGGTTCCACGCCGATGTAACGGAGGCCGGCGTCGGCGAACGCCGCCGCGAAGTATCCCGGGCCGCCGCCGACGTCGAGCAGCGTGCGGCCGGCCGGATCCTCGCTATGCGCCCCGCGCCACAGGTCGGCGACCATCGCCGCGGTGTCGGCCGCCAGGGCGCCGTAGAACCGGGCCGGGTCGGACTGCTCGTGGCGGAACTCCGACAGCAGGCGCAGCGACCGGCGCAGCCTCGCCCGCCGCGCAAAAATGTCGGTGACGGCCACCGGGCAACCCTACGGTCGGGGTCGGCTAGACCTGTTGGTCGTACCGCTGCAGATACGGGGTCAGGCCGAATTTCTCGACGAGCAGGAGAAAATCCCCACCCGAGACCGAGAATTCGGGGGGTTCGTTCACGCGCTGCCGCACGTCGCGCGGCCACGAAAACCGCATGTCCAGACCCCCGATGGTGTCGCGGCAGCCGATGGTCAGGGGCGGCGGCCCACCGGGCAGGGCGAGGACCAGGACGGGCGTGGTGGACAGCGACGTGGCGATGCTTCGCTCGATCATCCGGCCCACCATCTGGTCCGCCGATCCGAACCCGAACATGCCGTACCTGAATTGGTAGGTCTCCGGTGTCGCGGTCATCTGCGCCACGGGCGCCGACGCGAGCAGCGCGTTGGTGTTCGGATCGACCACCCGGATCGTGTCCGCGTCCACGTCGATGGCCAGGCGAGGCTGGTTGGCCGATCGCAGGACCTGTTGTTTTCGCCGGACCGCGAACGGCCCCATCTGCTGGATCGCCAGGGGGCTGGGGAACAGCACGCAACGAATGGGTCCCGCGGGCGCGGGTGAGCCCGCGGCCGAGCCGGCCGGATCGGTATGGCGACCGGAGATGGCGAGAATCTCGCCGAAGTCCGAGGACGACACCCAGGCGTCGACGTCCAGGGGCAGGCCGTAGCCGGCGTCGGGCGCTTCGAGCCGCGTTCCCGCGGCGACGCGATAATCTCGCCCGCCGAGAACGAAACGGCGTCCGCCGCAATGCAGATGCAGCGTCGTGCCCATCGTCATGCCGCCGGATATCCCCCACACGCCCAGCTGCGCGTCGCCGAACGGATAGACGTCGCCCGGCCGCTTGCTGACGGTCAGGGCATCGCGCGTGACGTCGAGGAGGATCTTCCCGTGGCCCGACCGCTGGGACCACCAATACCAGCCACCGACACCGCCGATGAGGAGAGCCACAAAGCCGTAACGGACGACGACGTCCATGAGCCGCGCGAGATCTCGTGACCCGCCGGGCCCCCGCATGGCCCACATCTGCGCCGCCATGTACAGGCCGCCGAGGACGGCGGTGAACGCGAGGATGCCCACGACCATGATCAGGTAGGACTTGCCCGGGCTTTTCTGCCACGCGGGCGTGGTTATCGAGGCCATCTTCGAGCCCCAGAACGGGGGATTCGCCACGAACCTGCGTGCCGCACCCGATTCATTACCGATGCTCATCTGGGAAGGATCCCACCGGCGGACCCGGCTGCAAAGAGTCCACGGCTAGGTTCGATCGCCCGCTTCCTCCTCGCGCCGCTCCGCGGCGCGCATCGTCACCGGGCTAGGCTGACCAGTAATGTCTTCTCTCCGTTCCGTCCTGCTGCTGTGCTGGCGCGACACCGGGCACCCGCAGGGCGGCGGCAGCGAGGCCTACTTGCAACGCGTCGGCGCGCAGCTGGCCGCGTCCGGGATCGCCGTCACGCTGCGCGCCGCCCGTTACCCGGGCGCGCCGCGCCGCGAAGTGGTCGACGGGGTGCGCATCGACCGCGCCGGCGGCCGGTACTCGGTATACGTGTGGGCGCTGCTGGCGATGGCCGCGGCGCGCGTCGGCCTCGGGCCGCTGCGGCACGTGCGGCCCGACGCGGTCGTCGACACCCAGAACGGCCTGCCGTTCCTCGCCCGCCTGGTGTATGGCCGGCGGGTGGTGGTGCTTGTACACCACTGTCACCGCGAGCAGTGGCCGGTGGCCGGGCCGGTGCTCGGCCGGATCGGCTGGTTCGTGGAGTCGAGGCTGTCGCCCCGGGCGAACCGGCGCAATCAGTACGTGACGGTGTCGCTGCCGTCGGCCCGCGACCTGGTCGCGCTCGGCGTGCGCCACGAGCAGATCGCGGTGGTGCGCAACGGCCTCGACGAGGCGCCGGCGCAATCGTTGACTGGCCCGCGCTCGGCCGCACCGAGGGTGGTCGTGCTGTCGCGGCTGGTGCCGCACAAGCGGATCGAGGACGCGCTCGAGGCGGTCGCGGCGCTGCGGCCCCGAATACCCGGGTTGCATCTCGACATCGTCGGCGACGGCTGGTGGCGCCAGCGGCTCGTCGACCACGTCCGGCGCCTCGGCATGGCCGACGCGGTGACCTTCCACGGTCACGTCGACGACGTGACCAAACACCATGTCCTGCAGAGCTCTTGGGTGCACGTGCTGCCGTCGCGCAAGGAGGGGTGGGGCCTGGCCGTCGTCGAGGCGGCGCAGCACGCGGTGCCCACGATCGGCTACCGCTCCTCGGGAGGGCTGTCCGACTCCATCGTCGACGGGGTGACCGGGCTCTTGGTGGACGGCCGCGACGAGCTGGTAGACCGCCTCGAGCGGCTGCTCTGCGACCCCGTGCTGCGCGACCAACTCGGCGCCAAGGCGCAGGCGCGCAGCGCCGAATTCTCCTGGGCGCAAAGCGCCGACGCGATGGCCGGCGTGCTGCAAGCCGTCCAGGTGGGCGAGTTCGTCAGCGGCGTCGTCTGAACCCGCCGAGGGCGGCGCCGGCCGCGCCCGCGATCAGCATCGCCAGCCACGCCAGGTGTGCGACCAGCGTCGCGGTGCGCCGCGCGGCGGGAACACCGGCGCCCTCGCCGCCGATCCGGTAGAGGGCGAACTCGTCGTCGCGGTAGACCGGCGTCAGCGCGTCCAGGGTGTGCGACGCGGCGCCCAGGTCGCCGGCGCTGTCGGATTCGACGACCAGCCACCCGATGCCGGCCGGCGCCAACGCGCGGGGGTCGGGCCCCGAGAGCAGCAGGTCCTGCACGGCCCGCGCGCGATCGCCCTCCCCGTGGATGACGACCCCCGAGATGGCCAGGTCGCCGGTGGACAGGACGTCGGCGCGCAGCCAGCGGGGCAGCGGATCCAGCACCGGCCCCGGCCCGGACCAGGAGAAGCGCCGCATGGTCCCGGCGGGCAGCACCGCCACGGTCCGGGGATCCCCATTGATCGCCGCCGCCACCGCCGCCCACCCCCGCGGGTAGCGCACCGGCGAGACCGCGCCCCACGCTCCCCACGCCAGGTCCGGCAGCGCCAAGATCAGCGCGAGGCAGCAGACCAGCGCCGCCAGCGGCGGCCGCAACCAGCGCCGCAGCGTCACCACGGCGCCCGCGCCCGCCAGCGCGTATCCCGGCACCGCCAGGGCCACCCACTTCTGCCCGTCGCGCAGCACACCGAAGGCGGGTGCGGCGTCGACCAGCGCCCGCAGCGCGTGCAGGCCGGGGCCGGTGGCCAGGGCGGCCGGCACCACGACGGCCACCGCGGCCAGCGCCAGCAACGGAACCGCCGAGCGCCGACGGGCCACCACCGGCAACCCGGCCGCCACCACCGCCAGCAACACCGCGGCGGAGGACAGCGCGAAAAGCGTTGTGCGCGAGGCAGGTACGGCCTCGCCGTTCCAGATTCCGCCGAGGCTGGCCAGGCTGGCTAGCGTGCCCAGGCCGGGCTCGGCCCGCGGCGCGAACGCGTTCACCCCGAGCGCGTTCGCCGCGGTGTGCGCCTTCAGCGACGAGCCCAGCGCCGCCGCGGTCAGCCAGGGCGCCGCCGCCACCAGCGCGACCCCGCACGCCGCCGCGGCGCACGCCCAGCGCGGTCTAGCCGCGCCGGGGACGGCCACGCAGACCAGCGCCACCGCCGCGGCGAGCAGCAGGCCCGTCGGGGTGAGCCCGGCCAGCGCCACCCAGAACGCCAGGCCGAACCAGTCGGGCCGCCCGGCGTCCGCCGCCGTCCGCAGCCGCAGCATCGCGGTCGCCACCCAGGGCAGGCAGCCGTACGCGACCAGCAGGCTCCAGTGGCCCTGCAAAAGGCGTTCGGCGACATAGGGATTCCAGATCGCCAGCGTGGCGGCGACGAACTCGCCCGGCGCGCCGGCATCGGGCAGCGCGGTCGCCACCAGCCGCGCTGCGCCCCACCCAGCCAGCCACAGGCCGGCCAACAGCAGCGCCTTCACCACGACGCCGCCGTCGATCAGGTGCGACGCCAGCGCCACCGCGAAATCTTGGGGCGTCGCCCGCGGCGCCGCCGTCAACCCCAGGGCGGTGTCGGACACGTACGACCGGGGCGTCGAAACCGCGTCGCGCAACAGCAGATATCCGGGCGCCAGGAGCGGTCCGGCCACCAGGAGCGCCAGCAGCAGCGCGTACCCCGGTCGGGTCCAGCGCACGTCGGAGAACTAGGCCCGTTCGGGGGGACCGGGTGACTCCGGCGGTCCCGCATCGGGCGGCCCCGGCTCGGGTGGCTCGTCCGGGCCCGGGGTCGGCGCGTCGGGATCCCCGCCCCCGGCGGGGCGCTGGGTGGGCAGCTTCTCGGTCTCGGCTTCGGCGCCGGGCACCGGTTCCTCCGGGCCGCGGCCGAAGAGTTCCTCGTCGGTCCGGTCCAGGCCCGGGTCGGTCAGCGCGCTCTCGGTCCGCAGGCTGAACGAGGCGAGCACCGCGCCGCCGATCAGCGCGATCAGGCCGACCGCGGTGAACGTGATGGGCAGCACCCGCGACCACAGGGCCAGCCGGTCCCGCTCGTCGCGCGCGGTGTTGACCTGGGCCTCGACGGTGTCCTCGTTCGAGGTGACCGTGTAGTCGGCCAGCGTCATCTCCGGCTTGAGGGGATCACGGGCGAAGTAGTGGTTGGCGTGCTCTTTCTGCTTGACGATGGTCCCCGACACCGGGTCCACCCAGAAGGTCCGCTGCGCCGCGTAGAAGCGGGTCATGGTGATCTGTTCGTTGGGGTCGCCGCCCTGGACGCCCCACATCGCCGCCGAGGCGGTGAACTTGGAGTCCGTCGTCTGGTCCGCGTACAGCGTCGGGTACGCCACCGGCGCCACCAACTTGCCGTCGCCGTTGTAGCCGACGTTCTGCGTGAACTTGTAGGTGGTCAGGCCGTTGACGTCTTCCTGGCTGTCGTAGTTGACGTCGAACGGCTTCTGCGCGATCGGATCGAAATAGGGATACGTCTTCTTCTCGGTGTGGAACGGGAACCGGTAGGACAACCCCTCGTGGCGGAGCGGCATCGCGGTGGGCGGGCTCTCGTCGTTGACGGTGCGCGGCTTCTGCACGGAGCCGCCGGGGTGGGTGTCGTCGGAGACGGCCAGCGCGGTCCTGCGGTTCAGGGTGACGGTGTCGACGATCGCCAGCAGCAGGCCGCTGTCCTTCTGCTTGTCGGTGCGCCGGACCGAGGTGCCGACCTGCAGCGTGACGACGTCGGCGTTGGCCGGGGATTCGACGCTGACCTGTTGCTGGGACACCAGCGGCACGTTCTGGTTGACGACGAGGTGGTCTGTGGAAAGTGACGCAGAGTCAAGCGCGGTTCCGTTGCCGTCGCTGATCAAGGTGGCGTCGATGTTCAGCGGGATCTTGGCGATCCGGCTGCTGGTGTACGTCGACAGCAACAGCGCGGCGATCAGCAGGGCAGCCCCGAGTCCGATGATCGCGCATGCGGCGTAACGCAACATGACTGCTCGGTTCACGTTGCCGTGCCCTCCTCATGGATCCCTCGTGGTTCCCGTGGCAAACCCGTTCGACCCTAACAGCAGAATTTAAGGCCCCGGCTTACGTACCCGATTCGTTGGCGGACAACCGACGGGCACACTTGTGGGCGTGACCGATGGCCAACAGGTGGGCGGAATCCGCAGCTTCCTGCCCGCCGTGGAGGGGATGCGCGCGTGCGCGGCCATGGGCGTGGTCGTCACCCACGTCGCCTTCCAGACGGGGCACTCCAGCGGCGCCGCCGGCCGGCTGTTCGGCCGCTTCGACCTCGCGGTGGCGGTGTTCTTCGCGCTGTCGGGGTTCCTGCTGTGGCGCGGGCACGCGGCGGCGGCGCGGGGGTTGGGTCCGCGGCCGCGCACCGGCCACTACCTGCGCTCGCGGGTCGTGCGGATCATGCCGGCCTACCTGGTGGCGGTCGTGGTGATCCTGACCCTGCTGCCCGACGCGGACCACGCCAGCCCGACCGTGTGGCTGGCCAACCTGACGCTCACCCAGATCTATGTGCCGCTCACCCTGACCGGTGGCCTGACGCAGATGTGGAGCCTGTCGGTCGAGGTCAGCTTCTATCTGGCGCTGCCCCTGCTGGCGTTGCTGGCCCGCCGCCTGCCGGTCGGCGCGCGGGTGCCCGCGATCGCCGCGCTGGCGGCGCTCAGCTGGGCGTGGGGCTGGGTGCCCGTCTTTTCGGGGCACGGCCCTGCTGGGATCAACCCGCTGAACTGGCCGCCGGCCTTCTTCTCCTGGTTCGCCGCGGGCATGCTGCTGGCGGAGTGGGTGCACTGCGGCGTCGGCGTGCCGCACCGGTTGGCGCGACGCCGGGTCGTGATGGCCGTCGTCGCGGTGCTGGCCTACCTGGTGGCGGCCTCGCCGCTGGCGGGCCCCGAGGGCCTGGTGCCCGGCACCGCCGCCCAGTTCGCGGTGAAGACGGGGGCGGGCTCGCTGGTGGCGTTCGCGTTGGTGGCGCCGTTGGTGCTGGACCGGGTCGACACGCCGCACCGCGTGCTCAGCAGCACCGCGATGGTGACGCTGGGCCGCTGGTCCTACGGCCTGTTCGTGTGGCACCTTGCCGCGCTGGCGATGGTGTTCCCGGTGCTCGGCACGTTCCCGTTCACCGGCCGGATGCCCTCGGTGCTGGCGCTGACGCTGATCTTCGGGTGGGCGATCGCCGCCGTCAGCTACGCGCTGGTCGAATCCCCGTGCCGGGAAGCGCTGCGCCGCTGGGAGAAACGCCACGAGCCGGCGCAGACCCCCGAGGCGATAGACGCCGAGGCCGACGCGATCGCGCCGTGATTCAGCGATCCATCCACTGTTCCAACGCGTCCGCGGACGGCAGGGCGATGGCCCGCTCGATCTTCTCGAACAGGTCGGTGCCGTACTCGACGGTCGATCTGACGAAGTTGCCCAGCGCCTCGATGTGGATGCCGTCGGTCAGCAGGTAGGCATTCTCCGCGACGACGCTGAGGCGGGTCGGCTGGGCCGTCTCGCGCACAAACGCCTTGGGCCAGTGGGTGTCCCGATTCCAGTCGTTCACCAGCTCCATCAGGCGCGGGCGTTCGGTCGCCAGGTAATACACGGCCGGGCTGATCGAGATCTCCAATACATCGCGCCGCAAACCGTTGATCCGCACATTCACGTGCAGCTTGCCGCGCTCGTGGCTCGACAGCAGCATCATGAATTCCTCGCCGTCACTGCTGCGAAAAAATCGCAGCTGACGCGATCGCAGATAACGTTCGATCAGCTCCGTGCTCAACGGCTCGATCTGCATGGCCCCTCTCCCGGACAACCGTCATGGACGGACCCATGTTGGGGCGCAGCGCTTGGAAGATTCTTGGAGTCGTCAGGCCGGCTCGGCCGCCCGCAGGCGCGCGATGACCTCGGCGCGCACCGCCGACCGCCGCGCCTTGCCGGCGTCGTCGCGCAGCGGAGTGCCGACGAACTCGACCGTTTGGGGCACCTTGTACGACGAGATGCGTTCGCGCAGAAAGCCTTTCACCGCCTCGTCATCCAGATCGGATCCGTCGGCCGCGTGCACCAGGGCGTAGGGCACCTGGCCCAAATCGTCGTGCGGCACGCCGACGACGAGGCAGGACAGCACCTCCGGGTGGGCCGACAGCGCGTTCTCGATCTCGGCGGGGTAGACGTTGCGGCCCCCGACGGTGAACATGTCGACCCGCCGGTCGGACAGGTACAGGAACCCGTCGGCGTCGAAGTAGCCCAGGTCGCCCAGCGAGTCCCAGCCGTCCCGGGACTTGGCTTCCACGCCGACGTAGCGATAAGTCGGCGCGCTGCCGGGGGCGGGGCGCATGTAGATCTCGCCGACGACGCCGGGCGGGCAGGGGTTGCCGTCGTCGTCGAGCACCTTCATCTCCCCGGCGACCACGATGCCGACCGAGCCGCGGTGGGTCAGCCACTGGTCGCCGCTGATGAAGGTGAGCGCCTGTAATTCGGTGCCGCCGTAGAGTTCCCAGACGGCCTCGGGGCCCAGCAGGTCGATCCAGGCCTGCTTGATTGCCGGCGGGCACGGCGCCCCCATGTGCCAGAACCGCCGCAGCGACGACAGGTCGTAGGCGCCGGGGTCGGCGTGGTAGACCGGCAGCGCCCGCTGCATGATCGTCGGCACCGTGGTCAGGAACGTGACCCGGTGGTCGGTGATCAGCCGCAGGAAACCGTGCGGGTCGAACCGGCTCATCAGCACCAGGTGGTGGCGCATCAGCAACGCGATCGTCGCCGTCGTGAACCCCGTGTTGTGGGACAGCGGGATCGGCACCAGCGTGGTGTCGCCCTCCTGCGCGCCGAGCGGGTAGCCGACCGCGGCCGGGATCCGGCTGTCGCCGCCGGACTCGATGAGCTTGGGCCGCCCGGTGCTGCCGCCCGACCCCATCGCCTTCCACACCGGCGAGACGGCCTCCGGGAGCGCGGCGTCGGACAGCGCCGGATCGGGGACGAAACCCGCTGGCACACTTGGTATTTCGGAGCTTTCGCGGCCCACCAGCAGGGCGGGCGGGCGCAACTCGAGCAGGCCGGCCAGCTCGGCGTCGGGCAACCGCGCCGAGAGCGGCTGCGGTACCGCGCCCAGCTTCCAGCACGCCACCGCCGCCTGGATCCACTCGATCGAGTTGGGCAGCACCATCGTCACGTAGTCGCCGACTCCGACGCCGCGCTCGGCGTACGCCCGGGCCAACCGGTTCGTCGACCGGTCGAGTTCGCCGCGGGTGATCGTCTGTCCGTCGCAGGTGACCGCGGGCTCGTCGGGAGCCAACCGGGCAGCCTGCGAAATCTGCGTGCCGATCGGCGGGACGGGGTCGGTCATCTAGTAGGCGCCCTGTCGCTCGAAGATGCGGCGCGGGTTGTCCACCAGCATGGTGTGCAGCTGCTCGTCGGTGACGCCGCGCTCTTTGAGGGCGGGGATCACGTCGTTGTGGATGTGCAGGTAATGCCAATTGGGCGCGGCCACCGGCAGCAGCTCCTCGGGCAGCGCGTCGAAGTAGCAGTTGGCGTCGTGTGACAGCACCATCTTGTCGGCGTGGCCGCGCTCGCACATCGTGGCCACGATGTTCACCCGGTCCTCGAACGGCGAAATCAGGTCGATGCCGAACCGGTCCATGCCCAAGTAGGAGCCGGCGGCGATCAGTTCCTCGAGGTAGCCGACGTCGGTGCTGTCGCCGGAGTGACCGATCACCACCCGGCTCAGGTCGACGCCCTCCTCTTCGAAGATGCGCTGCTGCTCCAGCCCGCGCCGCAAGCCCGCGTGGGTGTGGGTGGAGATCGGCACGCCCGTGCGCTTGTGTGCCTGGGCGACGGCGCGCAGCACCCGCTCGACGCCGGGGGTCACGCCCGGCTCGTCGGTGGCGCACTTGAGGATGCCCGCCTTGATGCCGGTGTCGGCGATGCCCTCCTCGATGTCGCGGACGAACATGTCGGTCATGATCTCCGGGCCGTCCAGCGGCGCGCCCGGGCCCTGGTAGTGGAACCGGAACGGGACGTCGTTGTAAGTGTAAAGGCCGGTCGCCACAACGATATTCAACTCGGTGGCCGCGGCCACGCGCGCGATGCGCGGGATGTAGCGCCCCAGCCCGATCACCGTGAGGTCGACGATGGTGTCCACGCCGCGGGACTTCAGCTCGCCCAGCCGGTTGACGGCATCGGCCACCCGTTGGTCCTCGTCGCCCCACGCTTCGGGGTAGTTCAGTGCGATCTCGGTGGTCATGATGAACACGTGCTCGTGCATGAGCGTCACGCCGAGGTCGGCGGTGTCGATGGCGCCGCGAGCGGTATTGAGTTCTGGCACGGGACTGACTCTAAGGCGGATGGGCGGTTCACCAACAGGGCTGTGTGGGAGTACGTTGCCCCCATGTTGCTCAATCCCAACCGCCTGCAACGCCGCTACCCCGACGCCCGCTCGGGGGAGATCATGGCCGCGACCGTGGACTTCTTCGAGTCCCGCGGCAAGGCGCGGCTGAAGTCCGACGACCACAACCGGGTCTGGTACTCGGACTTTCTGGACCACGTCGGGCGGGAACGCATCTTCGCCTCGCTGCTCACGCCGTCCGAATACGGGGCGGACGACTGCCGCTGGGACACCTACCGGATCAGCGAATTCGCCGAGATCGTCGGCTTTTACGGGCTGAGCTACTGGTACCCGTTCCAGGTCACCGCCCTGGGCCTCGGCCCGATCTGGATGAGCGACAACGAGGACGCCAAGCGCAAGGCCGCCGCCCAGCTGGAGACCGGCGAGGTGTTCGCCTTCGGGCTGTCCGAGCGCACCCACGGCGCCGACGTCTACCAGACCGACATGATCCTGACGCCCTCGGAGCACGGCTGGACCGCCAGCGGCGAGAAGTACTACATCGGCAACGCCAACGTCGCGCGCATGGTCTCCACCTTCGGCAAGATCGCCGGCTCTTCAGGTGGGCAAGACGAGTACGTGTTCTTCGCCGCCGACTCCCAGCACGACCGTTACGAGCTCATCAAGAACGTGGTGAACTCGCAGAACTTCGTCGCGAACTACGCGCTGCGCGACTACCCCGTCACCGAGGCCGACATGTTGCACCGCGGCCCCGACGCCTTTCACGCCGCGCTGAACACCGTCAACGTCTGCAAGTACAACCTGGGCTGGGGCGCCATCGGCATGTGCACCCACGCGATGTACGAGGCGGTCACCCACGCGTCCAACCGCGTTTTGTACGGGACCGTCGTCACCGACTTCACCCACGTGCGGCGGCTGCTCACCGACGCCTACCTGCGGCTGGTCGCGATGAAGCTGGTCGCCACCCGCGCCTGCGACTACATGCGCAGCGCGTCGGCGGCCGACCGCCGCTATCTGCTCTACAGCCCGCTCACCAAGGCCAAGATCACCAGCGAAGGCGAGCGCGTCATCACCGCCATGTGGGACGTCATCGCCGCGAAAGGCGTTGAGAAGGACACCTTTTTCGAGGCCGTCACCCGCGAGATCGGCCTGCTGCCCCGGCTGGAAGGCACCGTCCACATCAACATCGGGCTGCTCGCCAAGTTCATGCCCAACTTCCTGTTCGCGCCGAACGCCGAATTGCCGGTGATATCGCGGCGCGACGACGCCGCCGACGACACGTTCCTGTTCGCCCAGGGTCCGACCGGCGGCCTGGGCAAGGTGCGGTTCGGAGACTGGCGAACCCCGTTCGATGCCTTCCGGCACCTGCCCAACGTCGCGCTGCTGCGCGAGCAGGTCGACGTGCTCGCCGAGATGCTGGCCAGCGCCACCCCGGATGCGGTGCAGCAGAAGGACATTGACTTCGCCTTCGGCGTGGGCCAACTGTTCGCGACGGTGCCCTACGCGCAGCTCATCCTGGAGGAGGCGCCACTGTCCGGGATGGACGACGCCGTGATCGACGAGATCTTCGCCGTGCTGGTGCGCGACTTCAACGGCTACGCCGTGGAACTGGGCGACAAGCCGGCCACGACGGACGAGCAGGCCCGCTTCGCGATGCGCATGATCCGTCGTCCGGTGCACGACTCCGCGCGCTACGACCAGATCTGGAAGGAACACGTCCTGCCGCTCAGCGGTGCCTACCAGATGCGCCCGTGACTTCCCCGGCCCGCCGAGCTTGCGGCTAGCCGCACGTTCGTGCCCCAGCGTGCGGCTGGCCGCACACTGGACAAGGCGAGCCTTGACTGTGACGTGGCTCACCGTAGAATGACCAGTGGTCATCGACGCGAGGAGGCCGAATGCCGACGGTGACATGGGCGCGCGTGGACCCGGCCCGCCGCGCGGCGATCATCGAAGCCGCGGAAGGCGAGTTCGGGGCGCACGGGTTCTCCCGCGGCAGCCTCAACGTCATCGCGCGGCGCGCCGGGGTCGCCAAGGGCAGCCTGTTCCAGTACTTCGCGGACAAGCGCGACCTCTACGCGTACGTCGCCGACGTCGCCAGCCAGCGGGTGCGCGCCTACATGGAGGACCGCATCCGCGAGCTGGACCCGAGCCGGCCGTTCTTCGACTTCCTGACCGACTGGCTCGACGCGTGGGTCGCCTACTTCGCCGACCATCCGCACGAACGCGCGCTGCACGCCGCGGCCACTCTCGAAGTCGACACCGAGGCCCGCGTTAGCGTGCAGAACGTCATTCACCGTCACTACCTGGAAGTGATGCGGCCACTGGTCCGCGACGCGCAGCGGCGCGGCGACCTGCGCGCCGATTCGGACACCGACGCGCTGTTGTCGTTGCTGCTCTTGATCTTTCCGCACCTGGCGCTGGCCCCTTACATGCGTGGCCTGGACCCGGTTCTCGGGCTCGACGAGCCCACGCCGGAGCAGCCCGCGCTGGCGGTGCGCAGGCTGGTTGCGGTCCTGGCGGCAGCGTTCTCGGCGAACGCAGCCGTCACCCCCGAACCGAAACGATCTGAGGAGGTCACATGACACGCACGCACTCGGGCTCCATGGTCAAAGGGGGACTCAACTGGGACAGCCTGCCGCTGCGGCTCTTCGCCGGCGGCAATGCGAAGTTCTGGAATCCCGCCGACATCGACTTCTCGCATGACCGCGCGGACTGGGAGCGGCTGACCGACGACGAACGCCACTACGCCACCCGACTGTGCGCCGAGTTCATCGCCGGGGAGGAAGCGGTCACCGAGGACATCCAGCCGTTTATGGCCGCGATGCGCGCCGAGGGCCGCCTCGGCGACGAGATGTACCTGACGCAGTTCGCGTTCGAGGAAGCCAAACACGTGCAGGTGTTCCGCATGTGGCTCGACGCCGTCGGCGTCACCGGCGACCTGCACGAGTACCTCGACGACATCCCCACCTACCGGACGATCTTCTACGAGGAGTTGCCCGCCTGCCTCAACGCCCTGTCGACCGACCCGTCACCGGCCGCGCAGGTCCGGGCGTCCGTGACCTACAACCACATGGTCGAAGGCATGCTGGCGCTGACCGGCTACTTCGGCTGGCACAAGATCTGCGTGGAACGCGGCATCCTGCCAGGCATGCAGGAACTGATCCGGCGCATCGGCGACGACGAGCGACGCCACATGGCGTGGGGCACCTTCACCTGCCGGCGCCACGTCGCCGCCGACGACGCCAACTGGGATGTCTTCGAAACGCGCATGAACGAGCTGATGCCGCTCGGGCTGCGCCTCATCGAAGAGAGCTTCTCGCTTTACGACCCGATGCCCTTCGGCCTTTCGGTGGACGAGTTCATGGCCTATGCCGCCGACAAGGGCATGCGCCGGTTCGGCACGATCAACAGCGCGCGCGGTCGCCCGGTCGCCGAGATCGACCTCGACTACTCGCCGGTGCAGCTGGAGGACACCTTCGCCGACGAGGACGAGAGGGCGCTGGCGGGCGCGTCGGCCTAGGCCTCCCCGACCCAGACGGTCTTGGCGTTGCAGAACTCGCGGATGCCCAGGCCGGCGAGCTCGCGTCCGTAACCGGAGCGCTTCACGCCGCCGAACGGCAGCTCGGGGTAGGACACCGTCATCCCGTTGATGAAGACGGCGCCGGCCTCGATGTCGTCGATGAAGCGCTGCTGCTCGGCCTCGTCGTTGGTCCAGGCGTTGGATCCCAGCCCGAAGGTGGTGGCGTTGGCGATCTCGATGGCCTCGTCGATGTTCTCGGCGCGGTACACCGAGGCGACCGGGCCGAACACCTCCTCGGTGTAGAGCGCCATGTCCTTGGTGATGTCGGTGATGACCGTCGGCGGGTAGAACCAGCCCGGGCGGTCCGGGCGCTCGCCGCCGCAGCGGATCACGGCGCCGGCCGCTGCCGCGTCCTCGACCTGCTTGGCGATCTCGTCGCGGCCCGACTCGGTGGCCAAGGGGCCGACGTCGGTGTCGGGGTCGGTGGGGTCACCTACCCGCAGCGCCTTGACCCGCTCGACGAACTTGTCGACGAACGCGTCGTAGATGTCGGCGTGCGCGATGAAACGCTTTGCGGCGATGCAGGATTGGCCGTTGTTCTGCACTCGCGCGGTGACGGCGGTCTTGACCGCCTCGTCCAGGTCGGCCGAGGGCATCACGATGAACGGGTCGCTGCCGCCGAGTTCGAGCACCGTGGGTTTGATCTCGTCGCCCGCGATGGCGCCGACGGACTGGCCGGCCGGTTCGCTGCCCGTCAGGGTGGCCGCCGCGACGCGCGGGTCGCGCAGGATGGTCTCCACCGCGCTGGACGGAACCAGCAGCGTCTGGAAGCAGCCCTCCGGGAACCCGCCGCGGGCGATGACGTCGGCGAGGTACAGCGCGGTCTGCGGCACGTTGGAGGCGTGCTTGAGGAGGCCGACGTTGCCGGCCATCAGCGCCGGCGCGGCGAACCGCACGGCCTGCCACAGCGGGAAGTTCCACGGCATCACGGCCAGCACCACGCCCAGCGGTTGGTAGCGGGTGTAGGCCCGCTTCGCGCCGACCTTGCCCGGGTCGGCCGGCTCGTCGGCCAGCAGCTGCTCGGCGTTCTCGGCGTAGTAGCGAAAACCCTTGGCGCACTTGAGCGCCTCGGCCTTGGCCGACTTCAGGGTCTTGCCCATCTCGAGGGTCATCATGGCCGCGGTCTCGTCCGCCTCTTTCTCCAACAGGTCGGCGGTGGCGTTTGCCCACTCGGCGCGCTGGGCAAAGGTGGTGTTATGACGGTAGTCCTGGAACCGGGCGTAGGCGCGCGCGATGGCGGCCTCGACTTCCGCGTCGGTCGCCGGGGTGAAGGTTTTTACTGTCTCGCCGGTAGCCGGGTTGATCGTGGCGATGGGCACGCTGAGATCCTTCGCTTCGGGGTTGGTAAGAGGTCCAACATCCAGCCTGCCACTATCGTTCCCCCAAGGGAGGTGCCGGATGAGTAAAGCCGCTCAGCTGATCGTGAAGTGCCTGGAGAACGAGGGTGTTTCCGTCGTTTTCGGGGTGCCCGGCGAGGAGAACATCCGGTTCGTGCAGGCGCTCGCCTCCTCTAGCATCCGGTACGTGCTCACCCGCCACGAGCAGGCGGCGTCGTTCATGGCGGAGATGTACGGGCGCGTCACCGGCCGGGCGGCGGTGGTGTCGGCGACCCTGGGCCCGGGGGCCATCAACATGCAACTCGGCGTCGCGGACGCCACCACCAACAGCACCCCGATGGTGGCGATCTCCGCCCAGGTAGGACAGGACCGCGAGTACAAGGAATCCCACCAGTACGTCGACCTGGTGTCGATGTTCGCCCCGATCACGCGGTGGGCCGCGGGCATCCCCACCCCGCGCGCCATCCCCGAGATGGTCCGCAAGGCGTTCAAGCTCGCCGAGGCCGAACGCCCGGCCGCGGTCTACCTCGCGGTGCCCGAGCACATCGATGCCGATGAAGCCGACTATGACCTGAAGCCGTTGCCCCGCAACGTCGTTCGCCCCGACGCGCCGGCGCCCCGGCAGGTCGCGCGCGCCGTCGACATCCTGCGCCAGGCGAAGCGGCCGGTGGTGCTGGCCGGGCACGGCGCCGCGCGCGCCGACGCGACCAAGGCCCTGGTCCGCTTTTCCGAGGAGTTCGGCATCCAGGTGGCCAACACGTTCCACGGCAAGGGCGTGATGCCCGACGACCACCCCAACAGCATCGGGACCCTGGGCTTCATGCGGCACGACTACGTCAACTTCGGATTCGACAACGCCGACGCGGTCATCGCCGTCGGCTACGAGCTGCAGGAGTTCGATCCCGTGCGGATCAACCCGCAGGCCGACAAGAAGATCATCCAGGTGCACCGCTTCCCGGCCGAGGTCGACGCGCACTACTCCGTCGACGTCGGGATCATCGGCGACATCAGCGATTCGCTCAACGCGCTCACCGACGCGCTGGCCGGCCACCGCTTCGAACACGCCGCCGACGTGCCTGGGTCGGGGCTGCTGGCCGAGGAATTCGCTCGCGGGCAACAGGATTCGCGTTATCCGCTGGCGCCCGCGCGAGTGGTCGCCGACACCCGCGAGGCGCTGGGCCGCAGCGACGTGGTGCTCGTCGACACCGGCGCCACCAAGATGTGGATGGCCCGGCTCTACCCGACGTACGAGCGGAACACCTGCCTGATCTCAAACGGCCTGTCCACCATGAGCTTTGCGCTGCCCGGAGCCCTCGGCGTCAAACTGGCGCGGCCCGACTCCAAGGTGCTCGCCGTCGTCGGCGACGGCGCTTTCCTGATGAACTCCCAGGAGATCGAGACCGCCGTGCGGGAGCGGATCCCGCTCGTGGTGCTGATCTGGGAGGACGGCGGCTACGGCCTCATCGAGTGGAAGATGGACCTCGAGCTCGGCGAGCACTACTACGTGAAATTCGGAAACCCCGACATCGTGAAGTACGCGGAAAGCTTCGGCGCCAAGGGATATCGGATCACCAGCGCCGCCGAGCTGCTGCCGACACTGAACGCTGCGCTGAACGACGACGGGGTCTCGCTGATCGCTTGCCCGGTCGACTACTCCGAGAACCTGCGCCTGACCGACCGGCTCGGTGAGCTGGACGAGACGCTGTAGTCGCGACACAGCCCGTTATCCACAGGATGGCCTGTCAAAAAAGGCACGAGTCAGTGGACTGCGCTACAATCGAACACATGTTCGAGGAACGGGTATTGTCGGCCGAGGCGGTGGCTCGTCTCGACGAGATGATCGAGCGGCATTACCCGTCGAAGACCGCGGAGTCTGCCGCGATGGTGGATCGGATCTGCGCGGCCTCACAGGCCGAGAACCGGGAGGCGGCCGCGCAGCTGGCTGCGATCCATGAATTGTTCCGGTATCGACTGTCACGGTGCTCGGAGAGCGAGGACTGGGCGATCGACACGATGGAGGCGGTGACGGCCGAGGTGGCCGCGGCATTGCGGATCAGCCAGGGGCTGGCGGGCAGCCGGCTGCACTATGCCCGGGCGATGTGCGAGCGCCTGCCCAACGTCGGTGAGGTGTTCGCGGCGGGGGACATCGATTTTCGGATGTTTCAGACGGTCGTGTTTCGCACCGATTTGATCGAAGACCCTGAGGTGTTGGCCGGCGTGGATGCGGCGTTGGCGGCCAACGTGGCGCGCTGGCCGTCGATGAGTCGGGGTCGGCTGGCCGGGCAGGTGGACAAGATCGTGGCCAAAGCCGATCGGGACGCGGTGCGCCGTCGAAAAGAGCGTCAGGTCGATCGGGAGATCTGGATTGAGGATCGGGTTCAAGACGGGCTCTCGGAGATCCACGGCAGCCTCCTGACCCCGGATGCCCACGCCCTGGACAAGCGCCTGAACGCGTTGGCCGCCACGGTGTGTGTCCACGATCCGCGCTCCCGCGAGCAGCGCCGCGCCGACGCTTTAGGGGCGCTGGCGGCGGGGGCGGATCGGCTGGGCTGCCGGTGCGGGCGCCCCGACTGCGCGGCCGGCACTCGGCCGGCGGCGTCGCCGGTGGTGATTCATGTGATCGCCGAGCAGGCCACCCTCGACGAGCGCAGTTCAACCCCGGGTTCCGAGGTGAGCGCCGACGGGCTCATCCCACCCGAACTTCTGCGGGAGTTGGCGGCCTCGGCCAAGCGGGTGCCGCTGATCCACCCCGGCGACGCGCCCCCGGAGGACAGCTACGTGCCGTCGCAGGCCTTGGCCGACTTCGTGCGCTGCCGCGATCTGACGTGTCGCTGGCCGGGCTGCGACCAGCCCGCGGCCGGCTGCGATATCGACCACACCATCCCCTATGCCCAGGGTGGGGCCACGCACGCGTCGAACCTCAAGTGCTACTGCCGAACTCATCATTTAGTCAAGACCTTCTTCGGCTGGACCGAAAAGCAACTCGCCGACGGGACCCTGATCCTGACCTCCCCGGCCGGCCAGACCTACGTGACGACCCCGGGCAGCGCGCTGCTGTTCCCGAGCTTGTGCTACGCGGTGGGCGGGATGGCGGCCGCCGAGGCCGACCCACCGGCCGACTACTGCGGCGAGCGCACCGCGATGATGCCCAAACGCCGCCGCACCCGCGCCCAAGACCGCGCCTACCGGGTGGCCACCGAACGCCGCCACAACCGCGAGGCACGCCTGGCCTGCAAAACCCAAAGCCACGACTACTTCGGTCCCGCCCCACCGCCCGACCACGACGATGACCCGCCGCCATTTTGAGTGCTGGTCAACGGTTTACGCCGAGGCGACGGCGAACAGCCGCCACTCTCCGGGCACGCCCTTAAGTGTGTGAGCGCCGCGCTCCTCGAATTCGAGGCCTGACCCGATCACCAGGTCGCGGAGAGTGCTGGACACCAGGACGTCGTTCGCTCCCGCCAGGGCGCTCACGCGCGCGCCGATGTGCACGCCGATCCCACCGATGTCATCGCCACGGACCTCGCACTCGCCCGTGTGCAACCCGGCGCGCACCTTGATGCCCAACGCCTGCACCGCGTCGCGAATTGCCATGGCGCAACGGATCGCACGTTGAGGGCCGTCGAACATCGCCAGGAAACCGTCGCCCGACGTATTCACCTCGCGGCCTCGAAATCGGGCGAGCTGCGCGCGCACGATGGCGTCGTGCGCGTCAAGCAAGGCATGCCAGTCACGGTCGCCCATCTCGGCGGCACGGCGCGTCGAGTCCACGATGTCGGTGAATAACACCGTCGCCAGAACTCGATCATCGGCCACTTCGGCTTGCTCACCGGTGAGGAACTCGGCGATCACCTGGAACGAGTCGCGCCACGGTTCCACGAAATGGTAAAGGTTGCGCCCCGGCAGCTCAACGTATTTCGCCCCCGGTATGCGGTCGGCGATGTACTTGCGTGTGTGTCCCCACGTCGCGTGCAGCACGTGGTCGGTGTGCTGCATGACAAGGGTTGGCACGCGGATTGTGGAAAGAACTTCCCGCACGTCCAATTCCGCTGCCACGCGCATCATCAGAGCCACGGTCGCCGGGCTCGCCGTTATGCGCTCGTATCGTGCCCACCTTGCCCGGATCTCCTCGTTCCAGGGCATGTCCGGATTGGCGAAATGCTCGCCCTCGCCCGTGCCCCACATGGCTCCCAACTCGTCGTTGGTTTCGCGACCACGTTCGACGGTTGCCAAAGCCGCGTAGCTTTCCAGCGCAATCAGTGCGGTTGTGCGGGATGGATGGGTCGCCGCGAACAGCGCCCCGGGCGCAAACGCGTTAAAAGCGCTGCACAGAATTACCGCTTCGCGGCTTTCGAGTTCGTCCAACACCGCCGTGATGCTGTCGGCCCATTGCTCCAAGGTGGGCATCGCGTCGGGTGTGACAGGATCGGACACCCCGGTGCCCGGGTGGTCGAAGAAGATCACGCGACCCAGTGAGGTCATCGCCTCGGCCCAGCCTTGAACGGACGGCATCTCGGGAAGGATCTCGCAGCAGTTGAACCAGGTCGGGACGAAAATGATGTCCCGGGGTCCTTCGCGCGATGTGCGATAGGCGACCCGTAAGTCGCCGTTTCGCGCATAACGCGTCTCCGAAAACATTGCGGGAAGTGTAAGCCCGGGCACCGCGCGGGTCACGCCTTCCGCGGTGACTCCACCTTCCCCAGCGTCATGGGCCGGACATAGGTGCCCACCAGCGTCCGATGCCACCACGCCCGGTCCCGGCGCAGCTCCCGCCACGTCGTGAACCGGTACTCATACAGCCGCGCGCGCACGTACCGCGGCGGCGAATCGGGGAAGGGATTGTGCCGCAACTGCCGCAGCGTGGGCCGGTCGTTGTGCAGTAGCCGCTGCATGAAGGGTTTCAGCCACGGCTGCGCGTAACCGGGCGAGATCGCGGCGAACCACATCAGCCAGTCCAGCCGCAGATGGTAGGGGGCCCACTGCCGCGGCAGCCGGCGCACGCCGCCGGGCTTGCCCTTGAATTCGTATTCCTTCCATACCGTTTCGTCGCTGATCCGCGAGTCGTCGGTGCCCTCGATCACCACCTCGCGGCGGATGCGCCCAATGCTGCCGAACGCGCCATACGTGTTCACCAGGTGAAATGGGTTGAACGACATGTTCATTCGCTGACGCGGCGAGAGCATGTTGCGCACCGGCCAGTAGCTCAGGAACAGCACGGCGGCGGTGAACGCCATCACCAGGCCGGCGAACCACAGCGGCGGTCCCGAGGGCCAAGCATGCGCGGGCACCGCAAAGAGCATCCGCAGCGACGAGTCGTCGATGGCGCTGAACGCCAGCAGGATCGTCACCCAGTTGAGCCAGGCGAAGTTGCCCGACGCCACCAGCCACAGCTGGGTGACGACGACAACCGCCCCTGCCACGCTGGCCACCGGCTGCGGCGCGAACAACCCGAACGGCACGACCAGCTGCGCGAAATGGTTGCCCGCCACCTCGATACGGTGCAGCGGCTTCGGCAGGTGGTGGAAGAACCAGCTCAGCGGCCCCGGCATCGGCTGGGTCTCGTGGTGGTAGTACAGGCAGGTCAGGTCGCGCCAGCACGGATCGCCGCGCATCTTGATCAACCCGGCTCCGAACTCGACCCGGAACAGCAGCAGCCGCGCCATCCACAGCGTCAGCACCGGCGGCGCCACCCGGTCGTTGCCGAGGAAGATCATCAGGAACCCCGCCTCTAGCAGCAGCGACTCCCACCCGAACCCGTACCAGGTCTGCCCGACGTTGACGATCGAAAGGTAAAGCGCCCACAGCGCCAACCACGCCAGCATCGCGGCCCACACCGGCACCAGATCGGCCGCGCCCGCGACGATCGCCGCCGCCAGCGCCGCGCCCAGCCAGGCCACTCCCGCAAACAGCCGGTCGGAATAGCGCAGATGAAAGAGGCTCGGCGCGCGCCAAAACGTCTGCCGGGCCAGGAATCGCGGCACCGGCAGCATTCCGTGCTCGCCGATGAGCGCCCGGAATTGCAACGCGGCCGCGACGAACGCGATCAGGTAGATGGCCGCGACGCCCCGCTGCAGGACCATCCGGCCCAGCCAGTATTCGGGTGCCGAGAGCCAATCCATGGTCGTCACGTATTACCAGTCAAGCAGCGGGAAAACCCCTAGCCAACGGTCAAAAGTCACTCCTCGCGCGGCCGCGGAAACGCCACCACCGACGCGGCGAGCACCGCGAGCGAAATCAGCGCCAGCAGTTGAACATTCGCCGCGTGCCCCGCGTAGCCATCGACCGAGCGCCAGGGATGCCGCGACAGCGCCGCCCCGGCCAGGATCAGCCCGGCCGCGCTGAGAGCCACCGTCGCGGCGTCGCCCCAACGCCGCCGCCGCAGCGCGTACCGCAGGCCCAGGGCGGCGCCGGCCACCACCAACCCCGCCGCGCCCGAGATGAGAACCCCGGCCGCCAGCACGGCGACGGCGGCCCAGGGCCCCGGCGTCCACGGCCTGGCGGGCGGGTCGTCGGTGCGCCCGCGCCGGGGGCGCCACCAGGCCAGCGCGGCTAGCAGCGGCAGCAGGGCCAGCCCAAAAGCCAGACCGGCGCGGTACAGCGAATTGGACGCGAAGCTCAGCGTGATGGTGCCCGGTTCCCCGGCCGGCACCACCCAGCCCTGCTGCCACCCGTTGACCGCGACCGGTGTCAATCGGGTCCCGGTGGCGGTACGCGCCACCCAGCCGGGGTTGATGCTCTCCGGGATGACCAGCAGCCGCGCGGCGGGCGACGCGGGGACTCGCACTTCGCGGCGGCTCGGACCCCACGCCCCGGTCTGGGCGCGAACCGGAGCGGCGCCGGGTATTTCGGCGGCGGCCGGGGTCGACAGCCGGGCCCCGTCCACGACGAACTGCGCGCCGGGGCCGATCAACAACTCCTGCTGGCCCGCCGGCAGCGCGATCGGCTCGCGTTCGCACGGCTGGGCCTCGACCGGTTCGCCGTCCAGCAACGCGCCCGCGGTGGTGCGGATCGAGGTGTGCACGAATCGGCCCGCGACGGCGATGACGGGGCCGCGATCGCAGCCGACGGTGATCTCCCGCGCGCGGTTGCGGGCGGCGTCGGCGGGGGCGATCGGGTTGCCGTCGGCGCCCAGCACCGCGAGCTCGGCCAGGCCCGGCGGCTTGAGCTGATCGAAACCCAGGGCGTTGCGGTCGATCACGTCTTCCCAGTCGAGCAGGCTGATGCTGACCGTGTCGGTCACCCGCGGCTTGAGCGAAAGCGTTTGCGGCTCAACCGGTTTCAGTGAGCGCACCTGAGGCCCGTCGCCCAGGTTGACGGCCACCACCGTCGGGTGCGCCGGCAGCGTCGACGCGCTGGGCGCCACCCGCAGCCCGGTGACCTCGGTGGCCCGCGGCAGGGTAACCGTCAGCGTCGGCGGGGACTTGTGCTGCACCACCCGCTGCGGCGCGGTCCACGCGGTCGCCGGGTCGCCGTCGGTGGCGGCGAACGCGGACCCGAGAATGTCCACCACGTCGGAATCGCCTTGGGCCCGAGTGGTATTCGGCTCGGCGACCAGGTCGGCCAGTTTGGGCCCCTGCCGCGGCCGCACCCACACCGTCGGCGTCACCGACACCGGGGCCGTGATGGTCAGGGTGCGGCTGAAGTTGACCGGCTCTTCCGGCGCCAACGCCATCGACGCCGCACAGCGCACGCCGTCGGGCGCCGCCGCGCAGCCGGGCCGGCCGAGCAATTCCGAACCCAGGTCCCACGCGGCGACCGCAGAGCCCGGCGGCGGCCCGGGCACCCCGACGGTGTGGCGCAGGCTGACCGGGTGCGCGAAGCCGGACGCGTCGTACTGGGTGATCGACAGGTCGGTGATGCCGAACTGCACGCCGGGGGAGCCGTCGTCGGTGCCGGCCGCGGTGACCCGCACCCACGGCGTTTCGCCGTACGGCAGCGCCGTCGCGAGCGGTTTGCCGGGCTCGTCGAACCGCAAAGTGGTGCTGCCGTTGGCGGTCTCGATCAGGATGCGGCGGACCTGGGCGCCGACGGCGGTCGCGCTCGGCGTGATGGTGATCGAGCCGTTGGTCACCGGGTGGTCGAAGTCCACCCGCAGCCACTGACCGACGGCGGCCTGCAGCGCGTTGGACACCCACGCCGTCCCAGAGTCGCCGTCGACGGCCGCCGCGGGGGACGTCGCGGGCGCGACGTCGGGCATGGCGGTGGAGTCCGACGACGAACTCGACACGGTGATGCGCCCGCCGTTCCAGGCGCCGAACACGGTGTCCGCGCCCGGTGCCGGATAGTCGGGCACGCGGTTGTAGGTGCGCCGGGCGTCACCGGCCGCACGGACGGCCGACGAATGCTGGTCGACGCGGCCGTAGTCGGTCTCGCGGGCCACCGGGGTGTCGGTGACCGTCACCAGGGGCGCGGGTAGGCCGGCACCGCGGGCGTCGGCGCCCATCAGCACCGGGCCCAGCGGCGGCTGACCCAGCAGCCGTCGCCGCTCGTCGAGGCGCAGCAGCACCTCCGGGCCGCCGTCGACCCGGGCCAACCGGTCGGCGTCGACGAAGTACGGCGAGCCGGGATCCTCCGCGACCCCCACCCGGTAGATCTCCACCGCCGGATAGCGCGGCCGCAGCCCGCTGTCGGAGACGAAGCCCGCCAGCGTGCCGGGCCCCACCGGCGCGCCGAACTGTGCCACCTTCTGCAGTCCCGGCGAGCCCCCGATCGCGCGGTGCACCAAAATGGGGCGCGCCGAGCGCGACGTCTCCGGATCCAGGTCGTTGCGCAGCACGACATACGAAATGCCTTGGCGGGCAAGGGTATCGGCCAGGCCGGCCGAGGGTTGCCCGGCGGCGAACAGGCGTTGCACCGAGTCCAGCGCCCGGATGGTCTGCGGCGGGGTTAACGGAATCGAGTCGCGCACCCCCCACGGGCTGCCGCCGAGCACCTGCAGCGGCTCGTCGTGGGTGGTGCCCCACGCCTGCGTGGCGAACGGCGCGCCGGGGACCACCAGCACCCGCCCGGGAACCGGTGCGCCCCTGTTGTGTTCGTCGAGCCAGTCGGCGGCCTGGTGCCAGTACGCCGGGATCGCGCCGAACGTGCCCGGCGGGGCGAGCCGGCCGGTCCACGCCAGCGAGGTGCTGACCATCAGCGCCGTCAGGACCACGATCGCCACGGCCGCCCGCTTGTCGCGCTCCGGATGGGCGAGCGCGTGCAGCCACGCCGGGCGCGGCGCGCTGCCCGGCAGCGCGACCCGGCCCAGCAGCTGCGCGACGCCCAGCGCCACCGGGATCCGGATCACCGATCCCAGCTTGTGCACGTTGCGCAGCGGCGCGCCGGCGGCGTCCAGAAACGCCTGCACCTCCTGGGCGACAGGCGATCCCAGCCCGCCGCTGTAGCCCACGGCCATCAACACCACGCCGACCAGCAGCATCGTCACCAGCCGCCCCCGCGCCGGCATCCTCGGGCTGGCCAGCCCGGCCAGCCCCGCCGCCGCGACCAGGCAGGTGGCCAGGACTGCCGCGGACCCGGTCACCAGGGGCGCGCCGGCGGTGGCGGTCGGCGCCACGAACGGGGTCCAGGCGTCGGTGCCGCGCAGCATCTCGGTCAGCGACGACCACTGCGTCGTCACCCCGGAGGATTCGATGAAGTCCAGGAACGGCGGGCTGACGTGGCGCAGGCACACCAGCGCCACCACCCACCACAGGGTCGCCAAAAACAGCGCCAGCGCCCACCACCCCGTGTAGCGCCACCACAACCGGTTCGGCCGGTGGCACGCCCACCAGATCACCGCGGGCAGGCAACCGGCCAGCGTCGCGATGGCGTTGACCGCGCCCATCAGCGCGACGGCCAGCCCGGCCTGCGCGGCCAGCGCCCGCACGGACCTATCCGTCGAAGCGCGCAGGGCCAGGATCGTCGCCAACAGCACCCACGGCGCCAGCATCATCGGCAACGTTTCCGACGAGATCGATCCGAGCGTGGTCAGCACCCGCGGCGACAGCGCGAACGCCAGAGCGCCGATCACCCGGGACGCCGGGCTGCCGATGCCCAGCGCCTCGGCCACCCGCAGCAGCCCCCAAAACCCGACGCTCAGCAGCAGCGCCCACCACACCCGCTGGGTGATCCAGCCCGGCAGGCCCAGCGCGTGGCCGACCAGAAAGAAGGTGCCGTGCGGAAACAGGTAGCCGTAGGCCTGGTTCTGGGCCTGACCGAACGGGAGCTCGCTGTTCCACAGGTTGGTCGCGCGGGCGAGGAACCGCAGTGGGTTGGCGGTGAGGTCGAGCTTGGTGTCGGGCGAGACCTGCCCGGGCGACTGCGCGAACGTCAGCGCCAGCGCGACGGCGCCGACCAACAGCAACCACCGGCGGGAGAGCGGCGCGGCCGACGAGCACAGGTCCGGCGCGTCCGACCGGGCTCTCGCCGGGCTAGCTACGGTTGCCGTACTCGACCCGGTTGAGCACTGACGACTGCGGATCGCCCCCGGGGAGTGGCGGCTTCGTGTCCTGCTGCACCATCAAGGTGATCCCGAAGATCGCGGCCGCGCCCAGCAACAGACCAACCACAACGCTCGCGGCGGCGGGCGCGATGATCCGGTTCATGAAAAGGCTCCTGAAGTTTGGGGGGGACCTAGCGCCAACCTAGCAGAACGGCCATCGCCGGCCGGGCCGGCGAGTCACGGCCACGGAATGCAATGGCCACGCCAGCAGCGGGAGCCGTAACTCACCAGGTACGGCCCGGCGGGGTGCTGCGGTCCGGTCTGCGCCGGCGCCGCCTTGTGGTCTTCGATCTCGAGCGTGACGCCGACGGTCGCCGCGGCGCCGATCATCAGCCCCGCAGCGATGCTTGCCGCCGCCGCCCACGAAAACCCGGCCATCGCTGGCTCCCCTCCCTGCCAGTCAAAAGCTCGTTGCCAACCTACCGCCGACGCACCCTGACGGCTTGGACGAAACGCCCGCCGTGACAACATGGCCCGATGCCCTTCCCCCGCACCCTGGCCGTGCTCGTCGCCGCAACAGCGCTGGTGGCCGGCTGCGGCCACCACGGCGCCCACCCACCGGCGGGCTCGTCGAGCAGGCCGGTGGCCGCCCCCCCGCCGCCGGTGTGCGCCGACCCGACGGCCGTCCCGGCCGCGCTGTCGACCCGCGACAAACTGGCACAACTGCTGATGGTGGGCGTGCGGAACGCCGACGAAGCCCGAACCGTCGTCAATAACAGCCACGTCGGCGGGATCATCATCGGCGGCTGGACGGACCTCTCGATCTTCAAGGGCGGGCTGGCCGAGGTCGCCCGCAGCGCCGGGCCCCTCCCGCTGGCGGTCGGCGTCGACGAAGAGGGTGGCCGGGTGTCGCGGCTGAAGTCGCTGATCGGGACCGCGCCGTCGCCCCGGCAGCTGGCGCAGACCCAGACGCCACAGCAGGTCCACGACCTCGAAGTGGAGCGCGGCAAGAAGATGCGCGACCTCGGCATCACCGTCGACTTCGCCCCGGTGGTCGACGTCACCGATGCCCCGGACGGCGTGATCGGGGACCGCTCGTTCAGCGCGGACCCGAACACCGTCACCGCCTACGCCGGGGCCTATGCGCAGGGCCTGCGCGACGCCGGGCTGCTGCCGGTGCTCAAGCACTTCCCCGGCCACGGCCACGGCTCGGGCGACTCACACAAGGGCGGCGTCGTCACGCCGCCGCTGAGCGACCTGCAGACCAGCGACCTCGTGCCCTACCGGACGCTGGTGACCCAGCTCCCGGTCGCAGTCATGATCGGTCACCTGCAGGTCCCCGGGCTGACCGGCGACGACCCCGCCAGCCTGAGCCGGGCCGCGGTGCAGTTGCTGCGCGACGGCACCGGCTACGGCGCCCCGCCCTTCAACGGCCCGGTGTTCAGCGACGACCTGTCCAGCATGGCCGCGATCTCCGATCGCTACGGAGTGGCGGAGGCGGTGCTGCGCGCGCTGCAGGCGGGCACCGACATCGCGCTGTGGGTCAGCATCGAAGAGGCGCCCGCGGTCCTGGACCGGCTGGAAAAGGCGGTGGCGGCCGGCGAGCTGCCGATGGCGGCGGTCGACCAGTCGCTGGTGCGGGTGGCGACGATGAAGGGCGCCAATCGAACATGTGGCCACCAATAGGCCGCATCATCGTTACCCTGTAGTCAGATTTGGCGGGCTAGAGAGGTACGGCGATGGCGGGTGGCACCAAGCGGCTGCCGCGTGCGGTCCGCGAGCAGCAGATGCTCGACGCCGCCGTCCAGATGTTCTCCGTCAACGGCTACCACGAGACGTCGATGGACACCATCGCCGCCGAGGCGCAGATCTCCAAGCCGATGCTGTATCTGTACTACGGCTCCAAGGAGGACCTGTTCGGCGCCTGCCTGGACCGCGAGCTGGGGCGGTTCATCGAAGGGGTGCGCGCCGACATCAACTTCGACCAGAGCCCAAAGGACCTGCTGGGCAACGCAATCGGGTCGTTCATGCGTTACATCGACTCCAACCGCGCGTCCTGGATCGTGATGTACACGCAGGCCATCAGCTCGCAGGCGTTCGCGCACACCGTGCGCGAGGGACGCGAGCAGATCATCGAACTGGTGGCCGAGCTGATGCGGGCCGGCAGCCGCACCCCGCGGTCGGACGCCGAGTACCAGATGATGGCCGTGGCGCTGGTGGGCGCCGGGGAGGCGATGGCCAACCGGCTGTCCAGCGGCGAGCTCGGCGTCGACGAGGCGGCCGAGCTGATGATCGACCTGTTCTGGCACGGTCTGCGCGGCACACCGGAGGATCGCGAAGCCGCCGCAGCCGGATAGCCCCTACATTCGTGGGGTGGCCCCTCCGCCCCGGGTGTCTCCCCGCCGTAACCTCGACTTCTTTTGCGCCGTAGTAATCGTCGGGTTGTTGGCCGGCGTCGCCGGGTTGGCGACGACGGAGGTGCTGCGGTTCGTCGAGCACGTCACCTACCACTACAGTTTCGGCCCGCTGCTGACCGGGATCACCGGCAGCAGCCCGGTCCGGCGCGCCCTGGGGCCCGTGGTCGGCGGAGCGCTGGCGGGACTGGGCTGGTGGATCCTGCGGCGGCGCACCCCGGTGCCTCCGCTGGAGGGGACCATCGCCCGCCGCGAGCCGATCCCGCGCCAGGCGTGGAGCGTTGACGCCGTGTTGCAGGTGCTGCTGGTCGGCTCCGGCGCATCCCTGGGCCGCGAGGGCGCCCCGCGCCAATTCGCCGCGGCCCTGGGCGATTTCGCGACCGCATGGCTCAAGCGGCTGTCCGGCCACGACCGCCAGGTCTTGCTGGCGTGCGCGGCCGGCGCGGGGCTGGGCGCCGTCTACGCCGTCCCGCTCGCCGGCGCGCTGTTCGCCGTGCGGATCATGCTGAACACCTGGCACCCCCGGGCGGTGGGCGCGGCCCTGCTCACGTCGAGCCTGGCCGTCGCGATCTGCTCGGCCGAAACGCACGATCAGCCGAGCCTGGCCTGGCCCAGTGCGGAGTCGTCGTACCTGCTGACCGCGCACGGGCTGATCCTGGCGCCGGTGACGCTCGCGGTGGGGTTGGCGTTCAACCGGCTGATGGCGGCGGCGCGGCCGGCCCGGTTGATGCGTTCGTGGGTGCTGGTCCCGGCGCTGGCCGGCGCGGGTGTGGTGATGGGCATCTGCTCGCATTGGTTCCCGGAGTTGCCCGGCAACGGACGCAGCATCCTGACCGTCAGCCTCGCCAGCCGGATGACGCTGTCGGCGGCACTGGTCATCCTGGTGTTGAAACCGCTGCTGACGGCGCTGTTCCTGCGCGCCGGCGGGGCGGGCGGAATGCTCACGCCCTCGCTGGCCACCGGCGCGGCCGCGGGGTCGGCCCTGGTGCTGGCCGTCAATTGGGCGGCCGGGACGCACCTGCACACGCCGGCGGTCTCGCTGGCCGGGGCCGCCGGGGTGCTCGCGGTGACCCAGGGCTCACCGATCTGGGCGGCGATCTTCGTCTGGGAGCTGGCCCACCCGCCGCTGTGGCTGTTCGGCGTCTTCCTGCTGACCGCCTGCGGCGCTTACGGATTGAAGGTGCTCGCGCTCGGTCGCCGGCCCGCGGGCTAGAGGGCCCGGACGCTGCCGGTCAGGTAGGGATACCCCTTCGCGACGTTGCGCAGCGACAGGTCCCAGCCGCCGTCGTCGCCCTGGTCGATGTACAGCCCCGCGGTGCCGGGCAGCACCAGCGGCTTGCCGAACCGCACCGAGTACTGCGCCGCGTCGGGAATCCTGGCCTCGATGTTCGCCAATACCGCGGCGGCGCTGAACATTCCGTGCGCGATGACGGTCGGAAAGCCGAACAGCTTGGCGGCGATCGGGTTGGTGTGGATCGGGTTGTGGTCGCCGCCGACCGCGGCGTAGCGGCGGATCTGGCCGGGGCTGATCCGCAGCACGGTGCTCGGCGGGGGCAGCTTCGGCTGCTTCTGCGGCGGCGGTTTGGGCTCGTCGGACAGGCTGGTGCGTTGCTGGTGCAGGAACGTGGTCACCTGGTGCCACGCGACGTCATTGCCGACGCTGACGTCGGTCACCAGATCCACCAGCAGGCCCTTGCGGTGTTCGCGCAGGTTCTCCGCGTGCACGCGCACGCCGACCGTGTCGGTCACCGCGATCGGGCGGTACTGCGTGATGCGGTTTTCGGTGTGCACCGATCCCATTGCGGCGAAAGGAAAGTCGAAGCCGGTCACCAGCGACATCATGGCGGGAAACGTCAACGCGAACGGGTAGGTCAGCGGCACATGGTTGCCGTAGCGCAGGCCGGTGACGCCGGCGTACTCGGCCACGTTCGTCTGGTCGATGGGCAGTTCCTCGACGGTCACCGTGCGGCTGGGCAGCTGGTCGGAGCGGGGCAGCAGGGGCAGCGCCCCGGCCGCCGCGCGCAGCATGTTTCTCAAACCGCTTGGCTGGTTCATCATGCCCCCAGCATCGCCTGGCCGCAGACGCGAATGACGTTGCCGGTCACCGCGTTCGACGCCGGGCTGGCGAAGTAGGCGATGGTCTCGGCGACGTCGACGGGCTGCCCACCCTGCAGCAGCGAGTTCATCCGCCGGCCGACCTCGCGGGTGGCCAGCGGGATGGCCGCGGTCATCTGGGTTTCGATGAAGCCCGGCGCGACGGCGTTGATCGTGATGCCCTTCTCGTAGAGCCCCGGCGCCAGCGCCTGGGTCAGCCCGATCATGCCGGCCTTGGTGGTGGCGTAGTTGGTCTGCCCGCGGTTGCCCGCGATACCGGCCATCGACGACAGGCCGATCACCCGGCCCCCCTCGCCGATGCTGCCGTTGCCGACCAGTCCCTCGGTAAGCCGTTGCGGGGCAAGCAGATTGACGGCAAGCACGGCGTCCCAGCGCGCGTCGTCCATGTTGGCCAGCAGCTTGTCGCGGGTGATGCCGGCGTTGTTGACCAGGACGTCGGCGTGCCCGGCGTAATGGTCGCGCAGGTGCTCGGTGATCAAGGCGGCGGCGTCGTCGGCGGTCACGTCCAGCCATAGCGGGGTGCCCCCGACCCGGCTGGCGGTCTCGGCGAGGGCCTCGGCGGCCGACTCCACGTCGATCGCCACGACGCGGGCCCCGTCGCGGGCGAACACCTCGGCGATGCAGGCGCCGATGCCGCGGGCGGCGCCGGTCACGATGGCCACCTTGCCGTCCAGCGGCCGTTCCCAGTCGGCCGGTGGGGTGGAGTCGGCCTCGCCGACGTAGAAGACCTGGCCGTCGACGTAGGCGGACTTGGCCGACAGGATGAACCGCATCGTCGATTCCAGGCCGGTGGCGGCGGGCTTGGCGTGCGGCGACAGGTACACCAGCTGCGCGGTGGACCCGTTGCGCAGCTCCTTGCCCAGCGAACGGGTGAAGCCTTCCAGCGCGCGCTGCGCGATGCGCTCGTCGGTGCCGGCGGCGGCGTCGGGCGTGGTGCCGACGACCACGACGCGCGCGTTGTGGCCCAGGTTGCGCAGCACCGGGGTGAAGAACTCGTAGAGGCCCTTGAGCCCGGATGGGGCCGTGATGCCGGTGGCGTCGAAAACCAGCCCGGCGAACTTGTCGGCCCAGCGGCCGCCCAGGTTGGCGCCCACCACGTCGTAGTCGGCATGCAGGGCCGCGCGCAGCGGCTCGGTCACCCGGCCCGGCTGGTCCTGGGGACCGCCGATCAGCAGGGAGCCCGCCAGCGGCGGCTCGCCGGGCTGGTACCGGCGAAGCGCCTCGGGCTGGGGAATGCCGAGTTGCTTTGCCAGAAACGATCCGGGGCCGGAGTTGACCACCTGCGAGAACAGATCGGACGAGCCTTTGGGAGCCACTGAGCTGCCTTCCATGTCGTTCGGTTGGGGAGTGCCCGTTATCGGCCAACCGTATCGGGACGAACTTACTTCAGAGTAAGAACAGTGGGTACTATGGCCAACAACGGCCGGTTCAAAAAGTGATGTACCCGGAGATGCACGGAGAGAAAAGTGGCCCCTGCGAGTTCTAAGACCAGGCGACCAGTCGCGGTACTGGGCGGCAACCGCATCCCGTTCGCGAGGTCGGACGGCGCGTACGCCGAGGCGTCTAACCAGGACATGTTCACTGCCGCCCTGGACGGGCTGGTGGACCGGTTCGGGCTGGCCGGCGAGCGGCTGGGCGTGGTGGTCGGCGGCGCCGTGCTCAAGCACAGCCGCGACTTCAACCTGACCCGCGAATGCGTGCTGGGCTCCGAGCTGTCGTCGTACACGCCCGCGTTCGACGTTCAGCAGGCGTGCGGGACGGGTCTGCAGGCCGCGATCGCCGCGGCCGACGGCGTCGCCTCCGGGCGCTACGAGGTGGCCGCCGCCGGCGGGGTGGACACCACCTCCGACCCGCCGATCGGCCTGGGCGACAACCTGCGCCGCCAGCTGCTCAAGCTGCGCCGGTCCAAGTCGAACCTGGAACGGCTCAAGCTGGCCGGTACGCTGCCCGCCACGCTGGGGATCGAGATCCCCGCCAACAGCGAGCCGCGCACCGGGTTGTCGATGGGCGAGCACGCCGCCATCACCGCCAAGCAGATGGGCATCAAGCGCGTCGACCAGGACGAGCTGGCCGTCGCCAGCCATCGCAACATGGCCGCCGCCTACGACCGCGGCTTTTTCGACGACCTCGTCACGCCCTTCCTCGGGCTTTACCGCGACGACAACCTGCGCGCCAACGCCAGCACCGAAAAGCTGGCGACGCTGCGCCCCGTGTTCGGGGTGAAGAACGGCGACGCCACGATGACGGCCGGCAATTCCACCCCGCTGACGGACGGCGCGTCGGTCGCGCTGCTGGCCAGCGAGGAGTGGGCGGCCGCCCACTCCCTGACTCCGCTGGCCTACCTGGTGGACGCGGAGACCGCCGCGGTGGACTACGTCAACGGGCGCGACGGGCTGTTGATGGCGCCGACGTACGCGGTGCCGCGCCTGCTGGCCCGGAACGGGCTGAGCCTGCAGGACTTCGATTTCTACGAGATCCACGAGGCGTTCGCATCGGTGGTGCTGGCCCACCTGCAGGCCTGGGAATCCGAGGAGTACTGCAAGGAGCGGCTGGGGCTCGACGCCGCGCTGGGGTCCATCGATCGCGCCAAGCTCAACGTCAACGGGTCGTCGCTGGCCGCCGGGCACCCCTTCGCGGCCACCGGCGGGCGGATCCTGGCGCAGGCCGCCAAGCAGCTGGCCGAGAAGAAGGCCGAGCAGAAGGGCGGCGGCACCCTGCGGGCGCTGATCTCCATCTGCGCCGCCGGCGGCCAGGGCGTGGCCGCGATCCTGGAGGCCTGATCGCGGCCTCAAACCTCGGGCCGCGAATGATTTCGGTCACAGTCGGTTACGAACCGGGGCTCTTGGGTATCCGAACGTCCGGATAGCCCCGTGTTGTGGTCTGACCCCCCGACCCCGACGGCAATACGGGGCATCCCTGAATCGGCCGCCGATCGTGCGCGGGGGGCGAAAAGGGCCGCCGCTGGAGTGAGGGGATCCAGCGGCGGTCTTTTTTGTTGCCGTGCAAAAAGCCCCGCTTCCGGCCGGAAGCGGGGCTTTTGCTGAGGTCCGGGTCTAGAACGCCGCCTCGTCGAGCTCCATGATCTCGTTGTCCAGCGTCTCGATGACCTCGCGGGTGCTGGCCAGCAGCGGCAGGAAGTTCTTCGCGAAGAACGATGCCACCGCGATCTTGCCCTCGTAGAAGGACCGCTCGGCGCCGCTGGCGCCGGCGTCCAGCGCCGCCACCGCAACCGCGGCCTGACGCTGCAGCAACCAGCCGATGACCAGGTCGCCGACGCTCATCAGGAAGCGCACCGAGCCCAGGCCCACCTTGTAGAGGCTGGTGACGTCCTCCTGCGCGGCCATCAGGTAGCCGGTCAGGGTGGCCGCCATGGCCTGCACATCGGTCAGCGCCTTGCCGAGCAGCTCGCGCTCGGTCTTGAGGCGGCCGTTGCCGGACTCGCTGTCGACGAACTTCTGGATCTCCCCGGACACGTGGGCCAGCGCCACACCCTTGTCGCGGACGATCTTGCGGAAGAAGAAGTCCTGCGCCTGGATGGCCGTGGTGCCCTCGTAGAGCGAGTCGATCTTGGCGTCACGGATGTACTGCTCGATCGGGTAGTCCTGCAGGAAGCCGGACCCACCGAACGTCTGCAGGCTCTCGGTCAGCTTGGCGTAGGCCTGCTCGGAGCCCACCCCCTTGACCACCGGCAGCATCAGGTCGTTGACCTTGACGGCCAGCTCGGCGTCCACACCGTGCAGCGCCTCGGCGACCGCCGCGTCCTGGTAGGTCGCGGTGAACAGGTACAGCGCGCGCAGACCCTCGGCGTAGGCCTTCTGGGTCATCAGCGACCGGCGCACATCGGGGTGGTGCGTGATCGTCACCCGCGGCGCGGTCTTGTCGGTCATCTGGGTCATGTCGGCGCCCTGCACCCGGGACTTCGCGTACTCCAACGCGTTCAGGTAGCCGGTGGACAGGGTCGCGATCGCCTTGGTGCCGACCATCATGCGGGCCTGCTCGATGACGTCGAACATCTGCGCGATGCCGTTGTGCACCTCGCCGACCAGCCAGCCCTTGGCGGGCACGCCGTGCTGGCCGAGCGAGAGCTCACAGGTCGCGGAGACCTTGAGGCCCATCTTGTGCTCGACGTTGGTGACGAACACGCCGTTGCGCTCGCCCAGCTCGCCCGTCTCGAAGTCGAACAGGAACTTGGGCACGAAGAACAGCGACAGGCCCTTGGTGCCCGGGCCGGCGCCCTCGGGGCGGGCCAGCACCAGGTGGAAGATGTTCTCGAACAGGTCGCCCGAGTCACCCGAGGTGATGAAGCGCTTCACGCCGTCGATGTGCCAGGAGCCGTCGTCCTGCTGGATCGCCTTGGTGCGCCCGGCGCCGACGTCCGAACCGGCGTCCGGCTCGGTCAGCACCATGGTCGAACCCCAGCCGCGCTCGGCGGCCAGCACGGCCCACTTCTTCTGCTCCTCGGTGCCGAGGTGGTAGAGGATGTTGGCGAATCCGGCGCCGCCCCCGTACATCCAGACGGCGGGGTTGGCGCCCAGGATGTGCTCGTGCAGCGCCCACAGCAGCGCCTTGGGCATCGGCATGCCGCCGAGCGCCTCGTCGATGCCGGCCTTGTCCCAACCGGCCTCGGTGACGGCGCGGACGGACTCCTTGAAGGATTCCGGCAGGGTCACCGAGTGGGTCTCGGGGTCGAAGACCGGCGGGTTGCGGTCGCCCTCGACGAACGACTCCGCGACCGGGCCCTCGGCCAGCCGGCTGATCTCGGACAGCATTTCCTGCGCGGTGTCGACGTCGAGGTCGCTGTACTCGCCCTGGCCTAATGCCTTGTCAACGCCGAAGACTTCGAACAGGTTGAATACCTGGTCACGGACGTTGCTCTTGTAGTGGCTCACTACGTTCCTCCTCGTTGAGAATGCCACTTGTGGTTGGGTACTAGGTCTAAGTTACCCACCAGTAACTGCCCTAAAATATAACCGTTATTGTCGCCGAAGCAAGCGAGTGTGAGCTAGATTCCACCGTCTAACTAACCAACCGGTTGGGCAGTCCCTTCTTGCGCGCCTGACCTGCGGAGATGATGTGGCCATGACGGACGTGAGGCGCGTCACAGCGCTGCCCGTGGTGGACCTTCGGGCCGCCCCGGAGGCCCTGCGCGAGGGCCTTCGGGAGGCCGCCCACGAGGTCGGCTTCTTCTATTTGATCGGCCACGACGTGCCCGCCGAACTCGCCGCCCGGGTGCTCGGCGCGGCGCGCCGCCTGTTCGCGCTGCCGGACGCCGCCAAGGACGCGATCGCGATGGTGCGCAGCCCGCATTTCCGCGGCTACACCCGCCTGGGCGGCGAGCTGACCCGGGGCCGGGTGGACTGGCGCGAGCAGATCGACCTTGGCCCCGAACGCCCCCCGATCGGCGGCTCCGGCAGGCCGGACTACCTGTGGCTGCAGGGCCCGAACCAGTGGCCGCCGGCCCTGCCCGAATTGCCCGGGATCGTCGACGAGTGGGATGCCGCGCTTTCCGCCGTGGCCCGCACCCTGCTCCGGCACTGGGCGGCGTCGCTGGGTAGCCCGCCGGACACGTTCGACGCCGCGTTCGCCGACGCGCCGGCCACGCTGATCAAGATCATCCGGTACCCCGCCCGCGCGGCCAGCCCCCAGGGCGTGGGTGCGCACCGCGACGCCGGCGTGCTCACGCTGCTGCTCGCCGAGCCGGGCAGCCACGGCCTGCAGGTGCGACGGGACGGCCACGAGGGCTGGATCGACGTGCCGCCGGTGGAGGGCGCCTTCATCGTCAACATCGGCGAGCTGCTCGAGGTGGCCACGGGCGGCTACCTGCGGGCCACCGAGCATCGGGTGAACCTGGGTCGCCCGGCCGAGGAGCGCATTTCGGTGCCGTACTTCTTCAACCCGCGACTGGACGCTCAGATCCCGGTGCTGGCGCTGCCCGCGGAATTGGCGGCGCGGGCCACGAAACGGGACGATCCGTCGGACCCGATCTTTTCGGTCTACGGCCGGAATGCGTGGAAGAGCAGGTTGCGGGCGCATCCGGATGTGGCTTCAGCCCACGGATATTCGGCAGGTAGGGTCGGGGGCGAGAATTCCGTTCTCGGCGCAAGGGGCGAATGACCGCGGTGAACCCGAACAAGAATCTGACGCCGTCCACGCTTCGTGAGGCGTTCGGCCACTTTCCGTCCGGCGTGGTGGCAATCGCCGCCGAGGTCGAGGGGATCCGAGAAGGCTTGGCGGCCAGCACCTTCGTCCCCGTCTCGCTCGAGCCGCCGCTGGTGTCGTTCTGCGTGCAGAACACCTCGACGACCTGGCCCAAACTCAAGGCCGTGCCGATGCTGGGCATCAGCGTGCTCGGCGAGGTCCATGACGCGGCGGCGCGCACGTTGGCGGCCAAGACCGGGGACCGATTCGCCGGCCTGGAGACGGTGTCCTACAACAGCGGTGCGGTGTTCATCAAGGGCACCGGCCTGTGGCTGGAGAGCGCGATCGAGCAACTGATCCCGGCGGGGGACCACACCATCGTGGTGCTGCGGGTCAACGAGGTGACGGTCGACGCCGAGGTGGCGCCCATAGTGTTCCACCGCAGCACGTTTCGCCGGCTCGGCGTCTAGGCGACAGCGCAGACTCGGCGGACCCTAGCCGCGGCGGAAGAGCTTGTTGCCCAGCCAAACCACGGGATCGTACTTGCGGTCGGCGACCCGCTCTTTCATCGGGATCAGCGCGTTGTCGGTGATCTTGATGTTCTCGGGGCACACCTCGGTGCAGCACTTGGTGATGTTGCAGTAGCCCAGGCCGTGCTCTTCCTGCGCCTGGTTGCGCCGGTCCCGCGTATCCAGCGGGTGCATCTCCAGCTCGGCGATGCGCATCAGGTAGCGCGGCCCGGCGAACGCCTTCTTGTTCTCCTCGTGGTCGCGGACCACGTGGCAGACGTTCTGGCACAGGAAGCACTCGATGCACTTACGGAACTCCTGCGAGCGCTGCACGTCGACCTGCGCCATCCGGTACTCGCCGGGCTGCAGGTCCTTGGGCGGCGCGAAAGACGGTATCTCGCGGGCCTTTTCGTAGTTGAACGAGACGTCGGTCACCAGGTCGCGAATCACCGGGAACGTCCGCAGCGGCGTGACGGTCACGACCTCGTCCTCGGCGAACGTGGACATCCGGGTCATGCACATCAAGCGGGGGTAGCCGTTGATCTCCGCCGAGCACGACCCGCACTTGCCGGCCTTGCAGTTCCACCGCACCGCGAGGTCGGGCGTCTGGGTCTGCTGCAGGCGATGGATGATGTCGAGCACCACCTCGCCCTCGTTGACCTCGACGGTGAAGTCCTCCAGCGCGCCGCCGGCCTCGTCGCCGCGCCACACCCGCAGGGTCGCGTTGTAGCTCATCAGCCTCTCCGTCCTGGGTGGTCGGCCAGTTCTCCGTCGGTGTAGTACTTCTCCAGCTCGGAGATCTCGAAGAGCTCCAGCAGATCGGGCCGCATCGGCACCTGCTCCTGGCGCGTGATGCTGACGTCGGGCAACACCTCGTCGCTCCCGGAGGCGCGGCAGACCAGCAACACATTGCGCCAGGACGGGTCCATCGACGGGTGATCGTCGCGGGTGTGCCCGCCGCGGCTCTCGGTGCGCTCCAGCGCGGCCTTCGCCACGCATTCGCTGACCAGCAGCATGTTGCGCAGGTCGATGGCCAGGTTCCAGCCGGGGTTGTACCGGCGCTGCCCCTCGACGTGGATGTTCTTGAACCGCTCGCGCAGTTTGTCGAGCCGGCCGAGGGCCTCGGAGACCTCCTCCGCCTTGCGGATGATGCCCACCAGATCGTTCATCGACTGCTGCAGTTCCAGCTGCAGGGTGTACGGGTTCTCGGCCGCGGCGCCGTTCGTCGGTCCCTCGAAGGGCGCGAGCGCGCGCTGGGCCGCCGTCTCGACGGCGTCCTCCGCGACCGTGGGGCGGCTGCTCAGCGCCCGCACGTAGTCGGCGGCCCCGAGGCCGGCGCGCCGGCCGAACACCAGCAGGTCCGACAGCGAGTTGCCGCCCAGCCGGTTGGAGCCGTGCATGCCGCCCGAGCACTCGCCGGCCGCGAACAGGCCGGGGACGGTGGCCGCGCCCGTGTCGGCGTCGACCTCCACGCCGCCCATCACGTAGTGGCAGGTGGGCCCGACTTCCATTGGCTCCTTGGTGATGTCGACCCCGGCCAGCTCCTTGAACTGGTGGTACATCGACGGCAGCCGCCGCTTGATCTCGTCGGGCGTCAGCCGGGACGCGATGTCGAGGTAGACCCCGCCGTGCGGGCTGCCGCGGCCGGCCTTGACCTCCGAGTTGATCGCCCGCGCGACCTCATCGCGCGGCAGCAGGTCCGGGGTGCGCCGGGCCGAGTCGTTGTCCTTGAGCCATTGATCGGCCTCTTGTTCGGTTTCGGCGTACTGGCCCTTGAACACCGGCGGGATGTACTCGAACATGAAGCGCTTGCCGTCGGAGTCCTTCAGCACGCCGCCGTCGCCGCGAACGCCCTCGGTGACCAGGATCCCCTTCACGCTCGGCGGCCACACCATGCCCGTCGGGTGGAACTGCACGAACTCCATGTTGATCAGCGTCGCGCCGGCCCGTAGCGCCAGGGCGTGGCCGTCGCCGGTGTACTCCCACGAGTTCGAGGTGACCTTGAACGACTTGCCGATGCCGCCGGTGGCCAGCACCACCGCGGGCGCCTCGAACAGGACGAAGTTGCCGCTTTCGCGCCAGTAGCCGAACGCCCCGGCGATCGCGTCCCCGTCCTTGATCAGCTCGGTGATGGCGCATTCGGCGAACACCTTGATGCGCGCCTCGTAGTCGCCGAGCTCGGCGAAATCCTCCTGCTGCAGCGAGACGATCTTCTGCTGCATGGTGCGGATCAGCTCCAGCCCGGTGCGGTCGCCGACGTGCGCCAGCCGCGGGTAGGTGTGCCCGCCGAAGTTGCGCTGGCTGATCTTGCCGTCCTTGAGGCGGTCGAACAGCGCGCCGTAGGTCTCCAGCTCCCAGACCCGGTCCGGGGCCTCCTTGGCGTGCAGCTCGGCCATCCGCCAGTTGTTGAGGAACTTCCCGCCGCGCATGGTGTCGCCGAAGTGGGTCTTCCAGTTGTCCTTCGGGTTGGTGTTGCCCATGGATGCCGCGCAGCCGCCCTCGGCCATCACCGTGTGTGCCTTGCCGAACAGTGACTTGGACACCACCGCGACCTTGAGGCCCCGCTCGCGCGCCTCGATGACCGCGCGCAATCCCGCGCCGCCGGCGCCGATGACGACTACGTCGTAGGCATGCCGCTCGACCTCAACCATGAAACCTCGCTCAGCTCTCTCTATAATCGGCGAAATGGCTTGTCAGCCAACAAATCTCAGGTCAGGAATGGTGCCGCTGGCCACCAGCGCGATGTAGAAGTCGGTGAGCATCAGGGTGCCCAGCGTGATCCACGCGAACAGCTTGTGCCGGGTGTTGATGGCGCTGACCTTGGTCCAGATCCAGTACCGCACAGGGTTCTTGGAGAAGTGCTTGAGCCGTCCGCCGGTCACGTGCCGGCACGAGTGGCAGGACAGCGTGTAGATCCACAGCATGATGACGTTGCCGAGCAGGATCAGGTTGCCCAGGCCGAAGCCGAATCCACCGGGCCCGCTGTCGGAATGGAACGCGACGATCGCGTCGTAGGTGTTGATCACCGAGATGATGCCGGCGATGTAGAAGAAGTAGCGGTGGGTGTTCTGGACGATCAGCGGGAACTTGGTCTCGCCGGTGTAGTGCACGCGGGGCTCGGCCACCGCGCAGGCGCTGGGCGACTGCCACACGGTGCGGTAGTAGGCGCCCCGGTAGTAGTAGCAGGTCAGCCGGAACAGCAGCAGGAACGGCAGCGACAGCGCCGCGTAGGGCAGCCACCAGACGTCGGGCAGGAACTGCGGCCAGATGTCGCCGGCCTCACCGCAGGCCTTGCTGACGCACGGCGAGTAGAACGGCGTCAGGTAGTGGTACTTCGGGACGAAGAAGTAGTTCTGCTGGAACGCGCGCGCCGTCGCGTAGATGACGAAAGCCGCGAAGCCCAGGTCGATCCGCAACGGTGACATCCACCACCGGTCGGTGCGTAGGGTCCGCTGCGGGATGCGGGCGCGTGTGGGTGAAAAGACACCGGACGCAGGACGGTTCGCCGTGGGTGCGCTCATCTAGTGTTCCTCTTCGAACGGGCTGTCTGTCGAAGGGTACACAGAGCAAACCCCCTGTTTCGCGGGGGGCTTGAAGTTGTCCGAGGTTGTCAGGACCTGTTGTGACCCCCGACACCCTCGTCGTCGACATCGCGCCAGAAATCGGTGTCGTACTGGGTGTCGGGAATGACGATCTTGTCGCCGGACTGCTGCACCGTGGCGCGGTCCAGGTCCAACTCGGAGACGTCGGTGTCGAGCAGTTCGACGTCGGACAGGATCCGGTCTGCGTCGATGACGATGCGGCGCATCGCCGGGCTGTCGCCGTACCGCGCCCGCAATGAGCTCACGCACCGCCGCAGGCCACCGATGAGGTCGTGCAGTTCGGCGAGTTCGGTCGTGGTACCCAACGGATCTCCTACTACTTCTTCGGGCGTTCTTTCGGGCGCAGACGGTGTTGCGGATCACAGTACGCCCTCGATAGTAGCCACCGTCGCGGCCTAATGTCGGACACCATGACAGGCCAAACGACCGCCCAGCGCGCCACGGCGCTGCTCGCACTGCACCGGCCGGGTGACCCGGTGATCCTGCCGACGGTGTGGGACGCGTGGTCGGCCCGCCTGGCCGTCGACGCCGGATTCGCCGCGCTCACCGTGGGCAGCCACCCGCTGGCCGACTCGATCGGCAAGCCGGACGGCGAGGGCATGTCGTTCGACGACGTGCTGGCCCGGGTCAGCCAGATCACCGCCGCGGTCGACGTCCCGGTGTCGGTGGACGTGGAATCGGGGTACGGGCAGCCGGCGGCCCGCCTGATCGAAGGCCTGCTAGGCGTCGGCGCCGTCGGGCTGAACATCGAGGACACGGTGCACTCGGAGGGCAAGCGGCTGCGCTCCGCCGCCGAGCACGCCGAGCTGGTGGCGGCGCTGCGCTCGGCGGCCGACGCGGCCGGCGTGCACGTCGTGATCAACGCGCGCACCGATCTGTTCCTGCGCCGTGACGGCGACGACGCCGACCGCGTCGAGCGGGCGGTGGCGCGGCTGACGGAGGCCGCCGCCGCGGGCGCCGACGTCCTCTATCCCGTGGGCTACCACGACCCGGAGACGTTGCGGCGCTTGGCCGCCGAGCTGCCGCTGCCGATCAACGCGTTCGCGCGGCCCGACCAGGACGACCCCGCGGCGTTTGGACCGCTCGGGGTCGCCCGGGTCAGCTTCGGCCCCTTCCTGCAGGCCGCACTGGCGGTCCGGGCCAAGGAGCTGCTGGCCCGCTGGACCTGAATTACTTCGTGATCGCGATGCGCTGCGGCTCGGTTCCGGCCGGGTCCTTATAGGCGCCGACGACCCGGACGGTCAGCACGCCGTCGTCGTACGAGGCGCTGATGGCCTCGCCGGTGACGTGCGTGGGCAGCCGGAACGACCGGCGGAATGATCCGTACCGAATCTCACGCAGAGTGCGGCCGTTCGCCTCCTCCGCGTGCTCGTCGCGGTGTTCGCCATGGATGACCAGCCGGTTCTTGTCGACCTCGACGTTGACGTCCTTCTCTACGTCGACACCGGGCAGCTCCAGGCGCACCACCGCGTCATCGCCGTCCTTGACGATCTCGGCGGCAGGGGTGAAACCGCTGCTCAGCGGCTTGGCCCAGTCCGTTGCCGCGGCGGGGCCGAAGAAGTCGCGCAACCACCGGTCGGTGTCCCAGGCCGGTCGCGACCACAATGCGAGGTTGGTCATGGGGATCTCCTTATGCTTCATTGTGAGTTTGCTGTGACCGGCGCCTTGCCGGCCGGCTATTTCTACAAACATGAGTCGACCACGCTAAAGTTCCACTCGGGCGTTCGCCCGCGGCGAACAGTTTCACAGCCGTGCTTGTGAGGTGTGAGCACGCCGTCATGTGGGTGTCACATTGGGCGATTCCGAGTTAATTTCCCGCCCCTACCCTCATGGCATGGCCCAATCCGAAACCTGGTGCGCGGACAGTGCTGCGCGTCACGTCGTTGTGGTCGGGCACGGCATGGTCGGCCACCGGCTGGTCGAGGCGCTGCGCGCCCGCGACGCCGAAGGGCGTTGGAGCATCACGGTTTTGGCCGAAGAAGGCGACGCCGCCTACGACCGTGTCGGTTTGACCTCCTACACCGAAAGCTGGGATCGGCAACTGCTGGCGCTGCCCGGCAACGACTACGCCGGCGACGACCGCGTCCGGCTGCTGCTGAACGCCCGCGTCACCGAAATCGACCGCGACACAAAGACCGTGGTGACCGCCGACGGTCAGCGGCACGGCTACGACGCCCTGGTGCTGGCCACCGGGTCCTACGCGTTCGTCCCGCCGGTGCCCGGCCACGACCTGCCGCAGTGCCACGTCTACCGCACGCTCGACGACCTCGACGCGATCCGCGCCGACGCCCAGCGCACGGTGCAGGCCGGCCACGCCACCGCGGGGGTGGTCATCGGCGGCGGCCTGCTGGGGCTCGAGGCCGCTAATGCGGTGCGCCAGTTCGGGTTGCAGACGCACGTCGTCGAGATGATGCCGCGGCTGATGGCCCAGCAGATCGACGAGGCCGGTGGCGCGCTGCTGGCCAGGATGGTCACCGAACTCGACATCGCGGTGCATGTCGGGACGGGCACCGAATCGATCGAAGCCGTCGCGCATCCGGACGGCTCGACGTCGGCGCGGGTGCGCCTGACCGACGGCGAGCTGATCGACGCCGGCGTGGTGATCTTCGCGGCCGGCATCCGGCCGCGCGACGAGCTGGCGGCGGCCGCCGGGCTGGAGCGCGCCGAGCGGGGCGGCGTGCTCACCGATTTGTCCTGCCGGACAAGCGATCCCGACATCTATGCGATCGGCGAGGTCGCGGCGATCGGCGGGCGGTGCTACGGCCTGGTGGGCCCGGGCTACACCTCGGCCGAGGTGGTGGCGGACCGGCTGCTGGACGGCGGCGCGGAATTCGGCGAAGCGGACCTGTCGACGAAGCTCAAGCTGCTCGGCGTCGACGTCGCCAGCTTCGGCGACGCGATGGGGGCGACCGAGAACTGCCTCGAGGTCGCCATCAACGACGCGGTGAACCGGACCTACGCCAAGCTGGTGCTGTCCGACGACGCCAAGACCCTGCTCGGCGGGGTGCTGGTGGGCGACGCCTCGTCGTACGGGGTGCTGCGGCCCATGGTGGGCAGCGAGCTGCCGGGCGATCCGCTGGCGCTGATCGCCCCGGCCCAGGCCGACGGCGCGCCGGGCCTCGGCGTGGGCGCGCTGCCCGATTCGGCGCAGATCTGCTCGTGCAACAACGTCAGCAAGGGTGACCTGAAGGGCGCGATCGCCGGCGGTTGCGCCGACGTGCCCGCGCTCAAGTCGTGCACGGCCGCGGGCACCTCGTGCGGGTCGTGCGTGCCGCTGCTCAAGCAGCTGCTGGAAGCCGAGGGCGTGGAACAGTCCAAGGCGCTGTGCGAGCACTTCAGCCAGTCGCGGGCGGAGCTTTTCGAGATCATCACCGCCACCGAGATCCGGACGTTCTCGGGCCTGCTGGAGCGCTTCGGCCGCGGAAAGGGTTGCGACATCTGCAAACCGGTGGTCGCGTCGATCTTGGCGTCCACCGGCTCGGACCACATCCTCGAGGGCGAGCAGGCCTCGCTGCAGGATTCCAACGACCACTTCCTGGCCAACATCCAAAAGAACGGCAGCTACTCGGTGGTCCCGCGGGTCCCCGGCGGTGACATCAAGCCGGAGCACCTGATCCTGATCGGACAGATCGCGCAGGACTTCGGGCTGTACACCAAGATCACCGGCGGCCAGCGAATCGACCTGTTCGGCGCCCGCGTGGACCAGCTGCCGCAGATCTGGAAGCGGCTCGTCGATGGCGGCATGGAATCCGGACACGCCTACGGCAAGGCCCTGCGCACTGTGAAGAGCTGCGTGGGCAGCGACTGGTGCCGCTACGGCCAGCAGGATTCGGTTCAGCTGGCCATCGACCTGGAGCTGCGGTACCGCGGGCTGCGCGCGCCGCACAAGATCAAGCTCGGCGTCTCCGGTTGCGCGCGCGAATGCGCCGAGGCGCGCAGCAAGGACGTGGGCGTCATCGCCACCGAAAAGGGTTGGAACCTCTACGTCGGCGGCAACGGCGGCATGACGCCCAAGCACGCCCAGCTGCTGGCCAGCGATCTGGACACCGAGACGCTGGTCCGCTACGTCGACCGGTTCCTCATGTACTACATCCGGACGGCCGACCGGCTGCAGCGCACCGCGCCGTGGGTCGAATCGCTGGACGGCGGACTGGATCACGTGCGCGAGGTCGTGTGCGACGACTCCCTGGGCCTGGCCGAGGAATTCGAGGCCGCGATGGAGCGGCACGTGCAGAACTACAAGTGCGAATGGAAGGGCGTGCTGGAGGACCCGGACAAGCTGTCGCGGTTCGTGTCCTTCGTCAACGCCCCCGACGCCGTCGATTCGACGGTGACGTTTACCGAACGCGCCGGGCGCAAAGTCCCTGTGCCCATTGGCATGCCGCGGGTCCGGTCGTAATCAAGGAGACACGATGACTCTTCTCAATGACGCTCAAGACATTCAGGTGTGGACCACCGCCTGCGCCTACGACCGCCTGATTCCCGGGCGCGGCGTCGGGGTGCTCCTCGACGACGGCTCGCAGGCGGCGCTGTTCCGGCTGGACGACGGGTCGGTGCACGCGGTCGGCAACGTCGACCCGTTCTCCGGAGCGGCCGTGCTGTCGCGCGGGATCGTCGGGGACCGCGGCGGCCGGGTCACCGTCCAATCACCCATCCTCAAGCAGGCTTTCGCGCTGGAGGACGGCTCCTGCCTGGACGATCCCCGCGTGTCGGTGCCGGTCTACCCGGCGCGGGTGACGCCCGACGGCCACATCCAGATCGGGCGCGCCGCGGCCTAGCCGATGTCCCCGACCAGGTAGCGCTGCATCGTCGGGCCGATCGCGTCGACGATCGCCTCGACCGACATCGAGTGCAGCGGTTCGGAGCGCACGCCGTAGCGCATGATGCCGAGACCCACCAACTGGGAGGCGCACAGCGACGCCCGCACGGCGACCTTATCGGCCCCCAGGATTTTCAGCAGCGGGCCGAAGACCGGGCCGATGAACATGCCCTGCACGATCTCGGCGGTCTTGGCCAGCCCGGTGGACGCGACCGCGCTGGCCGCGAAGGGTCCGCCGCCGGCCGCGTCCCAGGTGGTGATCAGCATGTACAACGTCCGCCGGCCCACCTGGTTGACCCCGCCGGTGACGATCCGGTCGATGAACTCCGGTGTGCCGAAGGGCAACCGCAGCATCTTGGCCACCGGGTCGAGCAGCCCACGCGATGGCTCTTCGCGACGCGGCATGTTGCAAGGATCGCCGGAATGCGATCAAAGATCAAGCATGACTCGAAAGCGCGTGGGGGGCTTGGCTTCGCCGCCGCGGGAGCCCGGGTGCGGCCCGGCGGAAGCGGTTCGCGACCAGCCGCGCCAGCCCGGGATGGGTGCCGAGCGGCTGGGTGACCACGTCGGCGCCGCTGGCCCGCAGGCGCTGCTGGAACAGGCCGTCGGCCAGTAGGTAGGAGGCGACGACGACGCGCCCCGCGCCGCCGCGGCGGGCCGCCGCGACCGCGTCGGCCACCGACGGTTCGCCGGTGGCTGCGAATCCCAGTCGCACCCGCGATCCCACCAACGCCGACAACGTGGTCGCGGTCACGTGCAGGTCGGCGCGCGCCCTGGCATCCGTGGTGCCGGCCGCCGCGAGGATCACCGAATCGCCTGGCCGCCAACCGGATTCCACCAGCTGGTCGGCGACTATCCGCGCGATCTCCCCACTCGGTCCCAGCGCGGGGGTGACGGTGGCGTTCGGGTGCCCGCTGGCCGCCACGTGGGCGGGCACGTCGGTGCGCACGTGATACCCGCGCGACAGGAAGGCCGGGACCACGACGGCGGGATGGCCGGTGGCCGCCGCCCGCGACAGCACCTCACCGGGCGTCGGGCCCAACACGTCGACGAACGCGACCTGCACCCGGCGCTCGAGCAGCGCGCTAACCTGCGCCGCGAGGTCTCCGATCATCGCGACACCGCCGGGCCTGCGGGTGCCGTGCGCCGCCAGGATCAGGTCCATCGGGCACCGCCCGGCGGGTCGATGGCCAGCCGGTAACCCCGCTTGACCACCGTTGCGATGATGTTCTTGTCGCCCAACGCCGTTCGCAGCCGCAACACGGCGGTGTCGACGGCGTGCGGATCGTTGCTGCTGCCCGGCAGCACCCGCAAAAGTTCGTTGCGCGCGACGACGTCGCCGGGGCGTTGCGCCAGCGCGCGCAGCACCGACATCCCGGACGGCGACAGCAGCTTGATGTCACCGTCCACCAGCACGCACGTTCCGCGGATGTCGATCGTGTGGCCGGCTACCTGGACCGTGGACGACCCCAGCAGGGGCAGCTCCTCGGCGATGTGGCGGGCCAAGGCGCCCAACCGCATTCGTGCCGGCGATGACGTCGGGACGCCCTTGCGGATCAGCGGTTTGGACGTCACCGGGCCGACGCACATCGCATGCACGTCGGTGCGCAGGGCCTCCAGCACCTGGTCCTCGACGGCCAGATCGCGACTGCGTTCCAGCACCGCCGCCGCCGCGGGCGCCGACGTGAAGGTGACCGCGTCGAACTGCCGCCGAGCGATCCCGGTCACCAGCAAATCGAAATCGCCGCCCAACGGTGTTGATTTCCACCGGTACACCCGGATGGGCACCACCTCGGCGCCCGCGAAACGCAGGCCGCCGATGAATTCCGGGAACGGGTCCCACGCGTCGGCGGCGCCGTGCAGCTGGATGGCGATGCGCAGCCCGGACACGCCCGACTCGAGCAGATACTCGAGCACCTCCTGTGAGGATTCGGACTCAGGAGACCACTCCTCGTGCAGCCCGGCGGCGCGCACCGCGCCGGTGCCCTTGGGCCCCCGCGACACGATCCGGGTCTTCGACAACGACGCGATCAGCTGGTTGGCCAGCCCCCATCCCTCGGCGGCCGCCAGCCAGCCGCGGAAGCCGATACCGGTGTGCACGACCAGGATGTCGGGCGGTTGTGCGATCAAAGCCTCAGTGTGGCTTTGCAATTCGTCGTCCTCGGGCAGCGCGATCATGTTGATCGCGGGCGCGCTGCAGACCTCTGCGCCCTGCCGACTCAGCAGCGCGCAGAGTTCCTCCGCGCGCCGGGATGAAGTGACCGCGACCCGGTAGCCGGCCAGCGGCGTGGACCTCGGCTGAGCCATAAGACCTGTGTATGCCTGGGACGTTTCCGCCGCGTTACCACGCAATTGCTGCAGCATTGCCCTTGTTGCGACAGCCATCACACCCGCGCGTGATCTGCTGCGGGGACCGCTCCCGGCGCGCTGGGGCGGCGCACGTAGCGCATCCAGGTGAGGGTCGCGGCGAGCACATAGGACGCCAAAAACATCCAATAGGCCGACGTTTCGGTGCCGCTGCTGAGGTAGGACTCGCGCAGCGCCAGGTTGATTCCCACCCCGCCCAGCGCGCCGACCGCGGAGCAAAACCCGATCAGCGACCCCGACATCGCCCGCGACCAGTGACGGCGCTCGGCATCGGGGAGATCCAGCCCCCGGCTGCGCGCCTCGAAGATTGACGGGATCATCTTGAACACCGACCCGTTGCCCATCCCCGACAGGATGAACAGGGCGATGAAGCCGATCACGTAGCCGACCGTCGCCGGCGAGCCACCGCCGTCGACGGTGCTGATCGCGACCAGCGACCCGGCGCCCACGATCATCCCGCCCAGCACGCCCAGGGTGACGCGGCTGCCGCCCAGGCGGTCGGCCAGCCGCCCGCCGTAGATGCGCGCCAGCGAGCCCAATAGCGGCCCCACGAAAGCGATCTGCGCGGCGTGCAGCGACGCGTGCTTGGCGGTTTCGCCGCTCGCCATGAAGTTGACCTGCAGCACCTGGCCGAACGCGAACGCGAACCCGATCCAGGAGCCGAAGGTGCAGATGTAGAGCAGCGAGATCACGTAGGTGTCGCGCTCGAACAGCACCGAGCGGATGGTGTTGACCTCGACGCCGTGGTCGAGGTTGTCCATGAACAGCGCCGCCGCGACGCCGACGATCGCCAGCAGCACGAGGTACACCGCGCAGACCCAGTAGGGCGCCTGATGCCCGGCGGTCGCGAGCACCAGCAGGCCGATCAGCTGGATGACGGCGACCCCGAGGTTGCCGACGCCGGCGTTGATCGCCAGCGCCGCGCCCTTGAGCCGCTGGGGGTAAAAGGCGTTGACGTTGGCCAGCGATGCCGCATAGTTGCCGCCGCCCAGCCCGGTCAGCGCCGCGCACACCACGTACGGCCACAGCGGCAGGCCGGGATTGGCCATCAGCACGATGGTGCCGGCGGTCGGGATCAGCAACACGAACGCCGAGAACGCCGTCCAGTTGCGCCCGCCGAACGCGGCGATGCCCAGCGTGTACGGGATGCGCGCGCAGCCACCGGCCAGGGTGGCGACGGCGCCGAGCAGCAGCTTGTCGCCGGCCGAGAACCCGTAGACGGACGCGGGCATGAACAGCGTCATCACCGGCCAGAGGGTCCAGATCGAGAAGGCGACGTGGTCGCCCGCGACCGTGCAGAGCAGGTTGCGGTGGGCGATGTTCTTGTTGCCGGCCTCCCAGGCCGCCGCGTCCTCCGGATTCCAGTCCGTGATGCGGTGATTGCGGCCCATGCGGTCTGCACCTTTCGTCCAACTCGTCCAACGGGGATATCGCGAACACGGGCGAAATCGCCTGGGCCTCTTGGGCCGACGGGTGGGCACCGGAATCGTGCGTGAACGAGCTTGGCCCGCCGTGTATTTCGATGCTCACATTTCGCAGTGAATTCAGTCAACTCGATTGGACGGTTATCGCCTGTAAGTTGAATCCCAGTTATCTGGTAAATAGCTGAGGGCAAATTTGGCGGTTGTGATTTCGTCCGGCCGCCGGATTCAGTGTGAGGTGCAATACATCTCGCACACGATCACGCGAACACCCGGACTACCAGACGTCGCCCGCCCGCCAGTCGCACATCAACTCCGCGGCGGTGTCCAGGTCGGACTCGACCGGTAGGACGTACACGGCGCCGTCGTCGTCGGGCGTGCGCGTCGGGCCGGTGGGGGCCAGCACCGACGTCGGGCCGCGCCACGGCAGCCAGCCGCGTGCCGCGTATATGCCGCGGGCGAGGTCGGTCGAACTGACCGCGCCCACCTGGTAGGCGCCGCGGATCACCTGCTCGACGCCGTCCAGCAGCGCGTGCACCAGGCCCCGGCCGCGGAACTCCTCACGCACCGCGACCCCTTCGACGTACCCGCAACGCAGCGCGTCGCCGCGGTATAGCAATCGCCGCTGGACCACGGCGGCGTGCGCGATGATCGCGCCGTGCTGCCAGATCAGGGCGTGCATGCCGCCCAGCGAGTGCTCCCAGTCGTCGCCGGTGAAATCCCCGGCGAAGGCGGCGGTGACCATCTGGCGGACGCGCTGCCGGGTCTCGGCGTCGAGATCGGCGGTGTGGACCAGGCGGGCCGTGTGGACCTGGGCTTGCACCCTACGAGTATGACCGCCCGCCCCGGGGCCGCGCCCAGTGCAGGCGCACGTACTGGCCCGGCCGCACCTGCGCGACCTTGTCGACGTCCTCGTCGGTGACTACGCCGATCACCGGGTACCCGCCGGTGACCGGGTGATCGGGTCCCAGGATCACCGGTAACCCGTTGGGCGGCACCTGGATTGCGCCGCGTGTGGCGCCCTCGCTGGGCAGCTGCCGGTCCGGCCAGCGGTGCTGCAGCGGGCGGCCCTCCAGCCGCATCCCGACCCGGTCGCTGCGGTTGGAGGCCATCCAGATCGTGTGCACCAGGGCGTCGGGATCGGTGAACCAGTCGTCGCGTGGGCCCGGCACCACCTGCACCTCGACCAGGTGCTCGCTGATCGCCGCGACCGGCGCCTGGTCGAGTTCGGGGTAGTCGTCGGTGTGTTCGCCGACGGGCAGCCGGTCGCCGCTGTGCAGCGGCGCCGGGCCGATCGCCGACATCACGTCGTAGCTGCGCGAGCCCAGGACGGGCTTCACGCAGATCCCGCCACGCACCGCCAGGTAGGTCCTTAGCCCGGCGCGCGGTGCCCCCAGCGAGATCACCTGCCCGTCGCGGACGTGGTGAATGCTGTTGGTGCCGAACTGGATTCCGTTCACGGTGGGGTCGGTGTCGGCGCCCGTCACCGCGATGTCGACGTCGCCGCCGCGGACGCGCGCGGAAAAGCCGCCGAACGTCACTTCGACGGTCGCGCGGTCGTCGGGGTTGGCGACCAGCCGGTTGGCCAGTTTGTGCGCGCGGCGGTCGGCGGCCCCGGACCGGCTGACGCCGAGGTGGGCCAGCCCCGGGCGCCCGAGGTCCTGGACGACGGCGAACGGCCCGGTGCGCAGAATCTCCAAGGTCGGCATGGCTATCTCCTTGCTCACACGGCCCGGAACTGGACCCACATGCCCCGCGTCAGCAGCGCCGGGTTGGGCCGGTCGAGATCCCACAGGGCGGCGTCGGTGCGGCCGATCAGCTGCCAGCCGCCCGGCGACTGCCGCGGATACACCGCGCTGAACTCGCCGGCCAGTCCGACGGAGCCGGCCGGCACCGACGTCCGCGGCTCCGACCGGCGCGGCACCCGCAGGCGCGCGTCGCCGTCGACCAGATATGCGAAACCCGGTGCGAAGCCGCTGAATCCGACCCGCCACGGGGTTGCGGTGTGGGCGTCGATCACCTGCGCCGTGGACAGCCCGGTGTGGCCGGCGACCTCGGCGAGGTCCGGGCCGTCGTACACGACGTCGATCACCACGTCGACGCGACGGTCCGCCGGGGCGCTGGCCTCGGCGGTGACCCGCATCCGGCGCAGCCGTTGGCGGGTGGCTCCCTGCCGGCGGGGGCAATCGAGCTTGACCAGCACGGTGCGGGCGGCGGGCACGACGTCGACCACGCCGGGCAGCGCCGCGGTGCCCAGCGCGTCCACCCACGCCAATACCTCGGCGGTGCTGCCGCATTGAAGCATCAGCGCATGGTCGCCGTAGTCGAACACGGTGTTGCCGACCAGGTCGGTCGACAGCTCCTGGGAGAGGCCGCTGCCCATATCCGTCACGCTCATTACTGAACGGTAACCCCGGCATCCGTGCAGGCGGGAGGGAATGCGTGCGGATTTTCGAGCAATGCCAGAGCTGCCTTACCGAACGCTCAAACAGGCGGGATTCAGCCCAGGATCTTGCCGATCAGCGGCGGCAGTTGGTCGGCGATCAGCGGGTAGCTCAGGGGCGACGCGAACGCGATCGCGCCCGCCTGATCCTTGGTGGTGAAGACGTGCCGGTTCTGGGCGGTCGCCAGCGATCCCGCCACCTCGGGATCGGCGAGCAACGCCTTCTGGTCGTCGGGGCTCTCGGTCGTCCAGATCACCACGTCGGCGGAATCGAGCACCGCCTTGATCTGATCGCGCGGGATGACGGCGCGGTGATCGCTGCCGAAGGGCTTGATGCTGTCGGCGATGACGAGGCCCATCTGGTTCAGGAAGTCGGTCCGCCAGCCCGCCAGGGTCGCCACCACCGTGCCCTGCCAGAGCGTGCCCTGCATCAGCAACGCCTTCTTGCCCGTCCACTGCGGATTCTTTTGGGCGACGGCGGCGAATTGCCTGTCGACGCCGTCGATCAGGGACTTCATCTGGTCGGCCTGGAACACCGCCTGGCCGACGGCGGTCGCCTGCTCCTTCCACGGCTCGAAGAACGCGTCGCCGTCCGACTGCGCAACGGTCGGCGCGATCGCCGACAGCTTCTGGTAGGTGTCGGCGTCCAGGCCCGCATTGATGGCCACGATGAGGTCCGGCTTCAGGCCCGCGATCTGGTCGACCTGAATGCCGTTGTCCAGGTTCAACACCACGGGCTGGGCGCCACCGAGCTTGGGCTGGGCCCAGGGCCACACCGCGAAGGGCTGATCGCCGAACCAGTTGGTCACCGCGATCGGCACCACGCCCAGGGCCAGCAGGTCGTCCTGCTCGGTGTAGCCGGCGCTGACCACGCGCCTGGGCGGCTCCTTGATGACGGTCTGGCCGAACAGGTGGGTGACGGTGACCGATCCGCCGGGGGCGGCGCCGGGCGAGGGTTTGCGTGGCGAGCACGCCGCCGACCAACCGGCGATCGCGGCCGTCCCCGCAGCCCCCGCGAGCTGCAGGAATCCCCGGCGATTCCATCCCTGTCGCATCGCGTGAGATTATCGCTTACTTCGCTCGGACCCGCTGTGCCGCGCGGCTCATCCCCTTCGCGGCCCTTCGTAGCCCGTCCAGGGGCTGTAGTCGGCGATCAGCTCCTCCTGCGGCGGGCGCCGGTCGGCCGGCACATGCTGCAGGTTGATCCGGATCCGGTACCAAATGGAGCTCGGCCCGCGCATGCCGTCGACCAGGACGTCGGCCGGCTGCAGCAGGCCCGCCGCGTCCGGGTGGCGCCGGCGCCAGGTGTCCAGCGCCGCCATCGCCTCGTCTTTGGTTTTGGTGCGGGCGATCTCGATGAGCGGCTTGGACGAGACCCGACCTCCCTCGGTGCGGGTGCCGGAACCTTTGGGCGCGCGCTCCGGCGGGCCCATCTCCTCGGCCAGGATCAGCAGCCGATCCAGTTCGCCGACGGTGTCGTCCATCCCGGCCCACGGGTCGCCCATCTCGGCGAACCGGGCGGGCACCGTATCGATGGTGAAGGCCGCGGGATCGCAGCCGGCGACCTCGTCCCAGTGCAGCGGCGTCGATACCCGGGCATCCGGCGTGGCCCGCACGGAATAGGCCGACGCGACGGTGCGGTCCTTGGCGTTCTGGTTGAAGTCGACGAACACGCCCTCGCGCTCCTCCTTCCACCAGCGGCTGGTCGCCGCCTCGGGCACCCGCCGCTCGACCTCGCGCGCGACGGTCTGCGCGGCCAGCCGCACCTGGCGGAAGTCCCAGCGCGGCGCGATCCGGGCGTAGATGTGAAAGCCGCGGGACCCGGACGTCTTCGGCCACGCCACCAGGCCGTAGTCCTCCAGCACCTCGCGGGCCACCAACGCGACGTCGACGATCCGCCGCCACGTCACGCCCGGCATCGGGTCGAGGTCCACGCGCAGTTCGTCGGGATGGTCGAGGTCGCCGGCGAGCACCGGGTGCGGGTTGAGGTCCACGCAGCCCAGGTTGATCACCCACGCCAGCCCGGCGGCGTCGTGCACGACGGCCTCCGCGGCGGAGGTGCCCCGCGCGTAGTGCAATTCGGCGACGTCGACGTAGTCCGGGCGGTTTGCCGGCGCCCGCTTCTGGAAGACGGCCTCCTGCGCGATGCCCTTCACGAAGCGCTTGAGGATCATCGGCCGGCCGGCCACCCCGCGCAGCGCCCCTTCGGCGACGGACAGGTAGTAGCGGACCAGGTCCAGCTTGGTATGCGGCCCCGAGCCGCCGTGGCGTTCGAAGACGACCTTGTCGGGGTGGGTGATGGTGACCTCGTGCCCGGCCACCTCCACTGACGCCGGGCCGGTCATGTTCATCATCGTAGGTCGATGGGTATTAACTAGTGGCGCTGCGACCTACGTCACATAGGGTGGAATTCATGCCTAACCTCTTCGACCTGCCCGGCCAGGCTGTCGCCAAAGTTCAGCAGTACCTCGAGCGGGGCACGGCCGAACTGCACTACGTGCGCAAGATCTTCGAATCGGGCGCGTTCCGGATCGAGCCGCCGCAGAACTACGCCGCGATGGCCGCGGACATCTACAAGTGGGGCGAGTTCGGGATGCTGCCCTCGCTCAACGCCAGGCGCCACCCCGACCGCGCGGCCTGCATCGACGAGGAGGGCGAATTCACCTACCGCGAGCTCGACGAGGCCGTGCACGCGGTGGCCAACGGGCTGATCGACAAGGGCGTCAAGGGCGGCGACGGCGTTGCCATCCTGGCCCGCAACACCCGCTGGTTCCTGATCGCCTACTTCGGCGCCGCCCGGGTCGGCGCCCGCATCATCCTGCTCAACAGCGAGTTCTCCGGGCCCCAGATCTGTGAGGTATCGGAGCGCGAGGGCGCCAAGGTGATCATCTACGACGACGAGTACACCAAGGCCGTCAGCAAGGCCGAGCCGGAGCTGGGCAAGCTGCGGGCGCTGGGCTCCAACCCCGATGCGGACGAGCCGTCGGGCAGCGACGACGAGACGCTGGCCGACCTGATCGAGCGCAGCAGCAAGTCTCCCGCCCCGAAGGCGAGCAGGCACGCGTCGATCATCATCCTGACCAGCGGCACCACCGGCACCCCCAAGGGCGCGAACCGCAGCACCCCGCCGACGCTGGCGCCGATCGGCGGCATCCTGTCGCACGTGCCGTTCAAGGCCGGCGAGGTGACCTCGCTGCCGGCGCCGATGTTCCACGCGCTGGGTTTCCTGCACGGCACCATCGCGATGTTCCTCGGCTCGACCCTGGTGCTGCGCCGCAAGTTCAAGCCGCCGCTGGTGCTCGAGGACATCGAGAAGCACAAGGTCACCGCCATGGTCGTGGTCCCGGTGATGCTGTCCCGCATCCTCGGCGCGCTCGAAAAGATGGATAAGAAGCCCGACCTGTCCAGCCTGAAGATCGTGTTCGTGTCCGGCTCGGCACTGGGGTCCGAACTGGCGGAGCGGGCGCTCAAGGACCTGGGCCCGGTGATCTACAACATGTACGGCTCGACGGAGATCGCCTTCGCCACCATCGCCGAGCCCAAGCACCTGGAATTTAATTCGTCGACCGTCGGGCCGGTCGTCAAGGGCGTCAAGGTCAAGATCTTCGACGACAACGGCAAGGAGTTGCCGCAGGGCGAGGTCGGGCGGATCTTCGTCGGCAACGCCTTCCCGTTCGAGGGATACACCGGCGGCGGCAAGAAGCAGATCATCGACGGGCTGTTGTCCTCGGGCGACGTCGGCTACTTCGACGAGCACGACCTGCTCTACATCAGCGGTCGCGACGACGAGATGATCGTCTCCGGCGGCGAGAACGTGTTCCCGGCCGAGGTCGAGGACCTCATCACCGGGCACCCGGATGTCGTGGAGGCCACCGCCATTGGCGTCGAGGACAAGGAGTGGGGTCACCGGCTGCGCGCGTTCGTGGTCAAGAAGGAGGACGCCGACCTCGACGAGGACACCGTCAAGCACTACGTGCGCGACCACCTGGCGCGCTACAAGGTGCCGCGGGAAGTCGTGTTCCTCGAGGAGCTTCCGCGCAACCCCACCGGCAAGGTCCTCAAGCGCGAGCTGCGCGAGATGGAGATCGACTGACTATCGGCGGGCCTGAATGGCGCGGGTGATCTGCGCGGAGAGTTTGGGGTCGATCAGGAGTTGATCGATGAGCGCCGTGAGGACCTCCTGCCCGGTCACGCGGGCGACGCCGATGCGGTCGGCGGCCTCCCGCTGCCACACGTCGAGCGCGCGGTGCGTGGCCAGCGGCAGGTCGACGGTTCGTCGCGTTCGGCGGCCGCCCGACGGCTGGGCGGGGGCTTCCCCGAACATGTTGAGGCGCTGGGTCGGCCCGGTCTGTCCGGGCAGCGGCGGCTTCGCGGTGTAGCGGGCGAACCGGTTGGGGCTGGACTCGTTGCGGTTGGGGTTGATACTCATCGCGGCGACCCTCTCTGGGGTGCAAATCAGTAGATCCGCTTGTCAGTATGCGCGTCGTCGAGCACCTTCCATTGATATCACCGCCGAGCGCGCCCGGGGCGCTGGGCCGCGCCCGGCGGGGCGGTCCTATCGCGACCGCGCGCCAAAATGGTTTTGCTGCGCTTGTTATGCGGCGGGATTTCGAATTCCGAGCGATTCATTAAAGTGCGATTTCCGTAAATTCATATATCCGTCTTCGCGTACATAATGATCTCAGTAGATTGCTTCTGAGCAGGCTAGACCCACCTCGGCTGAGATGGAGCTGCAGGAGATACGTAAAAACGAATTTGTACGACGACGTTATCCGATCCCTTTATCGGTCGCACTAGATGTGGCTCACATTGCGTAGCCAATCGGGTGTAAAACGAGCAGAATTTGGTTATTCAGACAAAAAGCTTCTTGTTCAACATCGTGGAAGGGGCTCGCAAATGTTGAATTCACTGCTTTCGATCCGCCGCGGCGCGGTGGGCGTGGCGGCCGCGGGGTTGACGACCGGAGCGATCCTGTTCGGCGGCAGCGCTCCCGTCGCGCACGCCGCGCCGCCGCCCGGCCCCGGCATCAGCTTCGACACGGTCGGCCCGCACGGTGGGCCGGACCTGCCGCTCAAGCCCGGCGGTGGTGGTGGCGGCGGCGGCCATGGCGGCGGTGGCCACGGCGGTGGCGGCTGGGGCGGCGGCGGTCACGGCGGCTGGGGCGGCCCGGGCGGCGGCGGTCACGGCGGATGGGCCGGCCACGGTGGCTGGGGCGGCCCGGGCGGCTGGAATGGCCACGGCGGCAACTGGGGCCGCGGCGGCGATTGGGGCCGCGGCGGCTGGTGGGGTCCGCGCGGCGACTGGGACCGCGGCGGCTGGTGGGGTCCGCGCGGCGACTGGGACCGTGGTGTTTGGGGTCACCCCGGTTGGGGCAATGGTGGCTGGGGCCCGCCCGGTCAGGGCTACCGCCCGTGGTGGCCGTTGTGGAACTGGTGGTGGTGAGTTAGCAAGGACCCGGGCCATGCCGACCTGACAGACGTGCGTCAGGTCGGCATGACCCGTTTTGGGCGATTACGGGTCGCGCGGCAGGCCCAGCAGTCGTTCGGCGATGATGTTGAGCTGGACCTCCGACGTGCCGCCGTAGATGGTGGTGGCGCGGCTGGCCAGCAGGTACTCGCCCCACTTGCCCGGTAGCTGGCCGGTGTCGCCGATCGCGGCGTCGGTGCCGAACGACGACACCGCGAACTCGGCGTACCCCTGGCCGGTGCGCATCGACAACAGCTTGGAGATCGCGGCTGACGGCATGGCGTCACCGCCGGCCAGCGTCAGCAACGTCGAACGCAGGTTGAGCACCTTGGCGGCATGGCCCTCGGCGATCAGCTGCCCGGCCCGGTGCTGCGCCACCTGGTCGAACTGCCCGTCGCGCACGAACTCGACGAACTCGGGAAGCGTCGCAAGGAAATTCGCGTCGCTGCCGCCAATCGACACCCGTTCGGCCGTCAGGGTGTTGCGGCTGACCTCCCAGCCCCGGTTGACGTCGCCGAGCACGCATTCGTCGGGCACGAACACGTCGTCGATGTAGACGGTGTTGAAAAACTCCTGGCCCGTCAGCTCACGCAGCGGTTTGACCGTGACGCCCTCGCTGCGCATGTCCAGCAGGAAGTAGGTGATGCCATTGTGTTTCGGCGCGCTGGGGTCGGTCCGCGCCAAGAGCGCGCCCCACTGCGAGTACTGCGCGGCGGTGGTCCAGATCTTCTGGCCGGTGATGCGCCAGCCGCCTTCGGCGCGGGTCGCTTTGGTGGTCAGCCCGGCGAGATCCGACCCGGCACCCGGCTCGGAAAACAGTTGGCACCAGATCATTTCGCCGCGCATGGTGGGCGGCAGGAACCGCCCTTTCTGCTCCTCGGTGCCGAACGCGACGATCGACGGGATGATCCACGCCGCGATGCCGACCTGCGGCCGCTTGACCCGCCCGGCGGCGAACTCCTGCGCGATGATGATCTGCTCCACCGGGCTGGACGCCCGGCCCCACGGCTTGGGCAGGTAGGGCAGCACCCAGCCGCCCTCGGCGATCGCCACCGTGCGCGGCTCGCGCTCCATCGCCTTCAGCGCGGCGACGTCCGCGCGAATCTCGGCCCTCAGCTTCTCGGTGTCGGGATCCAGGTCGACGTCCACCGCCCGCATCCCCGTCGTGGTCGCGGTGTCCACGACTCGTTGCGGGTATTCCGAACTGCGGCCGAAGCACGCGGCCAGCATCAGCGCGCGGCGGTAATAGACGTTCGTGTCGTGCTCCCACGTGAACCCGATCCCGCCGTGCACCTGGATGCAATCCTGGGCGCAGCGCTGGGCGGCCGCCGGTGCCAGCGTCGCCGCCACGGCCGCGGCGAACTCGGCGTTGGAAGCCGCCATGTCCCAACCGTTCTCGCGGGACTCGTCCAGCGCGCGGGCGGCATCCCACACCGCCGCGGTAGCCCGCTCGGTGTCGGCGATCATCTCCGCGCACTTGTGCTTGATGGCCTGGAACTGGCCGATCGGCCTGCCGAACTGCTCGCGGATCTTCGCGTAGTGCGACGCGGTGTCGGTCGCCCACCGCGCCACTCCGATGGCCTCGGCCGACAGCAGCGTGACCATCAGCGCGTGCGCCGTGGCCATGGTCAGATTGCTCAGCACGACGTCGTCGCCGACCTCGACGGCGTTGGCCCGCACGTGCGCGATGGGGCGCAGCGGGTCAAGGCTTTTCACCGGCTCGATCTCGAGCTGCTCGGCGCGTAGCACCACCCATTCCTCGCCGCTGTCGATCGCGACCGGGAGCACCAGCAAGGAGGCCTGCGCGGCGCCCGGGACCGCGCGGACCTCGCCGCGGATCACCAGCACCTCCTCGTTGGGGCCCTGGCGGGTGGCAGTCAGCGCGCAACACTCCATCGCGTAGGCGGCGATGGCCGCGCCGGACGCCAGCTCGGCGAGCACCTTGGCGTCGGGGTCGTGCGCGGAGATCAGCGCGCTGGCGATCGCCGACGGCACGAACGGCCCGGGCACCGCCCCGTGGCCGAACTCGGCCAGCACGATGGCCAATTCGAGGATGCCGAAGCCCTGACCCCCGACCGATTCCGCGAGATGCACGCCCTGCAGCCCCTGCTCGGCCGCGGCCTGCCAGTATGGCGGGGGATTCACCAGGTTTTCCAGGGGTGTTTCCATCGCCTTGTGCAGCACCTCGGACGGCGCCACCCGCGCCACCAGGGATCGCACCGAGTCGGCCAGGTCTTGATGCTCAGGAGATATCGCGATCGGCATTGGTCGCCTTTCTCAGCTCTGGTTTCGGCCAGCGCCTTCCAAGCTAACAACCGGTCGGTTGGTTGACTACATGGGCCAGCGGTTGCCCGTCGCGCAGCCGGCGGCAGTTCGCGACCGCCTCCGTCAGGTATCGCCGCATGGTGTCGGCGGTGTACCAGGTGACGTGCGGCGTCAGCACCACGTTGTCCAGGCCGAGTAGCGGGTTGCCGGGCGCCACCGGTTCCACCTCGAAAACGTCGAGTCCCGCGGCGGCCAGCCGCCCGCCGCGCAGCGCGTCGACCAGCGCGCCTTCGTCGACCACCGCGCCCCGGGACGTGTTGACCAGCACCGCATTCGGCTTCATCCGGGCCAGGGCGTCGCGGTCGAGCAGGTGATGGGTCTGCGCCGTGAGGGGCAGGTGCAGCGAGACGATGTCGCTGGCGGCGAGCAGGTCCGGCAGCGGCCGCCAGCCGGGCCGGCCGTCGTCGCCGGTGCTGGTGTGCACGACGGTCGCCCCCATCGCGGTGACGATCTCGCCCACCCGCTTGGCGATGTTGCCGTAGCCGACCAGACCGACGGTGCAGCCGCCGACGTCGCGCACCGTCTCACCCAGCGCCGGGTCCGAGGGCCAGCCCCTGCCCTCGCGGACCGCGCGGTCCAGCCCCGGCAGCCGGCGCAACGCGGCCAGCATCAGCAGCACCGCCCCCTCGGCCACCGACGGCGCGTTGGCGCCCGGCATGTTCGCGACCGGGATGCCGCGTTCGGTCGCCGTCTGCACATCGATCGTGTTTACCCCGGCCCCGAGCTTGTGTACCAGCCGCAGCTTGGCCCCCCGCCCCAGGTCGGCGCCCGACAGCGGCCGGAGCACATGCCAGATGACGTCCGCCTGCGGCAGTTCCCGATAGAAGCCCGCATCGTCGTCCTCGGCGCACCATCGGATGTCGAGCCAATCCGATTCTGGCGCAACGAAGTCGAGCACCCTGTCGCCGGGGACGAAATGGGCGAGAACTCTCAGCGCCACCTCTTGGTGATCCACCTGGCGATGGTATCGGCCTGCTCGCTGCGCGCGCCCGGGGTGGTGAAGTAGTGGTCGCTGTCGATCGACGCCCGGGTCTTGTCGGCGCTGGCGAGCGCGTCGAAGATGCGCTTGGCGTCCGACGGGAAGACGCCCGTGTCCGCCTCGGCGTTGATCACCAGGGCCGGGGAGGTGATGCGCGCCAGGTGCGGTTCGGCGCGGGTCTGGGCCACCCGCAGGCTCCACATGCCGAGCCAGTTGCGCAGGGTGCAGGCGGCGGCGATGCCGTGCGCGGAGCGGTTCGCCTTGGCGGGGACGCCCGCGTAACACAGGTTCGGCTGGCGCTTGGTCGGCTCGATGCTCGCATCGACCATGCGGGGATCGGCCCAGGTGCGCATCACACTGAACGGCCGGTCCGAAAAGCCGACGGCGCGAACGCGTTTGAGCTCCCGCTCGGCCCAGTCGGTGATGGCGTGGTTGCGCGCGATCTGGGCGTCGCGGTAGCGGGCGATGAACTCGGGCGAGTATGGCGGGCCGTTGCGCTCGTCGAACAGGTCGAGGTCGGCGTCGGTGGCGACCGGGTCGTTCTCGTCGACGACGGCCGCGTCCATCCACGCCGTCAGCACGTCGGGGCGGCCGGGGTGGGCGGCAGTGGCGACGAAGCCGTCGGCGGGGATCAACTCGGTGAGCCCGGCCGCCGGGCGCATGCCTTCCAACGGCGTCACGTTCGGTTCGATCGCCTGTGACTGATAGGCCGCCATCAACGAACCGCCGCCCGAATTACCGAGCAGCACAACGTAGTCCACGCCCTGCACCTCGCGCAACCAACGCACACCGACGCCGATGTCGACCAGCGCATGGTCCAGCAGGAAGCTGCTCTCGAAGCCACGGAACCTGGTGTTCCAGCCCAGAAATCCGATGCCCCGGGTGGCGATGTAGTCGGCGAGATAGTGCTCGGCGAAGTCGATCTGGTAGTGCGCGGCGATCACCGCCACCTTCGGTTTGCGTCCCACCGCGCGGTGGTAGAGCCCCTGGCAGGGGTGCCCGCCGGCCCCGGCGCGGCCCGCCGTGGGCGACGGCAGCCCGACGAATTCCTGCATCACGCCCGCGGCGCCGTTTTGACGGCTCAATTCGGCTCCCCTCCGCCGGCATAGACGGCTCGGTAGTAGATGTTGGCCAGCGTGCGGATGCACGCGGCGTCGTCGGGTTCACCGGCCCCGGCGAGCTGCGTGTAGCAGAACTGGTAGAACATGGCCAAAATGGCCTCGGCGATCAGCCGCGGATCGTCGTCGGGGCAGTGGCCCTCGGTCTGGGCGCGCCGGACCGACTCGCTGATGAAAGCTATTGGCGTAGCGCAGATTTCGTCCCAATACCGCGCGAAGTCGTCGTTGATCATGGCTAGCTGATAAATGCTGATGACCTCGGCGAGCCGGTTGCGATAGGTCCACCACTGCGCGGCGGCGGCCTCGTATGCGCGCTCGCGATCGGACAGGCCATGTTCGGTCACCGAACGGGCGCGCTCGGTGATCTCGTCGCGGAACCGCAGCGCCCACTGGCGGACCATCGCCTCTTTGGAGTCGTAGTAGTTGTAGAACGACGCGGCCGAGCGGCCCGCTTCTGCGGCGATGTCGGCAATCGTGGTCGCCAGAATGCCTTTGCGCGCGATCACCTTCCGGGCGGCCATGTCGATCGCGGCCTGCGTTTGCCGCCCGCGGTGCGTCGGAAACGCCGGGACGGGGCCGGGTCGCTCGTCAGGTTCGGCCGCAGTGGACAATCGCGCAAACCTCCTGGAGCAGAACTGGACCTGATGTTAGATTCAGATTCGGTTCTTGACCAGGTTTTCGCGGATCGATGGGAGCCGCACGATGATCAAGCCGCGCAACGCCAACACGGAATTCGAGCTGGGCGGGATCAACCACGTCGCACTGGTGTGTTCCGACATGGCGCGGACCGTGGACTTTTACTCCAACATCCTTGGCATGCCGCTGATCAAATCGCTCGATCTGCCCGACGGTGCGGGCCAGCACTTCTTCTTCGACGCAGGCAACGGCGACTGCGTCGCGTTCTTCTGGTTCGCCGACGCCGCCGACCGGGTGCCGGGCATCTCGTCGCCGGGCGCCATCCCGGGCATCGGCGACATCACCAGCGCTGTGAGCACCATGAACCACCTGGCATTCCACGTGCCGGCCGAGAAGTTCGACGGCTACCGGCAGCGGCTGAAGGACAAGGGCGTGCGGGTCGGGCCGGTGCTGAACCACGACGAGAGCGAGCGCCAAGTCTCGGCGACGGTGCATCCCGGGGTGTACGTGCGCTCCTTCTACTTCCAGGATCCCGACGGCATCACGCTGGAATTCGCCTGTTGGATCAAGGAATTCAGCGCGAGCGACAACAAGGCAGTCCCCAAGACGGCGGCCGACCGGCGACCCCCGGTGGAGGCCGTACGCTGAAAGGGCAACACCGTGCCTGAGCCGGGGGATGTCCATGACGACGAACGGCATTTTGTCCGACGCTCAGATCGCCGCGCTGACGCCCGAGCAGCGGCGTGACCTGATCAACCGGCTGGAGCGGCCGCTGAGCGACGTGATCGACCCGGTGCTCATGAGCCGGATACGGCGCACCCGCATGAGCCTGATGATCGGTGGCTCCATCGCGATGGTTCCCTGGCTGGGGTATTTGTCCATGACGCTGCCGTCGAACTACGTCGCCCACAACTGGACCGCCACGTGGGTGGGTTTCGACGTCCTATTGGTCGTGTTCATGGTGGCGACGGCGCTCCTCGGTTACCTGCGTCGCCAGCTGGTGGTGCTCGCCGCGTTCACCGCGGGCGTGCTGCTGATCTGCGACGCGTGGTTCGACCTGATGACCGCCGGACCCGCGGACGTGCGCGTATCGGTGGCAACCGCGCTGGGCATCGAGGTGCCGCTGGCGATCTTGCTGATCCGCGGCGCGATTCGCATCATGCGGCTCACGATGATGCGCTTGTGGCTCCTGGATCCCCGGATGCGGCTGTGGCACCTGCCGTTGTTTCCTTGAGCCGGTACAGGTTTGGGTTGGTGAGTTCATCGAGCAGCGACGCCAGGTGATCGACGAGCTGATCGGGCTCCAGCCGGACGTCGCCGGCCAGCCAGGCGCTGATGGTCTGCCCGACGCCGCCCACCGCGAAGTGCGCCGCGGCCTTGACGCGATCGTTCGCCGGCGCCCGCAACGTGTCGACGGCATGCTGGCCGGACAGCATCGCGAAAAGCGCGCTGGATTCGGCGCGCTTGCGCACGATCACCGGGTCGCCAAGCTGCGTGTTGAAGAGCAGCCGGCCGATGCGGGCGTCATCCGCGATGGTCCGCACGATGTTGGCCATCCCCGCGCGGGTTTGCTCGTGTGCCGGCACCGCCGCCACGGCGGCTTGGGTGGTGGCGGCCAGCTCGGCCACCACCCAATCGAACACCCGGCTGACGAACTGATCTTTGTCGCTGAAGCTCTCGTAGAAATACCGGGCCGCCAGGCCCGCCCGGTCGCAGATGCCGCGGACGGTCAGCGCGGAGATGTCCTGCTGGTCGGCCCCCAGCAGGTCCAGGCCCGCGGTCAAGAACTGCCGACGGCGAACGGCCACCCGCTCGGTGGCCTCGACGCCGCGGTACGGCCGCGTTCTGGATGGCTCCGCCATAGCCACCATCTTGACACCGGCACCGGCACAGGACAACATCAGGAAACACACGTTCGCAAAATTTGCGCAGAAGGGATTCGCCCGTGGCGATGCCGGACTCGATCGGTCATGTGGAGCGTGCGGTCGCAGACGCGCCTCGCCCGGGCCACTCCCGCCGCGGGCGCGGCTTGGGCATCGACGAGGGGCTGATGGGCGTGGCGCTGCTGGCCGGCCCCGCGAACGTGATCATGCAGCTGGCACGGCCCGGCGTCGGTTACGGCGTGCTGGAGAGCCGCGTCGAAAGCGGCCGGGTGGACCTGCATCCAATCAAACGGGCGCGCACCACCTTCACCTACCTCGCGGTGGCAACCGCCGGCAGCGACGCCCAGAAGGATGCCTTTCGCCGGGCGGTGAACCGCGCCCATGCGCAGGTGTACTCCACCCCGGACAGCCCGGTGTCCTACAACGCCTTCGACGTCGACCTGCAGCTGTGGGTGGGGGCGTGCCTGTACAAGGGCGGGGTCGACATCTACCGCACCTTCGTCGGTGAACTGGAGGGCGAGGACGCCGACCGGCATTACCGCGAGGGCATGGCGCTGGCCACCACGCTGCAGGTGCCGCCGGAGATGTGGCCGCCGGACCGGACGGCCTTCGACCGGTACTGGCAGGAGTCGCTGGCCGAGGTGCACATCGACGACACGGTCCGGGAGTACCTGTATCCCATTGCCGCGGGCCGCATTCGGGGGGTGAGGTTGCCCCGCACCCTGCAGCGGGCGTCCGATGACTTCTCGCTGTTGATCACCACGGGCTTTCTGCCGCAGCGCTTCCGCGATGAGATGCGGCTGCCGTGGGACGCCGCGCGGCAACGCCGCTTCGACCGGCTGATGGCCGTGCTCCGCGTGGTCAACCGCGCGCTGCCGCGCTTCGTCCGGCAGTTCCCGTTCAACGTCCTGCTCGCCGACGTCGACCGCCGGATCCGGACGGGGCGGCCGTTGGTTTGACGCCGGGGCCTACCCGTCCCGGTTGATAACGACAATCATTTTCATTAGGCTCTCGGTCTGGTAACCCTTCCCAGCCCGAGGAGCGCCGCGCTATGACCGCGCCGATTTGGATGGCAGCACCGCCGGAGGTGCACTCGGCGCTGCTGAGCAGCGGCCCGGGGCCGGGGGCGTTGCTGGCGGCCGCGGGGGCGTGGAACCTGCTGAGCGCCGAATACGACTCCGTCGCAGAGGAACTCACCGCGTTGCTGGCGTCGGTGCAGGCCGGCGCGTGGGAGGGACCGAGCGCGGAATCGTACGTCGCGGCGAATACGCCGTATCTTCAGTGGCTCATGCAGGCCGGTGCGGACAGTAAGGTCGCCGCCGCCCAGCACGAGACCGCGGCCGGCGCCTACGTCACCGCGCTGGCCGCCATGCCGACGCTGCCGGAACTGGCCGCCAACCACGTCGTCCACGGTGCGTTGGTGGCCACCAATTTCTTTGGGATCAACACGATTCCGATCGCGCTCAACGAGGCCGACTATGTGCGGATGTGGGTTCAGGCGGCCACCGCCATGGGCGTCTATCAAGCGGTCTCCAGCGCGGCCGTGGCGTCCACCCCGCCGGCCACCCCCGCGCCGCAAATCCTCAAATCCGACGCGCAAACCCCGGCCCAGTCGGCGGGCAGCGACCTGGTCCAGGGGACCGTGCAGCAGATCGAGCAGTTTCTGCAGAACCCGCTGGGCCTCCAGCAGCAGATCTCGCAGGCCCTGGGAAATCTGTCCCAGGGCGACAACCCGCTCAGCCTGCCCCAGGGGCTGGTGGATTTCCTGCAAAACAACCTGGGCATCGGAAATGTCCAACTGGCCCACGATCCGCTGGTCGACAACCCGCTGAATCAGCTCATCGCGCAAATCCTGCAGAACTTCGGGGTGACGTGGGACCCCGCCCAGGGCACCGTCAACGGACTCGAGTACGACGCGTTTACCAACCCGGGCCAACCGATCTTTTATGTGGTCCGATCCCTCGAGGTACTCGAGGACCTCGAACAGTTCGGGGTGTACTTGACCCAAAATCCGGTGCAGGCCTTCCAGTACCTGATCAGCCTCGAGCTGTTCGACTGGCCGCTGCACATCGAAGAAGTTCTTGCCTACGCGGTTTCGCAACCGGCAGCGGTGGCACTGGTGGCCCCGGCCCTGGCCCCGTTGGGCGCGCTCGGCGGCTTGGGCGGACTGGCCGGCCTGGCCGCCGTGCCCCCTCCCGCCCTCGCGCCGGCACCCGTGCCCACCGCGCCGCCGCTGGTGCCGATCGCGATCGGCCCGACTTTCGCCGCGCCGGCCGCGGCCCCGGCCTCGGCGCCGGCTCCCGCGCCCACACCCTCCGGCACGCCGGCTCCCGCGGGCCCGGCTCCCACGGCGCCGCCCGCGGCCGCGGGTTCGCCGGGTTTCTTCGCCCCCTACGCGGTCGGCCCTCCCGGCATGGGATCCGGCTCGGGAATGGGCGCCGGCGCCAGCTCCAGCGCCAAAAGGAAGGCGCCGGAACCCGATACGGCCGCGGCGGCGGCTGCGGCTTCCGCGCGCGAGGCAGCGCGGGCGCGACGGCGCCGGCGCGCCAAGCTGCGCGACCACGCCGACGAATTCCTCGACATGAACGTCGACGTCGACCCGGACTGGGACGAGGGCCCGTCGACGGCGGCGTCGGAGCGGGGCGGCGGCACGTTGGGGTTCGCCGGCACGGCGGCGCGCCAGGCCGCCGCAGCGGCGGGCTTAACCACGCTGGCCGGCAGCGAATTGGGAGGCGGCCCAAGGGCGCCGATGCTGCCGGGCACCTGGGACCCGGACGCGGCCGCGGCGGCGGGCCGCCAGAAACCGTCGGCGTAGTGTCGGTTGAGTGCGTAGCGAAGGTGATACCTGGGACATCACAACGAGTGTCGGTTCGACGGCGCTGTTCGTCGCGACCGCCCGAGCGCTGGAGGCGCAGAAGCCCGACCCGCTGGCCGTCGACCCGTACGCGGAACTGTTCTGCCGTGCCGTGGGCGGTCCCTCGGCAGACGTCCTCGACGGCAAGAACCCCGACCACCCGCTGAAGTCCGAGGACTTCGGCGTGCATTTCGTCAACTTCCAGGGCGCCCGCACCAGGTACTTCGACGAATACTTTCGCCGGGCCGCCGACGCGGGCGTGCGGCAGGTGGTCATCCTGGCCGCCGGGCTCGACTCCCGCGCCTACCGGCTGGACTGGCCGGGCGCGACGACGATCTTCGAGCTGGACCGCCCGCAGGTCCTGGACTTCAAGCGCGAGGTGCTCACCGAGCACCGCGCCCAGCCGCGCGCCGACCGTCGCGAGGTGGCCGTCGACCTCCGCGACGACTGGCCGCAGGCCCTGCGGGACAGCGGTTTTGACGCGGCCAAGCCGTCGGCCTGGATCGCCGAGGGCCTGTTGATCTATCTGCCCGCGACCGCGCAGGAGCAGCTGTTCACCGGCGTCGACGGCCTGGCCGGGCCCGGCAGCCACGTCGCGATCGAGGACGGCGCCCCCCTCGAGCCCGACGAATTCGAGGCCGCGGTCGAGGAAGAACGCGCCGCCGCCGCCGAGGGCGACCAGCGCCTGTTCTTCCGGTTGGTCTACAACGAGCAGCACGCCCCGGCCACCGAGTGGTTCGGCCGGCGCGGATGGACCGCCGTCGGGACCCCGCTCGCCGATTACCTGCGACAGGTCGGGCGGCCGGTGCCCGGCCCGGACACCGAGGCCGGCCCGATGATCGCCCGCAACACCCTGGTCAGCGCCGTCAAGGACTGACCGAAACCGACGGGAACTTTCCCGCGCCAGTTAGCGACTACTCCTACGGGCTCGTGACGCCGCCCGACGGCCCAGGCGGCCGTCAAGTCCAGCCCGGATCGCTAAGGAGTCGTCGCCGCTATGACCGCGCCCGTGTGGATGGCGTCGCCGCCGGAGATCCATTCGGCGCAGCTGAGCAGCGGTCCCGGACCCGGCGGGCTGCTGGGCGCCGCCGCGGCGTGGAGCTCGCTGAGCGCGACGTACGCGTCGGTCGCCGACGAACTCACCTCCGTCCTGGCCGCGGTCCAGGCCGGGGCCTGGGAGGGGCCCACCGCGGCGCAGTACGCGGCCGCGCACGCGCCCTACCTGGCGTGGCTGACGCGGGCCAGCGTCACCAGCGCGTCGGCGGCCGCCCGGCACGAGACCGCGGCCGCCGCCTACACCGCGGCGCTGGCCGCGATGCCGACCCTGCTGGAGCTGGCCGCCAATCACGCGATTCACGCGGTGCTGCTGGCGACGAACTTCTTCGGCATCAACACGATCCCCATCGCGCTGAACGAGGCCGACTACGTGCGGATGTGGATCCAGGCGGCCACCACGATGGCCACCTATCAGACCGTCGCCGGCACGGCGGTGGCCGCCGCGCCGCAGACCGATGCGGCACCACAGATCCTGCACGCCGCCGACGACAACAGCGACGGCTCCGACACCGGCGACAGCGGCGACATCATCGACAACGACGGCGGCGACCCGACCCAATGGAGTTGGTGGGTCAACCGGCTCACCGAAGTCACCCAGACGCTGGGCCGCGACCTCGAGGAATTCCCGGAAAACCCCGCCGAGTCCATAGCGCAGGTCGAGAACGATATCCCGCTGTTGGTTGCGGACGAGTTCACCCACGTGGGCGAGGTGTTGGACACCTTTCCGCAATTGCAGACGATCGTGCCGCTCGCGCTCGCCTCGGCGGTGGTCACGCCCGGCTTCGCGGCCGGCTTCGCGGGCCTGAGCGGGCTGGCCGGGATACCACCCGCCCCGGCCCCGGTGGCGGACGCGCCGATCCCGGACACCGTGAGCGCTCCGGTGGCGACCGGCTCGCCCGCCGTGAGCGTTTCCTCCGCCCCGGGCTCGGCGCCCTCCTCGGCGCCGGCTCCGGCGCCCGCGCCGGCCACGGCGTCGGTGGCGGCCGGGCCCCCGCCCCCGCCGCCCGCCGGCGTCGCCGGCGGGGCCTTTCCGTACCTGGTTGGCGGCCCGACGATCGGGGCGGACACCGGGATGGGCACCGCCGCTCGGCGAAAGGCGCCGGAACCCGATAGCGCCGCGGCCGCGGCCGCCGCCGGGGTGGCGGCGCGACAACGTGACCGGGCGCGCCGTCGGCGCCGGGCGGCGATGAACGACCACCACCGCGGCTACCGGTACGAGTACGTCGACCCGGAGTGGGGAACGGACGAAGAGCCCGGCCTCGACAGGGCCGCGACCGTCGCGTCCGACCTCGGCGCCGGCGCCCTGGGCTTCGCCGGGACCGCCCGCGCGGAGGCGGCCCGGGCGGCGGGCCTGGCCACGCTGGCCGGCGACCAGTTCGGCGGCGGCCCGTCGGTGCCGATGATGCCGCAAACCTGGGCGCCCGACGGTTTTGATAATGAAAACGATTTTCAGTAAGCTCAGTTGGTCTAGGGTGGCCGGTCGGAATGCCCTGGTCAGCGGTGGCGAAAAGGGAGGCGGCGGCCGAGTCGGATGAACCGGGGGTGCCTCGACATCCAGCTTAGGCAATGCTAACTTCAGGCAGGTTAGGTTAGGGGAAGCTACATAGATGGGAAGTAACAGCCGTGGAACGCGGTGACGCCGGCGTGCTCGCAGCTCGGCCTGCAAATTCTCGGCCGGACGGCCGGATAGACGGCGACATCGTGAGCCGGTTCGCCACGTGTTGTCGCGCGCTCGGCATCGCGGTCTACGAACGCCAGCGCCCCGCCGATCTGGCCGCCGCCCGCACCGGGTTCACGGCGCTGACGCGCGTCGCGCACGACCAGTGCGACGCCTGGACCGGCCTGGCCGCGGCCGGCGACGTCTCCCTGCGGGTGTTGGAGGCTGTCTCGGCCACCGCGACCACGGCCGGCGCGCTGCAGCGCCATGTGGAGCTGGCGCCCGGGGCCCTGGGTTTCCGCTACGACACCGGCCTGTACCTACAGTTCCGCGCCGCCACGCCCGACGATTTCCACCTCGCCTACGCGGCGGCGCTGGCAACCGACGGGCGGTTTGCCGACGCCGCCCGGATCGTCGCCGACCTCATCGAACGCCGCCCGAGCTGGCGCGAGGCCCGCTGGGTGGCCGTCGTCGTCAACTACCGGGCCGAGCGCTGGTCGGACGTCGTCAAGCTGCTCACCCCGATCGTCAACGACACCGATCTCGACGAAACCTTCTCGCACGCGGCGAAAGTCACGCTGGGCACCGCGCTGGCGCGCCTGGGCATGTTCGCGCCCGCGCTGTCGTACCTCGAGGAACCCGACGGTCCCGTCGCGGTCGCGGCGGTCGACGGCGCGCTGGCCAAGGCGCTGGTGCTGCGGGCGCACGTCGACGAGGAGTCGGCGAGCGACGTGCTGCACGACCTGTACGCCGCGCACCCCGCCAACGAGCAGATCGAACAGGCCTTGTCCGACACCAGCTTTGGGATCGTGACCACGACGGCGGCCCGCATCGATGCCCGCACCGACCCCTGGGACCCCGCCACCGAGCCCAGCGCCGACGACTTCGTCGACCCGGCGGCCCACGAGCGCAAGGCCGCGCTGCTGCACGAGGCCGAACGCCAGCTCGCCGAATTCATCGGGCTCGACGAGGTCAAGAACCAGGTGTCGCGGCTGAAGAGCTCGGTGGCCATGGAGCTGGTGCGCAAGCAGCGCGGGCTCACGGTGGCGCAACGCACCCACCACCTCGTGTTCGCCGGGCCGCCCGGGACCGGTAAGACCACCATCGCCCGCGTCGTGGCCAAGATCTATTGCGGGCTAGGGCTTTTGAAGCGGGAAAACATCCGCGAGGTGCACCGCGCCGACCTCATCGGTCAGCACATCGGCGAGACCGAGGCCAAGACCAACGCGATCATCGACAGCGCGCTGGACGGGGTGCTGTTCCTCGACGAGGCCTACGCCCTGGTGGCCACCGGCGCCAAGAACGACTTCGGGCTGGTGGCTATCGACACCCTGCTGGCCCGCATGGAAAACGACCGCGACCGGCTGGTGGTCATCATCGCCGGCTACCGGGCCGATCTGGACAAGTTCCTCGACACCAACGAGGGCCTGCGGTCCCGGTTCACCCGCAACATCGACTTTCCCTCCTACGCGCCCGGTGAGCTGGTGGAGATCGCGCACAAGATGGCCGAGCAACGCGACAGCGTCTTCGAGCCCGCCGCGCTCGAGCACATGGAGGCCTTGTTCTCCAAGCTGGCCACCGCGTCGACGCCCGACGCCAACGGAATTTCGCGGCGCAACCTCGACATTGCCGGCAACGGCCGGTTCGTCCGCAACATCGTCGAACGCTCCGAGGAAGAACGAGAATTCCGGCTTGACCATTCGGATCACGCCGGGACCGGGGAATTCAGTGACGAGGAGCTGATGACGATCACCGACCAGGACGTCGAGAAGTCGGTGGAGCCGCTGCTGCGCGGTCTCGGGCTGTCGGTGCCGGCATGACGACCAATAACCACGAGCCCGAAGGGGATCGGCGCTCGTTCGCGTCCCGGACCCCGGTCAACGACAACCCCCACAGGGTCGAATACCGCCGCGGCTTCGTCACGCGCCACCAGGTGACGGGTTGGCGCTTCGTGATGCGCCGGATCGCATCCGGCATCGCCCTGCACGACACGAGGATGCTGGTCGACCCGCTGCGCACCCAGTCGCGCGCGGTGCTGATGGGCGGCCTCATCCTGATCACCGGGCTGGCGGGCTGCTTCGTGTTCTCGCTGATCCGGCCCAGCGGCTCGGCGGGTAACAACGCGGTGCTCGCCGACCGGTCGACCGCGGCGCTGTACGTGCGGGTGGGCGAGGAGCTGCACCCGGTGCTCAATTTGACCTCGGCCCGCCTGATCGTCGGCAAGCCGGTCAACCCGACCACGGTGAAAAGCTCTGAGCTGGACCGCTTTCCGCGCGGCAACCTGATCGGCATCCCGGGCGCCCCTGAGCGGATGGTGCAGAACGCCTCGCACGACGCCGACTGGACGGTGTGCGACGCCGTCAGCGGAACATCACACGGTGCCCACAGCACGGGTGTCACCGTGGTGGCGGGCCGTCCCGACGGCGAAGGCGCGCGGGCGGGCGCGATCCGCGCCAATCAGGGAATCCTGGTCGACTTCCCGAATGATCGAGGCGCCGGCACCTGGCTGCTCTGGGACGGCAAGCGCAGCCAGATCGACCTGGCGAACCACGCGGTTACCAACGCGCTGGGCCTGGGTCCGGAAGTGCCCGCGGCGCGGCCGATCGCGCAGGGGCTGTTCAACGCGATACCCGAATCGCCGGCGCTGACCGCGCCGTCGATCCCGAACGCCGGTGGGCCCGCGGGCTTTTCGGTGCCGGCCCCGGTTGGTGGCGTGGTCGTCTCCTACGGTCTGGAGCAGAGCTTGCACTACTACGCGGTGCTGCCCGACGGGCTGCAGCCGATTTCGCCGGTGCTCGCCGCGATCCTGCGTAACTCCAATTCCTATGGCCTGGAACAACCGCCGCGGCTCGGCGCCGACGAGGTGTCCAAGCTGCCGGTGTCGCGGATGCTCGACACGACCCGCTATCCCGATCAGCAGGTCGCGCTCGTCGACGCGGCGAAGGATCCCGTCACCTGCGCCCACTGGAGCAAGCCGGCCGGGGCCGCGACCAGCACGCTCGGCCTGCTTTCCGGCTCGGTGCTGCCGGTGTCCGAGGGGATACGCACTGTTGACCTGGTCGGCGGTGGCGCCCCGGGCATCGCGACCCGCGTCGCCCTGGCGCCGGGCACGGGGTACTTCACGCAGACGGTGGGCGGCGGGCCGGCGGCGCCGGCCGCCGGGTCGTTGTTCTGGGTCTCCGACACCGGGGTGCGCTACGGCATCGACACCGAGACCGGAGACGGCGCGGCCCGCTCGAAAACCGTTGAGGCCCTTGGCCTGAACCCGCCCGCCGTGCCGGTGCCGTGGTCGGTGTTGTCGTTGTTCGCGCCGGGTCCGACGCTGTCGCGCGCCGACGCGCTGCTGGCCCATGACGGCCTGGCGCCCGACGCCAGGCCCGGGCGCCCGGTCTCGGCGGAGGGGGAGGGCCGATGAGCCGACTGATCTTCGAGGCGCGCCGGCGGCTGGCGCCGCCGGCCACCCGCAAGGGCACCATCGCCATCGAGGCGCCGCCGGAGCTGCCCCGGGTGATTCCGCCGTCGTTCCTGCGCCGGGCGATGCCCTACGTGCTGGTGATCCTGATCGTGGGCATGGTGGTGGCCCTGGTTGCCACCGGCATGCGGGTGATCTCTCCGCAGACGCTGTTCTTCCCGTTCGTGTTGCTGCTGGCGGCGACCGCGCTCTATCGCGGCAACGACAATAAGACGCGCACCGAGGAGGTCGACGCCGAGCGCGCCGACTACCTGCGTTACCTGTCGGTGGTCCGGGACAATATCCGGACGCAGGCCGCCCAGCAGCGGGCGGCCGCCGAGTGGTCCCACCCGGACCCGGCCGGCCTCGCGGCGGTGCCCGGATCGCGCCGCCAGTGGGAGCGCGACCCGCACGACCCCGACTTTCTGGTGCTGCGGGCCGGACGCCACCAGGTGCCCCTGGACACCGCGCTGCGCGTCAACGACACCGCCGCCGAGATCGACCTGGAGCCGGTGTCGCACAGCGCATTACGTAGTCTGCTCGACACCCAGCGCACCGTGCGCGACGTGCCGACCGGGATCGACCTGACCAAGGTCTCGCGGATCACGGTCGTCGGTGAGGTGACGGACGTGCGGGCGGCGTTGCGCGCCTGGATCGCTCAGGCGGTGACGTGGCACGACCCGACCGTGCTCGGAGTCGCGCTGGCCGCGCGCGACCTGGAGGGCTCGGACTGGTCGTGGCTGAAGTGGCTGCCGCACGTCGACATTCCCGGCGAGCTCGACGGCGTCGGCCCGGCCCGCTTCCTGTCGACGGACGCCGACGAGCTCGTCGCGGCGCTGGGATCGGCGCTCGTCGACCGGCCCGCGTTCACGGGTGAGCCCGCGGATGCGTTGCGGCACTTGCTGATCGTCGTCGACGACCCCGACTACGACCTGAACGGCTCGGCGCTGGCGCTGGGCCGGGCGGGTGTCACGGTCGTGCACTGCTCCGCGACGCCCCCGCACCGGGAGCAGTATTCGGATCCCGAAAGGCCGATCCTGCGAGTCGCGCGCGGGGTAATCGAGCGCTGGCAGACCGGCGGCTGGCAACCGTACATCGACAGCGCGGATCAGCTCGGCGCCGCCGAGGCCGCGCACCTGGCCCGTCAGCTGTCGCGGTGGGACTCCAACCCGACCCACGCCGGATTGCGTTCCGCCGCCACCCGAGGCGCGACTTTCACCACGCTGCTGGGCATCGGCGACGCGTCGCAGTTGGACGTGTCGACCATGTGGGCGCCGCGCCGCCGCGACGACGAGCTGCGCGTTCCGATCGGCGTCACCGCAACCGGCGAGCCGCTGATGTTCGACCTCAAGGACGAGGCCGAGGGCGGCATGGGCCCGCACGGCCTGATGATCGGTATGACCGGCTCCGGCAAGTCGCAGACCCTGATGTCGATCCTGTTGTCGCTGTTGACAACCCACTCGGCCGACCGGCTGATCGTCATCTACGCCGACTTCAAGGGCGAGGCCGGCGCCGACAGCTTCCGGAACTTCCCGCAGGTCGTCGCGGTGATCTCGAACATGGCCGAGAAGAAGTCGCTCGCTGACCGGTTCGCCGACACGCTGCGCGGCGAGGTGGCGCGGCGCGAGACCCTGCTGCGCGAGGCGGGACGCCGCGTGCAGGGCAGCGCGTTCAACTCGGTGACCGAGTACGAGAACGCGATCGCGGCCGGTCATGACTTGCCGTCGCTCCCAACGCTGTTCGTGGTCGCCGACGAGTTCACCCTGATGCTGGCCGACCACCCGGAGTACGCGGAGCTGTTCGACTACGTGGCCCGCAAGGGCCGCTCGTTCCGCATCCACATCCTGTTCGCGTCCCAGACGCTGGACGTGGGCAAGATCAAGGACATCGACAAGAACACCTCCTACCGCATCGGGTTGAAGGTGGCCAGCCCCAGCGTGTCCCGCCAGATCATCGGCGTGGAAGACGCCTATCACATCGAGTCCGGCAAGGAGCACAAGGGCGTCGGCTTCCTGGTGCCCGCCCCGGGCGCGACGCCGATCAAGTTCCGCAGCACGTATGTCGACGGCATCTACGAGCCCCCGCAGAAGACGAAAACGCTTGTAGTGCATTCGAATCCAGAGCCAAAGCTGTTCCCGGCCGGGATGGTGGAGCCCGATCACGGCACCGTGATTTCCACCGGCGAGGACGAGGAAGCCGTTGGGCCGCCGCGCAAGCTGATCGCGACGATCGGCGAACAGTTGGCCGGATACGGGCCGCGGGCGCCGCAGCTGTGGCTGCCGCCGCTGGACGAACCGATACCGCTGACCGCGGTGCTGGCCCGCGCCGGGGTGCCCCACGGGCAATGGCGCTGGCCGCTGGGCGAGATCGACAAGCCATTCGAGATGCGCCGCGACCCACTGGTTTTCGACGCCGCGTCCTCGGCGGGGAACATGGTGATCCACGGCGGCCCGAAGTCCGGGAAATCGACCGCGCTGCAGACCTTCATCCTGTCGGCGGCCAACCTGCACTCGCCGCGCGAGGTCACGTTCTACTGCCTGGACTACGGCGGCGGGCAGCTGCGGGCGCTGGACGGCCTGGCGCACGTCGGCAGCGTCGCGTCGGCGCTGGAACCCGAACGCATCCGCCGCACCTTCGGCGAGCTGGAGCAGTTGCTGCTGTCGCGCCAGCAGCGCGAGGCGTTCCGGGAGAAGCACGGGTCCGCCCCCGACGACGGTTACGGCGAGGTGTTCCTGGTCATCGACAACCTGTATGCGTTCGGGCGCGACAACACCGACCAGTTCAACACCCGTAATCCCTTGCTGGCCAAGGTGACCGAATTGGTGAATGTCGGCCTCGCCTACGGCATCCACGTCGTGATCACCACGCCGAGCTGGCTGGAGGTGCCGCTGGCGATGCGCGACGGCCTCGGGCTGCGGCTCGAGCTCAAGCTGCACGACGCGCGGGACAGCAACGTGCGGCTGGTCGGCGCGCTGCGCCGCCCGGCCGAGGCCGTCCCGCACGACCAGCCCGGCCGCGGATTGACCATGGCCGCCGAGCATTTCCTGTTCGCGGCTCCCGAACTGGACCAGCTGGACGCGATCAACGCGCGTTACCCCGGCGTCTCCGCGCCGCCGGTTCGGTTGCTGCCCAACAACCTCGCGCCCGACGCGCTGGGGCCGCTCTACCGCGGCGCGGAGAAGGTGGTCATCGGCCAGCGCGAAGAGGACCTCGCGCCGGTCGTCCTCGACTTCGCCGAGCACCCGCTGCTGATGGTGTTCGGCGACAGCAAGTCCGGTAAGACGACCCTGCTGCGCCACGTCATCCGCACCATCCGCGAGCACTCCACCGCCGACCAGGTCGCCTTCACGGTGCTGGATCGGCGGCTGCACCTGGTCGACGAGCCGTTGTTCCCCGACAACGAATACACGGCCAACATCGACCGGGTCGCCCCCGCGATGCTGGGTCTGGCCAACATCATCGAGTCGCGGCGGCCGCCGGCCGGCCTGTCACCCGGGGAGCTGTCCCGCTGGACCTACCAGGGCCACACCCATTACCTGATCATCGACGACGTCGACCAGATACCGGACGCGCCGGCGATGAGCGGCCCGTACATCGGGCAGCGGCCGTGGACCCCGCTGATCGCGCAGCTTTCGCAGGCCGGTGATCTGGGGCTGCGGGTGATCGTCACGGCGCGCGCCACCGGCTCGGCCCACGGGCTGATGACCAGCCCGTTGCTGCGCCGCTTCAACGACCTGCAGGCGACCACGCTGATGCTGTCCGGCAACCCGCAAGACAGCGGCAAGATCCGGGGCCAGCGGTTCGGCCGGATGCCGGCCGGCCGCGGGGTTCTGCTGGGCGACAGCGACGTTCCGACGCACGTGCAATTGGTCAACCCGTTGATCGGTGAGGCCGCCATGTTTGGTGAAACGCAACAGAAGGGGAGTTAGTCATGACGTTGCGAGTGGTTCCCGAGGGCCTGGCCGCGGCCAGCGCGGCCGTGGAGGCGCTGACGGCGCGGCTGGCGGCCGCGCACGCGGCGGCGGCCCCCGCGATTACGGCGGTGGTGCCGCCGGCGGCGGATCCCGTGTCGCTGCAGACGGCGGCGGGGTTCAGCGCGCAGGGGCAGGAGCACGCCGCCGTCGCCGCCCAGGGTGTCGAAGAGCTCGGCCGCGCCGGCGTGGGCGTGGGTGAGTCCGGCGCAAGCTATCTCGCCGGTGACGCCGCGGCGGCCGCGACCTACGGGGTGGCGGGCGGCTAGAACATGACGGCGCCCGTTTGGATGGCTTCGCCGCCGGAAGTGCATTCGGCGTTGCTGAGCACCGGTCCGGGACCGGGGTCGCTGCTGGCGGCCGCCGGGGCCTGGTCGGCGCTCAGCGCCGAATACGCTTCGGCTGCGGCCGAACTCAGCGGGCTTCTGGGGGCGGTGCAGGCGGGCGGGTGGCAGGGGCCGAGCGCCGAGCAGTACGTGGCGGCACACGCCCCGTACCTGGCGTGGCTGCAGCAGGCCAGCGCCGACAGCGCGGGCGTGGCGGCGCAGCACGAGGTCGCCGCGGCTGCCTACACCAGCGCGCTGGCGGCGATGCCGACCCTGGTGGAGCTGGCCGCCAACCACGTCATCCACGGCGTCCTGATGGCGACGAACTTCTTTGGGATCAACACGATTCCGATCGCGCTCAACGAAGCGGACTACGTGCGGATGTGGGTGCAGGCCGCCACCACGATGGGCGCGTACCAGGCCGCCTCCGGCGGGGCGCTGGCCTCGGCGCCGCGCACCACGCCGGCGCCCAGCATCGTGAATCAGAACGCCGCGGCGCAGAGCAATCCGTTCTCGGGGCTTCTGCAACCGCTGCAGTCCTTAGTGAACTTCTACGAGCAGGGGGCCAGCCAATTCTCGGGCCTACTGCAGAATCCCGTCGGGACGCTCCAGCAGATCGTTGCCGCGTTCGCGGCGAACCCGGAAGCGGCGCTGGTGGCCTACGCTCCGTTGCTGTTCTTTGCCGCCTACGAGGTGATTTCGCCCATCGCCACGTACGGTCCCATGCTCATGGCGCTGTCGCTGGGCGTCAGCCTAAGCCTGGGACAGATCACCCTGCCGTTGGGTGAGCTCGCGCCGATCGCGGCGCCGATCGCGGCGGGGGCGGCGGGCGTACCGGCTCTCGCGGCAACCGCTTCCTCGGTGTGGCCGGTCGCCGGCGTGGCCCCGTCGGCGGTCGCCACGCCCGCCGGTGCCCCCGCGTCCGTGCCCGCGGCATCCGGTGCGCCCGCCGCGCCCGCCCCGGCGGCTGCCACCGGAACCTTCCCCTACCTGGTGGCTTTCGGCGCCGGTGCGGGCCCGGAGGCCGGGCCGACGGTGGGTCCGCGAGGCGGCATCAAGGCGCCGGCGGCCACCATCCCGGCGGCCGGCGCGGCGGCGCCCGTCCGGGCGGAGGCGCGGGCGCGCCGGCGCCGGCGGGCGGCAATGCGCGAATACGGCGACGAATTCCTCGACATGGATTCCGACATCGGCGTACCGCCGGAGTACGAGCTCGCCTCGGCCGTGGCGTCCGGGAGCGGCGCCGGACGGCTGGGATTCGCCGGGACCGCACCAAATGACGCCGCCGTGGGGGCGGCCGGGTTGACCAAGCTGGCCGGCGACGAGTTCGGCGGCGGGCCGCGGGTGCCGATGGTGCCCGGCACCTGGGACCAGGAGGGCCCGGGTGAATCGGGGAGAGGGGGAGACGACGGTTCGTAACGTGGCAGTGAGCAACCGAAATCCGAAGAGAGCGAAAGGAAACCAATCACCATGAGCATGTTGGACGCTCACATCCCGCAGTTGGTGGCGGCGCAGTCGGCGTTCTCCGCCAAGGCCGCGCTGATGCGCAGCACGATCAGCCAGGCCGAGCAGGAGGCGATGTCGGCGCAGGCGTTCCACCAGGGCGAGTCCTCGGCGGCATTCCAGGCCGCGCACGCCCGCTTCGTGGAGGCCGCGGCGCGGGTCAACACCCTGCTGGACATCGCCCAGGCCAATCTCGGTGACGCCGCGGGCACCTACGTGGCCGCCGACGCCGCCGCCGCTTCCGGCTACACCTCGATCTGATCAACGATCTGACCCGAGCTACCACCGCGAAAGGACTTGTGATGTCACAGATCATGTACAACTACCCCGCGATGCTGAGCCACGCCGCGGACATGTCCGGCTACGCCGGAACCCTGCAGGGCCTCGGCGCCGACATCGCCAGCGAGCAGGCGACGCTGTCCAACGCCTGGCAGGGCGACACCGGCATGACCTACCAGGTGTGGCAGGCCCAGTGGAACCAGGCCATGGAATCGCTGGTGCGCGCCTACCAGGCGATGGCCAGCACCCACGAGGCCAACACCACGGCCATGCTCGCCCGCGACCAGGCCGAAGCCGCCAAATGGGGCGGTTAACTCTCGCTCAATGAACACAGCACCGAACGCCGTCGAGCTGACGGTCGACCACGCGTGGTTCATCGCGGAAACCATTGGGGCGGGCACCTTCCCGTGGGTTCTGGCGATCACCACGCCCTATCGCGACGCCGCGCAACGCGCCGAGTTCTTCGAGCGGCAGCGTGCCGAGCTGACCCGGATGGGTCTGGTGACGCAAGACGGACTCGTCAACCCGGCGGTCGCCGGCTGGATCAAGGCCGTCTGCTTCCCGGACCGGTGGTTCGACCTGCGCTACGTGGGACCCGCCAACGCCACCGGCTCGGGTGAGCTGCTGCGCGGCGTGGTCGCGCAGCGCAGCGGTGCAACGCCGAAGACGGTGGTCGCGTTGCGCAGCGCGCAGCTCGTCACCTTCACCGCGATGGACATCGACGACGCCCGTGGGCTGGTCCCGGTCCTCGGCGTCGGGCTGGCCCAGCGGCCGCCGGCGCGATTCGACGAGTTCAGCATGCCGATGCGCGTCGGCGCCCGGGCCGACGAGCGGCTGCGGTCCGGCGCATCGCTGTCGGAAGTCGTTGAATACCTGGGGATCCCGGCGTCGGCACGGCCGGTGGTGGAGGCGGTCTTCTCCGGACCGCGCAGCTACGTCGAAGTCGTCGCCGGTTGCCGCCGGGACGGGCAGCACGCCACCACCGAGGTCGGCATGAGCATCGTCGACACCGCCGCGGGCCGCGTGCTGGTGAGCCCCTCGCGAGCCTTCGACGGCGAGTGGGTCTCGACGTTCGCCCCCGGCACGCCGTTCGCGATCGCCGTCGCGATCGAACACCTGACCGCCCTGCTGCCGGAGGGCCAGTGGTTTCCCGGCCGGCGGCTGTCCCGAGATTTTTCCGAGCAACACCAAACAGCAACGAGATAGAGAAGAGAGAACCATGTCGCAGGAATGGACGCAGCGTCTGTTGAGGGCCGCCAAGTGACGTCCGGCACCGTGATGCCGATCGTCCGCGTCGCCATCCTCGCGGAGAGCAGGCTGACGGAGATGGCCCTGCCCACCGAGTTGCCGCTGCGCGAAATCCTGCCCGCGGTAAAGCGTTTGGCGGTTCCGGCCGCATCGAACGGCGACGCGGACGACGGCCCGGACACCCGCGCGGCGGCCCACCTGAGCCTGGCGCCGATCGGCGGAGCGCCGTTCAGCCTCGACGCCAGCCTGGACACCGTCGGGGTGGTGGACGGTGATTTGTTGGCGCTGCAACCGGTGCCCGCCGGTCCCGCCGCGCCGGGCATCGTCGAGGACATCGCCGACGCCGCAATGATCTTCTCGACGTCGCGGCTGAAGCCCTGGGGCACAGCGCATATCCAGCGTGGCGCGCTGGCCGCGGTGATCGCCGTGGCCTTGCTGACGACCGGCCTGGGCGTCACCTACCGGGCGGCGACGGGCGCGCTGTCCGGGCTGGTCGCGGTCAGCGTGGTCGCGGCGCTGACCGCGGTGGCGGGCCTGCTGACCTCCGCGCGTTCCCCGCGCACCGGAATGGCGCTGTCGATCGCCGCCCTGGTGCCCATCGGCGCCGCGCTGGCGTTGGCGGTGCCCGGCAGGTTCGGGCCGTCGCAACTGATGCTGGCCGCGGCCGGCGTCACCGCGTGGTCGCTGATCGCCCTGGTGGTCCCCGGCCCGGAGCGCGAGCGGATCGTCGGTTTCTTCACCGCGACCGCGGTGGTGGGGGCCGCCGTGCTGCTGGCCGCCGGCGCCGAAACACTCTGGCATCTACCGACATTGGCTATCGGCTGCGGGCTGATCGTGGCGGCCCTGCTGGTCACCATCGAGGCCGCCCAATTGTCCGCCCTGTGGGCGCGCTTCCCGCTGCCGGTGATTCCGGCACCCGGCGATCCCACCCCGTCGGCGCCGTCGTTGCGCGTGCTCGAGGACCTGCCGCGGCGGGTGCGGATCGGTGACGCGCATCAAAGCGGTTTCATCGCCGCCGCGGTGTTGCTCAGCGTCCTGGGTTCGGTGGCCATCGCGCTGCGCCCAGAGTCGTTGGGGGGCTTCGGTTGGTATGCGGTGGGTGCGACGGCGGCCACGTCCGTGCTGCGCGCCCGGGTCTGGGATTCGGCCGCCTGCAAGGCCTGGCTGCTCGCCCAGCCCTACCTGGCGGCCGGTGTGCTGTTGGTGCTCTACGCCGCGACCGGCCGGTACGGCGCCGCGCTGGGTGCGGCGGCGGTGCTGATCGCGCTGGCGCTGGCCTGGGTGGTGGTGGCGTTGAACCCGCACATCGCCTCGCCGGAGAGCTATTCGCTGCCGCTGCGCCGCCTGCTGGGCTTCCTCGCGGCCGGGCTCGACGCGTCGCTGATTCCCGTCCTGGCCTACCTGGTCGGCCTGTTCGCGTGGGTCCTCAATCGATGATCCGTTCCGGACTCGCTTGCGTCACGGCCGCTTTGGCGGCCGTGATGTGGGCCTGCCCGCCGGCGTTGGCGATCGACCAACCGACGGTCGACCCGGGCGTGCCCCCGCCCAACGGAAGCCCGGGCCCCGGGCAGCCGATGGAGCAGCGCGGCCCGTGCAGCGCCTCCGGTGTCATTCCCGGCAGCGATCCGGCGGTCACGACACCCAGCCAGGCGATGCTGAATCTGCCTGCGGCATGGCGGTTTTCCCGCGGCGACGGCCAACTGGTGGCGGTGATCGACACCGGGGTTCGGCCGGGCCCGCGCCTGCCCAACGTCGATCCCGGCGGCGACTTCGTCGAGACGACCGACGGCCTGACCGACTGCGACGGGCACGGCACGCTGGTCGCCGGGGTCATCGCCGGCCAGCCCGGTGACGACGGCTTCTCCGGGGTGGCCCCCGCGGCCCGGGTGCTCTCGATCAGGATGACGTCGGCGAAGTTCTCGCCGCGCACGCCGGGCGGCGATCCGATGCTGGCGCGGGCGTCGCTCGACGTGGCGACCTTGGCGCGCGCCATCGTGCACGCGGCCGACCTCGGCGCCCGGGTGATCAACATCTCCGCGATCACCTGCCTGCCCGCCGATCGCCCCGTCGACCAGGCCGCGCTGGGCGCGGCGCTCCGGTACGCGGCGGTGGACAAGGACGCGGTGATCGTGGCCGCGGCGGGCAACACCGGGGCGACCGGATCGGTCGCCGGCGGGATGTCGTGTGAATCCAACCCGCTCACCGACCTCGGCCGCCCGGACGACCCCCGCAACTGGGCGGGCGTCAAGTCGGTCTCCATCCCGTCGTGGTGGCAGCCGTACGTGCTGTCGGCGGCGTCGCTGACGCCGGACGGGCAGCCGTCGAAATTCACCATGGCCGGCCCGTGGGTGGGCATCGCCGGGCCCGGCGAAAACATCGTGTCGGTGAGCAACCGCGACGGCGGCGGTCTCGCCAACGGCCTGCCCGACGACCACCAGCAGCTGGTGGCGCTGAGCGGCACCAGCTACGCGGCGGGCTACGTGTCCGGCGTCGCGGCGCTGGTGCGTAGCAAGTATCCCCAACTCAACGCCACGCAGGTGGTGCGGCGCATCACCGCGACCGCGCACAACGGCGCCCGGGCGCCGTCCAACGTCGTCGGCGCCGGCAGCGTGGACCCGGTCGCCGCGCTGACGTGGGAACTGCCCGCCGCCAACCAACCCGGTGTGGCGGCGGCGAAACCCGTCCCCGCGCCCCGGGCGCCCGCGCCCGAAGACACCACCCCGCGGACCGTCGCGTTCGTCGGAACCGCCGCGCTGGCTTTGCTGGTCGCGGCCGTCGCCGCGGTCGCCGCGATCGTCCGCAAGAAAGAGAGCACCCCGTGAGCCGTTCGATACCGACCCCCGGCGCCGGCCGGATCACGCTGGCGCTGCTGGCCGTGGTGCCCGCGGTGCTGGCGTACCCGTGGCGATCGCCGCGCGACTACTGGGTGCTCGGCGTCGCCGTCGCCGTGGTGATCCTGCTGTTCGGCTGGTGGCGCGGGTTGCACTTCACCACGATCCTGCGCCGCCGCGGGGCAATCATCCGCCGTGGCGGCGGGGCCCGACCCGAATCCGGTTCTGCCACAACGGCAACCGCGCTGCTGCGGCTCGGGCCGCCCATCGGCGACTCGGACGTGCTGCCGCTGCCGCTGCTCGCCCGCTACCTGGACCGCTACGGCATCCGCGCCGACAAGATCCGGATCACCAACCGCGGCAACGCATCCGACACACTCGAGACCTGGATCGCGATCACGATCTCGGCCGTCGACAACCTGGCGGCGCTGCAGGCGCGGTCGTCGCGGATGCCGCTGCACGAGACGGCCCACGTGGCCGCCCGGCGGCTGGCCGACCACCTGCGCGAGATCGGCTGGGAGGCCGGCATCGTCGCCCCCGACGACGCCCCGCGGCTGCTGGCGCCGAACGCGCGCGAGACCTGGCGCGGAGTCCAGCGCGGAGCATCGGATTACGTTGCGGCATACCAGGTCCGCGTCGACGGCGCGTTGCCCGAGACGCTGGAGGCGATCCGGACGCACCCGGTGCCCGAGACGTGGACCGCGCTGGAGATCGCCGGCGATGGGACGCACCACACCGTCGCGGCCGCGTGCGCGTTTCTGACCGACACGCCCCCGGCGGCCGCCGCCCCGCTGGCCGGGCTGATCCCGCAACGCGGCGAGCATCTCCCCGCGCTGGCGGCGCTGGAGCTGGCATCGACGCGACGACTCGACGGGCACGCCGAGGAGCCGGCTGGCCTGCTGGACGAACTGGTCTGCCCAACCCCGGAGGCCGGCGCGCACCGGGCGCCGGCGACGGAACCCGTTTAGAACATGACCCCGCGGAGAAACGCCGTCATCCGGCGCAGGTAGTCCAGCTGGCTCACGTGCAGGACGTGGCTGCCGGGAAACCAGTGCAGCGCACAGCGATTCCAGTGCTCCCACAGCTCGACGGCCTGGTCCGGCGGCGCCATCCGGTCGCCGAGGCCGGTGATGATCATCCGCCGCTCCTTGGCGATCAGCGGCCGGTAGTTCAGCGGCGAGTGGTATGACAGCCCGGCGATCAGCTCGTCCCTACTGATCTTCGACATCCGCAGCCCCAGCCCCATCAGCTTGTTGGCCGGGAACCACTCGTCGAACATCGTCGCCGGCGTCACAACCGGGCAGTTGGGGATCACCGCCTCGAGCCGATCGTCCACCGAGGCCACCAGCGCGGAGGTGTAGCCGCCGAGCGAGATGCCGGTCAGCGCGATCCGCTCGACGCCGGTGTGCCGCAGGTAGTCGATGATGGACCGAAAGTCGTGCACGGCCTGGGCCATCGCCTCGGCAAAACCGCACAGCCCGCCGGCGAAATAGCCGAAACCACTGAACGGCGAACACCTTTCGGCGCGGGGGCCGTGGAACGGCAGGGTGTACATCAGGACGTCGTAGCCCGAGCGGTAGTACCACGGCAGCGTGAAGAACCGCCCGTTGGCCAGGTACGACGACCCCATGAAGCCGTGTATGACGCACAGCGTGGGGTGCGGTCCGTCGCCGTGGCGCCAGTGCTGCGCGTGCACGACGTTGTTCGACGCGAACGCGCTCCACCGGCTGCGCATATCCGGGTTGATGGCCCGGAAGCTGCTGGGGAACGAGATGTTGTCGACCGTCCCGTGCGCGGTCCACTCCGCGAGCCGATTGGCCGGCCGCGACGATACCCGGGGCAGCTCGGTGGGCGCCGGAAACGACTTCCCCGGGTCACGCTCGGCGCCGAGCTCGGCGTAGAAGCGCAGGCTGTCGCGTTCGCTGCCGGAACGCACGGAGTTGGCGAGCACCGCCGGGGTGACGGTGGTGGTCAGCACCGACGCGACCGCGGTGCGAAGCGCCAGATCGGAGATGGCGGCCGCCTCGACGACCATTCGCTGACGGGGCGACAACGCGGAGCGCGGCGGCAATCCCGCGGCGCCGGCGGGCACGTCGGCGCCGGGAACGTCCGGTACGGGAACCGGGGGAGTGACCGGATCCGGGTCGGTCGGTGTCACAACCGCGATGCTATCGCCCACTCGGTCGGCGCCGGGGCGGCATGCGGTAATACGGTTTATCTGTCAGCTCGAGCCGTGATGGTGTTGATCAGGAGGACCGACATGTGGGATCCCGACGTCTACCTGGCCTTTGCTGACCATCGCAGCCGCCCGTTCTACGACCTGCTGTCGCGGGTGGGCGCCAAGCAGGCGCGCCGGGTGGTCGACCTGGGCTGCGGCCCCGGTCACCTGACGAAGTACCTGGCTCGGCGCTGGCCCGAGGCGGCGATCGAGGCGATGGACAGCTCGCCGGAGATGGTCGCCGCGGCCAAGGAACGCGGGATCGACGCCGTCGTCGGCGACCTGCGGGACTGGAAGCCCAAGCCCGACACCGACGTGGTGGTGTGCAACGCGGCGCTGCACTGGGTGCCCGAGCACACCGATCTGCTGGTGCGGTGGGCCGGCGAGCTGGCGCCCGGCTCGTGGATCGGCGTGCAGATCCCGGGCAACTTCGAAACCCCCTCCCACGCCACGGTGCGGGCGCTGGCCCGCCGCGAGCCCTACGCAAAACTAATGCGCGACATACCGTTTCGCGTCGGGGCGGTGGTCCAGCCACCGATGACCTACACCAACCTGCTGCTGGACGCGGGATGCCGCGTCGACGTGTGGGAGAGCACCTACCTGCACCAGCTGACGGGTGAGAATCCGGTGCTGGAATGGATCACCGGAACGGCGCTGGTCCCGGTGCGCGAGCGGCTCGACGACGAGGGCTGGGAGCAGTTCCGCCGGGAGCTCATCCCGCTGCTCGACGACGCGTACCCGCCCCGGGCGGACGGCACGACGATCTTCCCGTTCCGCCGGGTGTTCATCGTCGCCGAGGTCGGCGGCGCTTAGCTACTCCTCGATGCCGCGGTCGACGGCGATCGCCGAGCGGCTGCTGGGCTTCATGTGGTGGATCTGCAGGTAGGTTTCGGTGTAGCGCACCGCGATGCGCACGCCAGCGAACTCCGAGGGTATGACGTCGCCGGTGCGCTGGCGCCAATCATGCAGGCGCACAGCCAGATCCGCGGCGACGGCGTCGACGTCCGGGTCGCCACCGGTCAGCAGGTTGTTCGTCTCCGCGGGATCGGTTCGCAGGTCGTAGAGTTCGCGCTCCGGACGCGGGCCGGCGATGAACGGCTCGACGGCGTGCCCCGACGGGCTGTCCTTGATGTCCAGCGGCAGGTCGAGCAGCGGGCGGGCGGCGTAGTTCTCGATGTAGAGGTATTCGTTGGTGCGGATGGCGCGGATGGGGTCGAACGAGTCGTGATAGGTCTTCATGGAGTACACGTGCTCGCGCACCGGTTCGGCCGGCGGCTCCGGCGCGAGCAGCGCGCCGGCGTGTGACAGGCCCTCGACGTCGGCCGGCACCCGCAGGCCCAGCAGGTCCAGCAGCGTCGGCACGAAATCGACGCCGCTGAACAGCTCGTCGTAAACGCGCGGCGCCGCGGCCCGGCTGGTCGGGGGACGGACGATCATTCCGATGCCGGTACCGGCGTCGTAGAGCGTGGACTTGGCGCGCGGGAACGCGGCGCCGTGGTCGGTGAAGAACACCACCCACGTGTTGGCGTCCAGGCCAGTTTCGGCCAGCGTGTCCAGCAGCCGGCCGACGGCGGCGTCGGCGGCGGTGATCGCGCCGTAGAACTCGGCGAGGTCCCCGCGGACCTCGGGGGTGTCGGGCAGGTAGCCGGGGGTGTCGACGTCGGCGGCGTCGGCCGGCTCGTAGCGGTCCCGCGGATAGGGTCGGTGGGTTTCGAAGAACCCGGCCGTCAGCAGGAACGGTTGGCCCCCGAGGTTTTCGGCGCTGTCCTGCAGCCACTCCTGGGCCCGGCCCACCACGTAGTCGCAGTAGGAGTTGGACACGTCGAATTCGTCGAAGCCGAGGCGTTTCGGATAGGACGTCTCGTGTTGCATGCCGAAAAGCGCCGAGTACCAACCGGACTCGGACAATATCTGCGGCAGGGTCCGGACGCCGCTGCGGTATTCCCAGCCGTGGTGGGCCAGGCCGACCAGGCCGTTGCTTTGCGGGTAGCGCCCGGTGAACAGCGACCCGCGCGACGGCGAGCACAGCGGCGCCGTGGCGTGCGCCCGCGTGAACAGGATGCCCTCGGCGGCGAGCCGGTCCAGGCGCGGGCTGGACACGTCCGGGTGGCCGTAGACGCCGAGATATCGCCCCAGGTCGTGCCAGTGCACGATCAGCACGTTCTCTTTAGCCGTCATTGCCTCACCTCGACCGGCGACGATACCGCAGGGTGGTCGCGTTCACCGGGCGTTACGCTCGGCGCGATTCCCAGCCGTTCTCGGAGACGAACTCTGGCAGCGGCCGCCCGTAGGCCCAGCCGTCGAGCTCCAGCGCCGGCCGGTCCGGAAACTCGGGCACCGGGCCCAGGCACAGGATGGCGACCGGTTCGGCGTCGTCGGGCATCGCCAACAGGTCCGCCAGCCGTCGCGGATCGAACAGGGAAACCCAGCCAACGCCGAGGCCTTCGGCGCGCGCGGCCAACCACAGGTTCTGGATCGCGCAGGACACCGACGCGAGATCCATCTGCGGCAGCGTCCGCCGGCCGAACACGTGCTTGTCGCGGTCGTCGCCCAGCGCCACCACGAACAGTTCGGCGCATTCGAGGATGCCCTCGACCTTCAGCGCCAGGAACTCCTCGGACCGCTCCCCGAGGGCCGCGGCGGTGCGCGGCCGCTCCTCGTCGACGAGGGCGTGGATGCGACGCCGCAGCGCGTCGTCGGTGATGCGGATGAACCGCCACGGCTGCATCAGCCCGACGCTGGGTGCGGCGTGCGCGGCCCGCAGCAATCGCCCCAGTACCTCCTCGCTCACCACGCCGCCCGGTGAGAACCGGCGCATGTCGCGCCGCTCGGCGATCACCCGATACACGGCGCGCCGCTCCTCGGGGCTAAACGCCTGATCGGTCACGCCAGCCATCGTAGGGAAATCCGCGTTAGCGTAGTGCTCCATGAAGTTTTCCGACCTGCTGGACCAGCTGCCCGCCGACGGCGCCGACGCGCGCGTCTACGGCGAGCCCTACGAGACCGCCGACGGGGCCACCGTGATCCTCGTGGCCAAGCCGCTCGGCGTGTTCGTCGTGCACCGGGGGGAGGCGTCCTGGGTGCCCGCCGTGGACGGCAACCGGATCGCGCTGATCGGCGTGATCACCGGCCTGCTGGCGGCGGTGATCGCCAGCCTGGCGGTGTTGCGGCAGCCGCCCTGGCCGAAGATGACGTTCACGGACTATAAGTGACGCCGACTGCGCGGAAGACGTACTCGGGCGGCATGTCGAAGGCCAGCGACCGTCGCGGCAGGCCGGCGAGCACGTCGGGGGAGAGGGCCACCTTGTAGTGCAGCGACAGGTGGCCGCTGAACTTCTTGTCGACCTCACTGACGTCGACGTCGACCTGCACACCGGTCGACGAGATCTCGACCTTGGCCGCGCCGGTCTGCGGCGCGTCCCAGCGCGCGTCGACGGTCGGCCCGGCCAGCTTGGGCAGCATGGACACCGTCGCCAGCACGCGCTCCGAGGTGAGGGCCAGCGACCCGACGTAGCTGGCGACGCTGTGCGGCAGCCGCACGCCGGGGATGGTGCCGCCGAACCGGCGGGTCACCGCGACGTAGTCGGCGAGGTAGAGCAGGCCCTCCGCCTCGACCTGAGCGTGCAGATCGGCGGGTAGCTTGCCGATGCCGAACAACCTGCGGACGAAGACCGCCATGACTGCCAGTATGACCGTGCTGGTATCGGTGGGGTGATGACCCGTACCCGCACCGTCGCGGCCGCCGTGGCGGCCGTCGCTGTCTACGCCGCGATGTGGGTGGGGTACCGCGAGGGCTGGAGTTGGTTGCACCGCGCCGATTGGTCGTTGCTCGACGCGGCGCACGGCGTCGCGGTCAAGCACCCGGCGTGGGTGCGCTTTTGGGACGTCGTGTCGTTCGCGCTCGGTCCGGTTCCGTTGCGGCTGTTGGGGTTTGGGGCCACGGTCGCGGCGCTGGTGAGGCGCCAGGTGCGGGCGGCGCTGGTGCTGCTGGCCTGCGCGCCGCTGAGCGGTCTGGTGACGACGGCGGCCAAGGCCCTGGTGAACCGCCCCCGGCCGTCGACCATGCTGGTGGCGGCATCGTCGTCGTCGTTTCCGTCGGGGCACGCGCTCGAGGTGACGTCGGCGTTGCTGGCAATGCTTGCCTTCGTGCTGCCGATGCTCAGTCGCGCGCTGGGCCGCGCCGCGATCGCGCTGACGGCGCTGAGCCTGGCGTTGGTCGGGATTGCCAGGGTGGCGCTGAACGTGCATTACCCGTCGGACGTGCTGGCCGGCTGGTCGCTGGGCTACCTCTATTTCCTGCTTTGCCTGTTGGTGTTTCGGCCGGGGTGGTAACGCCGCGGTGACCTAACCGGGTCTAAAGCTTTACTTGACCCCGGCGTTCGCGTGGCCGGACCATTGATTCCATGCGCCGACTGCTCGCTTCGCTGTGCGCTGCGGCGTGCCTGATGGTCGCGGCGCTGGTGCTGGCACCGGTGAGCGGTGCGGCGACTCCCTGGTTCGCGAACTCCGTCGGCAATGCCACGCAGGTGGTTTCGGTCGTCAGCACCGGCGGGTCGAACGCGAAGATGGACATCTACCAACGCAGCACCGGCGGCTGGCAGGCGCTGGTGACCGGCATCCCCACCCACGTCGGGTCCGCGGGCATGGCGCCGCAGGCGCGCAGCGGGGTCCCGGCCACGCCGATGGGCGTGTACACCCTCGATTCCGCCTTCGGCACGGCACCCAATCCCGGTGGGGGGCTTCCGTATACGCAAGTGGGGCCGAACCATTGGTGGAGCGGCGACGACCACAGCCCCACCTTCAACAGCATGCAGGTCTGCCAGAAGGCGCAGTGCCCGTTCAATACGGCCGACAGCGAGAACCTGCAGATCCCGCAGTACAAGCACGCCGTCGTGATGGGCGTCAACAAGAACAAGACGCCGGGCGGCGGGGCCGCGTTCTTCTTTCACACCACCGACGGCGCGCCCACCGAGGGGTGCGTGGCGATCGACGACGCCACGCTGGTGCAGATCATCCGCTGGTTGAAGCCCGGCGCGGTGATCGCGATTACGAAGTAGCCAGCGCGCGGCCGGGCTTGATCTTGAAGTCCATGCCCTCCAACGACATGGTCGCGTCGTAGGTCCGGTCGTAGCCGGTGCCGCTGATCTTCCAGCCGGCGTCGGTGCGCCGGTAGGTGTCTCGGTAGAAGGCCGCGCCGATCAGCATGAAGTTGAGGTCGGCGACGATGACCCGGTCCTGCAGATACCAGCTGCCCGTTGCGGTGTCGCCGTCGACGGTGATGTCGGGGTGGGTCACCCGGTGCTCGGTGATGACGTTGAGCGGCAGCGACGTCCGCATGTACTCGACGAGGTCGGCGCGGTTGGTGAAGTGCAGCTCGTTGCCGATCGACGGGCCGTAGTCGGCGGTGATGTCCTCGGCCAGCGTTTCGGCGAAGTCGTCCCAGTGCTTGGTGTCCAGCGCCCGCAGGTAGCGGTATTTCACCTGCTTGATGGCTTCGATGTCGGCGAACTCTTGAGGGGTCATCCCGACATTGCAGCACACGGTGATCGGCCGGTGGTGGTCGGACGGGTGGGTTGGCTTTTCGCCGAGACTTAAATGTGTGCGGCTCGTCGCGGCGTGTCGTGTGCGTGGTGTAAGTGTCGCGGCGTCATTGCAGCGCGCGGGTGGCCATCTCGATCAGGGCGCGTCGCTCCAGGCTCCAGTCGATGGGGGTCCCGGTGATCATCTGCACCAGCACCACACCCCGCAGCGCCGCCCAAATCACCTCGGCCACCCCGGCATTGGCCGGATCGTCGGTGATCAGCCGGCCGAGCTGGCCGATCGCGGCGTTCATTTCCATCAGGTGGCGCCGCGACGACGCGCCCGCCCCGCCCCGGGTGGCGCGCAGGATCTCGAATGCGGCCATCGACGTCGGGCTGCTGTAACAGCTCCACGCGGTGTCGACGACGACCTCGATGCGCTCGCGCAACGGAAGCTCGCTGAAGTCGGCCGAGGAGAGGCTGTCGACCAGCCTGGCCACGCCGTCGTCGACGACGGCCGTCAGCAGGCCGTTGCGGTCCCCGAAGTGATACTGGATGACTCCCCACGTCACGCCGGCGCGCTCGGCCACGTGCTTGGCGGTCGCGGCGGCGAACCCTTCCTCCATGATGCAGCGCACGGTCTCGTCGATGATCCGCGTGCGCGTGTCATCGCCGCGCTTGCGCGGCGCGCTGGTGCGACGGGTGGGAGCGATCGGCATTGTTGACTTTATAACATAAAGCCGACTATTTTTGGCCCGTGACCGGATCCCGATACGCAGGGCTGTCCCGCCAGGAGCTGTCCGTCCTGGTTCCCGAACTGCTGCTGGTCGGGCACATGATCGACCGCTCCGGGATGGCGTGGTGCATCACGGAGTTCGGCCGCGAGGAGATGGTGCAGATCGCCATCGAGGAGTGGGCCGGCGCGAGCCCGATCTACACCAAGCGCATGCAGCGGGCGCTGAACTACGAGGGCGACGACGTGCCCACCATCTTCAAGGGCCTGCAGCTCGACATCGGCGCGCCGCCGCAATTCATGGACTTCCGCTACACCATTCACGACCGTTGGCACGGCGAGTTCCAGCTCGACCACTGCGGCGCGCTGCTCGACGTGGAGCCGATGGGCGACGAGTACGTCTTCGGGATGTGCCACACCATCGAGGATCCGACGTTCGACGCCACCGCGGTGGCGACCAACCCGCGCGCGCAGATGCGCCCCATTCACCGGCCGCCACGGGTGCCGGCGGACCGGCAGCCGCACTGCGCCTGGACCGTGGTCATCGACCAGTCCTACCCCGAGGCGCAGAGCATCCCGGCGCTGGAAATCGTGCGCCAAACGCGAGCCGCCACTTGGGAATTGGATCCCATCGACCGCTCCGACGAGGGCCAGGCGGATTACTCCGGACCGTTGCTGTCCGATTTCGACTTCGAGGCGTTCTCGCACTCGGCGCTGGTGCGCATGGCCGACGAGGTGTGCCTGCAGATGCACCTGCTGTATCTGTCGTTCGCCGTCGCGGTCCGGGCGCGCGCCGCCAACGACGCCCACGCCGTCGACGTGTGCACCCGCGGCCTGACCGGCCTGGCCGGGCTTGGGGCCGAGCGGATCCACCGCGCATTGCACTTGCCCGGCGGGATCGAGGGAACCCGCAGGGTGCTCGACCTGCACCCGCTGCTCAACCCCGCGGGCTACGTCGTCGCGGAAACGGCGCAGAACCGGCTGACGGTGCACCGCTCGCCCGCCCACGACGACGCCGCCTGGATATCGCTGTGCTCGCCGGAATCCGTGCAGCCGCTGCAGGCGATCGCCACCGCGGTCGACCCTCGCCTCGAGGTGAGGGTGAGCGGCACCAAGACCGACTGGACCGCCGAGCTGGTCGAAACCGATACCGCGGCAAGGGAACTGCCGGAGGTGCAGGTCGCGAAGGTCAGCCACGGATCGACGTTCCAATTCGAGCCGAGGCGCTCGCTGCCGCTCACTGTGATCTGAGCACCCGCGTTCTGTCAAGGGAGGCCTCGATACCGTTTCGGTGACGACACGGCATCGACCGGATACCAATGAGCTTGCGGCCGGGCTGAATACAGCCGGTGCGCGGCTATGGTTAACGCTGGCCACCGACCCTATAGACGAAAGTTCTCGCTCTATGTACGACCCAGTGGGGTTGTCGATCGGGACCGCGAACCTCGTCGCCGCGCGCGACGGAAGTTCGCCGGTTGCACGCCGCGCGGTGCTGACGCTTTATCCGCACTGCGCGCCGAAAATCGGCCTGCCCAAGGAGAACCCGGCGCTGTCCGAGCCCGGCGTGCTCATGCGCGGCTTCGTGGAGCGCGTCGGTGACTCGGTCGCGCTGGTGTCACCCGACGGGTCCGCCCACGACCCGGACCTCCTCATGGTGGAGGCGCTGGACGCGATGGTGGCGGCCGCCGGCGCTGACTCCGGCGCGTCGGAGATCTCCATCGCCGTCCCGGCGTATTGGAAACCCGGCACGGTGCAGGCGCTGCGCAACGGTCTACGAACGCATTTGGGCTTCGTCCGAAGTGGCATGGCGCCCCGCCTGGTTTCCGACGCGATAGCGGCGCTGACGGCGGCCAACGCCGAGCTGTGCCTCGCGGCCACCGGCGTGGTCGGCCTGCTCGATTTCGGTGGCGGCGGCACCTCGGCCACCTTGGTCAACCTCGCCGGCGACTTCGAACTCGTCACACCCACAATGCGTTACGCCGCCTTCTCCGGCGACGAGATCGACCAGGCCTTGTTGCTCAAGGTCTTCGAGGAACTCGGGCACGGCAGCGGGATGGACCCGGCCAGCACCGCGGCGGTCGGTCAGCTCGGCCTGCTCCGGGAGCAGTGCCGCGCGGCCAAGGAGCAGCTGTCCACCGAAACCGTGGCCGAATTCTCGGCCGAGCTCGGTGGTCGCCGGTGCACCATGAAGCTGACCCGCGACGAGCTGGGCGACCTGATCCAGGACCGGCTGTCCGGCTTAATCTACGCGTTCGACGAGATGCTGGCCCGGCACAAGAGGAGCTGGTCCGACCTGTCGGCGGTCGTCATGGTCGGTGGCGGGGCCAGCATTCCCCTTGTCAAGGAACGCCTTTCGGTGCACGGCCGCCGGCCCGTCGTCAGCCCGTTGGAGCCGGCGCACGCCGCTGCCGTGGGCGCGCTGCAGATCGCCGCCCGGGGGGAGCGGCTGGATCTCCGCACGCACACGTCCATCGGGCTGCTCACGGCGGCCGCCGGGGAGATCGTGGAATTGCCGGCCGGCGACGTGTTGGTGATTGACGACGAGGCGCTCACGGACCGCGAATTGGCCTGGTCGCAAACTGAATACGGCCCGGACATCCGGGTCCCGTACAGCCCCACTGCCTTCGACGAAGAAGGCGGGTCCGGCTGGTCGATGCGCCTCAACGTCATCGAGCCGCCGAAACCGAGCTCGTGGCGGCGGCTCCGGTTCTCGCAGTTGGTCGTCGGGATGTGCGCCGTTGTGGCCATGACCTCGATCGGCGGCGTGGCCTACACCCTGTCGGGCATCGAAAACCACCAGGCGCCGCCGGCGCCCACCGTCGCGCCCCTGCCCGCGCCGCCCGTCAGTTCGCTGCCGCAACGGCCCGTGCCCCCGCCGCCGACGCCGGTTCCGCCGCCGCCCAGTGCCGCACCGGTGCCCAGCCCGGCGCCGCCACCGCCGCCCCCGCCGTCGCCGCCGCCCGCCGCGCCGGCGCCGGTGATCGTCACCACGGCGCCGCCGGTCGTCCCCACCCGGCATCCCGCGCCGCCGGTCACCACCCAGCCGCCGGTCACGACGGCGATGACCACCACGCCTCCGCCGCCCCCGCCGCCGACGACGACGCCGCCCGCGGCCCAGACGACGACGCCCACAACGACGGTGCCGATGACTACGCAGTGGATCCACGTGCCGCTGCTGCCGGTGCCGATACCGGTTCCGGTGCCGGCGAGCCAGGCTCCTCCGGCGCCTGCGGCCCCGCAGTATCCGGGGAATTCGCAGAATCCGTTCCTCAGTCCGGGGTATTGATCGGCGCCCTGTGACCTCCGTCAATCACAGCTGAATCGAACGAGCGCATCCGGCCGCACGCGAGTAGCGTGGTGTCACCCAGTCGGGCGGGGTCTGTTTCTTGGTGCCCTCTGTTGAGGGTCTCGGAGGACCTGGAGGCGCAAGTGGAAATTGTGCTGGGGGTGTCGATGGCACCCTCGATGGTGCGGTTGGTCCTCATCGAGGGCCAAAACGCCGACGGTGTCACGGTCGAAGAGGACCGCTTCGCGGTTGCCGCCGGCGAGGACTCGGGAACGTCTGCGGCGGCCGATCAAGTAATCGCCGCGATCGTCGGGACCCGGGAGGGAGCGACCGCGAGCCACTGCCGGCTGACCTCGACGGGGGTGACGTGGACCGACCCCGCCGACGTCGGTCCGCTGCGGGATGCGATCGCCGCGCACGACGTCGGCGCGGTCATGCTCGTCTCCCCGTTGCTCGCCGCGGCTGCGTTGGCGCAGACGGTCGGCGAAGCGCTCGGTTACACGCACATCGCGATGTTGTTCGTCGAGCACGACAGCGCGACGTGGGCGGTCGTCGAGGTGGCCGACGGTTCAATCGCCGCCCTGCACCGCCGGCAGCTGCTGGGCGACATCGGCGACGAGATCCCCGCGATGGTGGCCGGGCTCGACCGGCGGGCCGAGGGCGTGTTTGTCGTCGGCTCCGGGACGGGGCGCGGCGACGACGTGTTCGCAATCAAGGCTGCGCTCGAGGCCGCGACGGCGCTCGACGTGACGGTGCCGGAGGAGCCGGACATGGCGCTGGCTCGCGGGGCCGCGTTGGCGTCGGCGAACGCGCCGCTGTTCGTCTCGTCGACGGCTGCCCAGGCCTATGCACTGGATCCGGCTACCGGCGAGGTGGATTCCCAAGCGGTCACGTCGACCTACCTCGACGTCTGGGGCAACGCCGACCCAAGCGGTGGCGCGCTGGCGTACAGCGCCCTGGAATTCGAGGCGGAGGACGGCGCGAGCTCGCGTGGGCGCGGGTCGTTCGTGCTCGCCGGCAGCGCGCTGGCCGCGATCTCGGCCGCCGCGGCGGGCGTCATGGTGGTTTCGCTGACATCGGACACGCATCCCGCCCCGGCCCCGCAGCCCACCCCGGGCGCCGTCGCCCCGGCGAACCGGGTGCCGCAGCCGGAGGCGCAGGTGCCCGCGCCCGGCCCGCCCGGCCCTGCGGCGCCCGCGGTGGCGGCGCCGCCGGCTCCGGCGCCCGAGCTCGCCCCGCCGGCCCCGCCCGCCCCGGCGCCCGAGGTCGCCATCCCGCCGGCGCCGCCCGCCCCGGCACCGGTGGCCCAGCCTGCGCCGGTGGTCCAGCAGGCGCCCGCGCCGCCGCCTCGTCGCGCGCCCGCCCGGCGGGCGCCGGAATCGGCGCCGCCCCCCGTGCAGCAGGCACCGGCACCAGCGCCTCCGCCCGCCGCCCCGCCGCCTGAGCAGGTCGCGGCTCCCGCGCCGGCGCCGCCGTATCAGCGGCCGCCTCTGACCCTGTACCTGCACTTCCCGTTCTTCACGGTGCCAGTTCCGATCAACCCACCCCAGCAGCCGGCCCCGCCGCCGCCCGGCCCCGCAGGCCCGCCCGTGGCACGAGGCGGCGACTGAGCGCACACTGGGCAGTAACGCTGTTTGTGCAAGGAGGCCTGCGTGGGCGAGTACGGTGCGTTCGGGTTCGATCCCGAGGATTTCGACCGCGTGATCAGGGAGGGCAGCGAGGGGCTGCGGGACGTATTCGAGAAACTCGGCAGATTTGTCACCGCGCCGGTGCCGGGGACAAGTTGGTCCGCGTTGTTCGAGGACCTGTCCCGGCGGCCACGCCGCGGGCCGGAGACTGCCGGCGAGGCCGGTGACGGGGTGTGGGCGATCTACACCGTGGATGCCGACGGCGGCGCCCACGTCGAACAGGTTTACGCGAGCGAACTCGAGGCGCTGCGCGCCAACAAGAACAACGTCGACCCCAAGCGCAAGGTGCGCTTCCTGCCCTACGGCATCGCGGTCAGCGTCCTCGACGACGATTCGGATTCGGAGCAGTCCACCTAGCCCGGCGGCGCGCTCAGCCCTGCTGCACCACGTTGGAACCGCCGGCGTTGCTGATCTTCGGGTTGCCCGAGTGGTAAGTGATCTTGTTGTCGAAGCCGGAGGCGTCGATGCTGTCGACGGCGTCGACGGTGATGGCGTTCTGGACGCCGGACACCGTGAGGCTCTTGCAGTGCCCGGTGATCACCACCGTGTTGGAAACCCCGCTCACGCTGACGATGTTGTCGTTGCAGGCGACGGTGCGGTTCTCGTTGATGCCGGAGATGCTGAGGCTGCCGCCCGGCGGCGCGGTGGGTGACGTCGACGGCGTCGTCGTCCGGGTCTTGGACGGGGTGGGTTTCCGGGACGTGCTCGAGGGTGGACCGAACGTCGCGGTGACGCTGGGCATGGTGGGCGTCGAGCTGATCATCGACCGGACGCCCGAAAGCTGGTGCGCGGCAAACGCGGCGATGCCACCGGCGAGCGCCAGGAATCCGACCACGATCACGGTGCCCAGGATCCACCAGGTGCGGTTACCCGAGGACGAGCGCGGCGGTGGCCCGGAGAGCGGGCCGCCGTAGGTCCACGGGCTCTGCGGCGGCGGGGGCGAAGGCGACCCCGGTGAATACGCGCCGGGTGGTGTGTAGGCGCCGGGTGAATACGGGTAGCCGCCGGGCGGCGGCGCCTGTCCGGATTCGGACGCGCGTGCCGTGTCGGCCAGGGGGCGCTCGAGTTCGCGGATGCGCTCTTCCGGGTCGTCCTGCGAGTTCATGCGAAGATGCTCCCATTGGATCGGCCCGTATGGGTAGTTTCAGCACCGTGCCCGAGTTGCCGAACCGCCAGATCCTGTTGCGTCGCCGCCCCACCGGGCTGGTCCAGCCCGACGACACCGAGCTGGTCACCACGCCGGCGCCCGAACCCGCCGACGGCGAGGCGCTGCTGCGAACCACCTACGTCGGCCTCGACGCCGCCGTGCGCACCTGGCTGAACGACCAACCGGGCTACCTTCCGCCGGTGCAACTGGGCGAGGTGATCCGGGCGGCCGGGATCGGCGAGGTGGTGGCGACGCGCTGCGACGCCTTCAAGGTCGGTGACGTCGTCACCACCCTGAGCGGCTTCCAGGAGTACGTGATCATCCGCGACGACGTGTTCAGCACGCCCGTTCCGGGCAGGGGGACAGTGGATCACCTGGCGGTGATGTCGGTGTACGGCCCGACCGGGGCCACCGCCTACATCGGAATGATGGATATCGGCCGCCCGCAGCCCGGGGAGACGGTGGTGGTGTCGGCGGCCGCGGGCGCCACCGGGTCGATAGCCGGGCAGATCGCCAAGATCGCCGGCGCCCGCGTGGTGGGCATCGCGGGCGGCCCGGAGAAGTGCCGGGCGGTGGTGGAGGACTTCGGGTTTGACGCCTGCATCGACTACAAGAACGAGGACGTCGCCGCCGCGCTCAAACAGCATTGCCCGCGCCGGGTCAACGTCTACTTCGACAACGTCGGGGGGCCGATCCTCGACGCGGTGCTGGGCCGGCTGGCGACCAAGGCGCGGGTGGTGCTCTGCGGCGTCATCTCCAGCTACCTCACCGGGCAGCACCCCGGCCCCGCCAACTACGTGAACCTGCTGTCGAAGACCGCGCTGATGCAGGGCTTCAACGCGCTCGACGACTGGGGCCGCTTCGACGAGGCGCATGCCGCGCTTCGTCAGTGGGAGCAGGAGGGCCGAATCAAGGCGCGCCAGACCGTGTTTGAGGGCGTCGACTCCTGCGTCGACGCCCTCAACGGCCTGTTCACCGGGGCCAACATCGGCAAGATGTTGGTCAAGCTGAGCGAACCGGCTTCGGGTTAGCCCTCACCGAGGACGCGGTGCAGCGCCTTCTTGGCGTCGGTCAGAGCCTCCAGCACCTTGGTCCGGGTCTCGGCGAGCTGCTGCTTCTGCTCGTCGGTGCCCGTCCAGGTGATGGTGCGGGCCAGGCCGGCGAGTTCGAAGAGCTCCCTGCGGATCTTGAAGACGTCGCCGAACTTGGCCGCCCGCCCGAGAAAGGCGTGCGCCGTCTCGCTGCTCACGCCCCGCCAGGCCAGCAGGTTGCGACCCAGTTCGGTCAGCGTCGCGACACCGTTGTCGACCGTGACCACCCCCCGGCCGGCCAGCAGGCCGATGGCGAGCTCCGCCACGTCCTGCGGCGGCGTGAACGCGCCCTCGGTCGCGTCGGACACCCGCTGCACGATCTGCGCGGCGTCGGCCGGCCCGTCGAGCAGCAGCGCCGCGGTGACGAACGCCGCCCGCTTGAGGAAAGGCCGCCGTCCGGGTCCGCCGTGGCCGAAACCACCCTTGAACCCGAAGCCGCCGTGTCCCCAACCCTTTTCGCCCTCGCCGCCAAAGCCGGGACCACCGAAACCGGGACCACCGAAACCCCCGAAACCACCGAAAAATCCACCAGACATCGCTGTCGTTCCTTTCCATATCGGACTATCAAGCTCCTTGATACCACCGCGGTCGGGGATGTCAAGTAAATTGATGGTTGTGGTCCGGAGCGGCGGGTCGCGTGCCAGCATGAGGGGTATGACTCAATCCCACGAGGCGCCGCTGGGGTTTTTGTTGTACCGGGTCACCGCGGCGCTGAGGCCCCAGGTTGCCGCGGAGCTCAAACCGCTGGGCCTGTCCCTGCCGGAGTTCGTGTGCATGCGGATCCTGTCCAACCACCCCGGGCTCACGAGCGCCGAGCTGGCGCGGGGCACCCACGTCTCGGCGCAGGCGGCCAATCAGGTGCTGCACGCGCTCGAGGAGCGCGGCGCCCTGAGCCGTCCGGCGTCAACACCCTGGGGCCGGGCAATGCCGGCCCGGCTCACGCGCCGCGGCAAGGCGCTGCTCAAACGGGCCGACGCCGCGGTCCGCACGGCCGATCAACGGATCCTGGGCCGGCTCACCGCCGACGAGCAGCGCCAGCTCAAGCGACTGCTTTACGCGGCGGGAACCCGCGCGGCGACGGACGGCGACCCGGATCCGCCCCGCTAGCAGCGGTTAGTCCGCGGAATTGGACGGCGACGCACCGGCTCGCGAGATGCGTGCCGCCCCCTCCGCGTGGTTTTATAACACCGTTTGCGAGAGTTGCCCAGGGGGATCGTGGCCCGCTTGGGGCCGCGGCGTTAGAGATTGGTGGTAGTGCATATGGATCGTCGCAGCATGTTGCTGACCACGGGACTCGGCATGCTGGCGGCGGTGGCGGCGAGCCCCATCCCGGAGGCGCTGGCCGACCCGTCGCTCCCGGCGCCGCCGAAGGCGCCGTCGGCCGGTGGCGGCGGCTACATTTTCTCCGACGATTTCGACGGCCCGGCGGGCTCGGCTCCGGACCCGGCCAAGTGGACGGTGCAGACCTGGCAGGACGACGTGTTCCCGCCGGTCGCGGGGATCTACCGTGACGACCGCCGGAACATCTTCCAGGACGGCAACTCCAACCTGGTGCTGCGCGCCACCCAGGAAGGCGATACCTACTACGGCGCCAAGCTGCGCGGCAACTTCCGCAGCATGATCAACCAAACCTGGGAAGCGAAGATCAAGCTGAACTGCTTGGAACCCGGCCTGTGGTCCGCGTTCTGGGGTGTCAACGAGGACCCGCTGCCCGACGGCGAGGTCGACCTGTTCGAGTGGTACGGGAACGGCTCCTGGCCCGCGGGAACCACGGTCCACGCGGCGTCCAACGGGAAAACCTGGGAGGGGAAATCGATTCCCGGGTTGGTCGACGGCGGCTGGCACACCTGGCAAATGCATTGGGGCGAAAACGGATTCCAGTTTTCGCGGGACGGGTCGCAGTACTTCACCGTTCCCAACAAGCCCATCCACGTCCACGGCGGCGCCCCGGACGACTTCCGGTGGCCGTTCAACAACCCCGGCTACTGGATGACGCCCATGTTCACGCTGGCGGTCGGCGGTGTCGGCGCCGGCGATCCTGCCGCGGCGGGCTACCCGGCGGACATGCTCGTCGACTACATCCGCATCTGGTGAGCCTCAGCGTTCGGCCTTGATCACCTGAACCAGGTTGAATTGCCAGCGTTCGACCAGCCGCAGGCCCAGGTCGTGCGTCACCGCGAAGGCGGGCGTGGGCCCGTAGACCGGGCCGGGTGGAAGCGCCGGGCCCTGCTCGTGGCCGGGCACGGCGGGGTCGGCCTGGGTGATGATCCACACGACGCCGCACCGGCTCAACGGCGCGGTGACGACCTCCGGGATGAGGTTGGTGTCGAAGACGTCGCGGCGGTCCGTCGCGCGTTGCCACAGCGTGAGGTCGACCAGTTTCCGGTACGCATCCGGGCGCGCGGCCAGCAGCGGGCGCATCGGGGCGGGCATGAACGTCACCGTGTCGTTCACCAGTAGGCAATCGCCCGGCGCCGCCTTGGCGGTGATCAGATCGGCCACCTGGCTGTAGTCCATCCCGTACTTGGCGTACGGGTTACGTTGCGCGCGAACGTAGTTCGGTGCGGCGGCGACGGCGAAAAGTGTGACCAGCGCCGCCGCCGCCCACGGCCTGGCGGTCACCGCGGCGGTGCAGACTCCCAGGATCAGCGCCATCGCCGGCGCGGTGAAGGCCAGATAGCGCGGCGTGTAGATCGGGTGGGCCAGCGCCGAGAAGAGCACGATCAGCGCCGTCGGTATCGTCAGCCACGCGACCGCGATGGTCAACAGTTGCCGATCCCCCGGCGCCAGGCGCGCGGACCGGCTGAGCCACAAGACAATTGCCGCGACCACCACCAGGGCCGAGAGAACCGCGAACGGCGGGCTCCGCTCGAAGTACTGCTGGACCACCACGTCCTCGATCGTCCGGTGCCCGATCGTGGGCACCCACTTGATCTGAGGCGACTGCCGGGCGACCGTCGCCAAGAACGGGGCCAGCGCGCCCACCACCAGCGTCGCCGTAATGGCGAAGCGCAGCAGCACTTTTCGGGCCGGGACAAAGACGGCGATGAACACCAGGTGCGCCAACACCAGTAGCGCCAGGTACGCGTCCAGCAGAATCGACACGGCCAGGGCGACGCCATACGACAGCCACGGCAACGGGCCGTCGCGGCGCGCCGCGACGACCAGCAGCACGGTTACCCACACCGCGGCCATCATCGAAAGGGCGTAGGGCCGCGCCTCGACGCCCGCCCACGTCGTCCGCGGCAGGACCGCGCACAGCGCCCCGGCCGCCACCGCGACAGTGCGCGACGAGAACTGCCTGCCCAGAACAACCACGCCGGCCGCGGCGCCGCCCACCGCCAGACCGCTCGGCACGCGGGACCAGAACTCGGTGGGCGGAAAGACCTGGAACCAGCCGTGCATCAGCAGGTAGTACAGGCCGTGCACCGCATCGACGTTGCCCAGCATCTGCCACAGCTGATACAGGGATCGGCTGTAGGAGGCCGAGATGGTCGCGGCCTCGTCGTACCAGAACGACGGGCGGGCGGCGCCGGCCAAACTTATTGCGGCCGCGAGGACTCCGACCACCAGCGGGTCGAACGCTTGTCGTGACTCGCGGGTATCGGAGGCGCTCACCGCCCGCTATGTTGCCAGACGCGCCGACCGAGCCGTCAGCCGTTGTTCAGGTACAGGTACCACAGCCCGTCGGCACCCTCGCGGCACGTGTAGTGGGTGTAGCGCCCGTTGTCGTATTCGATCTCGACGTTCGGGCCGTCGACGAGGCACGCGGCCTCCGTCGAGTAGACGCCCTCGACCTGAACCTCGTCGGCGTGGGCCACGCCCACCGCGGTGGTCAGCAGCCCGCCGAGCGCCAGGAAGCCGGCAGCGATCAACGTCCTCATCTGGATCTTCCCCTCGATAGCGGTGACGCGACTATAGGCGTCCGCCGGGGCCCGCGATCCGGAAATGACGTTGCTCATCGATGGGCCATTCGAACGTATGATCGACAAATGGGCGACCTGGCGTCGATCGGATACAACGGGCAGCCGGTCCGCGACCCGTTCCGCGTGGTGCGCCCGCCGATCGCCGTGCTGGTTGACCTGACGGTGCTCTTCCCGCGCGAGCCCCATCGCTCGGGGCGGTATCAGCCCAACGGCCTGCAGCTGCACAAGGTCGTCGAAGGCCGGCTGAGCTGCTGGGGCATCTGCGAGCAGGGCGACTGGTGGGGGCTGGTCACGTACCCGATCGCGTACGGCTCCAGGCGGAAGACCGTGACGCACTGGGTGCCGGCCTGGACGTTGCGCCGGAAGGGCTGAGCAATGGGATGATTGCTGCCCGTGGCAGACAACCTGGCTTCCGTTCTGACCAAGCTCATTCCGCTCGGGGTGGTCATCGCGGTCTCACCGATCACTGTCATCCCGGCAGTGCTGGTCCTACACGCGCCGCGGCCGCGGCCGACCAGCCTGGCGTTCCTCGGCGGGTGGCTGGTGGGCATGGCCGCCCTCACCGCGGCGTTCGTCGGGGCCTCCGACCTGTTGGGCGGCCTGCACCAGACGCCGCCGAAGTGGGCGTCGTGGCTGCGTGTGGTGCTGGGGCTGGCGCTCGTCGCGTTCGGCGTGTTCCGCTGGCTGACCCGGCATCGTCAGGGCAAGACCCCGGCCTGGATGCGTTCGTTCTCCAAGCTGACCCCGCTGCGCGCCGGCGTGACCGGGGTGGTGCTGACGGTGGTGCGCCTCGAGGTGCTGATCCTGTGCGCGGTCGCCGGCCTGGCGATCGGCACGGGCGGGCTCGGTGTCGTGGCCGGCTGGGTGTCCGGCGCCGTCTTCGTCGCCGTGTCCTCGTCGACGGTCGCCGCGCCGATACTGGCCTACGTCGGCTCCGGCGGCCGCCTCGATGACGCGTTGGAACGGCTCAAGGTGTGGATGGAGCAGAACCACGCCGCCATGCTCGCGGTCATCCTGGTCCTGATCGGTTTGTTGGTGCTTTACAACGGAATTCAGGCGCTGTAGCGGCGCGGCAGGCTAGATTGCTGCCCATGGCAGGAAGCTGGGCTACCGTCGCGACCGGGCTGATTCCGCTCGGGTTGGTCATCTCGCTCTCGCCGCTCACCGTCATCCCCGCGGTGCTGGTGTTGCAGGCGCCGCGGGCCCGGCCGAGCAGCCTCGCCTTCCTCGCCGGTTGGGTGCTGGGCATCGCCGCGCTGACGGCGCTGTCCGTCGCCGCCTCCGGCCTGCTCGGCGGTCTGGACAAGTCGCCGCCGCGGTGGTCGTCCTGGCTGCGGGTCGTCCTCGGGGCGGCGCTGATCGTCTACGGCGTCTTCAAATGGTTCACCCGGCACGGCCACTCCGAGTCGCCGGCGTGGATGCGAACGTTCGACACCATCGCCCCGGCCCGTGCGGGGATTACCGGGGCGGCGCTGGCGGTGGTGCGGCCGGACGTCGCGCTGATCTGCGTGCCGGCCGGGCTGGCCATCGGCACGGCCGGGCTGGGCCTCGGCGGGGACTGGCTGGCCGCCGCGTTCTTCGTCGTCGTCGCGGCGTCCAGCGTCGCGGTCCCGATCCTCGCCTACGCGGCCGCCGGTCAGCGCCTCGACCCGACGCTGGCGCGGGTCAAGGACTGGATGGACAAGAACAACGCCGCCCTACTGGCGGTGCTGTTGGTGGTGATCGGCGCGATGGTGCTCTCCCACGGGATTCGTGCGCTGTATCACCTGTAGCCCCCGTCGGACAGGCCGGCGTCTTCCTCGAGACGGTTGGTCTTGCCGAGGGCCAGCTCGCGGACCAGTTCCCAGCCGTAGCCGCCGAGCATGCCCAGATAGCCCCTAGCCGCCCATTGCCGGCAGTGCCGCTCCTCGTGGTGCAGCACCCGGTCCAAGTCGGGGCCGTTCGGCGCAAGCCCGAACCGGACGATCCGGCGCAGCCGCTCGGCCGGATCGCTGAGCTCGCCGCCGTTGAGCATGAAGATGTCGCCCCAGGTGGTGCCGCCGCGGCGGCTGAACTGCCGCTGCAGCCAATTGCCGCCCACTCCCATCAGGATGCCGTTCGGGGTCGTCACCAGGCGGCCCCCGTTGCGGTGCACGAACCGGACGTCGCGCGAGTAACTCCAGCGATTTGCGTTCTGCCGCTTGATGATCCGCGCGACCTCCGCGGCGCAGTAGGGCGCCTCGGGAAAGTCCGCCGGCCGGCGGCCCGCTTTGGCGTAGTCGGTCCCGGCGTTGAGGACGTAGGTCATGAGCGTCGCCGCGCGCGCGTCGTCCCCGCCTATTGCCGGCGGCAACAGGAAGAAAGACTTGCCGTGTGAGTCCTTGATCTCCTCGGCCCGCGCGAGGATCGCAAAGCTCTCCGGCGTGACGGCGTGCCGCCGCGCGATCTCGGCGACCGCGTCGGCGGGCACCCCCCGGCGGCGGGCGTTTTGCCGCCACGCCTCGGAGTAGCCGTTTGCGCGCACGCTTGCCAATTTAAGGTGGAGTCGATGAACAAGCGGCCCTGGCAACGCCCGCGCGGCGTCGAGCAGATCACCCGCGGACTGGGCACCCTCGATCGAGAGCTGTTCGAGGCGATCGCCGAGACGCCCACCCCGCTGCTGGACACGCTCATGCCGCCGCTGACCCGGGCGGCCGATCACTCCAAGCTGTGGCTGGCCATCGCGGCGGCGCTGCTCGCGTCGGGCAAGCGGTCCGCGCAGCGCGGCGCGACCCGCGGCGTCGTCACGCTCGGGGTCACCAGCCTGGTCACCAACCAGGTCGCCAAGCGAATCCGCCCGCGCCCGCGGCCCGTCTACGACTCGGTGCCACTGGTCAGGCGGGTGCGCCGCCGTCCCACCTCCAACTCGTTGCCGTCGGGGCACTCGGCCAGCGCCGCCGCGTTCGCCGTCGGGGTGGGGCTGGAGAATCCCCCGCTGGGCTTCGTGCTGGCGCTGCTGGCCGGCCTGGTCGGGCTGTCGCGGGTGGCGACGGGCGCGCACTACCCGGGTGACGTCCTCGCCGGATTCGGCATCGGTGCCGGCGTCGCGGTGCTGGGTGGCCGGCTCGTGCCGCCGATCGCCGAAACGGCGCTGCCCCGCAGCGAACCGCTGATCGTCGACACGCCGCAACGGCCCGACGGCGCCGGCGTCGTCCTCGTCATCAACCCGGCGTCGGGCAGCGGCACGGGCGCCCGTGTCGCCGACGAGATCCGCGCCAAGCTGCCCAAGGCGGAGATCGTCGAATTGGGGCCCGGCGAGGACCCCGAGCCCGCACTGCGCCGCGCGGCCGAACGCGCCGAGGTGTTGGCGGTCGGCGGCGGCGACGGCACCGTGGCGGCCGCCGCGTCGGTCGCCATCGACGCCGGACTCCCGTTGGCGGTCTTTCCCGCCGGGACGTTCAACCACTTCGCCAAGGACATCGGCTGCGACACGGTGGCGAAGACGGTTGCCGCGATCCGGCGCGGCAGCGTGGTCCGCGTCGACCTGGTGTGCCTCAACGAAACTCGGATGGTGCTCAACACCGCGAGCATCGGCGCCTACCCGAAGTTCGTGCAGCGGCGCGAGAAATTGGAGAAGCGCGTCGGCAAGCCGGTGGCCAGCTTCTACGCGCTGCTGCGCACGCTGCGCAGCGACCGGCCCGTCACCATCCGCTACGACAACAAGACCTTGCAGACGTCGTTGTTGTTTCTCGGCAACTCGGTGTATCTGCCGAGTGGATTCGCGCCGGCGTGTCGCACCCGCATGGACGACGGGCTGATCGACGTGCGCATCCTGGAGGCCGGCCGGCCCTGGGCGCGGACCCGGATCCTGGCCGCGCTGGCGCTGGGCCGCCTGTCGCGCAGCAAGCTCTACCACGAGCTGCAGGTGCCGGAGTTCAGCTTCTCGGCCGTCGACGGCCCGACGGTCGTCGCGCACGACGGCGAGGTCGGCGAGCGATACGACCACGCGAGTTTCGCCGCGAAATACCGGATCCTGCCGGTGTTCCGGCCGTCGGCGACCGTTTAACAGCCCCGGCACAGTGCTCGCTTAGCGTCGCCTCAGCGATCGGGTGTTTGCTCGGAGGGTTGCTGCGATGACCGCTGAAACTTGGGATCGGTAGGCCGGGCACGCGACAACGATTTTGCCTATTCGGCGACCACCGGGCGGTCGCCGCGTCGGTCGGAGGTCGGGATGTCCTATTTGGTTGCGGTCCCTGAGTACGTGACGGCGGCGGCCTCGGATCTGGCGAATGTCGGTTCCACGATCAGCGCGGCCAACGCGGCGGCGGCGGCCCCGACCTCGGCGGTGGCGGCCGCGGGCGCCGACGAGGTGTCGGCGGCGGTCGCAACGTTGTTCGGTGCGCACGCGCAGGCCTACCAGGCGATCAGCGCCGACGCGGCGGCGTTTCACCAGCGGTTTGTCGAGCTGCTGAATGCGGGTGCGGGCTCCTACGCCGCGGCCGAGGCCGCCAATGCCAATCCCCTGCAGGGGGTCCTCAACGACATCAACGCGCCCTTCGAGGCGCTGCTGGGCCGTCCGCTGATCGGCAACGGCGCCGACGGCACCCCCGGCACCGGCGCCAACGGCCAGAATGGCGGGCTGCTGTGGGGCAACGGCGGGGCCGGCGGATCCGGCGGGCCCGGCCAGAACGGCGGCAGCGGCGGCAGCGGCGGGTTCTTGTTCGGCGATGGCGGCCGCGGCGGAAACGGCGGGAACGCGATCGGCGCCGGGGTGGCGGGCTTCGGCGGCAACGGCGGCAGTGCCGTCGGACTTTTCGGCAACGGCGGCGGCGGCGGGACCGGCGGTGTCAGCGTCAACGGCGTCGGCGGCGACGGCGGCTTCGGCGGGAACGGCGGGTTCCTGATCGGCAACGGCGGCATCGGCGGGACCGGTGGCAACGGCTTCGTCGCCGGCTGGGGCGCCGCCGGCGGCAACGGCAGCAGCTTGATCTACGGCCTGGGCGGCGCGGGCGGCGCCGGCGGTTCCAGCCTGAACTTCAGCAACGGGCTCGCGGGCGTCGGCGGTGACGGCGGCAGCGGCGGCGCGCTGTTCAACCTCATCGGCACCGGCGCCGACGGCGGCGCCGGCGGGGCGGCCGTGGGCGCCGGCAACATCGGCGGCCAGGGTGGCCAGGGCGGCAGCGGCAGCGGTCTCGTCTTCGGCCTCGGCGGCCACGGCGGCGCCGGCGGCACCGCCCTGACGCCCGGCGGCACCGGCGGGCCCGGCGGCGTCGGCGGCGACAACGGCTACGTGTTCAGCGATGGCGCCGGCAGCATCTACGCGGGCGGTTCCTTCTTCGGCATCGGCGGCGCCGGCGGTGACGGCGGTGTCGCCCAGGCCGGCGGTCACGGCGGCACGGGTGGGCTCGGCGGGCTCGGCGGCCTCCTGTTCGGCCTCGGCGGGCACGGCGGTAACGGCTACGGTGCGCCCGGCCTGGCCTTTGGCGGCAACGGCAGCCAGGGCGGCTACGGCGGCCTGCTCTTCGGCATCGGCGGCGCCGGCGGCAACGGCGGCGTCGGGAACATCCCCGGCGTCGGCGGGCAAGGCGGCTTCGGTGGGTATTACCTGTTCGGACCCAATGGGCCGAACGGGTTACCGGGCTGATTTAGCGGTGGGCCTACTTGAAGAGGCCTTGGACAATTGCCGTGGCAATGGCGTTGGCTAATGAGTTGATAATCGGGTCCAGGACTGGTGCGAACAAAAAGAATAGGAAACGGCCGATTAAGTTCTGCAGGTCGACCAAGAGCTGGTTAAAGAACTGGCCCACCGGGTTGGCGGCGGGGACGGCGGCGCCGGCGACCGCGCTCGCGACGGCGGCGAGGGGCTGCATGACCGCGGCGTTCGCGGCCTCGGCGCTGGTGTAGGCCCCCGCGCCGGCCTGCAGGTTCTGCGTGAATTGCTGGTGAAAGGCCTCCACCTGCCCGGCGAGCGCCTGGTATTCCTGGCCGTGCGCGGAGAGCAACTGCGCCACGGCGGCCGATACCTGGTCGGCGGCGGCGGCGGGCACCGAGGCGGTCGAGCCGGCAGCCGCGCTGTTCGCGGCGCTCAGCGTCGAGCCGATATTCGCCAAATCCGTTGCGGCCGTGCTGATGAGCCCTGGCGCCGCGACCAGACCCGACATGCCCGTCCTCCTAGCGCCTCATCGAGCCATTTCGAGATGGCAAAAGTATCGCTCGAAAGCCGCGATTTTCACAAGTCGCCTTCTGCGGTTACCCGGCCGGCAAGAAATCACCCGTTCCGAATTTCACTCTTATCTGCTAGAAGGCTCCTAAATGGTGGTTCCTCTCGCCCAGCCGGGCGCGCAAATCTTCCTCGAAGGAGACGACCGCGGGATTGAGCCGCTCGGCCCGCATCCGCTCCAGATTCGGGTAGCCGGCGTCGCGCTCGGCGTCCCACTCGTCGGCGAACCTGCCCGACTCGATGTCACTGAGCACCTCGCGCATCACCTGAAGGACGTCGAGGCCGTCGTAGCGATCCGCCCGTGACATCTGGCCGTACTGGCTGGTCGGTGAGTGGTAGCGCATCTGGCCGGCGTAGCCCTCGAGCCGCAGCAGCCGGTAGCTGCGTTCGACCTCGCCCGAGAGCACGAGTTCGGTGATGATCGCCTCGAGCGGGATGCCGGCCCGGGACATCAGCTCGACGAAGCTCTTGGAGACCCGGCCCAGCGCGGGGGCGAGCACCTGCTCCACCGCGAGATCCAGGACGGCCTCCTGGCGCGGGGTCATCTCGATCGCGCCCTGGCGCAGGCCGCCGATGGCCCAGCCGATGGCCAGCGTGCGGGCCAGCGCCGTCCCGGAGTTGTCCTTGCCGATGCCGAGCGCGGTGATGAACCCGACGCCCTCCAAATAGCACTCGCGCACCTCGGGACCGAGCATCCGGGGAGCGACCATGCCGAGGTCGCAATCGGGGTCGATCCGGTCGAAGGCCATCACGTAGCCCGACGCAAGCACCCACAGCGCGTCCGGTTTGGGGGTGATGGGCAGCTCGGGGATGACGTCGTCGGGGATGAGGGTGCAGATGACGTCGCACTCGCTGGCCGCCTCGATCTCGCGGGGCGTGAAGCCGTCGGCCTCGGCCAGCTCGCGCGAGGCGTCGGCCCGGGCGAAGACGTCCACGGCGAGGCCCGAGTCACGCAGGTTGAGGGCCCACGACCGACCCTGATTGCCGTACCCGACGACGGCAACGCGTTGCCCGTCGAGCACCGAGAGGTCGGCGTCGGATTCGTAATAGATCGTCGTCATCGCAGATCCTCTCCGCTTGTGCTCACCCCCCAAGATGATGCGCCGACGGGGCTGACCCGATGTCAGTAAGTCCGTAAAATCGCGTCATGAGGCTTGTCGCCGCCGCCTCGCTCGCCGCAGCGTTGCTGATTGCGCCGGTTCCGCTAGCGACGCTGATTCCGTCGGCATCGGCGGCATGTCCCGACGCCGAAGTGGTTTTCGCGCGCGGCCGAGAAGAACCACCGGGCGTCGGCGCGGTCGGCGACGCGCTGGTCAATTCGCTGCGCGGCAAGACGCGTATGTCGGTCGGCGAGTATGGGGTCAACTATCCCGCCAACATCAGCACCGGAAGCGGCGCCAACGATATGAGCGCCCACGTCCAATTCATGGCCAAGAATTGCCCGAATACGCGCATGGTGCTCGGCGGCTATTCGTTGGGTGCCGAGGTGGCCGATCTTGTCACCGGTGGGCGTTCGGGATTCGGATTTACCAACCCCCTGCCGCCGGGCGTGGATCAGCACATCGCAGCGGTCGCTTTGTTCGGCAACGGCACCCACGGAGTCGGGCCCGCCTTCGCCGGTAAGACGATCGACCAGTGCGCGCCGGGCGACCCCATCTGCGGGAGAGGCCTGAACTGGCCGTCGCATCTGCAACCGTCATACATCGACTCGGGTCTGGTGGATCAGGCCGCCGGCTTCGCTGCCGGGAGGCTCTAGGACGGCTAGTGGTGGCCGCCGCCGCCCGAGCTGCCGCCGCCGATCGAGCTGCCGCCTGAGCTGCCGCCGCCGATGGAGCTGCCGCCGCCGATGGAGCTGCCGCCGCCGATGGAGCTGCCGCCGATGGAGCTGCCTCCGCCGAGGGAGCTGCCTCCGCCGAGGGAGCCGCCTCCGAGGGAGCTGCCGCCAAGGGAGCCGCCGCCACCAACTGGGCTGCCGCCACCGCCGGCCGGCCCACTGCCGCCTGGGATGCCGCCACCGCCGGCGGGCCCGCTACCGCCGGGGGTCGTGCCGCCGGCGGGAGTGCCGACGCCGACGGGTCCGCCGCCGGCGGGAGTGCCGACGCCGACGGGTCCGCCGCCCTCGGGTGGTGTAACGCCGGGGTTGCCGTGGCTCGGTCCGGGCCCGGTGACGGGTCCGCCGCTCTCGGGCGGGATGCCGTCAGGGTTGCCGTGGCTCGGTCCGGGACCAGTGGCGGGTCCGCCGCTTTCGGGTGGCGTGTCGCCGGGGTTGCCGTGGCTCGGCCCGGGACCGGTAGCGGGTTCGCCGCTTTCGGGCGGCGTATCGCCGGGAGTCCCGTGGGTGGAGCCTGGACCGTTGGCAGGGCCGCCGTCGCCCGTGTTGCCCGGAGGCCTGCTCTCCGTGCCACCAGGGTTGGTGCCCGGCCCGTGCCCCGGCGGGGTTTGGTGGGGTGGCGGCGAGTGCGGCGGTGGCACGTGGACCGGCGGTGGCTCGGCCGGCGGCGACGGGTGTGGCGGAGCCTGGATCACGGGTGGGCTCGCCGGTGGGTCGGCGAACCAAAGCGGCGGAAGGGGGCGCGGCGCTATCGGCGGGATCACGACGACGGGAAACGGCACGGCCGGAAGCGGCGCCGCCGGAGCCGGCGCCTCCGGGGCCGGAGCCGCTGGAACTGGAGCCGCGGGCGGAAGAGCCGCCGGAGCCGCGGCCGCCGGGACCGGCGCTGCCGGCGGCGCGCCCGCGGGCAGACTCAACGGCTTGGGTGCCTCCGCCTTGGTGGCCGCCACTTGCCAAGGCGCGGGCGCGAATACGTGCTCTGCCGGGGCAAGGAGATTTTGCAGCGGTGCGGGCAGCATTCCGACCGTCGTGTGGACGCCGACCGACAGGGCTATCTCCAGTGCCATCGCCGCGCTGATGGCGGCGACCGCCACCGCGCTGCCGACCAGCAGGCCGGGCCTGGAACGGGGCTCGCTTTCCTGATCGCCGGCGGACATGACGACGGTCGGAGCGCTCGCCTCGTCGTCTTCCACTGCGCTGTAAGCGAATTCGTCATCGACAAGCCCGGCATCGGGGACGCGCAGATAGTCGGGCAGGGTGCTCGAGTCGAGCGCGCCGGTGCCCGGGTCCTGTGCGTACGCCAGCGCGGCGGTCGACGACGCAAACAACGGCGCATTTGCGGACGCCAGGGCCGCCCCGCGGGCCAGCGCCGTCTCCGGCTCTTCGGGCGTACTCACGCTGAGCGGAGTCGCCTCTTCCAGCCACGGCTTGATCGGGGCGACGTCGACACCGGAGCCAACCACGAATAGGCCGTCCGGGCCGTCTGGCAGCTCGGCGAGCCCGGCGACCATCTCCATCAGCTTCGCGGTTGCGCACTCTCCGGACGCGCTGTCCAACAGTTCTTTCTGGACATCGGCGACGGAACCGTCGGAGGTTTCGACCACGGCCAAGGTCGCGGTGTCTGGCTCCACGAAAAGCACCGCGGTGCGTTCGTAACCCATTGCGCCACCCACGGATTGGGTCAATGACGTCGCGGCCAGAAACGTCGAGACCAGCATGACGTTCTCGAGCTTGTGGGCGGCCAGCGCATCGCGCAGCGCTGTCGCTTCGAGTTGGTCGGTGCAGGCCACCCCGACGGCGGAAAGTTCGATGCCGGCACCGACCGCGTCCTCGCGGGTTCCCAGAATGGCCGCGATCGCCCGATCGGACGCGCTGACGGTGGGCGAATCGTCCGCGGCGGTGACCGCGAACTCTTTCTCGTCTACCGTTGCGCCATCGGCGTTTTCGCCCTGCAGCAGCACCATCTGAACCGAGTCTGGCGCCAGCGAGACTCCGAGCACAATTTCCACGAGGCACGCCTCCCAGCATTTCGACGGCCGGTCACCGCCTGACCGATCGTCGCGCGGAAAGCTGTATCAGAATCCTGGCGAAGCTGTGTAGGCCTTAAGAACCCCAAGCCGGGCGGGCTAGGGTCGGCTCGTGCGCAGGACCATCGATTGGGACGGCGACGCGGTCACGATCATCGACCAGACCGCGCTGCCGGCCGACTATCGCGAGCTCACCCTGCGCACCGTCGACGAGCTGGTCGACGCGATCCGCCGCCTGGCCGTCCGCGGTGCCCCGGCGCTCGGCGCGGCGGGCGCGCTCGGCGTCGTGCTCGCGGTCCGCGAGGGAGGCGACGTTCGCGCGTCGGCCGAACGAGTCGCCAAAGCGCGACCGACCGCCGTCAACCTCAGCTGGGGAGTCGGGCGCGCTCTCAACAAGCTCGACGAGGGCGCCGACGCCGTGCTCGCCGAGGCGCTGGAAATCCTCGACGACGACGAACGCCTCAACCGCGCCGCGTCGGCCCACGCCGCCGAGACCGTCCTGGAACTGTGCGACCGTCGGCCGCTGCGGCTGCTCAGCCACTGCAACGCCGGGCACCTCGCGACGGTGGCCTGGGGCAGCGCGCTCGGGGTTGTGTGGCACCTGCACGAGCGCGGACTCGTCGAGTCCGTGCTGGTCGACGAGACCCGCCCGCTGCTGCAGGGCGCCCGGCTCACCGCATGGGAGCTGGCACAGGCGGGCGTGCCCTACCGGGTGCAGCCGGACGGCGCCGCCGCCGCGGCGATGGCGGGCGGCCTCGTCGACTGCGTGCTCGTCGGCGCCGACCGGATCGCGGCCAACGGCGACGTCGCCAACAAGATCGGCACCTACGGCCTGGCCATCGCGGCGCACCATCACGACGTGCCACTCGTCGTCGTCGCGCCGTCGTCCACCATCGACGCTTCCCTGCCCACCGGGGCCGAGATTGCGATTGAGGAGCGCGCGCCCGACGAACTTCGGACGTTCGCCGGCACCGCGATCACGCCGCCGGACGCGGGCGTCTACAACCCGGCCTTCGACGTGACGCCGGCCGAGCTCATCACCGCGGTCGTCACCGAGCGGGGCCGCTACCGGCCGTCGTGACGCTGGGCCGCGGTTTCAGGATCAGGCTCGCCACGACGGCGACGGCGCCGATGGCGGCGCAGAGCCACAACCCGGAGTGGTAGCTGGCCGCGGTGCCCGCCCCGACAACCGTTCCGGCCCAGGCAAACCCGAGCGAGCCGCCGATGCCGTAGGAGGCATTGGCGATTCCGGGCAGCGATCCCGGCTCGTCCGCGGGCGCCTGCAAGACGCCCAGCGCGCTCATCGGGGTCAGCGCGATGGCCAGCGAAAGCCGGCTGCGCGTCGGCGGCTTCGGACTGCCCAACCACGCCGTTGGCGAACATGGTGTCATCCATGGGCCGAAAAGATCGAACCATCGACTGCGACATTGGGCTGTGACCGGGATCAGATGATCGCCTGCTCCTGCAAGCCCGCGATCCGCGCCGCGTCATAGCCCAGTTCGCCCAGTATCTCTGCGTTGTGCTCGCCGATCAGCGGCGGCGCGCTGCGGATCGTCGCAGGCGTCGCGCTCATGCCCGCCAGCGGGCTGCCGATCAGGTCGACCGATCCGGCAGCGGCCCACACATGCGGCGTCGTCGCGCGCAGGCGCCGATGCTGCACCTGCGGATCGTCCCAGACCTCCGCCAGATCGTTATAGCGCGCGGCCGGGATCCCCACGCTATCGAACTTCGCCTGAAGCTCCTCCGTCGTGAACTGCCGGCTCCACACGTTGATGATGTCGATCAACTCCGCGCGATTGGTCTTGGCCCGCTTCGCGTTGGTGTCGAAGCGCGGGTCGGCGTAGAGCTCGGGCTGGCCCATCAACTCCGCCATGCGCCGCCAGTGGGCGTCGCTGCCGGCCGTGATGTACGTCATGCCGTCGCGCGCCTGGATGAGGTCGGCGGGGCCGCCGCCGTTGCCGCCATTGCCCAGACGCTCCGGCTGGACGCCGTTGATGAGATAGTCCTGCATGATGTGGCAGATCATCGCCACGGAACTGTCGAGCAGCGCCATGTCGATATATTGGCCCTCGCCCGTGCTGTTGCGATGGTGCAGCGCGGCGAGGATCGCGATGGCGCTGTTGTGGCCGGTCACGAAATCGACCAGGCTGGGACCGGCCTTCACCGGCCCCGCGCCGGGCTGGCCTTCGGGGATGCCGGTCACGGCCATCATGCCGCCGCTCGCCTGGAACAACCCGTCGTAGCCCGCGCGCGCCGCCATCGGCCCAGTCTGGCCAAATCCGGTGATCGAGCAGTAGATGAGGCGGGGATTGATCGCCTGCAGGCTCTCATAATCCAGCCCGAACCGCTTGAGGTCGCCGACCTTGTAATTCTCGATCAGGATGTCCGCGGTCTTGACCAAGGCACGCAGGATGTCCTGCCCCTCCGGCTTGGAGTGGTCGACCGTGATCGACCGCTTGTTGCGGTTCGACGCGGTGAAGAAGCCGGACTGGCGAAGGTCCTTGCCATCCTTGCCCTCGACCGAGGCAAGACCGTAAGCGCGCCCTTCGTCACCGCTGCCCGGCCGCTCCACCTTGATGACGTCAGCCCCCAGGTCGCCCAGTATCTGCGCGCTGAGCGGGCCGGCGAAGACGCGGGTCATGTCGATGACCCGGATACCCTCCAGGGCAAGCTGTGTCGTGCTCATGATCTCCTGCTGCTGGTCCATTTCAAGTCGTGCTGCGCAATCATAGGTTCGCATCGAAGCGCCCCACGCTTTGCGCACCCCATCTATCGGTGGTGGTCGAGAACCGCGCGCGTGACCTAGCCCGCCTTCAGGGCCGCGATCGCCTCCTCGATCCGGTCGATCGGCCAGAGGGCTCACCCGATCGCGCGCGTTGATCCGGCCCGACCGGATGTCGGCGATGAGGCGACGGATGATCCCGGTCGGGGCGCGCCGCCGCCGCCGCGCTTCTTGGCAGGTCCTGCCGCAACCTTGATGGGCGCAGTCGGAGGCGTACCGGACCCGCGGCAGCACGACCGACGGGAGTCGTTCGGGGTACGGGCGAGGTATAGGTCCCCTAGGCATAGCGGTGTAGCGGCGGGAGTGTCCTGGTCAGCGTGGAGCCGATGACGGGAATCGAACCCGCGTATTCAGCTTGGGAAGCTGATGTTCTGCCATTGAACTACATCGGCGCGGTCGCTGTGAGCTGCGCAAGCTTTACAGCGGTGACAGTCTAGCGGCTGAGTGACAGGCCGCTGCACAAACTCGGTTCGAAAAAGCCTTGAGCGCCGAGGGACGACGCTCACGAGCCTGGTGCGCCTTGGCTCAGCTGTCGCGCTGCGCTCAACAGCGCGCGGAAGCTGAGTTAGGACTTGTGCTTTTCGGGGCAGTACTCCGCGGTGGCAGCGAGGACGAACAGCCTGGCTTGATTCTGGTCCATCCGTAGTTTCAGCTGGTCGATCTCGTCGTTCTGGCTGTACCCGGCGGAAAGGTCTTGGCACATCGTGCGCCCCATATTCCCGGTCTGGGACGCGTTACCGAGGTGAATGCCGTTCGACGCCAGGTAGTTGGTAAATTCTGCATCCTTATCGTCGGCCCTGGCGACGGCCGCGGGCACCAGCATCAGGGCCATCGCGGCGCCGAGCAGGCATCCACACATCTTCTTGATCATTTCCCCACCACCTCCAAGCTCCACATGACACTCGTAACGAGAGTTCCCAGCGCGGGGGATTTTCTGCTCGGGAGTTCCGAAGTTCAACCAAGCGTTCATCTTTCGTTTCTGCGGAGTTGTCCACGGTGGAACGGTCGAGCACTCGCAGCCAACGCGACCAGTCGGACCCGGGGCAGCCCAGCGTCGCCTAGCTGCGGGTGCCGATCCACCCACAAAGCGTCCTGCGAATGGCGCTATTGCCTGTGACCTGGTCAATAGCCATTCGATGTTTATTATTTCGTGATCTACCCGTAATGTGCTCGGCGTGGGTCGGCATCGGTTAGCCAAGAAGCGGCGAAAGTCGCCAGTAGTGCTGGCTGCGCTGCTCGCTCCCGCCACCATCTTCTTCGCCGCCGCCGGCGACGTCCGTCCATTACCAACGCGCGAAGAGGCCAAGCCCGTTATCAGCGATATCGAGCCGTGCTGCCTGCAAATCGTCACCGCGGCAGCGAATACGTCCGCAAAAGCGCCCGACACCCGGCTGGCCGCCGCGTCGAGGTACCACACCCGGTCGCGCTTCCTGCCCGTCGGGATCGCGCCGGAGCAGGGCCTGCAGGTCCGCACGATCCTGGTCGAACGCGCCATCAGCGTGCAGTTCCCGCAGATCCATCAGATCGGCGGCGTGCGACCGGATCCGCTGCCCTGGCACCCCATGGGGTTGGCCGTCGACGTGATGATCCCCGACCCGGGCAGCTCCGACGGCATCGCGCTGGGCAACGCGATCGTCGCCTACGTGATGAGGAACGCGTCGCGCTTCGGCATCCAGGACGCGATCTGGCGTGGCGTCTACTACACGCCCGGCGGAGCGCAGGCGAGCAGGCTCGGCCACTACGACCACGTCCACGTCACGACCACCGGGGGCGGCTACCCGAAGGGTGGCGAAGAGTACCTCGCGGACTGAAGCCAGGACGACGGCCCGATAGCAGCGGATAGGCTCAGCGGGTGCTGCTCTCCGATCGCGATCTTCGGGCCGAAATCAACTCCGGCCGCTTGGGTATCGACCCCTACGACGACACGTTGGTGCAGCCGTCGAGCATCGACGTGCGCCTCGACTGCATGTTCCGGGTGTTCAATAACACCCGCTACACCCACATCGACCCGGCGAAGCAGCAGGACGAGCTGACCAGCCTGGTGGAGCCCGTCGACGGGGAACCGTTCGTGCTGCATCCCGGCGAGTTCGTGCTCGGCTCGACGCTGGAGCTGTTCACCCTGCCCGACGACCTCGCGGGGCGCCTGGAGGGCAAGTCGTCGCTGGGCCGCCTGGGTCTGCTGACGCACTCGACCGCCGGCTTCATCGATCCGGGCTTCAGCGGGCACATCACGCTCGAGCTGTCCAACGTCGCGAACCTGCCGATCACCCTGTGGCCGGGCATGAAGATCGGTCAGCTGTGCATTCTGCGGTTGACCAGCCCGGCGGAGCACCCCTACGGCAGCTCGCACGTCGGGTCGAAGTACCAGGGTCAGCGGGGACCGACGCCGTCGCGCTCCTACCAGAACTTCATAAGGTCTACATAGCTTAGACAGCGCTCCGCCACAGCGTATTTACGCGAGGATGTAGTGGTCCGTGGTTACCACCCGCTCGGCCATGGCTTCGCCAGCAATACCTTTGGAGGGGGTTGTATTGGACATCGTGCTCGGCGTGTCAATGGCGCCGGCGTCGATCCAGATGGTCGTCCTGGAAGGCGAAAACGCCGACGGCGCAACGGTAGAAGAAGACGAGATCGACGTCACCGGTGCCAACGACGCGGCCACCGCGAGCGCATCCGACCAGGTAGTCGCCGCCATCCTCGGCACCCGCGAGGGCGCGGCCGACGCCGGCCTGGAGCTGTCGGCGATCGGTGTGACGTGGACCGACCAACTCGACGCGGCCGCGTTGCGCGACGCGCTGGCCGCCCACAAGATCGAGAACGTCATGCTGGTGTCGGCGTTTCTGGCGGCGGCCGCGCTGGCCCAAAGTGTCGGCGTAGCAGTCGGTTACGAGCGCACTGCGGTGCTGTACATCGAGCCCGACACCGCAACTCTGGCCGTCGTCGAGACGTCCGACGGTTCCATCGCCGACGTCTACAGGCAACCGATCTACGCCGAGTCCTACGACGACGCGATCACCCAACTGAGCGGGATGGTCGCCGGCCTGGAAAAGGCGGAGCTGGCGCCCGACGGGCTGTTCGTGGTCGGCTCGGGCGTCGACATCGCCCCGATCAAGCCGGCGCTGGAGTCGGCGACGTCGCTTGACGTGAGCGCGCCGGAGGAGCCGGAGACCGCGCTGGCCCGCGGTGCGGCCCTGGCGTCGGCGAACGCGCCGTTGTTCGCGTCATCGACCGCGGCGCTCGCCTACGCCCAGGACCCGGGCACCGGTGCCGTCGACCACTACGTCCTTCCCGAATACCTCGGTGCCGGAACCGAACTCGGCGACGAGCTGGCCTACAGCGCGGTGCGTGACGACGACGCCGACGCGCCGACCGTCCTCATCGAGAAGCTGTTCGTCCAGGAACAGGAGCCACCGCGCCGCAGGCCGGTCCTGCTGATCGGCAGCAGCTTGGCGGTGGTCGGCATCAGCGCGGTGCTGGCGCTGGAGATCGCGCTGGCCATCGGAATCCGCACGACGGGCACCGTGGCGCTGCGGCCCACGCCGGGCCAAAACCTCATCGTGCCAACGCAACAGGCGCCCGCGCCGGTCGAGGCGGCCCCCGCGATGCCGAAGATCAACCTGCCGCAGCCGATGTCGGCGCCCATGCCGTTGAACGCGCCCGCCCCCGCACCGCTGCCCGCGGCTCCGGTGGCCCCTCCGGTTCCCGCGGCCCCCCCGATCGACCCGGTGATACCCGTCCCGGTCGTGCTGCCACCCGTGGCGCCGATCCCGGTGCCGCCGGTCCGCGTGCCCATTCCCAACCCGGTGATCAGCCCGCCGGTGATCCAGGCGCCGCGCCTGCCGCTGCCCCAGCCCGTTGTGCCCCAATCGCCGGTGCACGTCCCGCAGCCGCAATGGCCGGTGCCGGGCAGCGGCACGATTCCGCACCAGCCGCCCGTACAAAACCCGCTGCCCATCCCGGGTGGCCCCGGCACCGGGCATATCCCGGAGCCGGGCACCGGCGGCGGGCCGTTCGGGGGCGGTGGACCGTTTGGCGGCGGTGGCCCCATCCACATCCCCGGCGCAGGCCCCGGCGGCGGTCAGCCCGGCGGTGGCGGCCCGTTCGGCGGAGGCGGACCGTTTGGCGGCGGTGGCCCCATCCACATCCCCGGCGGAGGCCCCGGCGGCGGTGCGCCCGGCGGCGGCGGTCCGTTCGGCGGTGGCGGTCCGTTCGGCGGGGGCGGTCCGTTCGGCGGCGGCGGGCACGGCGGCGGCGGTCCGATCGGCGGCGGTCCGTTCGGCGGCGGAGGCGGTCCCTTCGGCGGCGGCGGGCACGGCGGTGGCGGCTTCGGCGGGGGTGGCGGCTTCGGCGGTGGCGGTGGCTTCGGCGGCGGCCACAGCGGCGGGGGCGGCCACAGCGGCGGTGGGCACCACTAGCCGCCGGCCGGCGTTACTCAGCGTTGCAAAACGGTTAACGCACGTCGACTTGTGCTTAACACCCCGCGGTGGTGCGGGTACGGTCGAGATGTTGGGCCAAGCCGAAAAACCGCGCCGCCCCGTAATCAGAACTTCATAACGCCCAGCTAATCCCGGATGCTCGAGCCCGCGCGCTGCTGTGGCCGTAAATCCGTGCTAGCTAAGTACTTAATGTGTCGTCGGCGCATTGCCGTCGTAGCACAGCAAGCAAACTGAGGGAGTTTCTAACCGTGGTGGGCATCGTGCTTGGCGTCTCGATGGCGCCGACGAACGTCCGCATGGTGCTGGTCGAAGGCGAAGGCGCCGACGGGGCCACCGTCGACGAGGAAAAGTTCGACGTCGGCCTGGGTGCTCCCGGCTCGAGAGGTCCGTCCACGGCGCCCAACCAGGTGGTCTCCGCCATCCTCGGAACCCGCGAGGGCGCGGCCGAAGGCGGCTACCGGCTGCTCTCGACTGGAGTGACCTGGACCGATCACATCGAGGCCGCCATGCTGCGCGACGCCCTCGTCGCCCACAAGGTCGAGAACGTGATGCTCGTCTCGGCGTTCATGGCCGCCGCCGCGCTCACCCAGGCCGTGGGCGACGCGACCAACTACGCGCGCACCGCGCTGCTCTTCGTCGAGCCGTACACCGCGACGTTGGCGGTCGTCGACAGCGCGGACGGGTCGATCTGCGACGTGTACCGCAGGGTTCTGGCCGAGGACGAAGACCAGGCGGTGGCCGAGCTCGTCGAGCTGGTCTCGGGTGCCGAGGCGCTGGAAACGCGCCCCGACGGCGTGGTCGTCGTCGGTTCCGGCGTCGACATCCCGTTGATCAAGCCAACGCTGGAGGCCGCGACCTCCCTTCAGCTGTCGGTGCCCGACGAGCCGGAGATGGCGCTCGCGCGCGGTGCGGCGCTGGCCTCGGCGCACGCGCCGTTGTTCGCGTCGTCGACCGCGGCGTTGGCCTACGCGCTGGATCCCGGCACCGGCGAGGTCGACCCGTTGGCGCTGGCCGGCCAGTTTCCCGGACTGCTGCCCGGATACCAGCCCGAATACCGGACCGTTCCCGAGCCGCCCGACGCCGACGGCAAGCCCAACGTCGCGTACAGCGCCGTGCCGGACGACGACGCCGAGGCGGGCACCGTCATCGGCCTGGAGGAGACCACGCAGCGGCGCAAATCCATCGCGCTGGTCGGCAGCATGCTGGCGGTGGTGTTCATCAGCGCCGTTGTGGTGCTTGAGATTGCGCTGGCGATCAGCATCCGCCCGACGGTGGCGCTGCGGCCCAGCCCGAACGAAAACATCGTCGCCCCGACGCAGCCCGCCGCGCCCGCGCCGGTGCCCCAGGCCCTGCCGAAAATCCCGGAGCCCGCGCCGGTGGCCGTGCCGCATCCCATCGCCCCGCCCGCCGCCGCCCCGGTGCCCGCGGCCCCGCCGGTCCCGGTTCCCGCGCTGCCCCCGCCCGTGTTCGTTCCGGTGCCGCGCGTGCCGGTGCTCGGGCCGCCCGTGCCCCGGCTGGAGGGTGGCCGCGGCCCGTTCGGCGGCGGGCCGGCGCCCCGCGGGCCCTTCGGCGGCGGCCGCGGCCCGTTCGGTGGGCACGGTCCGTTCGGCGGGCATGGCCTGTTCGGTGGGCACGGCCCGTTCGGCGGCCACGGTTTCGGTGGCTTCGGGCACAGATAACGGTTCGGCGCCGCCCCCTCTCCGGCTCCGCGGCTATGGTGGCGGACTAGGGGTGGGGCAATCAGATTGTCAGCGAAGCAGTTTGGAGAATGGGGGGATTGGTGGACGTCGTCCTTGGGGTGTCCCTGGCGCCCGAGACGGTCCGCATGGTGCTCGTCGAAGGTGAAGGTGCCGGCGGCGTCACCGTCGATCAGGCCGACTTTCCAATGCCGCATGCCGCCGCGGTCGATCAAGTGATCGAGGCCATCCTGGGCACCCGCGAAAGCGCGGCCGAGGGTGGTTATCGGTTGAGGTCCAGCGGGGTGACGTGGACCGATCAGCCGGCCGCCGCCGCGCTGCGAAACGCGTTGGCGGCGCACAAGATCGAGAACGTCATGCTGGTCTCGGCGTTCATGGCCGCCGCGGCGCTGGCTCAGGCGGTCGGGAGCGCGACCAACTGCGCCCGCACCGCGCTGCTGTTCGTCGAGCCGGCCACGGCGACTCTTGCCGTCGTCGACACGTCGGACGGGTCGGTCGCCGACGTGCAGCGCAAGCCCCTGCCCAACGGCGAGAGTGCGGCGCGGGCGGAGCTCGCCGCGTTGGTCGCGGGCGCCGAATCGATGCGCGCCCGCCCCGATGGCGTATTCGTCGTCGGCGCCGGCGTCGACATCGCGCCGATCAAGCCCGCGCTGGACGGGGCGACGTCGCTGTCGGTGACGGTCCCCGAGGAACCCGAGATGGCCCTGGCGCGGGGCGCCGCGCTGGCATCGGCGAACGAGCAGTTGGGAGCGCCGAGCACGGTCGAGATGCCATACGTCCGGGAGCCGGTGCGCGAGCTGGCCTACAGCGCCGAGGCCGACCCCGCGCCCGACGACCACCTGCAGCCCGCCGAGCGCGGCGGCCGAAAGATGTTGGCGATCATCGGCGCGGCCGCGATACTCGTCGTCGGCGCCGTGGCCCTGGCGGTGGCGCTCGCCCTCGGCATTCGCCCGCATGTCGACCAGCGACCCGACGTCGGCAAGAACGTCGTCGCCCCGGCGACCCAGGCGGCCCCGCCACCGAAAGCCCCGCCGCCGGCCCCGGTGCCGGCCGCCCCCGCGCCGAACCCGGGACCGAGCTCCAACCCCCTGCCGCAGTGGCTGCCGCCGCTGCCCAGGGACGACGATCACGACGACCATTGGGCGTGGCTCCGCCACCACCTGGGGCACGGAATCCTGGGCCCCTAGCCCGGGTCGCCAAGGGGGCGAAACCGCGTAAAATCGGGGGACTAGGGGAATACAGGGTGGGGACTCTAGGCGTATCGCAGTCGCTGACGCTCGCAACGAGCACGTCCCCCGCCCGCGATGGCTAGCGAACGACGATGGAGGAGCTTTGGACACCGTACTTGGCGTGTCGATGGCACCGACGGCCGTCCGTATGGTGCTGGTCGAAGGCGAAAACGGCGACGGCGCGACCGTCGACGAGGACAATTTCGATGTTGCCGCCGACGACGATGCGGCAACCATTACCGCGGCCGACCAGGTAGTCTCGGCGATCCTGGGAACCCGCGAGGGCGCCGCCGAGGGCGGGTACCAACTGGCGTCGACGGGCGTCACGTTCACCGACCCGATCGAGGCCGCCGCGCTGCGTGACGCGCTGGCCGCCCACAAGGTCGAGAACGTGATGTTGGTCTCGTCCTTCCTGGCCGCGGCCGCACTGGCCCAAACGGTCGGCAACCACACGAACTATGCCCGCACGGCGCTGCTGTACATCGAGCCCGACACGGCGACCCTGGCGGTCGTCGACAGCGCCGACGGCTCGGTCACCGATGTGTACCGGCAGGCGCTGCCCAGCGACGACGAGGCGGCGGTGACTCAGCTGGCCTCGATGGTCGCCGGGGCCGAGGCGCTAGAGGCGCGGCCCGACGCCGTGTTCGTCATGGGCTCCGGCATCGACATCCCGATGATCAAGCCGGCGCTGGAGGCGGCGACGACGCTGCCGCTCTCGGCGCCCGAGGAGCCGGACACCGCGCTGGCCCGCGGCGCGGCGCTGGCGTCGGCGAACGCGCCGCTGTTCGCCTCGTCCACCGCGGCGCTGGCCTACGCCCAGGACCCGGGCACCGGCGCGATCGACCCGTTCGCGGTGGCCCCCGGCTACTTCGACACGCCGGCCACCATGGATAGGAACGCGCTCGCCTACAGCGCCGTCGCCGACGACTTCGACGAGGCCTACACCGGCGAGCACGCGACGCAGCTGGTCGGCGCGGGCGCTCGCGAGCGCGGGTCCTTCCGCCTGCTGGGCAGCGCGCTGGCGACGATCTTCGTCGTCGGCGTGACCGCACTCGTGGTGTCGCTGGCCGTCGCGATCCGCCCGACCGCCGGAGTGCAGCCCGCCCCCGGGCACAACGTGGTCGCTCCGGCGCCGGCGGCTCCCGCTCCAGCGCCCGCAGCCCCGGCGCCGGCCCCCGCGGCCCCGGCACCCGAGGCTGCCCCGGTTCCGGCGCCCGCGCCGGTTCCCGAGGCCCCGGCGCCGGCCCCGGTCCCGATACAACAGGCTCCGGCGCCCGCACCGATCCCCGAGGCGCCCGCGCCCGCTCCAATCCCGGTGCCGGAGGCCCCGGTGCCCGCTCCCGCGCCGCCCCCGGCCGTCGCGCCCATCCCCGTGCCGATTCCGTTGCCCATCCCGGGCATCGGCGGCCCGCCGGGAGGCGTGTTCGGCCCGCCCGGCGGCGGATTCGGGCCTCGCGGCGGCGGTGAGGACGGGCCGCGCGGCGGCGGCGGCGGCTTCCCCGGCTTCCCCGGCGGCGGCGGAGGCCACGGCGGTGGCGGCTTCGGCGGCGGCGGTGGGTTCGGCGGCGGCCACGGCGGCGGGCACCACTAGGCGTTTTAGCGCCACCTGTCATCTGCCGTTTGCCTCCCGATTAGCGGCGCGATGCAGTTAGCTCATCGCGGCCACCTACACACGGTGGTATGCGATGCACCGTATTTGGCACCGGTTACCTGGGTGCCACGCATGCAGCGGGGATGGCCGAGCTGGGACACGACGTCGTCGGCGTGGACATCGACGCCGGCAAGGTGGCCAAGCTGGCCGGCGGCGACATCCCGTTCTACGAGCCCGGCCTGCGAAAGTTGTTGGCCGACAACCTCGCTGCCGGACGTCTGCAGTTCACCACCGACTACGAGATGGCCGCCGAGTTCGCCGACGTGCACTTTCTGGGCGTGGGCACGCCGCAGAAGAAGGGCGAATACGGCGCCGACCTCTGCCACGTCCACGCGGTCATCGACACGCTGGTGCCCATGCTGACCCGTCCGTCGGTGCTGATCGGCAAGTCGACGGTGCCGGTGGGTACCGCGGCCGAGCTCAACCAGCGGGCGGCCGCGGTGGCGCGTCCCGGGGTCGACGTCGAAACCGCCTGGAACCCCGAGTTTCTGCGCGAGGGCTACGCCGTACACGACACCCTGCACCCGGACCGCATCGTGCTCGGGATCCAACCGGGTTCGACGCGCGCCGAGGCGGCGGCGCGCGAGCTGTACGGCCCGCTGCTGGACGCCGGCGTGCCGTTCCTGGTGACCGATCTGCAGACCGCCGAACTGGTCAAGGTTTCCGCCAATGCCTTTCTGGCAACCAAGATTTCGTTCATCAACGCGATCTCCGAGGTGTGCGAGGCGGCGGGCGCCGACGTCAGCGTGCTGGCCGACGCGCTGGGCTACGACCCGCGCATCGGGCGCCAATTCCTCAATGCCGGTTTGGGTTTCGGCGGTGGCTGCCTTCCCAAGGACATCCGCGCGTTCATGGCCCGCGCCGGTGAGCTGGGCGCCGACCAGGCGCTGACGTTCCTGCGCGAGGTGGACAGCATCAACATGCGCCGGCGCACCCGGATGGTCGAGCTGGCCACCACCGCGTGCGGCGGCTCGTTGCTGGGCGCCAACATCGCCGTGCTGGGCGCGGCGTTCAAGCCCGAATCCGACGACGTCCGCGACTCGCCCGCGCTCAACGTCGCCGGGCAGCTTCAGCTCAACGGCGCCGCGGTCAATGTGTACGACCCCAAAGCGCTGGACAACGCGCAGCGGCTCTTCCCCACGCTGAACTACGCGGTGTCGGTCGAAGAGGCCTGCGAGCGCGCGGATGCGGTGCTGGTGCTCACCGAGTGGCGGGAATTCGTCGACCTCGACCCGAACGACCTGGCCGATCGGGTGCGGGCCCGCGTCGTCGTCGACGGCCGCAACTGCCTCGACGCCGCCCGCTGGCAGCAGGCGGGGTGGCGGGTGTTCCGGCTCGGGGCGCGGCGGACCTAGCTCGTTACGTCAGGCCGTTGTTCCCGGCCGAGCCGAACACACCACCCGCGCCACCGGTGCCGGCGTTGCCCTCCGGCATGCCGATCCCGGCGTTGCCGCCGGTGCCGCCGTTGCCGACCAGCACGGCGCCCCCGCCGTTACCGCCGTCACCGCCGCGGCCCGTGACGCCCTGGCCGCCGGGGCCGCCGTCCCCGCCGTAGCCGACCAGCGCCGCGTTGCCGCCGTGGCCGCCGTTCCCGCCGGTGGTCTCACCGGCACCGCCGGCCCCGCCCGCGCCGCCGCTGCCCGAGATTCCGGCGGCGTTGCCGCCGTTGCCGCCGGCGCCACCGGCGCCGCCGCCCCCGACGCCGCCGTTCCCGCCGCGCCCGGCGGTGCCCTGGACCGGACCGGAGTTGCCGGCGTCGCCCCCGGCCCCCCCGTGGCCCGTGATCCCGGTACCGCCGGCGCCGCCGTCACCGCCGTTGCCGGAGATGCCCCTCGTGTTGCCGCCATGGCCGCCGGCGCCACCGTTGACGGAGCCGGTGCCGCCGGAGCCCCCGGCGCCCGCCGAGCCCTCGAACATGCCGCCGGCGCCGCCGGCGCCGCCGGAACCGCCATCGCCGGTGCTGCCCGTGCCGCCGGCACCCCCGGCGCCGCCGTTCCCCCACACCACCCCGGCCCCGCCGTCGCCGCCGTTACCGCCGTTTCCGTGGAGGCCGGTGCCGCCCGCCCCGCCGACCCCGCCGGCACCGAGCAGGCCACCGTTCCCGCCGGCCCCGCCGTTACCCCCGCCGGTGACACCGGTGCCGCCGGCCCCGCCGGCGCCGCCGGTGGGCTGGGTGGGCCCGCCGATCCCGCCGTTGCTGGCGATGCTGAACATCCCGCCATTCCCGCCGACGCCGCCGTTCCCGCCGACGCCGCTGGCCGAGAGCCCGCCCGCGCCGCCGTTCCCGCCGGCGCCGAAGATCCCGCCCGTCCCGCCGTTGCCGCCGTTCCCGCCGGGGACACCCAAACCGGTGGAGAACCCGCCGGCACCGCCGGCGCCGCCGGCGCCGAACAGCGCGCCGGCCCCCCCGTTTCCGCCGTTGCCGCCGACGGTTCCCGACCAGCCGGCGCCGCCCGCGCCCGCCGCCCCCAACAGCCCGGCGGCCCCGCCGTTGCCGCCGTTGGGGTGGCTGGCCCCGCCCGAGCCGCCCGCGCCGCCGTTGCCGATCAAGATCCCGGCGTCGCCGCCGTTCTGCCCGGTTCCCGGGGCCCCGTTGGCGCCGTTGCCGACCAGCGGGCGCCCGAACAGCGCCTCGGTGGGCGCGTTGATCGCGTTCATCAGGGTCTGCTGGACGTTGGCGGCCTCGGCGCCGGCGTAGGAGGCCGCGCCCCCGCCCAAGGCCTGCACGAACTGGTCATGCAACGCCGCCGCCCGGGTGGTCAGCGCGTGAAAGTCCAGCGCCTGGCCGGAAAACAGCGACGCGATCGCCGCCGAAACCTCGTCGGCGCCCGCGGCCGCCACCTGCGTCGTCGAGGCCGCCGCGACCGCGTTGGCCGTACTCACCGTCGCGCCGATGCGAGCCAGATCGGACGCCGCCGCCCCCAGCGACTCGGGTACCGCGATCACAAACGACATGCCCCCGCCTTTCGTCCGTCGATGACACGACGGACGTTATCCCGATCGCCGTCTTGTCGCACTGGATCAACCGCCTCGGCGCCGGCGAGTAGCCTGACCGCGTGGACTACGCCGCCGAGTTCCTCAACGAAAACCGGGCCTTCGCGGAGCTTTTCCGCGGTGTCGACGAGTCCACGCCCGTGCCGACGTGCCCGGGCTGGAACGTCACCCAGCTGTTGCGCCATGTCGGGCGCGGCGATCGGTGGGCGGCGCAAATCGTGCGCGACCGGCTGCAGGAATACCTGGATCCCCGCACGGTCGAGGGCGGCAAGCCGCCCCCGGATCCGGCCGACGCGATCTCCTGGCTGCACGGCGGCGCGCAGCGGCTGGTGGACGCCGTCGAGCTGTCGGGCGTGGAAACGCCGGTGTGGACGTTCCTCGGGACCCGCCCGGCGAACTGGTGGGTCCGGCGCCGGCTGCACGAGACGGCGGTGCACCGCGCCGACGCCGCCATCGCCTCCGGACGCGAATTCACCCTGCGTGCCGAGATCGCGGCCGACGCGATAACGGAATGGCTTGAGCGCGTGGCGATTCAGGCTGGAGGCGACGGGGGGCCGCTGCCGCTCGAGGCCGGCGCCACCCTCCATCTGCACGCCACCGACCCCGGGCTGGGCGACGCCGGCGAATGGACGATCGCGGTCGACGGCGGCGCGATCACCTGGTCGCACGAGCACGGCAAGGGCAGCGCGGCGCTGCGCGGCGGCGCCACCGAACTGTTGCTGGCGCTGGTGCGCCGGGTCGCGCTGGCCGACACCGGTATCGAGCTGTTCGGCGACGACGCCGTGTGGCAGAACTGGCTGGACCGTACGCCTCTATAACTCAGGCGGACACGGTAGCTTGCTGACCATGAGCACATCGGAGATCGCCACCGTTCTGGCGTGGCACGACGCCCTCAACGCTTCGGACCTGGAAACCCTGGTGGCCTTGTCCAGCGACGACATCGAGATCGGCGACGCCCACGGGGCCGCACAGGGTCATGCGGCGCTGCGCAGGTGGGCCGGTTCCCGCGAGGGCACGGCCGAACCCGGCCGCATGTACGTGCACGACGGCATCGTCGTCGTCGAAGAGAAGGTCAGCGCCCCCGGTGGAGAGGTCACCAACGCCGCGTCGGCGTTCCGGGTGGTCCACGATCACGTCACGTCGGTGTTCCGGCACGAGGATTTGGCGGCGGCGCTGGAGGCGACGGAGCTCACCGAGGACGACTTCGTAAATTAGGGGGGTCAAACAGAGAGGCACTTATGCGTGGCATCATCCTGGCCGGCGGGTCGGGCACCCGTCTTCATCCGATCACGATCGGCATCAGCAAGCAGCTGTTGCCGGTCTACGACAAGCCGATGGTGTACTACCCGCTGTCCACGCTGATGATGGCCGGCATCCGCGACATCCTGGTGATCACCACCCCGCACGACGCGGCCGGTTTCGAGCGGCTCCTCGGTGACGGTTCGCAATTCGGCATCAACCTCAGCTACGTGCAGCAGCACCAACCCGAGGGTCTGGCCCAGGCGTTCGTGCTCGGCGCCAACCATCTCGGCAACGAGTCGGCCGCTTTGGTGTTGGGCGACAACATCTTCTACGGCCCGGGCCTGGGTACCAGCCTGAGCCGCTTCCAAAACATAGACGGCGGAGCGATTTTCGCCTATTGGGTGGCCAACCCGTCGGCCTACGGTGTCGTCGAATTCAGCGACGATGGCATGGCGCTGTCCCTGGAGGAGAAGCCGGCCACCCCGAAGTCCCAGTACGCGGTGCCCGGCCTGTACTTCTACGACAACGACGTGATCGAGATCGCCAAGAACCTGAAGAAATCGGCGCGCGGCGAGTACGAGATCACCGAGGTCAACCAGATCTACCTCAACCGCGGCCGGCTCTCGGTCGAGGTGATGGCCCGCGGGACGGCGTGGCTGGACACCGGCACCTTCGACTCGCTGCTGGACGCCAGCGACTACGTCCGCACGCTGGAGCGACGGCAGGGGCTGAAGGTCAGCGTCCCCGAGGAAATCGCGTGGCTGCAGGGCTGGATCAGCGACGAGGAGCTGGCCGAGCGCGCCCGCACCCTGGTCAAGTCCGGTTATGGCGACTACCTGTTGGGGCTGCTGGAACAGCGGCGCTGACCGGCGCCGGTTCAGGTTTGGCCAGCGCGGCCGCGATCGCCGTCGTCAACGGCACCGAGAGCGCCAGCGCGATGCCGCCGACCGCGGAGCGGGCGAGTTCGATGGCCACGCTCTCGCTGATCAGCACGTCACCGAGCGAACGGTTGGACACGCTGAACAGCAGCAGCAACGGCAGCGACGTGCCGGCGTAGGCCAGCACCAGCGTGTAGACCGTGCTGGCGATGTGATCGCGGCCCACCCGGATCGCGCCCACGAAGATGGCCCGCCGGGAGCCGCCGAGATGGGCCAGCTCGAAGACCGTCGACGCCTGCGTCACCGTCACGTCGTTGAGCACACCCAGTGAGCCGATGATGAACCCGGCGAGCAGCAGCCCGCTGATCGACACGTTGCCCAGATACGCCGAGACCTGGCCGTTCTGGTCGTCCGACAACCCGGTGAGATGGGCCAAATCGACTGCTGCCCAAGATAATCCGGCGGCCAGCAGCAAGGCCGACAGGGTGCCCAGCAGGGCGGCGCTGGTCCGCAGGCTCACCCCGTGGGCCAGGTAGATCACCGCGTAGAGGATTGCGGCGGACGCCACCAGCGCGACGGGGACGGCGGGGGCGCCTTCGCGCAGCGCCGGCAGCAGGAACACCAGCAGCACCAGGAACGCGACCACGATGCCGACCAGCGCGAGCAGCCCGCGCCAGCGGGCCACGGCGACGATCACCACCGCGAACGCGACCGCGAGGCCAACCAGCGGCCAGCCGCGCTCGAAGTCGTAAAAGGCGTAGCTGGTGGTGCCCTGCTCGTCGACCTGCCGGACGAGCCGGATGCGGTCGCCGGCCCCGAAGTGGGGCTGGCCGGGACCGGGGGAAGACTCCAGCAGCGTCTTGGCGCCGGCGTTCGGGCCGGAGTCGATGGCGATCAGGGTCTGGACGCATCGCCCGGCGCCGGGGGCCGCCGACTGCGGGGCGGTGGTGAGTACCTGACCCGCCGACGGGCTGCCGCAGTCACCCAGCGCGCTCGACAGCACGTGGCCCTTCTGCGTGCTCACGGCGCCGCCGGCCGCGTTCTGGAACGGCATGGGGATGTCGACGTGCTGGCGGCTCGGCCAGAGCAGCACCGCACCGGCGATCACGGTCACTCCGATGGCGACCAGCAGCCCGACGACGATCTTGGCGGGCAGCGGATCCAGCCGAGACGGTACCGACGAGAGGCTGTGCGAATGTGAGTGCGCCACCCGGTCGAGGGTAAAGGGCGGCTCCGGCCCCCGACGGCAGCCCGGGCATTCCGTATGGCGGCTTTACTGGCTGGGCGCGCGCGCCGTGGGCATTGTCGTCAGTTGTTGGTCAGGTCCCTTCCCCATGCGGCGCCCTTGGGTTGGGTGAGTATGCACCAAGCGTTTCGAGTACACGCACTCACGACCTTCACAACCTGGCCCTTTTTGAGCATGCCAATCACATGCGCGTCACCGTTGTCGTTTGACTTGTCATACAGATCGGTGTCGGCGTTCACCGTGGCGGTCAAGGCAGCGGCCGCCGGTGGAACGGGCGCTGGCGGCACGGGCGCCTGCGGCGAGGCCTTGCACTTAATGCGATCGCTGAACTTGGTGTGCCAGCCAGTAGTGGCGTTGTTCCCGTTGCTATTGGTGACGGTGCCGCTCGCGGAATTGTCAGGGTTGACCTGGCCCTTGTAGTGGCTGAAAAGAAACGGGCCACTCCAGGTCACGTGGATCTCGATCGTGTTGCCCGTGAGGTTGCCGTTGGCGACGCCCTTGGTGAAACCGTTTTGGCCGGGGCGCGAGTAGGAGGCGTCCCCCTGGATCGTCGTCGGTCCGTTGGACGGCAAGACGACCTCGAGACCGTCGTCCTGATTGAGCACCTGAACCGCCGTGGTGAAGTTGCAGTCTTCGGCGGGAGCGAGCGGCATCATCGGGAGCGCCCGGGCGGGGGCCGTGAGCGCAAGGAGCAGTCCCGCCGCCCCCGCCGCTGCGGCGACCGGTCGTTTCCAAGGCCTGCTCGTCGGTCGCATAGCGCGAGCGTATTGATGAATTGGGCCGGAGAAATCAGGGATTTCCCTATGTTTCAGCGCGCGTAGCCGGTCGCGCCCCACCCGCTGCTCCATCGGTGGAGCGGAGGCCGGGAACTTGTTACTGCCGGTAGCCGGCCAGGAAGTTGCCCAGCCGCTCGATCGCGGCGGCGAGGTCGCGCGACCACGGCAGGGTCACGATGCGAAGGTGGTCAGGTGCCGGCCAATTGAATCCGGTGCCCTGGGTGACCAGGATCTTCTCGGACAACAGCAGCTCGAGGACCAGCTGCTCGTCGTCCTCGATGTCGTAGACCTCGGGATCCAGCCGGGGAAACGCGTACAGTGCGCCCTCGGGTTTGACGCAGGACACCCCGGGGATCTCGTTGAGCTTGGTCCAGGCGACGTCGCGCTGCTCGAGGAGCCGGCCGCCGGGAAGGACGAGGTCCTCGATGCTCTGGTGGCCGCCGAGGGCGACCTGGATCGCGTGCTGCGCGGGAACGTTGGGGCACAGCCGCATGTTGGCCAGCAGGCTGATTCCCTCGATGAAGCTGCTGGCGTGCTCCTTGGGCCCGGTGATCGCCAGCCAGCCGGCCCGGTAGCCGGCGACCCGGTAGGCCTTCGACAGGCCGTTGAAGGTCAGGCACAACATGTCGGGCGCCAGCGTGGCAAGGCTGATGTGCTTGGCGTCGTCGTAAAGGATCTTGTCGTAGATCTCGTCGGCCAGCAGCAGCAGCTGGTGCTTGCGCGCCAGGTCGACCATCTGGGTGAGGATCTCGCGGCTGTAGACGGCGCCGGTGGGGTTGTTCGGGTTGATCACGACCAGCGCCTTGGTGCGCTCGGTGATCTTGGACTCCAGGTCGGCGATGTCCGGCTGCCAGTTCTGGGTCTCGTCGCACAGGTAATGCACGGGGGTGCCGCCCGCCAGCGACGTCGACGCCGTCCACAGCGGGTAGTCCGGCGCCGGGATCAACACCTGGTCGCCGTTGTCGAGCAGGGCCTGCAGGGTCATCGTGATGAGCTCGGATACCCCGTTGCCCAGGTAGACGTCGTCGACGTCGAACCGGGGAAAGCCCTCGACCAGCTCGTAGCGGGTGACCACCGCGCGCCGGGCGGGCAGGATGCCCTGCGAGTCGGAGTAGCCCTGCGCGTAGGGCAGGGCCTGGATCATGTCGCGCATGATGACGTCGGGCGCCTCGAAGCCGAACGGCGCCGGGTTGCCGATGTTGAGCTTGAGGATGCGGTGTCCCTCGGCCTCCAGCCGCGCGGCGTGCTGATGCACCGGGCCGCGGATCTCGTACAGGACGTCCTGCAGTTTGGACGACTGCGCGAAGGACCGCTGCCGGTGATGGCCGGTGACGTGCGCGGGCAGCTGGTGAGTACTCACGTACCTATGGTGCCATCGTTGTCCACCGAATTTGCTGGCCGGCATCGAATCGTTGCATGCAACACATGTTTCATGCAACATCGAGGGATGGGCAGAACCTCCACTTCGCGCGCCGCCGAATACCGTCGCCGCATGCGCGAACGCGGCTACCGCCCGGTCCAGATGTGGGTGCCGGACGTCCGGTCGGCGCAGTTCGCAGCGGAAGCAAACCGGGAAGCGTTGGCGCTGGCCGAAGCCGACCGGCATAGCGACGACATGGAATTTGTCGAGGCGATCTCGGACGATCTGACGTCACTGGACGACGACGGATGAACCGTGGCGAGCTGTGGACCGTCTCGGGGGGTGTCTATGCGGCCGAGCCGCGTCCGGCGATCATCGTCCAGGACGACCTGTTCGCCGCGACGGAATCCGTCGTCGTCATCCCGCTGACCGCGACAACGGTCGCCGGCGCGGCGGTGGCACGAATCGCGGTCCCGACGACAACCGGCATCGCACAGCCAAGCTTCGCCATGATCGACAAGATCACGACGGTCCGCCGCTCAAACCTCGGAACGCGGATCGGTCGCGTGTCCGCAACGCTCATGGCAGACATCGAACGGTCGCTGGTGGTGTTTCTCGGCTTGGCGTCCTGAGTTAACGCTTGCCCGGTGGGCGGGCGCCACGCGCGATGCCCAGGCCCTTTACGGGAGCCGCCGGCGGTGCCGCGTCACCGTCGGGCTCCGGCTTTTGCTCGGGCTTTTGCTCGGGCTCGGCCTTGGCCTCCGGTTGCTCGGCCGGGGCTTCGGCGGCCTTGGCGGGAGGTGCGGCCTTCTTGGCGCCGGGTCGCTTGGCGCCGGCGGCGATGCCGAGCCCCTTCACCGGTGCGGCGGGCGCCGCGGGAGCGCTGGCTTCGGCGGGTGCGGCCGGCTCGGCGGGCGCCTCGGTTGCCTTGGCCGCGGGCGCCGCCGGAGCGGCCTTCTTGGCGCCGGGCCGCTTGGCACCCGCGGCCAGACCGAGCCCCTTCGCGGGCGCGGCGGGCGCGGCGGGCGCCGCCGGAGCCGCAACCTCTTCGGCGGGCGCCTCGGTCGCCTTCGCGGCGGGCGCTGCCTTCTTGGCGCCGGGTCGCTTGGCGCCGCCGGCGATGCCCAACCCCTTGGCGGGCGCGGCGGGAGCCGGGGCCGCGGCCTTGGCCGGCTCGGCCTCGGCGGCCTTAACGGGTTCCTCGGCCACGGCGGGCGCCTCGGCGGGCGCGGCCGGGGCGGATGCCTTGGGCGCCGCGGCGGCCCGCTTCTTCGCCTCCTTGGCGGCCGTGCCCTTTTCGGGCAGCGTCGCCTTGTCGTACTCGATCGACCCCAGCAGCACCTGGGCGACGTCGAGCACCTCGACGCCGCTGCGGCCGGCCTCTTCCTGGCGGTCGTTGACGCCGTCGGTGACCATCACCCGGCAGAAGGGGCAACCGGTGGCGATGGTGGTGGCGCCGGTCGCCAGGGCCTCATCGACGCGTTCGTGGTTGATCCGCTTGCCGATGTGCTCTTCCATCCACATGCGCGCACCGCCCGCGCCGCAACAGAAGCTGCGCTCGGCGTGGCGCGGCATTTCGGTGAGCGTGGCTCCGGCGGCGCCGATCAGCTCGCGCGGCGCCTCGTACACCTTGTTGTGCCGGCCCAGGTAGCACGGGTCGTGGTAGGTGATCTCCTGGGAGACAGAGGTAACGGGCACCAGCTTCTTGTCGCGGATCAGCCGGTTGAGCAGCTGCGTGTGGTGCAACACGGTGTAGTTGGAGCCCAGCTGCCGGTACTCCTTGCCCAGGGTGTTGAAGCAGTGCGGGCACGTCACAACGATCTTGCGGTCGACGGTCTCCACGCCCTCGAACAGCCCGTCCAGGGTCTCGACAGCCTGGGCGGCCAGCTGCTGGAACAGGAACTCGTTGCCCGACCGCCGCGCGGAGTCGCCGTTGCAGGTCTCGCCCGTGCCCAGCACCAGGTACTTCACGCCGGCGACGGCCAGCAGTTCGGCGACCGCCTTGGTGGTCTTCTTCGCCTTGTCGTCGTAGGCGCCCGCGCAGCCCACCCAGAACAGGTACTCGTAGCCGTCGAAGCTGTCGACGTCCTCGCCGTAGACCGGGACGTCGAAGTCGACCTCGTCGATCCAGTTGGTGCGGTCCGAGGCGTTCTGGCCCCACGGATTGGCTTTGGTCTCAAGGTTTTTGAACAGCACCGACAGCTCCGAGGGGAACTCCGACTCCATCATCACCTGGTAGCGGCGCATGTCGACGATGTGGTCGACGTGCTCGATGTCCACCGGGCACTGCTCGACGCAGGCACCGCACGTCACGCAGGACCACAGCACGTCAGGGTCGATGACGCCGCGCTGCTCGGCGGTGCCGACCAGCGGGCGGGTCGCTTGCTCCGGTCCGGAGCCCATCACGCGTCCGAAGCCCGACTCGGGGACGTGATGCTCCTCCGCGTGCTTCTCGCCGCTCAGGTTCTCGGCGACCCCGCCCTCCGGGGTGTTCTCGAGCGGAGTCTCCTTGTCGCCCAGGATGTATGGAGCCTTGGCCATCCAGTGGTCGCGCAGGTCCATGATGACGAGCTTGGGCGACAGCGGCTTTCCGGTGTTCCAGGCCGGGCATTGCGACTGGCAGCGCCCACACTCGGTGCAGGTGGCGAAGTCGAGCATGCCCTTCCAGGTGAAGTCTTCGATCTTGCCGCGCCCGAATTGGGCGTCGTCGGGCGGGTTTTCGAAGTCGATCGGCTTGCCGTCGGACTCGATCGGCAGCAGCGGGCCGAGCCCGTCGGGCAGACGTTTGAAGATGACGTTGATGGGCGCCAGGAAGATGTGTAAGTGCTTGGAGTGCAACACGATCAGCAGGAAGGCCAGCATGACGCCGATGTGCAGCATCAGGGCGACGGTCTCGACGATCTCGTTGGTGTTGTGACCCAACGGGTGCAGCAGCGAGCCCATCAAGTGGCTGAAGAAAGCGCCGCGGCCGTACGGGAATTCGTCGCCGAGGGCGTTCACCGACGCGCCGCGGAAGATGGCGTAGGTCCAGATGACGTTGAAGATCATGAACAGGATCAGCCACGCGCCGCCGGTGTGTGAGCCGTAGAAGCGGGACTGGCGGCCGTACTCCTTCGGCTCGGTGCGCAGCCGGATGATCGCGAAGGTCACGATGCCGGTCAGCACGGCCAGCGCGAAGAAGTCCTGCAGGGCGCCCAGTGCGTCCCAGCGGCCGATGATCGGAATGTGGAAGTTCGGCTGGAACAGCACGCCGTAGGCCTCGATGTAGACCGTCAGCAGGATGAAGAATCCCCACATCGTGAAGAAGTGCGCCAGGCCGGGCAGCGACCACTTTAGCAGCTTGCGCTGGCCGAACACCTCGGAGAGTTCGGTCCAGATGCGGTCGCCGACATGGTCGGCGCGCCCGCTGGCCGGCTGGCCGGACATGACCAGCTTGTTCAGCCACAACACCCGGCGGGCGGCGAAAGCGCCCACCACCACGGTCATGCCCAGTCCGATGATCAGTCTGATGAGCGTTTGCGTGGTCACAGAAGGTCTCCCCAATTCCTAGTTTGTTTGCCTACTAAGGCTTGCTCATAGTGACATCTGGGTAGCTTTCGACGCGAGATAGGTTGCCCTAAGTTGCCGCCCGGCGGCGGCCGTGGCCTGCGGCTAACGCCCGAACGGCGGTTGCGGCAGGGGTAGCGGCAGCGGCCGTTGCCGGGTGGTCGTCGGGGCCGCGGTGGTGGTCGCCTGCGACGTCGTGGTCGGCGGGGCGCTCGTGGTGGTCGGCGCCGCCGTCGTCGTGGTCGTGCTGGGCGGCGGACTGCTGGTCGTCGTGGTCGGCGGCTGGGTCGTCGTCGACGACGACGGCGCGGGCGGCGGCGGGAGCACCGTCACGGTGGTGGTGCCGTTGGGCTCCGTGATCGTCTCCGTTTGCGACGTCTGCGGCGGCGCCGGTTCGGTGGGCGGCGTGTTGTTGGTCGGGGTGGTTTTCGGGTGGCCCAGGGTCAGCGCCAGCACCACCGCGAGCAGCACGGCCGCGGCCGCGCCGACGACACTCAGCACCAGCGCGGTGCGCTTGTACCACGGCAGCGTCGCGGCCACGGCGGCCGGGCGGCGGCTGTCGGTGTCGCCCAATCCCGTTGGCTCCCGGCCGTATTCGCCGGTCATGTCGGGTCCGACGTACGGCACCGGCTCGGCGGAGTCATCGGCGTCCGCCGACCACGCCAGGGCGGGTCCGCCGTCGACGACCTTGGCGGTCTCGACCAGTTCGGTCGGGTTTTCCACGACGGGGCTCGCGGCGGTCGCGACGCCCGCCGCGGCCTGCTGCTGGCCCAGCACCGACGCGCCGACGGCGGCGGCGAAAGCGGGCTGCGGCGCGGTGTGGATGGGCACCCGCAGCCGCTCCGACAGGCGCGCGGCGATCAGCGGGATGCCGGCGCCCCCACCGACGGCCGCCACGGCCGCCAGGTCGGGTCGTTGAATCCCGTTGCGCTGCAACGTATCTTCCACGGTGCCGAGGAATCCGTCCAGCGGTTGGGAGATGAGCTGTTCGAGTTCGGCGCGGGAAAGCCGGACGTCGCCCGCGGAAGCGCTGGTGCTCGACAGCTGCTCCTTGGCGCGGCGGCATTCGGCGAGCTGGCGCGCCTGCGCACCGATGCGCGCGGTGCCGGCCAGGTCGGTGCTGGTGGCGTCGGAGCCGCCCGAGCGCACGTAGTCGAGGATGAGCTGATCGATCCCGTCGCCGGAGAAGTCGGTGTAGCGCACCGACGGACCGATCTGGGCAAGGGTCGACCCGGCGTTGATCAACGTGACGCTGGTGCCGCTGGCGCCGAAATCGCACACCGCGACGACGCCGGCCGGAAATCCCGGGTTGGCGCGCAGCGTCGCCAGCGCGGCCGTGGCGTCGGAGATCAAGGCCGGTGCCACGCCGCCGCGGGTCAGGTCCGGCTGGGCGAAGAATTCGTCGCGCAGCGCGGCGGTCTGGGCCTCCGACCAGTACGCGGGCACCGCGACTGTGACGGGGGTGCCGTAGCCGACCGTGCGCGCCATGGCTTCGATCGCCTCGACCGTCAGCACCTCGCCCAGGTACTTCGTCCCGTCGGCCGCCACCAGCGGAGCCCGGTCCCCGACCCGCTCGACGAATCCGCGCAGCACCAGCCCGGATTCGGACAGGTTCGGGTTTTCCTCGGGCAGGCCGATTTCCGTTGGCCGGTTCTCGAACAGCGTCAGGACCGAACTGCGGACCACCGGGGCGCTGCCCGAACGGACCGCGACCAGGTTGGCCGCCCCGATCGACAGCCCGAGCGCCTCGCTCATGACGCGGACCTCACTGCGAAAGACCCGGCGGCAGCGTGACCACGGGCCCGTCGGGAATGGTGATCACGGACGGTAGCTGGGGCATGTGGTGCCGGTGCGTCGGCTGCTGCTGGGTTGGCTGGTGCGTGGGCTGCTGGGTCGGCTGTTGTGCCGGCGGCTCGCCGGCGCTGCTGCTGGGCGGCGGCGCCGACGATTCGGTGGTCGTCGGCGTCACCGTCGTCGTGGTGGTCGTCGTCGGGGTGGTGCTGCCCGTGGTGCTCGGGCTGGGGCTGGTGCCCTGGCCGCCCTGGATCAGCTCCATGAGCCCGTAGACGATCAGGGCGAGCAGGATCAGGACCGCGACAATCCAGGCGATGATCCCGACGGGTTTCCGGTACCACGGGGTGGGCTCGGGCTCCGCTTCGAAGGGATCGAGCGCCTCGGGCTGCTCGGGCTGGTCGGGCGGTGGTTCGGCGGGCGGTTCACCCGGTCCCGGGGGCCCGCCCAGGGCGCCGTAGTTCGCATACTGCGTGCGCTGGTTGTGGAAGTCGTCCGGTGGGCCGTTGGATGCCACGGCACCGATGGTACTGACACCGCTTTCGGGCCAGCTCAGGCGCGCGGACGAGACGGCCTTTCGCCGGCGCTCAGTCGGCTCCGGCGGGCGCGGTCACCGACGCCCGCGTCCCGTCGCCCGTCGTCGACGTGAGCTTCATCGATCCGCCCATCGCGTCGATGCGGACGGCCAGCGAGGCCAGTCCGATGTGGCCGTCGGCCACGCATCGATCCAGTACGGCCGGATCGAAGCCGATTCCGTCGTCGACGACGCTCAGCGTTATGGCGTCGCCCGCGCGGGTGAGGCGAACCTTGACGGTGCTCGCTTGCGCGTGCTTGTTGGCGTTGGCGAGCAGTTCGCGTGCCGCCCGATAAAGCAGGGACTGCGACCGCGGCCGGCCGACCTCCTCGAGATCGGCTTCGATGGCGAAGTTCCCGCGGTGCTCGTAGGCGCGAATCAGCTCACGCAGCGCGGCGGTGAGGCCCACCTCGGTGAGCACCTGCGGATGCAGTGCGGTGACCGTGCCGCGCAGCTGGGTCGCCGTGTCCTGCACCGCCCGGTAGGCGGCCTCCAGCCCCGCATCGGTGTAGCGTTCGCGGGCCTCCTCGAGTTCGAGTCGCGCCGCCAGCAGATCTTGCAGCGGTCCGTCGTGCAGGTGCTCGGCCAGCGCCCGGGCGTTGCGCTCGTCGGCGCGCATCGACTCCGTGACAAGCGTGCGGCGCATCTCGAGCAATGCGGCCACCCGCGCCGCGGCGCGCGTCAGGAAATAACACAGCGCGGTCATCGCGGCCGCCAACCACAACAGCAAACCGAAATGGGTGTACACCACGCTGGGGAGCTCGACGCTGTCGTCACGCTTGGAGTAGACAAACCACACACCGAGATACCCGACGGCGGTGCAGATTCCAACCGTGGCCGCCAGCGCGGGGCGATCCTGGAACGCCACCGAGATGGGCAGCAGGAAGAACACCGGCAGCAACGCTACGGTGGCCCCACCCGATACGACGCACAGCGCCACCACGGTCAGCACGTCGATGCCCGTCGACACCCAGCCGGCCCACGGCGGCACCGGGCCGCGCAGCACCACCACCACCCACACCAGCGCGGCCACGCTGTAGGCGGCGAGGATCACCGCGTAAGCCAGCGGCAACCAGTGCTCGACCTCCCACACCGAGACCAACAGGACGATCAAACCGATCAGCGGCAAGCGCAGAAACGCCGACAAGCGGACGGGCTCGGCCGCTACGAAGTCGACCAGATGAGCCAGCGAGCGGCCCATGCTATTCCAGCAACCCGCGTCGCATCGCGGCGGCGACGGCCGCGGCGCGATCACTGACGCCGAGTTTCTCGTACAAGCGCTGGACGTGGGTTTTGACCGTGGACGGCGCCAGGTACAGCTCCGACGCGATCGCGGGAATGCTCAGGCCCTGGGCGATGAAATTCAGGACCTCGCGTTCGCGTGGGCTGAGCGCCGGGGCCTGGGCTTCGCCGCGGCGGCGGATCTCCGCGGCCAGGCCGGCAGCAAGCGCCGCGGGCACGACGTCGCGGCCCTCGGCGCAGTCGAGCACGCCCTGCACGATCTCGGTTTTCGTCGATTCCTTGGGCAGGAATCCCGCGGCGCCCTCCGCCAGGGCCTGGAAGACGATCGCCGACTCGTCGTGCGCCGACAGCAGCAGCACCCGGGTGGGCAGCTCGTCACCCCGTACCGCGGCCGCGACCTTCGCGCCGTCCATCCCGGGCATCCGGTAATCCAGCAGCGCGACGTCCGGCAGATGCGTCTTGATCAGGGCCAAGGCGGCGATACCGTCGTCGGCCTCGGCCACCACGTCCACTTCGCCGCTCGACGTCAGCGCGCGCACCACTCCGTCGCGAAACAGCGGGTGATCGTCGCCCACGACCACACGCACTTTCCCGGTCGTTGCCCGGCCGACCATGCCGCCCAGTGTCACACACGGGTTGCCGCCGTTTCCCCCAATCGGGGGACGCGGGATTCATCCCACGCGCCGACCCGTCGGCGGACAGACAGCGCCGAAACTGCCCGGGATAGTCATTTGCGGGGGTGGAACCGACAGAAGGATCCACGTGTCCAACATCAGGGATGTAACCATCGCCTCTGTCGCAGGGGTGTCCGACGCCCGGGTCGAATGGGTGTCAAAGGCGCTGTGCCGCACCACCGATCCCGACGAACTCTTCGTTCGCGGGGCGGCGCAACGGAAAGCGGCCGCCATTTGCCGGCACTGCCCGGTTGCCGCCGAGTGCCTCGCCGACGCGCTCGACAACCACATGGAGTTCGGCGTGTGGGGCGGCATGACCGAGCGCCAGCGGCGGGCGTTGCTCAAGCAGCACCCGGAGGTGGGCTCCTGGTCGGAGTACCTCGCTCGGCGTAAGCGCCGCAGGACGGGCTAGGCGGTTAGGCCGAGTTCCTGGTCGATCTGCGCCCAGTACTGCGGACCGTCCAATGTGAGGATGATCCAGTCGTGAATTTGGCCGTTGGCCAGCACGAAGTTGAACGGTGCGTTCGCCAGGGCGGCGTTGTGCTGCAGGACAAGCACGTCGGGCGACAGCGAGTCCAGGTTGCCGGTGTAGACGTATGTCGGCGGGAGCCCGTGAAGTACCGCAGATGACGCATAAAGCGGGCTCACCATGGGATCGGTAACCGATAGGCCGCCCGCCCACTCCTTGCCGATCTGGATTCCGGGCGCGACGGGCAGCAGCGGGTCCTGGACGAACGCGATGTTCGGGTTGCTGAACGTGACGTCCAGCCACGGGGACAGCAGGACCATCGAGGTTGGCATGGCGGCATTCGGATTCTGGGCCAACGTGTATTCGAGGGCCGCGAGTGCCAGGTTGCCGCCGGCGGAGTCGCCGGTCACGCTGACATGCCCGGGGTGTGCGGCGACCTGCGAGTTGATGAAGCCGGCCATGTTGGGCACCACGGTGCCGGCGGTGCCGCCCTGCTGCAGCAGCGGGTAGATCGGCACCTCGATGGTCGCGCCGGTCTGGTAGGCCATCACCGTGTAGTCGAGCCAGTGGAAGATCGACGGCGCGAAGATGAACGCGCCGCCGTGGATGGCCACCACGTAGTCGCCGTTGGGATGGGCCGGCGTGATCTGAATGACGCTCATCCCGTTGTAGGTGGTGTGCTGCACCGTTTCCCCGAGGAGCAGCGGCAACAACCGCGGCGGGGTGTTGGACAGGCCTATCCCAAGTAGCGGGTTGTCGCCCGTGAACAGCTGCAGGAAGGGCGAATTCGGGGCCGAAAGCTGAGCTTCCAGACCGGGGAAGAAGCCCAGCAGCGGCTTCACCGGGTACAGCGCGGCCTCTTCGAATCGGGTGGCCAGGGACGGTCCGCCGGTGTAGGTCCCCGTCTGCGTCGCCGAGAAGGGCGGATTGGCCGGCGCCCCGAAGATGGTGCCGAAGACCGTGTTGGCGACGTGGTTGAATTCGCTTTCGACTGCCTGGACGAATTCACCCGGCAGGCTCTCCAGCGCCTGCTCCCACGAGCCCAGCTGCGCGACGGTTGCCGACGCGCTGGCGTGATATCCGCCCATCGCGGCGACGTCCTGGGCCCACATCCGCTCGTAGTCGGCCTCGGCGGCCGCGATCGCCGGGGCGTTCTGACCGAACAGGTTCGAGAGCACCAGCGACACCAGCTGGCCACGATTGGCCGTTATCACTCCGGGGTCCACGATGGTCGCCAGCGCGGACTCGTACGCGACGGCGGCCGCGCGAGCCTGGGCCGCCGACTGTTCGGCTTGCGCGGCCGCCCCGCCCAGCCAGTTCACGTAGCGGGCGGCCGCGCTCGTCATGGACGCCGACGCGGGGCCCTGCCACGCCTGGCCGGCGAGGTCTGAGGTCAACGAGCTGAACGCGGTGGCCGCCGAACTCAATTCGGAGCCGACGCCGTCCCAGGCCGCCGCCGCCTCCAGCATCGGCCCCGGGCCCGGGCCGTCAAGCAGCAGTATCGAATTCACCTCGGGCGGCCACACCGTAAAGCTCATTACCGCTCCCCTCGATCAACGCTGATCAACCCCACTGCAGCAACGTACATCCTGCAATCCGCTCACAGGCGGGAACGCCCAGGGTGGCGAACGGGTACCCAGCGCGGACCGAATTCAGTCCACCGACTTCGGCCGCGCTCTCACGCGCTCAGAACGTGTTGACCTTCTCCACGCTGACGAACCGTCAAGGGTGTTTGTACCGACAAGCTGTGTTGAGCGCATTGATAGCCTGCTGCTCAGAGCGTTGGTTGTGTTGATGAATAAAAGTTGTTGTCAGCTCTACTGCGGACGATCTGCGGACGGCATGACTTCAGCTGAACCAACCGCAGTTCCGATCAGCAAAGCAGACTGTCGTACCTGAGATTTACGATCGCGTCATGTCTCGAATTGGTGGATTCCCGCAGGGTCGCCAGTGCGACCCCGAGGAGATGCCCGCGCTGATCGATGAGTTACGCGGCCTGATGGCCGGTCGCGACCTCACCCAGCTCATCAACTCGGTGGTGGTACCGGCGATGATGGTCGCGTTCACCGGCGAAGAGAGCCTCGCCGATGGAGACGTCACATCGGCGTGGGCCGGCAAAGCTGAGTACCTCGTGGGCGTCGCGCTGTCCGTGGATCCTGGCGACGCGGATACCCCGTCCGATGTAACGCAACGAGTGAGCCAGCTGGTCAGCGACATCTTCGAAGCGGACCAATTGCGCATCATCACCGCGTCCCTAGAGAGCGCCAACACCGACGACGCGGACCGTGATCTTCTGCTGCAGCAGCTGAAGCTGGAGTATCAAGCTGACCGGATGCCCGGGTACGCGGTGCACCTCGAACGAGTCGATGCTGAGGTGTTCGGACGGCATCGCGATTATTACGTGAACGGACTCGGTTTCGACCCCGCGGATGTCATCCGGGCGACTCGGCTGCACACCCGCTGGGTCAACCAGACCTTCACATCGGGGATCGATGCATTGACCGACGCGCTGAACAGCGGCGCGCCGAATCCCGAGGCGGGTGCGGCGTGGCTCAAGGCGCTCAACGCGGCCACGCTGTGGGATCCCGACGACGTAGCCGCCAGCACCGGCATCGCCGTGGAGCAGATCACCGCGATGTTGGACTTCTTCTCGACGGATTACGGCTGTCAACCGGAGTTTCGCGCACCCGGCGATTCGAACCGGGCACGTACCCATCCCTGCATCAAGCTTGACGACGGCATGTACCTCGTTCCGGACCCGTGGTCGCTGTCGGCCGTGATCCACCAACGCCTCGCCGTCGAGCCCAAAAGCAGCGTGTTCGACCCGCAGAAGTACTACAAGCACCGGCAGGACGCACACGAGCGCTTGGTCGCCGGGGCGTTGCAGACCGTATTCGGGACCTCGAACGTCCATTCGGCACAGCACTACGATCTCGCTTCCGACCAGCATGGCGAAATCGATACTCTCGCCTGTGCTGAGTGGCCCCTGGTTGTCGAAGCCAAGGCGATCGCACTGACTGAGTCCGGCCGGCGTGGCGCCCCCGGCCGAGTCGACACGAAGCTGAAAGCGATCCTCGGCGAGGCGCTCGACCAGACCGATCGCGCTCTGACATACATCCTCGATGAAGACGGGAGATCTTTCGCACCCACCGAGAATGGGCGGCCGGTCGAGCTGCTCTCGGACGACGTGCCAGGCGGCACCGCGGTCATCGTCACGTTCGAGCGCATAGACCCGTTCGCGTCGGGTGGACTGGCAGTGGCTAGAGATGTCAATAGGCCGACCTGGGTCGTATCCCTGACGGATCTGCTGATGGTCGCCGACATCCTTACGGATCCGGCGGCGTTTCACCACTATGCGCGGACGCGGGCGGGCATGCACGAGGCGATGGCCTCGGTAGCGGCCGAGGCAGACGCGCTCGGCGCCTACCTCGTGGATCGCCTCCGTATCGTCCACAATTCAACGTACGAGGAAGCAGCACGAGTCTTCATCGGATATTCGTGCGGCGCGCTCAATGACTTCTACACGCGGCAACAATTTGGCCTGGAGGCGCGCAAGCCCAGCACGGAGGTGCCTGACGAGGTCGCTAGTGCATTGGCGACGGCGCTCCAGCAGCCCGGATGGACGCTGTGTGTCGATGCGGTGATGGCGGCAGACTCCTCCGTTTGGAAGAAGTGGAAACGGTTCCGGGCCAAACACACCCGCGGGGGGACCTTCGGCCTCAATGATCAGGTATCTCTCGTCGCGCTGGCAGATGGGGGCTCGTCATTGGAACGCGTCGGTGAGTCGATCAGACTCAACATCCACGCTCGTCGCTGAAAGCGTCTGTACCCCAGGCATCCACGCGGTGGCGCGGTCGAATTGGGCTGCGCCACTTTTGAACTGGTCGTGCTACATCGCTTCGATGACTAGCGGCGGTCACGCTGCTACTGCCAGATCCCGTGGTCGAGTAACCATTCCAGAGGCGAGTCCGTAGTGACACTAGAGTTCATCGACCACCGGCGAGGCACCGCGGACCAGTACTCGTGGCTCCCGCCGTTCGACTGGTCCATCGTTTACGAGAACGAACGGTGGTGGGACGAGGTCCGGTCCTACGTTGACCAGCCGTGGTTCGTGCAGGTGTTGGTGGACGGTGTCGAGGTTGCCCGCGTCGAGCTGGATGACCCGGGCGGTATCAATCCGGAATACACCGCGGTGCCGGCGATCGGCTCCGAACGTTTGGAGATTCAGTTCATCGAGGTGGCCAGCGAAACGCAGGGGCGTGGTGTTGGTACCCGGGTAGTGCGCGCCCTTCAGGAGCGGCACGCCGAGCGACGACTCTTCGCGTACAGCGAAGGGGCGGACAGCTTTTGGACGGCGCTGGGCTGGGAGCGGTTCGACCACGCCGACAGATTTCACCGGCCGCTGTTCATCCAGCCTGTGCGGTAGAGCTCTGCGGTGGCGCAGAGCCGGCCCCCCGTGTTCGTCGGCCCGACAGATCGAGGCATCGGTGCTCAGCCTGTGGTGACCGCCAACATCGTCACCGTGGTCTTATTTGGGGGCCGGTAACGACTCCGATGGGGGGATCTTAGCGACTATACGATTTCCATCAATACGAAACCAGTATGAGTCAACGTAGTCCCATTCCCACATCGCGTCCCGCGCTGGCGCGGCGGTTGTGATGAATCCGCCGTTCCCCCCGACTTCAAGAGTGTCGGACGCTCCATTGACGACAACATCGAAGTAGATCTTCCAACGATAGGTTGCTTTGGCAGCCGTAGCGGACACCCTGAATAACTCAGTCTCACCTTTAGCCAGAGTGAAGCCAAATGGTGCCTTCGGGTCGGATTTGTAGTCAACCGTGGGCGGGGTCGCGTCAAGATTGACTGCGATGCCTCGCCGCTCGGCCATGCCCTGACTCTGGCATTCCGCCGCAATCCCGTTCATTGGTGGCGAGGTATCGGTAACCCTCACTCGCATGTTTTGAATTAGAACGGGTTTGTCGCTTGCGCCTTGGGCGGCGATCTCCACTAGAGTTTCACCGGCGTCTACACCATGGTTGTCGACCGCCCACGAATGGAAACCTTCACATCCCACAGCCATGTGCTCGGTCGGTGCGCCACGCGTTCGGACAGTCGAAGGAATCACGACCGGCCTGCTGTATGTATTCACGCCGCTCATCTTGCTCGGATCGGTTTCGACGGACAGTTTGATTGCGTCGCTGGGGTGTAACTCAGCTTCGCGCAGGTAATTGACTGTCCATGTGACCCCAGCTCCTACCACCGCAGTGAGGACAGTGGTTCCTATGATGCCCGGCACTGTTAGCAGCTTCCGCCGCCACCCTGACTTTGAGTTGGTTTCGTTGTCCACGGCCCTTGCCACCCGATTTAACTAACGAAACCGAAACTATACTCGACTATCAGCTGGTCGGGGGCCCCTTCCTTCGGGACGCGTGCTGACGGTGGCGTCGCGCCATCAGGCGATGAGATTCCGCCAGGCACTATCGTGCTGGCTCACGTAGTTGCCCGATCAATCTCCATTGAAGGCCAAGGCTGGAACAAAACTCGGACAGTCATTTGAGACACTTTGGGTGAGACGAACTTTCGAGACATTGCCAACTGGCAGAACGCGACATCTGATAATGCACCGATCGCTGTCTCATATGAGGTCTTTTTTGAGACACTTCCGGGGATAACGGACGGTTACCGCAGAACGTCACCGTAATGAGTTCTCCGACGCCTCAAGCGCGACCGCAGTCGTGACCGTCCAGGCAATGGTCACCACTATATTCCGAAATGACTTCGCTTTGGTTATGGCAGCGTCCATGCTCCCCCCAGCGCGTAATGCTTTGACTGCGCGAGAGGAGGCTAGCGTGGTATCGGCTGCCGCCCTGCGCGTTCTCATCGATACGAACATCCTTATCGCGGCAGAAAGTACCGCTGACTCTCCCCACGTCAATGGCAAGTTAGCTCGCGAGTTCTACAGATTGGCGACTGGGCTGAGCCACACACTGTGCCTAGCTGCCGGGGTGATAGACGACATCGAGCGGCACGTCGACGAGGAACACAAGCGGCTTCGGCGAAATCAGTTGGAGCGCTACCACATCCTCAATCCCATCGACATCCCTGTGGGCTTTCAGGCCCGAGCAAGTTATCCGCCGCAAATCAGTCGCCAAAGCAAAGTCGACATGACTCTGCTATTAGCTCTCGAACGTGGAGCGGCCGCCTGGCTGGTGACAGAGGACCAGCGGATTCTTCCACATGCGAAGGCGCTGGGACTCGAGGACAGGGTGTTCTCGCTCCGGGACGCGGTTGACGTCCTCGCCCGTCAGCGCCAACAACCAATCACTGTTCCCGCTGTGCAAACGATCACGGGCTACGAACTTGACCCCGCTGATGCAATATTCGATGACTTTGCGGCGGAGTACAACATTCGCCGGTGGTTGCGCGAGAAGGTCGCCAAAGAAGCTCGGCCATGTCTGGTGATGCGAAGCTCTGACGGTCCGCTCGACGCAGTGGTCATTCTCAAGGAGGAGCTCGACGACCGATGGGGCCTGACGGGCCGCGTATTGAAGATCTGCACCTTCAAGGTTGCTGAAGCCGCACGCGGGGTCAAGCGCGGCGAATTACTCCTCTGGGCGATCTTTGAACACGCTCGGACAAACGGCTTCGATTCGGTATTTGTTGAGGTATTCGATGATGAGGTTGAGATAGTCCAGCTATTCGAAAGCTTTGGGTTCACTCAACGCGGCAACACCGGGCGAGCCGGGGAGGTCGTCCTTGGGAAGTCACTGCATCCCGACACCGTCGAAACGAACATCGGGCCGCTCGAGTTCAATATCGCCTACGGTCCGGGAGCGGTCCAGCCCGATCGCGTTTTCGTCGTGCCGATCCTGCCACACTGGCATCGGGACCTTTTCCCTGTCGCCGATGACTCTGGACAGCTGAGCCTCTATCAGGGAGTGACCGACCAAGGAAATGCGATCAGGAAAGCGTATGTGTGCCAGTCCGGCTGCCGACAACTAAAGCCTGGCGACACCTTGCTATTCCTGCGCACTCGGGAACATCAGATGGTCAACGTGGTTGGAGTAGTCGAGGCGACGTTAAGGTCGTCCGACCCGACCGCAGTGCTCGCGTTCACTGGGCGACGCACTGTGTACAAGCCCGCCGACATAGATGAGATGTGCTCAAGGCGGGAAGTTTTGGCGATCCGGTTTCGACTTGATCGAGTTCTCGACACGCCGATAACACCGGATGAACTGATTGGGCGAGGAGTGATGGCACGCTCTCCGCAGAGCATTCAACAAGTAAGGGACGAAAGTGCACTCGAATGGCTGAAGTTCCTGTTAGCCGAATAGCCCTACTGTCAGTGCATCCCGAGTACGCCGCGGCACTTATCGGCGGTACGAAGATGGTCGAGTTCCGGAAGCGGCGGCTCGCCCCTGATGTCACCCACGTTGCCATTTATGCGACTCAGCCCATCGGGAGAGTTGTCGCGATTTTCTCCATCGACGAACAGGTGTCGGACACTCCACGCCGTCTATGGCAAAGGTTTCGGCACGTCGCGGGGATCTCAAGAGCCAAGTTCTTGGAGTACTTCGCCGGTTACTCAAGTGGTGTAGGCATCCAAGTCGGTCGGCTGGCCGGTATCGACCACGTGACGCTTGAAGATGCTTTCGGCATCAGCCGACCACCGCAAGGAGTTCAGTACTTCTCGAAGGCCCTGCCGTCCCTAACCAGTGCACTGCCGGTAGCGTTCGTTCAGTCCATGGCGCACAGGTGATCCCGGGCAAAGCGCAGACCGCCGACGGCGAGAGTGCCGACGGCCAAAGCACGACGGTCGGTCCTTCATCGCATGGTCGTATCCTTGCTGTCACCACTGGCCGGGCCTGGCTCTCGCGTGAGGTGTCAAGAGCAGGGGTGCACACACGCGGCAGAATAGTCTGCTAAGCCTTGATGGCCGGCGGGGTCAACGTCGAGGCGGTTCAGCGAATGCTTTGGCACGCCGAGGCCTCGATGACGGCAGACGTGTATGCGGACCCGTTCGATGACGGGTTGGACGGCGTCGCCAACAGCCTGGATGCTGCGATCAAATCCGCTGCGGACTCTCTGCGGACGAGGTCGGCCCAGTAATCCGCTTTACCTGGGCTTTCAGGCGCTCAGAACGTGTTGACCTTCTCCACGCTGACGAACATGCCGTGCTTCGTGCGGTCGTTGGTGAATCGGGTGCCCTGCTCGGTGGCGACGATCGTCCAGCCCTGCGCGGCGTAGGTCTTGTAGTCGATGGTGACGGTCGGGATGGCGCCCAGGTTGCCCAGGACCCACTGCACGTTGCCGCCGGAACTGATGCTGACGCCGTTGGCGTGCTCACCGTCCTGCAGCGGGGAGTTGGTGAACGGCGCCTCGCAGCCGACGGTCTCCTTGTTGATCTGGCAGCGGGTCACGCCGGACTTGGTCTCGATGAAGACGTAGCCGTTGTGGTCGGGCGGCAGCGGGATCACCCCGGCCGGTGGCGTGGTCGGGCTGGACGGCCCGGTGGGGCCGGTCGACGGGGCGGGGCTGCTGCTGGTCGGCGCCGGCGTCGCCGTGGTCGGCCGCGGCGTGGGGAAGGTGGGCTCGGTCGGCCCGGCCCCGGGGGTGGCGATCGGCTTGCCGTCGACGAGCGTGCTGCAGCCCGAAACCACCGCGGGTGCGGCCAGGACGGCCGATAACAGCAGCGAGCCGCCGGCCAGCCTTCGCCGCGCCTTTTGCGATAACTGCACCCGCCGCTCCCCGAAAGTCTTCGATTTCAGCGCTTAGAGTACGCAAGAAGCGGCGAAAGTTACTGCAACCAGGCCGTTATCGATGCAGAGCCGATGGCGCGGGTTTACCGGTGCGTGACCGACTCGATCTCGGCCGCCCGCCGGGCCGCGGCGACGATGCCCTGGTAACCCGTGCAGCGGCAGAAGTTCCCGGACAGGGCCTCGCGGATCTCGTCGTCGGTGGGGTTGGGGTTGTCGCGCAGCAGCGCGGTCAGCGTGGTCACGAAACCCGGCGTGCAGAAGCCGCATTGCAGCCCGTGGCACTCCCGCAGCGCGGCCTGCACCGGCGACAGGGTGCCGTCGGGCGACGCGATGCCCTCGACGGTCGTCACCTCCGTGCCGTCCGCCTGGACCGCGAACATCAGGCAGGAGCGCACGGCGTCGCCGTCCACCAGCACCGTGCACGCGCCGCAGGCGCCGTGCTCGCAGCCGAGGTGGGTGCCGGTGAGCCCGCACCGCTCCCGCAGGAAGTCCGCCAGCGTCATGCGCGGTTCGACGCTGGCCGCGACCGGAGTCTCGTTGACCGACAACTGAACCGGTTGTTCACCCATTGCTTGCTCCCGCCACTGCTTCCTCGATGGCTTGCGTCCAGGCGCGCGCGACCATGGTGGCGCCCACCCGGGTGCGGTACGACGCGGACCCTTGCAGGTCGGTCGGCACCTCGTCGAGGCCGGTCATCGCGGCCCGGCCGATCTCCTCGGGCACCAGCTCGCCGATCGGCTTGCCGAGGACCGCGGCCTCGGCCGCCGTCGCGCGCCCGACCGTGGGACCCAGGCCCAGCAGCCCGATCCCGCAGCGGGACACCCGGTCGTCGTCGTCGAGCCGGACCGCCACCAACGCGCCCGCGATCGCGAAATCGCCGTGGCGACGGGCGAATTCGTGCACGGAAAACCCGGACCTGCCGTCCCACACCGGGAACCGGACGCCGGTCAGCACCTCGTCCGGTTCCATCGTGGTCTCCCACAGGCCGGCGAAGAAGTCCGCGGCGGCGATCTCGCGGCGCCCGCGCGGCGAGAGGACCTCCATCACCGCGTCCAGCGCCAGCGCGGCCGCCGGGTATTCGCCCGCGGCGTCGGCGTGGGCGATCGACCCGCCGAGGGTGCCGCGGTTGCGGATCTGGAAGTGCCCGACGAACGGTGTCGCCCTGGTCAGCAGCGGAACATCTTGGCGCACTTGGGTATCCGAGCCGACGGTGGACTCGGTGGTTCCGGCGCCGATCCACAACTCGTCGCCACGGCGCTCGATGCCCCGCAGCTCGCCCAGCCGGGAAATGTCGATGAGATGGTCGAAGTAGGCCAACCGCATCGCGAGCATCGGGACCAGGCTCTGACCGCCCGCGATGATCTTCGCGTCGTCGCCCAGCTCGGACAATAGTGCGACGGCGTCGCCGACGGTGTCGGGGCGGTGGTAATCGAACGAGGCGGGCTTCACCGTTTCACCTCGCTCAACAGCGCCGCGATCGACGCCGGGCTGGCGGGCAGCCGGGTGACCGCCACGCCGAGCGGCGCGAGCGCGTCGTTGATCGCGTTGATCACCGCCGGCACCGAGCCGATGGCCCCGCCCTCACCGGCGCCCTTGTAGCCGCCGGGCCCCGGGCCGGGTATCTCGACGTGGCCGAACTCGATCGGCGGGACCTCGGTGGCCGTCGGCAGCAGGTAGTCGACGAATGTCGTTGCCAGCGGGTTGCCGTCGTCGTCGTAGGCGAGGTCCTCCATCAGCGCGCCGCCGATGCCCTGCACCGTCCCGCCGGCGATCTGGCCCTCCACGATGTTCGGGTTGATCATCGGTCCGACGTCCTCGCTGACGATGTAGCGCAGCAGGGTCACCTTGCCCGTCGCCACGTCCACCTCGCAGGTGCAGGCGTGGGTCGCGTTGGACCACAGGATCGGGGCCTTGGCGACGTAGCGCGCGGTGGCCTCCAGCTCGGGCGACGTCCCCGGCGGCAGCGCCTGCGGCGAGTAGTACGAAAGGTAGGCCAGCTCGGCGAACGTCACCTGCTTCGACGCGTCGCCGCGCACGGCCGCGGCCGAATTTGCCAGCACCACTTCGGATTCGGGCACCTTCAGCTGGTGTGCGGCCAGCGCGACGATCTTGGCGCGCAGGATGGCGCCGGCCTCCGCGACGGCCCCGGCGGTCATCGGGCCGCTGCGGCTGCCCTGCGTCCCGGCGCCGTACGGCGTGATCGCGGTGTCGCCCTGGATGGTGGCGACGTCGTCGATGTCGGCTCCCAGCGCGTCGGCGGTCAGCTGAATGACGGTGGTTTCCACGCTGTTTCCGCTGGAGCCGCCGTTGACGTAGACGTTGATCGTGCCCGTCGGCTCCATCCGGATGGTGCAGCCCTCGGTGGCCAGGTGGCCGGTCGCCGCGCCGGTCGGCTCGATGTACGCCGAGAACCCCAGCCCCAGGTAGCGGCCCTGCGCCAGCGCCTCGCGCTGCTCCTTGCGAAAGCCTTCGTGGTCAAGGAGTTTCACCGCTTGCTCGAACGTCTCGTTGGGGGCGACGTGGTCGTACGGCATGCCGTTGGGGTTGAAGTACGGCATCTCGTCGCGGCGCAGCAGGTTGCGCCGGCGCAGTTCGACCGGGTCCATGCCCATCTTGCGCGCGGCGATGTCGAGCAGGATTTCGCGAGCCAGCGTCTCGTACTGCCACGGGCCGCGGTAGGCGGCCAGCCCGCTGGTGTTGGTGAACACGGTCTTGTAGTTGAAGCTGGCCTTGGGCACCCGGTAGGGCCCGGGGAAGAACATGCCAATGGCGGCCGTGGTCAGCACCGGGTACGGCGTCGGGTAGGCGCCGACGTCCTGGACGAAGTCGATGTCGGCGGCGACGATGTTGCCGTCCCCGTCGAACGCGATGCGGCCCGTGCCGTCGACGTGCCGGGCCTGGCCGGCCGACATCAGGTTCTCGCGCCGGTCCTCGATCCACTTCAGCGCCGCCGGCACCTTGCGGGCGGCCAGCATGATGCACATGTCCTCGCGCATCGGGACGACCTTCTGGCCGAAGCCGCCGCCGGTGTCGCGCATGATGACCCGAACCCGTTGCGCCGCAATGCCCAACAGGCGCGCGCAGAACGCCCGCAGCTCGTGCGGGGTCTGCGTGGACGCCCACAGGGTGAGCTCCCCGGACGCCGCCTCCCATTCGACCACCAGCCCGCGGGTCTCGATCGGCACGGGCGCGTAAATCTGTTGGTAGATGTCCTCTTTCACCACGCACGCCGCCGCCGCGAAAACCTCTTCGTCCGGCGGGGCGCCGCCCATCCCGCCCGCGACGTTGTGCGCGTAGGCGTCGTGCACCAGCACATCGGAGGACTGCGCGCGGGCCAGGTCGGTGATCGCGGGCAGCGGCTCGTAGTCCACGTCGACCAGTTCCAGCGCGTCCTCGGCGATGTAGCGGCTTTCGGCGACGATCAGCGCGACCGGGTCGCCGACGAATTTCACCTCGCCCTCGGCCAGCGGCGGGCGTGGGGTGTCCGGCACGTCCTTGCCCGCCACGGCGTGCCACGCCTCCTTGACGTCGGGATTGAGGTCGGCGGCGGTGAACACCGCGCGCACGCCGGGCAACGCCAGCGCCGCCGTCGCGTCGATGCCGTTGATCGTGGCGCGCGCGAACGGGCTGCGCACGAAGCAGGCGTGCAGCATGCCGGGCCGCGAGATGTCGTCGACGAACCCGCCGCGGCCGGTCAGCAGCCGGAGGTCCTCCACGCGCTGCACCCGGGTGCCGGCGTATCGAGGGGTCGTGGCCGTCGCCCCCTGCGCTTCTTGAGTCATTGCGCTCCATCCGGTTGTCGCCTGACGAGAACCTCGATGCCATCATAGGAGAGTGGCGTTATCACAGTCGAGGGCCGTCGGCGTCCTGCTCGCCGCGGGCGAGGGACGGCGCTACGGCCGGCCGAAGGTGCTGGTAGAGGGCTGGCTGGACGCCGCGGTCGGTGCGCTCCAAGGCGGTGGCTGCGCCGACGTGGTGCTGGTCCTGGGCGCCGCAGAGGTCGCCGCGCCGCCCGGGGTCACCGCGGTCGTCGCGCCCGATTGGCGCGACGGGCTGAGCGCCTCGGTGCGCGCCGGGCTGGCCCCAGCGGACGGCCTGCGCGCGGATTACGCGGTGCTGCACGTCGTCGACACCCCCGACGTCGGTCCCGACGTGGTGGCGCGGGTCCTGGACCGGGCACGGGCGTCGGACAGTGGCCTGGCCCGCGCGTACTTCGACGAGCGGCCGGGCCACCCGGTCATCATCGCGCGCCGGCACTGGCCCGACGTAATCAAGCAGCTAACGGGGGATCGGGGCGCGGGCGAGTTCCTGCGCGGCCGGTCCGACGTCGAGGCCGTCGACTGCGCCGACCTCGCCGGCGGTCAGGACATCGACGAACCCTGAGCGGGTGGGGCCGGCGCGGCGGTGTCTTGCGCGGCGGCCGTGACCCGACTGCGAACCAGGAACCAACCGCCGATGAGCGCGGGGACGCCGACGACGGTCGCGCCGATCAGGTAGGGGCCCTGCACCTTGTCGAAGAACATCAGGGCCACCACGCCGACCAGGAAGGCCAGCGTGAGGTAGCCGGTGTACGGCGACAGCGGCATCCGGAACTCGGGCCGTTGCACCCGCCCGGCCCTTGCCAGCCGGTAGAACTGCAGCTGGCTCGCCACGATCGTGCCCCAGGCGAACACGATGCCGATGGCCGCGATGTGCAGCACGATTTCGAACGCCTGGCTGGGTTTGACGGCGTTGAGCACGATGCCCAACAACCCCACGGCGCTGGTGAGCAGGATCCCGCGGTACGGCACCCCCCGCTTCGACATCGGCGCGGTGAACTTCGGGCCGCTGCCGTTGATCGCCATCGACCGCAGGATGCGGCCCGTGGAATAGAGACCGGCGTTCAGGCTCGACAGCGCGGCGGTCAGCACCACCACGTTCATCACGCTGCCGGCCCCGTGGACACCGGCTTTGGAGAAGAACGTCACGAACGGGCTGACGTTGGCCTTGTAGGCGGTGTAGGGCAGCAGCAGGCCCAGCAGGACGGTGGATCCGATGTAGAAGACCGCGATGCGGAAGACCACGGAGTTGATCGCGCGCGGCATCACCTTCTCGGGGTTGGCCGTTTCCCCGGCCGCGATGCCGACGAGTTCGATGGCGGCGTAGGCGAATACCACTCCCGAGGTGACGAGCACCAGGGGCAGCAGCCCCTTGGGCACGAGCCCGCCATGGGTGTCCCACAGGCCGGTGCCGGTGTCGTGACCGTCGATCTTGAAGCGTCCGACCAGAAAGACCGTGCCGACGACCAGGAACGTGACCAGCGCCAGCACCTTGATCAACGAGGCCCAGAACTCCAGCTCGCCGAAGGCCTTGACGGAGATCAGGTTCATCGACAGCACCACCAGCAGCGCGACCAATGCGATGGTCCACTGCGGGATGGCGTGGAAGATCCCCCAGTAGTGGCAGTAGTGCGCGATCGCCGTGGTGTCCACGATCCCCGTCATCGACCAGTTCAGGACGTACATCCAGCCGGCGACGTAAGCCAGCTTCTCGCCGAAGAATTCGCGGGAGTACGACACGAACGATCCCGACGACGGGCGGTACAGCACGAGCTCGCCGAGCGCGCGCAGGATGAGGAAGACGAAGATGCCGCAGACCCCGTAGACCAGGAACAGCCCGGGCCCCGCCGACGCCAGCCGCCCGCCGGCGCCGAGGAAGAGCCCGGTTCCGATGGCGCCGCCGAGGGCAATCATCTGAATCTGGCGGTTTTTGAGGCTCTTGTGATAGCCCTCGTCCTCGCGGGCGAGCCGCTCGGCGGCACTGTCTGACGGTGACATCGAGCTCCTGCCGTGGTGGCTCCGGGAACGCTCAGGCTAACTCATGAGGGCGCCGCATGCCGACCAACAATCGGCGAAGTTTTTAGAGGCCCAGCAGCCGCTCGGCGTTGCGGTGGCTGATGAGCGCTCGCTCGTCGTCGCCCAGCGGCAGGCCGTCCAGGAAATCCCGCGCCGCGCGCATCGACCCGAACGGGTAGTCGGCCGAAAAGCACACCCGCTCAAGGCCGACCTGGGCGACGAGGTTGGCGTAGGTCGGCCCGTCGTTGAAATTGGCGAAGGTGTAGTTGAGGTTTCGCCTCAGGTAGGTGCTGACGGGGTGCGTCAGGCCAGTCAGTTCGGGTTTCAGCGTCGCGTCGAAGCGCGGCAGCATGAACGGGATCGCCTCGCCCATGTGCCCGATGATGATCTGCAAGGACGGGTATCGGTCGAACACGCCGCCGAGGATCACCCGCAGCACGTGGGTGCCGGTGTTGATGTGCCAGCCCCAGCCGACCGTGGAAAGAGCGAACGTGACCTCGTCGGCGAACCCCGCGTAGCTGGACTCGATGACGCCGGCCGGCGGGATGGTCGGGTGCAGGTAGATCGGCACGCGCAGCGCGGCAGCACGCGACAGGACGGGGTCGAAGAACAGGTCGTCCAGGTAGATGCCCTGGCTGTGCCCGTTGATCACCGCGCCGACGAAGCCGTGCTCGCGCACCGCCCGCTCGAGTTCGTCGGCGGCCTCGGAGGGCGCGCTGATCGGCACGGCGGCGAAGCCCGCCAGCCGGTCCGGGTAGCGCCCGACCGCCTTCGCGAGCTCGTCGTTGCATGCGCGGGCCAAGCGGACGGCTTCCGGACCGTCCAGCTGTTCGACGCCCGGCGCGGCCAGCGACAGCACCGCCACGTCGACGCCGGCATCGTCCATCGCCGCGATCCGGCCGTCGCCCAGGTCGCTGATCGGTTCGACGATTCCGGTGCGCGACGCCAGCCAGCGGCCCGGCCCGTCGAGGAATTCCGTTGTGGCGTAATGCTCTTCGAGGGCTATCGTGCGCATCAGCCCGCCAGCACCCGGGCCGCGGCGCTCCAGTACGTCAGCTCGTCGCGGTCGGCGGCCAGCCGGATCGTCTTGGTGTAGCCGTACTCCGCCAGCGTCTCCTGGGCGTGCTCGCGGCCAAAACCGCTGTGGCCGACGCCGCCGAAACCGGTGCCGATGGAGATGCGGTGATAGTTGTTGACGAAGACGGCGCCGGCGCGGATCCGCCGGCTCACCCGCAGCGCCCGGTCGCTGTCCTGGGTGAACACCGCCGCGACCAATCCGAACGGTGTGGCGTTTGCGATGCGCACCGCCTCGTCCTCGTCGCTGAACGGGATGAGGGTGACCACCGGGCCGAAGATCTCGTCGCGGGCCACCCGCATGGTGGGGGTCACGCCGGTCAGCACCGTCGGCGCGACGTAGAAGCCGTCGGCCAATCGGGGATCGTCGGGCAGCGGCGCCTGAGCGGCGATGTGGGCGCCTTCGGCCACGCCGATCCGCAGGTAATCGAGGACCTGGTTCTGCTGCTTGCGGGTGACCAGCGGGCCGACGTCGGTCGCCGGGTCGGCGCCGTCACCCACCCGCAGCCGCCCCACCGCGGCGCACAGCTTCGCCTCGAACTCCGCATAGACGCTGTCGTGCACCAGGATTCGCGACGCCGCGGTGCACGCCTCGCCCTGGTTGAAGAAGCCGCCGTCGACCGCGGCCAGCAGCGCCTCGTGCAGGTTGGCGTCGTCGAAAACCACCAGCGGGTTCTTCCCGCCCAGCTCCATCAGCGTCGGGGTGAGGTTGCCGGCCGCGGTGCGCAGCACCGCCGCGCCCGTCCGCGGCGACCCGGTGAACGACACCTTGCCGACCAGCCGATGCCCGGCCAGCGCGGCGCCCACCTCGCCCCGGCCCGGCACGGCCTGCACCACACCCTCCGGCAGGACCGACTGGATCAGCTCGACCATCCGCAACACCACCGAGGGCGTCTGCTCCGGCGGCTTGAGCACGACGGCGTTGCCGACCGCCAGCGCCGGCGCGACCTTCCCCGCGGTGTGGATGGGCGGCCAGTTGAACGGGACGATGCCCGCGATCACCCCGTACGGCTCCAGCGTGGTGACGTCCAGGACGGGGCCGTAGTCGCGGGCCTGGCTGGGCAGCGCCTCCACCATGGCGCCGAAGTACTCGAAGATGGCGATCGCGGCTTCCACGTCGAAATTGCGGGCCTGGGTGATCGGCTTGCCCATCTCCAGCGTCTCCAGCGCGGCGATCTCGTCGGCGTGGGCGCGGATCACCTCGGCGACCTGGCGCAGGTATCGGCCGCGCTCGCGCGCGGGGCGTTGCTTCCAGCGCAGGTGCGCGGCGTGCGCCCGGCGGACGGCCTGGTCCACCTCGTCCGGCCCGGCGCCCTGGACGACCGTGACCGTCTGCCCCGTCGCGGGGTTCTGCACGACGAACTGGTCGTCGGTGGACGCCGAGGACCACCGGGTCCGGGTTCTGGTCAGGGTGGGGCCCTGCAAACTCATAAAGCGCACCGTCCGATTGAGGGGGTTGGGATCGACGCGACCCAATTGCGAACCGTAAATTGGCCCAACCGTCAAAAGCCAACGAAAATTCCTGATGGGAGCCATCACCGGCGGTGATAATGGCTCGGTGGAGCTTCGCCAGTTCGAGTATTTCCTCGCTGTCGCCGACACCCTCAGCTTCACCCGCGCCGCCAAACGGCTGCACGTCGTCCAGTCCGGAGTGTCCGCGACGATCAAGGCCCTCGAACGCGAACTCGGCGCCGAGCTGTTCGTCCGCGGGCCGGCGGGGGTGACGCTCACGGCGGCGGGACGCGAGCTCGAGCCCCACGCCCGCGCCACCATCGACGCCGCCCGCGCGGCCAAAGACGCCGTCGTCGCCGCCGTCGACTCCGTCGGGGCCGTCCGCGGCACCGTCAGGCTGGGGACGCTGATGTCGATCAACAACATCGACCTGCCGAGGCTGCTGGCCGAGCTGCGGGCCCGCCATCCCGGCGTGCTGGTCCAAATCCGTTTCGCCCGGGCCGGTTCGGCGGGCCTCGCGCAGCAGCTCCGCGACGCCAGCCTCGACGTCGCGCTCCTCGTTTTCCCCGACGGGGCGCCGGCCGACCTGCACACCCGGCTCGTCGCCGCCTTTCCGCTGCTGTTGGTCGTCCCAGCGGATCACCCGCTCGCCGGCCGGGAGTCGGTGTCACTGGCCGAGCTGGCCGGGATGTCGTTCGTCGACGGGCCGCCCGGCTACGGCAACCGGGCGGTGGTCGACCGGGCCTTCGCCGCGGCCGGGGTGCAGCGCACGATCGCCCTCGAGGTCGCCGATATCGCCACCACCGCGACCCACGTCCGGAACGGCCTCGGCATCGGCTTCCTGAGCCGGTTCATCCTCGACGAGATCGGCGACGACGGCCTGGCGACGGTGAGCATCTCCGGCTACGACCTGTGCTGGCGGTTGTATGTCGCGAGGTCGGCGGCGCGCCCGCCCAGCGCCGCCACCCGCGCCGTGTTCTCGCTGATCGAGGAGATGATCCCGGGGCCGGAGCCGAGTGTGAGCTGACGGCGTCGATCGTGCGTCCAGGGCGCCCTGCGTTCACACGCAACGACCACCCCGGGAACAAGACGCGCGCGCCCGCCGTTAGCATGGTCGACAAGTTGAGTGAAGCAGACTCAAGGCTGGGTTGACACCAGGACACCCGCGAGGGCAGGCTTGAGCGGGGTTCACTCAGCATAGTGGCACCAAAGAAGCTCTACGTAATCAGGAGGAATCACTATGGCTCGTGCGGTCGGTATCGACCTCGGGACCACCAACTCAGTCGTCTCGGTTCTCGAGGGCGGCGACCCCGTCGTCGTCGCGAACTCCGAGGGTTCGCGGACCACGCCGTCGATCGTCGCGTTCGCGCGCAACGGTGAAGTGCTGGTCGGCCAGCCCGCCAAGAACCAGGCGGTGACCAACGTCGACCGCACCATCCGTTCGGTGAAGCGGCACATGGGCACCGATTGGTCCGTCGAGATCGACGACAAGAAGTACACGGCGCAGGAGATCAGCGCCCGCGTGCTGATGAAGCTGAAGCGAGACGCGGAGGCCTACCTCGGTGAGGACATCACCGACGCGGTCATCACCGTGCCCGCCTACTTCAACGACGCCCAGCGCCAGGCGACCAAGGAGGCCGGCCAGATCGCCGGCCTGAACGTGCTGCGCATCGTCAACGAGCCCACCGCCGCGGCGCTGGCCTACGGCCTGGACAAGGGCGAGAAGGAACAGACCATCCTGGTCTTCGACCTCGGTGGCGGCACCTTCGACGTCTCGCTGCTCGAGATCGGCGAGGGCGTGGTCGAGGTCCGGGCCACCAGCGGTGACAACCACCTCGGTGGCGACGACTGGGACGACCGCGTCGTCGAATGGCTCGTCGACAAGTTCAAGGGCACCAGCGGCATCGACCTCACCAAGGACAAGATGGCGATGCAGCGGCTGCGTGAGGCCGCGGAGAAGGCCAAGATCGAGCTGTCGAGCTCGCAGAGCACCTCGATCAACCTGCCCTACATCACCGTCGACGCGGACAAGAACCCGCTGTTCCTCGACGAGCAGCTGACCCGCGCCGAGTTCCAGAAGATCACCCAGGACCTGCTGGACCGCACCCGTCAGCCGTTCAAGTCGGTGATCTCCGACGCCGGCATCTCGGTGGCCGACATCGACCACGTCGTGCTGGTGGGCGGGTCCACCCGCATGCCCGCGGTGACCGAGCTGGTCAAGGAACTCACCGGCGGCAAGGAGCCCAACAAGGGCGTCAACCCCGACGAGGTGGTTGCCGTGGGCGCCGCGCTGCAGGCCGGTGTTCTCAAGGGTGAGGTGAAAGACGTTCTGCTGCTTGACGTTACGCCGCTGAGCCTCGGTATCGAGACCAAGGGTGGCGTGATGACCAAGCTGATCGAGCGCAACACCACGATCCCGACCAAGCGGTCGGAGACCTTCACCACGGCCGACGACAACCAGCCGTCCGTGCAGATCCAGGTCTACCAGGGTGAGCGCGAAATCGCCTCGCACAACAAGCTGCTCGGCTCCTTTGAGCTGACCGGCATCCCGCCGGCCCCGCGCGGCGTGCCCCAGATCGAGGTCACCTTCGACATCGACGCCAACGGCATCGTGCACGTCACGGCCAAGGACAAGGGCACCGGCAAGGAGAACACGATCAAGATCCAGGAGGGCTCCGGCCTGTCCAAGGAGGAGATCGACCGGATGATCAAGGACGCCGAGGCGCACGCCGAGGAGGACCGTCAGCGCCGCGAGGAGGCCGACATCCGCAACCAGGCCGAGACGCTGGTCTACCAGACGGAGAAGTTCGTCAAGGAACAACGCGAGGCCGAGGGCGGTTCGAAGGTCCCCGAGGACACCCTGAACAAGGTGGACGCCGCGGTGGCCGAGGCCAAGTCGGCGCTGGCCGGCAGCGACATCTCCGCGATCAAGGCGGCGATGGAGAAGCTGGGCCAGGAGTCCCAGGCGCTGGGCCAGGCCATCTACGAGGCCACCCAGGCCGAGGGCGCCCAGGCCGGCGGCCCCGAGCAGGGTGGCGCGGCAGGCTCGGCCGATGACGTCGTGGACGCGGAGGTGGTCGACGACGACCGGGAGGCCAAGTGAGCGAGGGCAACCCGGAACAGGTAACGGTCACCGACAAGCGGCGCATCGATCCCGAGACCGGCGAAGTACGGCACGTCCCCCCCGGCGCGGCAGCGCCGGGCGGGGCGCCCGCCGGTAAGGCCGAGTCGGGCGACAAGGTCGCCGAGCTGACGGCCGACCTGCAGCGCGTGCAGGCGGACTTCACCAACTACCGCAAGCGCGCGCTGCGCGACCAGCAGGCCGCCGCGGACCGGGCCAAGGCCGCCGTGGTCAGCCAATTGCTCGGCGTGCTGGACGATCTCGACCGGGCCCGCAAGCACGGCGACCTGGAGTCCGGCCCGCTGAAGTCGGTCGCCGACAAGCTGGAAGGCGCCCTCACCGGCCTCGGCCTCACGGCGTTCGGCGCGGAGGGCGAGGACTTCGACCCGGTGCTGCACGAGGCCGTGCAGCACGAGGGCGACGGCGCCGACGGCTCCAAGCCGGTGATCGGCACGGTCATGCGGCAGGGCTACAAGCTGGGCGACCAGGTGCTGCGGCACGCGCTGGTCGGCGTGGTCGACACCGTCGCCGGCGACGGCGAAGAAGCCGTCGCCGCCGAAACGCAACCGTCCGACACGGCCGATAACGCCGACGGCTCCGGTGAGTAAGCACCACAATCACAAAAGACAACAAATAGATAGCGAAAGGTGAGGGGGTGACGCGGCATGGCCCAGCGTGAATGGGTCGAAAAGGACTTCTATAAGGAGCTGGGCGTCTCCTCTGAGGCCAGCCCGGAAGAGATCAAGCGCGCCTATCGCAAGCTGGCGCGCGACCTGCATCCGGACGCCAACCCTGACAACCCGGCCGCCGGCGAACGATTCAAGGCGGTGTCGGAGGCGCATAACGTGTTGTCGGATCCGGCCAAGCGCAAGGAGTACGACGAAACCCGCCGCCTGTTCGCCGGCGGCGGTTTCGGCGGCCGCCGGTTCGACGGCGGCAGCGGCTTCAGCTTCAACGTCGGTGGCGACGGCGCGGAGTTCAACCTCAGCGACCTGTTCGACGCCGCCGGGCGCAGTGGCGGCGCGAACATCGGCGACCTGTTCGGCGGCTTGTTCGGACGCGGCGGCGCCAGCCCGCGTCCCAGCCGGCCGCGGCGCGGCAACGACCTGGAGACCGAGACCGAGCTCGATTTCGTCGAGGCGGCCAAGGGCGTGGCGATGCCGCTGCGGCTGACCAGCCCGGCGCCGTGTACGAATTGCCATGGCAGCGGGGCGCGCCCGGGCACCAGCCCGAAGGTGTGCCCCAGCTGTAACGGCGCCGGCGTGATCAACCGCAACCAGGGTGCGTTCGGTTTCTCCGAACCCTGCGCCGATTGCCGGGGCAGCGGCTCGATCATCGAGCACCCGTGCGACGAGTGCAAAGGCACCGGCGTGACGACCCGCACCCGCACCATCAACGTGCGGATACCGCCGGGCGTCGAGGACGGGCAGCGGATCCGCCTGCCCGGGCAGGGCGAGGCCGGGTTGCGCGGCGCGCCGTCGGGCGACCTGTATGTGACCGTGCATGTGCGGCCGGACAAGGTGTTCGGCCGTGACGGCGACGACCTCACCGTGACCGTCCCGGTCAGCTTCACCGAATTAGCCTTGGGCTCAACGCTTTCGGTTCCCACGCTGGACGGCAAGGTCGGCGTGCGGGTGCCCAAGGGCACCGCCGACGGCCGCATCCTGCGGGTGCGCGGGCGCGGCGTGCCCAAGCGCGGCGGCGGCAACGGCGACCTGCTGGTCACCGTGAAGGTGTCCGTGCCGCCGAACCTGGAGGGCGCCGCCCAGGAGGCGCTGGAGGCCTACGCGGCCGCCGAGCAATCCAGTGGTTTCAACCCGCGCGCGGGATGGGCGGGTAATCGCTGATGGCCAGAGGCTCACGCAATCCCAAGGAGGAGGCCCGGACCTTCCTGATCTCGGTGGCGGCCGAATTGGCCGGCATGCACGCGCAGACCCTGCGCACCTATGACCGCCTCGGGCTGGTGAGCCCGAGGCGCACTTCCGGTGGGGGACGTCGTTATTCGGAGCACGACGTGGACCTGTTGCGCGAGGTGCAGCGGCTGTCGCAGGACGAGGGCGTCAACCTGGCCGGCATCAAGCGCATCATCGAGTTGACCAACCAGGTGGAGGCGCTGCAGTCGCGCGTCAAGGAGCTGACCGAGGAGCTGGCGCAGGTGCGCGCCGGCCAGCGCCGCGACCTGGCGGTGGTGCCCAAGAGCACCGCGCTGGTGGTCTGGCAACCGCGAAGGCCGCGCTAGGCGACCGCCGCGGGGGCTGCAAAAGGTTAGGGAAATCCCTGATTCGCGGCCCGCTTCGCGCGTCTTATGGTCGGGGCCATGTCCCTCGTGCTCGTAACCCCGGAATTCGTAACGGCGGCGGCCACCGACGTGGCCAACATCGGCTCCGCCGTGCAAGCGGCGAACGCCGCGGCGCTGGCGCCGACCTCGCAACTGCTGGCCGCGGGCAATGACGAGGTGTCTCAGGCGGTTGCCGCAGTGTTCGGCGCGCACGGGCAGGCCTACCAGGCGCTGGGTGTCCAGGCGCAACGATTTCATCAGCAATTCATCCAGCTGCTGAATTCCGGGGCGAGCGCGTACGCCGGCGCCGAGGCCGCGAACGCGTCGCCGCTGCAAACGATCGAGCAGGACGTGCTGGGCGTGATCAACGCGCCGACCCAACTGTTCCTGGGGCGCCCACTGATCGGTGACGGCGCGAACGGCGGAACCGTTGGCGGCGTCGGGCAACCCGGCGGCGCGGGCGGCATCCTGTGGGGCAACGGCGGCGCCGGCGGTGCGAGCACGAACAACGGCGTGGCCGGCGGAAATGGTGGCGCCGGCGGGCTGATCGGCAACGGTGGGGCGGGCGGCGCCGGCGGATTCGGCGGAACCGGTGGCGCGGGCGGCAACGCGGGGCTGTTCGGCATCGGCGGACCGGGTGGCGCCGGGGGCGGCCCCAACGGCTCGATAGGCGGCGGCGCAGGCGGCGCCGGCGGCGCGGGCGGGTTGATCTACGGCAACGGCGGCGCGGGCGGGGCCGGGGGTCTCAGCATCAGTGCGACGCCGGGCAACGGTGGCGCCGGCGGCCACGGTGGCAATGCCGGCCTGATCGGCACCGGCGGCGTTGGCGGCCTCGGAGGGGCGGGCGACACCACCTTCAGCATCCATAGCGGCGGGGCCGGTGGCGGCGGCGGCAACGGGGGCCTGCTCTTCGGTGACGGCGGGAGCGGCGGCGGGGGCGGCGCCGCGGGGCACGCCGGCATCGGCGGGCACGGCGGCACGGGCGGCAACGCCGGGCCGATCGGCAACGGGGGCGTCGGTGGCGTCGGCGGCGCCATCGGCACAGGGGCGTCGTTCGCCGGTCAGGGCGGCACCGGCGGCAATGCGTCCCTGATCGGTAATGGTGGCACCGGCGGCAACGGCGGCGTGTTCGGCGGCCTGGGTGGCCCTGGGGGCGCTCGCGGGAAGCTGTTCGGCGCCGACGGCGCCGGGGGGCAGACGGGCTAACGTCAGGGCATGGAAGTTGTCACCACTCACCCAATCGTCGAATCCCTGCTGACTAGCTATCAACGCGAGCTGGGTGACCACCTGCCGACCTATCGCAATCACGTCTACCGCGGCATCAACTACCACCAACGGCTGCTCGCCGCCCCGATCCCGGACTTCGCCGTCTTGGCCTGGGCCGCACACGATCTCGGCATCTGGACCGCCGGCACGTTCGACTACTTGGAGCCGTCCGCCGACCTGGCCGCGGCGTACGCCGGGGAATTCGGCGTCGACAACGTCGACGACGTGCGCAGGCTGATCGTCGAACACCACCGGCTGCGGCCGTCGCACGACCGGATGGCCGAGACCTTTCGGATAGCCGACCGCATCGACGTGAGCCGTGGCTTGCTGCGAGACGGGGTCGGGCGCCCGGCCATCCGGTCCGTCGTCGCCGAGTTGCCGTATTGCGGCTTCCACGCGTTCCTCGCCAAGGGCCTGAGCCGCTACGCCGCGGGGCACCCGCTGCGGCCGTTCCCGATGATGCGGTGGTGAAAGATGTTCGCTCACACCCGAATCGAGAACTGCGCGACCGCCGGCGCGCCCGGGCGCGCGCACCGGTAGCCGCCGCGGCGCAGCGCGTCCGTCGGCGCCGTCATCGGCTCGAAGCACACCACATCCTCGGCTAGTGGGGCGAAGATCTGGGCCGCCGGATAGCCCCGCTCGAAGTGCACCTCCACGCGCCGCCCGGCGCCGGACACCGCGAACACGGCGCCCTCGCCGACCTGGTCGTAGGCGTCGTCGAAAGCCTTGTCGCCCAATGGTTCTTCGCTAGCCGGCTGGTTTTCGGATTCTCCGGTGGGCAGGCCGCGCTCATCGAGCCGCAAGTGCCGCAGCGGCGGTGTCTCGATCAGCCAGTCGCCGCGGGCAACGCCGGGCAGGTGCAGATAGGGATGGAAGCCGAAGCACAGCGGAACCGCGGTGTCGCCGGTCGCGGTGACGGTGGTGCGCACCGTCAGCGCCCGGTCGGCCAGCCGCACCGCCACCGAGAGCACATGTGGGAACGGAAAGCCGGCCAGCAGACGCGGGTCGGCACCGAAATCCACCTCGGCGGTCAGCTCGTTGCCCGACTCCGCCGTCACCCGCCAGCCCGGGTAGGCGGCCAGGGTGCCGTGGATCGGCAACCCGTTGGGGTCGGGACGAACGCCGTTCTCCCCCGGCGTCAGCGTCACCGTAACGTTCTCGGCCGTGTAGGTGTTGTCGCCCAATCGATTTGCCCACGGGTACAGGATCGGGATGCCCATCGTCTTGCCCGCCTCGACGTACGCCCGCAGGCCGCGCCGCTGGCCGAGCAGCTCGGTGCCCGCGTCGGTCAGCGACGTGCCGATCATGCCCGCCTCGGGCACGAACTGCGCCGCCACCGGCGACGACGGGTCGGTCAGGGTCACGATCTGCATGGCGTACCTCGGTTCACCGGGACAGTGGGTCGTGCTGAATGTGTTCGGGCGGAGCACCTTTGGCCACCAGCGCGGCCTTGGTGGCGCGGACCATGTCCGGCCCGCCGCAGATCAGGATCTGCCGGTCGCCCCAGCCACCGTATTTTGTCACCACGTCGGGCAGCCGGCCGGTCTGGCGCACGTGCAGGCCGCGCGGCGGCGTCACGTCGGGATAGTCGGCGGCCCACGACGGGTCGAGGCTGTACTCCGAGACCGGGGACACGGACAGCCACGGATTGTGCTGGGCGACCTGCCACAGCGTGGGCAGGTCGTAGAGCTCGCAGCGGTAGCGGGCGCCGAAGAACAGGTGGACCCGCGGGTTTTCCGCGTAGCGGGACAGGTCCATGATCAGCGCCCGCAGCGGCGCCAGCCCGGTGCTGCCGGCGACCATCAGGACGTCCTCGCCGTCCCGGTCGACCCGCAGGCCGCCGTGCGGGCTGGACAGCCGCCACCGGTCCCCGGGCCGCGTCTCGTTGACGATCGCGGTGCTGACCAGGCCGCCCGGCACCTGGCGGACGTGGAACTCGATCCCGCCGCCCGGGTCGGCGGGGATCGCCGGGCTCAGGTAGCGCCACCGGCGCGGGCACTGCGGAACGTGGGCGTCGACGTACTGGCCGGGGTAGTAGTCCATTGGGCGGTCGAGCTGCAGCCGCACGACGGCCAGGTCGCGGGAGACCCGCATGTGCTCGATGACCGTGCCGTCCCACCAGGCCGGCCCCTGCTCGGCGTCGGCGGCGCCGCTCATCACCCCCGTGATCAGGTTGAGCGACTGGTCGGCGGCCGCCGCGACGGGCTCGGTCCACGCGTCGCCGAGGCGGTCACGAAGCGTCGCGTACAGCGCGCGGCGCAGGGTGCCGTAATGGTTCGGCAGCACGCCGAATTTGCGATGATCCCGCCCGAGCTGCGCCAGGAAGGCCACCGGCTCGGCGGCGCGCTGCTCGACCAGTTCCCCGTAGACCCAGTGCAGGGCGTGCGCAAAAGCGGCCCGCTGGGCGCCCATTTCGGGCGGGAAAAGGTCGCGCACCGAGACGTCGAGGGCGAACCAGTGGGTATAGAACCGGCGGACGAGTGCGTCGGAGCCCGGCGCGAAGGCGTCGCGCAGCACGCGCAACGCGTCGCGGTCCTCCAGGCTCACGGGCCCCGAGTTTAAGCGGGGTGGCGACTTAAGCCTCTATTCCAAGATGCGCAAAATCCACTAGAGTTGAGCGGAACAGACTCAACCTTGACGGCGTTGAAATACCCGACAAGCATTTTTACCCAAGTACCCGAACGGAGGTGTCGTGGACTCTTTCAACCCGACCACCAAGACGCAGGCGGCCCTGACCTCGGCCCTGCAGGCGGCCTCGGCCGCCGGCAATCCGGAGATCCGGCCCGCCCATCTGCTGTTGGCGCTGCTGACGCAGAACGACGGGATCGCCGCGCCGCTGCTGGAGGCCGTCGGCGTCGAGCCCGCCACCATCCGCGCCGAGGCGCAGCGCATCCTGGACCAGCTCCCGCAGGCCAGCGGCGCCAGCTCGCAGCCGCAGCTGTCCCGCGAATCGCTGGCGGCGATCACCACCGCCCAGCAGCTGGCCACCGAGATGGACGACGAATACGTCTCAACCGAACACCTGATGGTCGGCCTGGCCACCGGCGACTCCGACGTCGCCAAGCTGCTCACCGGGCACGGCGCGTCACCGCAGGCGTTGCGGGAGGCGTTCGTCAAGGTCCGCGGCAGCGCGCGGGTCACCAGCGCCGACCCCGAGTCGACCTACCAGGCGCTGGAGAAGTACTCCACCGACCTGACCGAGCGGGCCCGCGAGGGCAAGCTCGACCCGGTCATCGGGCGCGACAACGAGATTCGTCGTGTCGTGCAGGTGCTGTCCCGTCGCACCAAGAACAACCCGGTGCTGATCGGCGAGCCCGGTGTCGGCAAGACCGCGATCGTCGAGGGCCTGGCCCAGCGCATCGTGGCCGGCGACGTGCCGGAGAGCCTGCGCGACAAGACCGTCGTCTCGCTCGATCTGGGCTCGATGGTGGCCGGCGCCAAGTACCGCGGCGAGTTCGAGGAGCGGCTCAAGGCCGTGCTCGACGACATCAAGAACTCCGCCGGGCAGATCATCACGTTTATCGACGAGCTGCACACCATCGTCGGCGCCGGTGCGACCGGTGAGGGCGCGATGGACGCCGGCAACATGATCAAGCCGATGCTGGCCCGCGGCGAGCTGCGGCTGGTCGGCGCCACCACGCTCGACGAGTACCGCAAGTACATCGAGAAGGACGCCGCGCTGGAGCGCCGCTTCCAGCAGGTGTTCGTCGGGGAGCCGTCGGTGGAGGACACCGTCGGCATCCTGCGCGGCCTGAAGGACCGCTACGAGGTGCACCACGGCGTGCGGATCACCGACTCCGCGCTGGTGGCCGCCGCCACGCTGTCCGACCGCTACATCACCGCGCGGTTCCTGCCGGACAAGGCGATCGACCTGGTCGACGAGGCCGCCAGCCGGCTGAAGATGGAGATCGACTCGCGTCCCGTCGAGATCGACGAGGTCGAGCGCCTGGTGCGCCGCCTCGAGATCGAGGAGATGGCGCTGGCCAAAGAAGAGGACGAGGCGTCCAAGGAGCGGCTGGAGAAGCTGCGCGCCGAGCTGGCCGACCAGAAGGAGAAGCTGGCCGAGCTGACCACCCGGTGGCACAACGAGAAGAGCGCGATCGACGTCGTCCGCGAGCTGAAGGAACAGCTGGAGGCGCTGCGCGGAGAGTCCGAGCGCGCCGAGCGCGACGGCGACCTGGCCAAGGCCGCCGAGCTGCGTTACGGGCGCATCCCCGAGGTGGAAAAGAAGCTCGAGGCCGCGCTGCCGCAGGCCGAGGCCCGCGAGAACGTGATGCTCAAGGAGGAGGTCGGGCCCGACGACATCGCCGACGTGGTGTCGGCGTGGACCGGCATCCCGGCCGGGCGGATGCTCGAGGGCGAGACCGCCAAGCTGCTGCGGATGGAAGACGAGCTGGGCAAGCGCGTGGTCGGGCAGCGCAAGGCCGTGCAGGCCGTGTCCGACGCGGTGCGGCGCAGCCGCGCCGGGGTGGCCGACCCGAACCGGCCCACGGGTTCGTTCATGTTCCTGGGCCCCACCGGCGTCGGCAAGACCGAGCTGGCCAAGGCGCTGGCCGACTTCCTGTTCGACGACGACCGGGCCATGGTCCGCATCGACATGAGCGAGTACGGCGAGAAGCATTCCGTCGCCCGGCTGGTGGGTGCGCCCCCCGGCTACATCGGTTACGACCAGGGCGGTCAGCTGACCGAGGCGGTGCGCCGGCGCCCCTACACCGTGGTGCTGTTCGACGAGGTCGAGAAGGCACACCCGGACGTGTTCGACGTGCTGCTGCAGGTCCTCGACGAGGGCCGGCTCACCGACGGGCAGGGCCGCACGGTCGACTTCCGCAACACCATCCTCATCCTGACGTCCAACCTCGGGTCGGGCGGCAGCGAGGAGCAGGTGATGGCGGCGGTGCGCGCGGCGTTCAAGCCGGAGTTCATCAACCGCCTCGACGACGTGCTGATCTTCGACGGGCTCAACCCCGAGGAGCTGGTGCAGATCGTCGACATCCAGCTCGAGCAGCTGGGCAAGCGGTTGGCGCAGCGGCGGCTGCAGCTGGAGGTTTCGCTGCCGGCCAAGCGGTGGTTGGCGCAGCGCGGGTTCGACCCGGTCTACGGGGCGCGGCCGTTGCGCCGGCTCGTGCAGCAGGCCATCGGCGACCAGCTGGCGAAGATGCTGCTGGCCGGCGAGGTGCACGACGGCGACACCGTTCCGGTCAACGTCAGCCCGGATGGGGACTCGCTGATCCTGGGCTGACACTTCGCCCCAACGTCGACTTGTTGTCGGCATTTCGCCCGAAATCGCCCAACAAGTCGACGTTCGGCGCACCCAGCGCGCACTAGCAAACCTTAATTTGCTTGTGACCTGGTCGCATTGTCTATTCCGGGCCGACAGCGGATACCCTGTGTGGGATGGTCCCCCTTTGGTTCACGCTGTCCGCGCTGTGCTTTGTCGGCGCGGGCGTGCTGGTGTACGTCGACATCGATCGACAGCGGGGACGCAGCAGGCGCCGTAAATCGTGGGCGCGGTCGCACGGCTTCGACTACGAGCGCGAATCGACCGACATCCTCAAGCGCTGGAAGCGCGGGGTGATCTCGACGGCGGGCGACGTCCCCGCCCACAACGTCGTGCTGGGCCAGATCCGCGGCGAGGCGGTCTACATCTTCGACGTCGAGGAAGTCGCGACGGTGATCGCGCTGCACCGCAAGGTCGGTACCAACGTCGTCGTCGACCTGCGCCTCAAGGGGCTGAAAGAGCCTCGGGAGAGCGACATTTGGCTGCTGGGCGCGATCGGGCCGCGGATGGTCTATTCGACCAATCTGGACGCGGCCCGCCGGGCCTGCGACCGGCGCATGGTCACCTTCGCGCACACCGCCCCCGACTGCGCCGAGATCATGTGGAACGAGCAGAACTGGACGTTGGTCGCCATGCCGATCTCCAGCACGCGCGCGCAATGGGACGAGGGGCTGCGCACCGTGCGCCAGTTCAACGACCTGCTGCGCGTGTTGCCGCCGGTGCCCCAGGAGACCCCGCAGGACGCGGGGGCGCCGGCGGGGCTGCGCAACGCGGCACCGAGCCGGCCCCTGGCGCCGGCCGGTCGGCTGGAGCTGCCGTCCCGGCGGTCGCAGCCGGACGTGTCGGGGTTGCTGGGCTCGGATGTCCAGGCGACCCGCCGCCCCACCGAGCCGCTGCGCCGGGACCAGGGTCGGCAGCCGCCGACCGGGCGCAACGGCCACGGGGCCAGTAACTACCAGCGCTGAGGCCGGTTAGGCCCGCGTCACTACACTGTCGCTCATGCCTCGACCCGTAGCCCTGATCACCGGGCCGACGTCCGGGATCGGCGGGGGCTACGCGCGGCGCTTTGCGCGCGACGGCTACGACCTGGTTCTGGTCGCCCGCGACGTAGAGCGGCTGACCAAACTGGCGGCCGAACTGGAGGGCCACGGCGGCACCGTCGAGATCCTGCCCGCGGACTTGGCCGACTCGGCCGGCCGCGACAAGGTCGCCGAGCGGCTCGCCGCCGGCGTGCGGGTCCTGGTCAACAACGCCGGCTTCGGCACGTCCGGCGAGTTCTGGACGGCCGAACCCGCCCTGCTGCAGGCGCAGCTCGACGTCAACGTGACCGCGGTCTTGCAGCTGACCCGCGCCGCGGTGCCCGCCATGATCGCCGCGGGCGCCGGGACCGTCATCAACGTCGCCAGCGTCGCCGGGCTGGTGAACGGGCGATCGTCGACCTATTCGGCGTCCAAGGCCTGGGTGATCTCGTTCAGCGAGGGCCTGGCCGGCGCGCTGGACGGAACCGGGGTCGGCGTGCACGCCGTCTGCCCGGGGTTCGTGCACACCGAGTTTCACGCCAGGGCCGGGATGGACATGGCCAAGCTGCCGCCGTTCCTGTGGCTCGAGGTCGACGACGTGGTCGCCCGCAGCCTGGCCGACGTCGCCGCCGGCAAGGTGATCAGCATTCCGGGCCTGCAGTACAAGGCGATCGTCAGCGCCGGGCGGCTGCTGCCCCGCGGGTTGGTGCGCGCCGCGACGAAACGGGTCGGCGGCCGTGACCGAAGCTGACCGCGAGGAGCTGGCCGGCCTGGTGCGCCGGCTGGCGGTGGTGCACGGTCGGGTGACGCTGTCGTCGGGCAAGGAGGCCGACTACTACGTCGACCTGCGCCGCGCCACCCTGCACCACCGCGCCGCCGCGCTGATCGGCACGCTGATGCGCGAACTCACCGCCGACTGGGACTACGCCGTCGTCGGTGGTCTGACCCTGGGCGCCGATCCCGTCGCGACCGCCATCATGCACGCGCCCGGGCGGCCCATCGACGCGTTCGTCGTGCGCAAGTCGGCGAAAACCCATGGGCTGCAACGCCTTATCGAGGGATCCGAAGTCTCCGGCCGGCGGGTCCTGGTGGTGGAGGACACCAGCACCACCGGCAACTCCGCGCTGACGGCGGTGCATGCCGTGCAAGACGCGGGCGGCGACGTGATCGGGGTGGCCACCGTGGTGGACCGCGCCACCGGCGCCGCCGAGGCCATCGAAGCCGAGGGAATCCCCTACCGCAGCGTGCTGGGCCTTGCCGATCTTGGGCTGGGCTAGGCCGCGAGCCGGATGCGCCGTCTAATCGCCTTACTGGCCTGCGTGGCCGTATCACTAATGGGCTGTTCGGGTTCCGGGCATCCGGCCCGGCCCTACGGCGCGCAGGCCGCGCGGGTCGGCGAATCGCTCGCGCTGCTGGGCTGGAACATGTCGGTGTCGAACCTGCGCTGGGACGGCGATTACGTGCTGGTCGACGTCGACGCGTCGCCCACCGACCCGAAGGCGCCGCACGCCAAACCCGAGGACCTTCGCTTCGGGCTCTACGGTGCGCTGGCGCACCCGTTGGAGTCGACCGCCCTGGGCAGCTGCGACGACGCGGCCACCAGCGTGCACGACATCCAACACCCGCTGTCGGCGCCCCCGAACCGGCTCACCGGCACGGTTTGCCTTGGGCCGCTTAAGGATCGGAGCCAGGTCCGCGGCGTGTACGGCTACTCGCCGCGTGACCGCATCCCGAATACGTCGGCCGCCTACCCGGCCGCGTTTCCGGTGGGGTTGCCGCCGACCAACGCCAACGACACCGGCCTGACCGTCAAGACCGTCAGCCTGACGGGCTGGCGCGCCGACGGCGCCCCGGTGACGAAGGAGCAGCTCGGCGACCCCGCTGCGTTCAACGGCAACGGCTACATGCTGCTGGGTCTGGAGGCCACCGGGCTCGCGGACCGGTACCGCGACGACTCCGCCAAGCGCGGCGGCCCGCTGATGCTGCTGGCGTCGCCGACCCTGCCGGGCCGCGGCCTGAACCCGGCCTGCGCGGCATACGGATCGTCGGTGCTGATCCTGCCCGACGCGTCGCTGGACTCGGTCCGCGTCAACGCCTCGCTGTGCACCCAGGGCGAGATCAACGAGGCGCTGCTGTACGCGACGGTGGCCGTCGACGGCACCCACGCCGGGGTTTGGACGCAGCGATGAGCGACCCGGGGCCCACCGAATGGGGCACGACGACCGGCGGCGTCGGGCCGTGGCGGGGCGACCCGCCCACCGACCCGCGGTATGACCCAAACCTGTTGCGAGACGGCGACACCCGCAACGTCGTCGACGCCTACCGGTACTGGACCCGCGGCGCGATCATCGCCGACATCGACACGCGCCGGCACCCGCTGCACGTGGCGATAGAGAACTTCGGCTACGACGCCAACATCGGCTCGGTGGTGCGCACCGCCAACGCCTTCGCGGTCGACACCGTGCACATCGTCGGGCGGCGGCGCTGGAATCGCCGCGGCGCCATGGTGACCGACCGATATCAGCGGCTGTGCCACCACGACAGCACGGCCGCGCTGCTCGAGTTCGCGGCGGGTGCCGGTCTGACCGTGGTCGCCGTCGACAACGTCCCGGGCGCGCGGCGGCTGGAGGAGACGTCGCTGCCGCGGGAGTGCCTGATGGTGTTCGGCGAGGAAGGCCCGGGCATCACCGGCGACATCCGGGCCGGCGCGGCGGTCACGGTGTCGATCGCCCAGTTCGGCTCGACGCGCAGCATCAACGCCGGCGTCGCCGCCGGCATCGCGATGCACGCCTGGGTTCGGCAGCACGCGGACCTGTCGCACGCCTGGTAGCAGCCGCTAACTCCACAGCGTCACATGCACTTTCGGGCGAAATCTCGTCACGCCGACGCCGCTGCCGCGGATCATCGCCTGGGTGCAGCGCGGCGTGGTGATGAAGCGGACGAGTTCGGACACGGCGGGTTGGCGCACCGACGGCCCCAGCGTCGCCGCGCACCACTCGCCCGACCTGTCCAGGCCGGGACCGGTCACGCGGGTCAACCGCCCGGCCGCGAGGTCCTTGGCGACGGCGAAGCCGATCGTCAGCGAGACACCGCCGGCCCGCTGCACCTCCTCGAGCGCGGCGGCATCGCTCTGGAAGATCCGCTGGTTGGACTCCGGAATTCCCAAGTCGCGCAGCATCCTTGCGATCTCGCCGTCGACGCCGCCGGCGGCCGGGCCGAGCATCCACTGCTGTTGGCGCAGCAGCGCCGGCGTCGGAATACCAGCCGCCAGCGGGCCATTCGGCGGCGCGACGGTGATGATCTGGTATTTCAGGAACGGCCGCACGAAGATCCCGTCGTCCGGACCGAGCGAGCCCACGCAGTTTTCAGAGGAGGGCCCGATCGCGATGTCGACGGCGCGCGAGCAGATCAGGTCGCGGAACCGGCTCGTCGGATGCACGCTCAGCTCCACCGACAGGTCGTCGGCGCGCGACGAAAACAGCTCGATCAGCCCGGGCGCCGCGTGCTCGGCGAACGCGGTGGAGGCGGCGATCCGCAGCAGCCGGCGCCCGTGGGCGGCCTCGGTGACCTCGATCGCGGTTTGTTGCTGCAGGCCCAGGATTTCCACGGCGCGGCTGGCCAGCCGCAGCCCCCCGGGCGTGAACGCGAGCCCCGCGCCCGTCCTGGTGAATAGCGGGTCGTCGAGCTCCTTGCGCAGCGCCGCCACCAGCATCGAAACGCCGGCGTCGGAAACGCCCAACTCCGCCGCGGCGGCGCGCACCGAACCCAGCCGCACCACCGCCGAATAGGCCCGAAGTTGAGCCGGAGTCATGGTGTGAGCCTACGGCCTTTCAACAACCGCTGTGGTCGACTAGTTAGAGGATCGGGAATCGCCGCAAATCGCTCGCCGCAGGCCAGTCGAGCGACCACGGAATTGAGCCTATGCAAGACGCTGAAACGCCCTGGAAATCCCTGGCGGGCCTCGATCACACCCAAGTTCAACCCGCCGAATTGGAGTAGTTGGCTACTCATCCTCTTCACCGCCGATGGTGCACACAATGTGCGACGAGGGATGTACGAGCCGTGAACCGCTCATGAAAGGCCCGCCATGACCAGGTATTACACAGTCGTCGCCGGTGACACACTTTCGGAGATTGCGCAGCGGTTCTATGGCGACGCTGCGCTGTACCGGCTGATCGCTACGGCCAACGGGATCGCTGACCCCAACCATATCGAGGTCGGCCAGCAGCTTCTGATTCCCGACGCGCCAACGAAGCCAACAGATTTCTCGGGTACGCTCCCCTACGCCAGCGAGGACATGGGTGTCTATCAACCGTTGGTCGGATGGTACGGCAGGCAAAACACCACCCGAGTGGCGGTGACCACCGTCGCCCGCGACCTCATGCCTACGGCCCCGTCCTTTGTAGGCGAAACGGCGCGTCTGCTGGAAACGCCCGCGTTGCAGGGCATCTCAGCGGACATTGCCGGGCAGGACGCCCAGGGGGTCCTCTCACCCGTCGGCCTCGTTCAGCTTTTCAGACAATACTTCTTCGAATTCGAGACTTTCCTCGGCGCACCGGTCGGTCACATCTGGATCAGCCCCGGCGGCTCAGTAGAGGTCATCGAGACCAGTTCGCGGCGGACCCTGATCGACAAGTCGACCGAACAACAGGAACAGACCGACCGCAAGACCGAGGAGACTTTGACAAGTCAGGACGATATCTCCGACGCGGTCAAGGAGGAGAACGCCAACGACACCAAACTCGGCGCGAGCGCGTCAGCCAGCGGCGACTTTGCCGGGTTCTACCACGCAGACGCCAGCGCTAGCGCAAGCGTCCAGAACACCACCAAGAAGAGTTCAGAAGACACCCACAAGAGGACTCGAACGCAAAGCTCCAAGATCAGCAGCGAGATCACCCGCAACTTCAAGACGGCGTTTCGCGTCGTGACCGAAACCACCGATACCACCAGCCGCCGTTACGTCGTGCAAAACACCAGCACCAGGCTCGTGAACTACGAGCTGCGCCGGAAGATGCGCAAAGTTGGGGTTCAGATTCAGCACATCGGCACCAGGCTGAGCTGGCAAGCGTTCATGGACAACCCAGGCAAGACCGTCGGACTGGGCGAATTGGTGGATATCGTTGCGGCACCTGATCTTTCGTCGTTGAAAAAGCCGGTGCCGCCGCCCGATCTAGAGCCCAAAATCGTTGAATTCGTCGGAATATTCCCCATTCGCAAGTATCCCGGTACCGCCAACGACATCCCACCCAACGAAGATTTCGCACTCCGCGATCCGAACTCCAATGACATCCGCAGCTTCAACAACAAGGACCACATGGTCGCCGACATGACGTTCTCGGCACCACCACCGGCCGCGGAGTACACCCTGACCCACGTGGCGGTGTCGTCGGCGCGCTCGGGAGGGGTAGCCGTCCAATATGTCGCGAACGATCCCATTCCGATAGATGATGCCGCTAACGGCAAGTTCACCGTGATGACCAACTTCGTCAATTCCGGTGATACCCGCATCGTCGAGATCACTTTCTCGCTGACGTGGAGCCCTCCCGCCGTCGACCCTGCGCATGCCCAGTACCAACAAGACCTCGCCGACTACCAGGCAGCCGTGGCACAGATTCAGCGAGAGGCGTACGCAACCGCGATTCGCAATCGGGTCACGGCCGCCAGCGGCATACGGCCACGCCCAGCCGACGACCTGCGCAGCGAAGAACGCCAGATCGTCTACGCCGACCTCATTCGACGCCTGAAGCTCTTCTCCGATCCTCACCTCGGCAGCGAATTGCTGCGTCAGATCTTCGACGTGGACGAGATGCTCTACTTCGTCGCTCCCGACTATTGGCGGCCAGCTACCACCAGTACGATTCCGCCGATTACCGCCGGCTCCGCCGGCCGGTATCCGGTGCCCCCGGACCCCGGCCCGACACCGTCCACCGACCCACTGGCCGGGGACGCGGTGGTCAGTTGGTATTCCCATACATCAAAGGACAATGCGATCGACGCTGACGGGAACATATCGGATGAATACCGGATCAACTACCCCATCACCACCGACAGTCAGCCGGCGCCGATGGGGAGTTCGCTGGGATGGCTCGTCCAGCTCGACGGCGACGAACGCCGCAACGAATTCATTAACGCGGCATGGGTGAAAGCGGTGTTGCCGATCCGGCCCGGCCATGAAGTCGATGCCCTCACCTGGCTCGCCGGTGCGAGCGTGGAAGGCGAGGCCGGGCTCGGACTTCCCTACTCGATGCAGCCGGGAGATCCTGAAGCCTACCGCAACAAGACCATCGGTGATGTCCTCAACCTGCTGGCAACAGAGTTGCAAGGCACCAACACCGACATCGCGCACACACTGGCAACGGAAAAGGTATTCGAAGACGGGTTCGACCCGCTGACGGGGGGATTCCGACCCGCAGCCCCCTACGAGGTTTTCGACCAGTGGATCGAGGTGCTTCCCACCGATCAAATCGTTGCCGCTGAAGTCGTCTACGATCCCAAGACCGGCCAGCTCCTGTGAGGGTGGCTGGTGAAAGACGTCAGTGCCGCCGTGGCAGCGCTCCAGAAGGATGCCCTGCTGATCAAAGATGATGCCACCGCGTCATACGTCGCCGATCCGAACTGGCTATTGCACGGCGACGGGTTGCTCAAATTTGACTTCCATATCCTCGACGCACGCGCCAACGACGGATTCACCTACCACCCAATTAAATTCGACGACGCAGGCATCACCGCGGCCAACAAGGCGAGTGCCGCGGGCAGGGTATTCGTACTCGACAGCGAGCGCGGGACGACACGCCTGTACTTCGTGTGGATCCCCAACCTGTTGGCGTCACGAATCACTAACGCTCGGATGCCCGAGCCGCTCAACTTCCACATACTTTTTCACCCGGCCCCGTATGCAGCCAAGTACGCTCGCACACCGTACTGGGACGGCAGGAACCGCGAAGACGGGGAAGCGCACTATGTCGACCTAGGGATGCGTTATCTCGCAACAGATTTCCCTTCGGTCGCCCATCACGTTATGGCAGTCACCAAGCGGGAACCCAACCTAGCGTATGTGGTTCCAGTCGCCCAGAACAGCGCCTACTTCACGGATCTCGTTTCGCCCACCGCAATGCTCAGCGTCCTCACCGAGATCTACCAATTCATCGCGCGCCAACTCAACCCGTCCACGCCTCCCCAGTACGACGCGGTCGGCAAGATCATGGTGTCGACATATAGCTATAGCGGACGGTTGCTACTGCCGCTGATGCAGACCCAGACCGGCCCCACGCAGAAATTCTTCACCGACCATCTTGCGCAGATCAACGCATTCGATATCAATCTCAACAACAATGCCCAGGAGCGCCAACAGCAATTCCAAACGCTTTGGACCCGCGTCCAACAATGGGCCGCAGCCGCCCCCCGCGCGCGGGCCTTCGTGTACACGGCCTATCCGGGTCACTTCGACTACTGCTCCGGCTTCTACACCCGCTACCGCAACGCGCACCCCAAGTTGCCCGAGCCGGCGCCCAGCAAACGATGGGCAGAACCAACCGTACTTAACCTGGAGACGCCAACGTGGTCACCGCCGGCCGTCAAGAGCAAGAAAGGCGACCAGCGTGGGATGGCATACGAGCAGTACGCCGTCGACGGTTCATCGGGGGCGATGTGCTTACCAATCTCCTTTTTCCAGTTCTATTTGCAGAACGGAGATGAAATCCTCGGCAATGAGGCCCGTGGCTGGTCTGACAGCTTCTATCACCGGCCTGCTCACGCCCACGGGCTCTTTCTGCGCGGAATGATGTCGCACGCGATCGCGCATGCCGACCCGCTGTTCTTCACCCAACCGGTGAGTCGCGGCAATAAATGACTTCAGTCCTGGACTGACCCTGAGCCATCGCGTATTTACCTGTGCCTGTGTACATTTGACCGACAGATACACGAATGCGGTGGGGAACCTTGCCCACTGGGCCAGACCCACTATCTGCACCTCGATCCCCCGCGCCCCAAGCACGGGACCGGGTCATCAACGCCCGCAGTTAGACAGGGGCCCCTTCGTGTGTCGGCGAAACCAGCCCTGATGACGACGCCCGGGAAGGGCAGTGCCGATTGCCCAACACGAGTTGGTCGACACGCTTTACTTTAAGAGGGTGCGTGACGTCCTTGCCGAGCTGATGGCGATCTGGCGCGCCGGCGATACCGCGGGGCTGGGCACGGTGGTGCGCACCTTCCGGTCGGCACCGCGCCCGCCGGGCGCCTCGATGGTGGTGGCGCCGGACGGTTCGGTGACGGGGTCGGTGTCCGGCGGCTGCGTGGAGGGCGCCGTCTACGAACTGGCCGGCGAGGTCGCCGAGTCCGGGACGCCGCGGCTGGAGCGCTACGGGGTCAGCGACGACGACGCGTTCGCGGTAGGGCTGACGTGCGGCGGCATCATCGACGTCTTCGTGGAGCCGGTGTCGCGATCGACGTTCCCCGAACTCGGCGCGGTGGCCGACGACATCGGCGAGCACCGCCCGGTGGCGGTCGCGACCGTCATCGCGCACCCCGACGCGCAATGGGTCGGGCGGCGGGTCGTGGTGCGGCCCGACGCGGTCGGCGGTTCGCTGGGGTCGCCGCGCGCCGACGGCGCGGTGGCCGACGACGCGCGCGGCCTGCTGGCGGTGGGCCGCAGCGACGTCCTCAAGTACGGGCCCGACGGGCAACGGCGCGGGGAGGGCATGGAGGTGTTCGTCGCCTGCTACGCGCCGCGCCCGCGGATGCTGGTGTTCGGCGCCATCGACTTCGCCGCGGCCCTGGCGCAACAGGGATCGTTCCTCGGCTACCGCGTCACCGTGTGCGACGCCCGCGAGCTGTTCGCCACGCCCGTGCGCTTCCCGACCGCCGACCAGGTCGTCGTCGATTGGCCCCACCGCTACCTCGCCGCCCAGGCGGAGGCGGGCGCCATCGACGGCAGCACGGTGATCTGCGTGCTCACCCACGACCCGAAATTCGACGTCCCGGTGCTCGAGGTGGCGCTGCGGCTACCCCAGGTCGGCTACGTGGGCGCGATGGGGTCGCGCCGCACCCACGACGACCGGATGAACCGGCTGCGGGCCGCGGGGCTGACCGACGCCGAGCTCGCCCGGTTGTCCAGCCCCATCGGGCTGGACCTCGGCGCCCGCACCCCCGAGGAGACGGCGGTGTCGATCGCCGCCGACATCATCGCCAAGCGCTGGGGCGGCGGGGGCCGCCCGCTGACCGAGACCGGCGGACGGATCCACCACGACGCCCCGGAGCCGCAGGTAGCGGGCGAGTTCAGCGATCACTTAACTCGCCATTGACGCCCCAGTGTGACGCGGCCCACACTGCTCCCATGCAAGTACCTGGGCCCTTCGAATACGAACGCGCGACCAGCGTCGACCACGCCGTCGGACTGCTGGACCGATTGGGGGAGGGCGCACGCGTGATCGCCGGCGGGCACAGCCTGCTGCCGATGATGAAGCTGCGCATCGCCAACCCCGAGTACCTCGTCGACATCAACGACCTGGCGCCCGAGCTCGGCTACGTGATCACCGATCCGACCCTGGTGCGCGTCGGCGCCATGACCCGCCACCGCGAGATCCTGGAGTCCGACACCCTGGCCGGCGTGTGCCCGATCTTCCGCGACGCCGAACGCGTGATCGCCGACCCGGTGGTCCGCAACCGCGGCACCCTCGGCGGCTCGCTGTGCCAGGCGGATCCGGCCGAGGATCTCTCGACTGTGTGCACCGTGCTGGGCGCGGTGTGCCTGGTGCGTGGACCGTCGGGGGAACGCGAGATCGCGATGGACGACTTCATCGTCGGCCCGTACGAGACGGCGGTCGCGCCGAACGAGATCCTGATCGAGGTCCGAATCCCCGTGCGGCACAAGACGTCCAGCGCATACGCGAAAGTGGAACGGCGCGTGGGCGACTGGGCCGTCACCGCAGCGGGCGCGGCCGTCACCCTTGACGACGGCTCGATCGCCGCCGCGCGGGTGGGCCTGACCGCGGTTAACCCCGACCCGGGCGCGCTGGCCGAGCTGGCGGCGGCGCTGGTCGGCCGGCCGGCCACCGAGGAGGCGTTCGCCGAGGCGGGCCGCCGCGCTGCGGCGGCGTGCGAGCCGGTGACCGACGTCCGCGGCACCGCCGACTACAAGCGGCACCTGGCCTCCGAGCTGACCATCCGCACATTGCGCACCGCCGCCGAACGTGTTCGCGCAGGAGGGAATTGACCATGCAGGTGAACATGACCGTCAACGGCGAGCAGGTGACCGCCGAGGTCGAACCCCGGACGCTGCTGGTGCACTTCCTGCGGGATCAGTTGCGGCTCACCGGAACCCACTGGGGCTGCGACACCAGCAACTGCGGGACGTGCGTGGTCGACGTGGACGGCGTCCCGGTGAAGTCCTGCACGATGCTGGCCGTGATGGCGTCCGGTCACAGCGTGCGGACCGTAGAGGGACTAGCAGGGCTAGCCGGAGCTCTGGACCCGATCCAGGAAGGCTTCATGCGCTGCCACGGGCTGCAATGCGGATTCTGCACACCGGGAATGATGATTACGGCCCGCGCCCTGCTGGACCGCGATCCCAACCCCGACGAGGAGACCATCCGGGAGGCGATCTCCGGGCAGATCTGCCGCTGCACCGGATACACGACGATCGTGCGCTCGATCCAATGGGCTTCGGCGGAGGCACGCCGCAAAGTTGACGTGGAGGCACAGTCATGACCACCATCGAATCGCGCCCGCCCTCACCCGAAGACACCGCTGACAACGACCAAAAGCCGTGCGGCCACGGCCGGATGCTGCGCAAGGAAGATCCGCGCTTCATCCGCGGCCGCGGCACCTACGTCGACGACGTCGCGCTGCCCGGCATGCTGCACCTGGCGATCCTGCGCTCGCCGTACGCGCACGCCCGCATCGCCGGCATCGATACCACTGCGGCGCAAGCACATCCGAAGGTCAAGGCGGTGGTGACGGGCGCGGACCTGGCCGAGAAGGGCCTGGCCTGGATGCCGACGCTGTCCAACGACGTGCAGGCCGTCCTGGCCACCGACAAGGTGCGCTTCCAGGGCCAGGAGGTGGCGTTCGTCGTCGCCGAGGACCGGTACTCGGCCCGCGACGCGCTGGAGCTGATCGACGTCGACTACGACCCGCTGGACCCCGTCGTCGACGTGCGTAAGGCGCTCGACCCGTCGGCGCCCGTCATCCGCACCGACCTCGAGAACAAAAAAGACAACCACATCTTCGACTGGGAGACCGGCGACGCCGCCGCCACGGACGCGGCGTTCGCGACGGCCGACGTCGTCGTCAAGCAGGAGATCGTCTACCCGCGGGTGCACCCCGCGCCGATGGAAACCTGCGGCGCGGTGGCCGATTTGGACCCGGTGACCGGCAAGCTGACGCTGTGGACCACCTCGCAGGCGCCGCATGCGCACCGCACGCTGTACGCGTTGGTCGCCGGCCTGCCCGAACACAAGATCCGGGTGATCTCGCCCGACATCGGCGGCGGCTTCGGCAACAAGGTGCCGATCTATCCCGGCTACGTGTGCGCGATCGTCGGCTCGCTGTTGCTGGGCAAGCCGGTGAAGTGGATGGAGGACCGCAGCGAGAACCTGACGTCCACCAGCTTCGCCCGCGACTACATCATGGTCGGCGAGATCGCCGCCACGAGCGACGGCAAGATCCTGGCGATCCGGTCCAACGTGCTGGCCGACCACGGCGCGTTCAACGGCCAGGCCGCGCCGACGAAATACCCGGCCGGCTTCTTCGGGGTGTTCACCGGCAGCTACGACCTGGAGGCCGCCTACTGCCACATGACCGCGGTGTACACGAACAAGGCACCCGGCGGGGTGGCCTACGCGTGCTCGTTCCGGATCACCGAGGCGGTCTACTTCGTCGAACGACTCGTCGACTGCCTGGCGTTCGAGCTCAAGATGGACCCGGCCGAGCTGCGGCTGCGAAACCTGTTGCGGCCCGAGCAGTTTCCGTACCAGAGCAAGACCGGGTGGACGTACGACTCGGGCGACTACGAGGCCACCATGCGCAAGGCCATGGACATGATCGGCTACGACGCGCTGCGCGCCGAACAGCGGGAGCGCCGGGCGCGCGGCGAGCTGATGGGCATCGGGATGGCGTTCTTCACCGAGGCCGTCGGCGCCGGACCGCGCAAGGACATGGACATCCTTGGCCTGGGCATGGCCGACGGGTGCGAGCTGCGCGTGCACCCGACCGGCAAGGCCGTTGTGCGGCTCTCGGTTCAGAGCCAGGGGCAGGGCCACGAGACGACGTTCGCGCAGATCGTCGCCGAGGAGCTCGGCATCCCGCCCGACGACATCGAGGTGGTGCACGGCGACACCGATCAGACCCCGTTTGGGCTCGGCACCTACGGCAGCCGGTCGACGCCGGTGTCGGGCGGGGCGGCGGCGCTGGTGGCGCGCAAGGTGCGCGACAAGGCGAAGATCATCGCGTCGGGCATGCTCGAGGTTTCGGTCGCCGACTTGGAGTGGGAGAAGGGCTCGTTCCACGTCAAGGGCGACCCGTCGGCGGCGGTGACCATCCAGGACATCGCCATGCGCGCGCACGGGGCCGGCGACCTGCCCGACGGCATCGAGGGTGGCCTGGACGCCGAGGTCTGCTACAACCCGTCGAACCTCACGTATCCCTACGGCGCGTATTTCTGTGTGGTGGACGTGGATCCGGGCACCGCGGTGGTCAAGGTGCGCCGCTTCCTCGCGGTGGACGACTGCGGCACCCGCATCAACCCGATGATCATCGAGGGCCAGGTGCACGGCGGCATCGTCGACGGCATCGGCATGGCGTTGATGGAGATGATCGCGTTCGACGACGAGGGCAACTGCCTCGGCGGGTCGCTGATGGACTACCTGATCCCGACCGCGGTCGAGGTGCCGCACCTGGAGACCGGTTTCACGGTGACGCCGTCGCCGCACCACCCGATCGGCGCGAAGGGCATCGGCGAGTCGGCCACCGTCGGATCGCCCCCGGCCGTGGTGAACGCGGTGGTGGATGCGCTGGCGCCGTTCGGGGTTCGGCATGCCGACATGCCGCTGACGCCGTCCCGGGTGTGGGAGGCGATGCAGGGCAGAGCGAGGCCCCCAATTTGATGACCATCAGCGAGCGGGCGCGGCAGCTGTTGGCGGCACGGACACCGTTCGTGCACGCGACGGTCGTGCGTGCCCAACCGCCCACGTCCTCGTACCCGGGGGACGAGGCAATCCTGTTGGCGGACGGCACGATCGAGGGCTTCGTCGGCGGCCAGTGCGCCCAGAATTCCGTTCGCAAGGCGGCGATGGGTGCGCTGCAGGCCGGCGAGAGCGTGTTGCTGCGGGTGCTTCCCGACGGCGACGTGCACTTCCCCGAGGCGCCCGGCGCGTGCGTCGTCGTCAACCCGTGCCTGTCCGGCGGGTCGCTGGAGATCTTCCTGACACCGCAGCTGCCGGCCCCGCTGATCCAGGTCTACGGCGCCACGCCGATCGCCGACGCGCTGGCCCAGGTATGCGCCATGCTCGGTTACGACGCCCGCCGCGATGGCGACCTCGCCTCGGGGGAAACAGCCACCGCCGTGGTGATCGCCAGCCACGGCGGGCCGGAAGCCGAAACCATCCGTGCCGCACTGGATCACGGCGTCGGGTACATCGGCCTGGTGGCCAGCAAGGTTCGCGGCGCCGCGATGCTGGACTCCCTCGACCTCTCCCCGGAGGAGCGGGCGCGGGTGCACACCCCGGTCGGGCTGGCCATCGGCGCCAAGACCCCCGCCGAGATCGCCGTCTCGATCGCGGCCGAACTCATCGCCGGGATCCGCGGCGGCCTGCGCCGCGCAACCGTGCCGGACCGCCCGGCCGAGGCGGTCGATCCGGTGTGCGGCATGTCGGTGACCATCGGGCCCGACACCGAGCACCTGTGGGTGGCCGGCGCGGATTACTGGTTCTGCGGCCCGGGCTGCCGCGCGGCGTTCGCCGCCGGCAACGCCGGCGCATGACCGTCACCGGTGTCGTGCTGGCGGCCGGCAGTTCACGCCGGCTCGGTACACCCAAACAGCTACTGCCATACCGGGATACGACCCTTTTGGGTGCCACCCTGCGGGCGGCCCGCGGCGCCGGGTTCGACCAGCTCGTCGTCACGCTCGGCGGCGCCGCCCGACAGGTGCGCGCCGCGGTCTCCCTGGAGGGGGCCGACGTGGTGACGGTCGACGACTTCGGGACCGGGTGTGCGGCCTCGCTGCGGGCCGCGCTGGACCGGGTTGACCCGCGGGCCGACGGCATCGTGCTGATGCTCGGCGATCAGCCCGGGATCGATCCGGCGAAGCTGCGGCGCCTCGCCACCGACGGTGCGGCGGCCGATATCGCGGTGTGCCGGTACGACGACGGCATCGGTCACCCGTTCTGGTTGGGCCGCAGCATGTTCGGCGAACTCCGCGAACTGCACGGCGACAAGGCGGTGTGGAAGCTGGTGGAGTCGGGTCGGTACCAGGTGCGCGAGCTGGCGATAGCGGGTCCGATCCCGCTCGACGTCGACACGTGGGACGACTACCGCCGGCTGGTGCAGTCATGACGTTCACCGATGTCGACGACGTCGTCGCCCGCTTCGACGCGCACGACTACCTGCTCGACACAGGAACGGCGTCGGCGATCTACCTGGCGACCACGCTCGGCCGCCCGCTGCTGCTGGAGGGCGAACCGGGCGTCGGCAAGACCACCGCGGCGAAAACCCTTGCGGCGGTGCTGAATACCACGCTGATCCGGCTGCAGTGCTACGAGGGCTTGACCGCCAGCGAGGCGCTGTACGACTGGAACTACCAACGCCAGCTGCTGTCCATCCGGCTGGCCGAGGCCAGCGGCAGGGGCATCGAAGAAGCCGACCTCTACACCGAAACCTACTTGGTCGATCGGCCCATCCTGCGGTGCGTGCGGCACCGCGGCCCGACGCCGCCGGTGCTGCTCATCGACGAAATCGACCGCGCCGACGACGAATTCGAGGCTCTGCTGCTGGAGTTCCTCGGCGAATCGGCGGTCACGGTCCCCGAGCTGGGCACCTTCGTTGCCGAGCGCCCGCCGATCGCGGTGCTGACCTCCAACCGCAGCCGCGACCTGCACGACGCGCTGCGCCGCCGCTGCCTGTACCACTGGATCGACTACCCGGAGCCGGCCCGGGCCGCCGCCATCGTCCGGCGGACGGTGCCCGGGGCGACCGCGCCGCTGATCGAGCACGCGACGCAGTTCGTCGGGCGCACCCGCGAACTCGACCTGGACAAGCCGCCCGGTGTGGCCGAGACCATCGACTGGGTCGCCGCCCTGGTGTCCCTGGGCGTGGCCGACCTGGTCGACGAGGTGGCCGCGGTCAGCCTGGGGGCGCTGGCCAAGACACCGGACGACCGTACTCTGATTCGCGACGCGTTCGCCGAATACAGCCGCACCTGAGAGGACCCACCGCATGAAGATCGCCAACCAGTTCACCGTCAGTGCGCCCATCGAGCAGGCCTGGGACGTGCTGTGCGACCTGGAACAGGTGATCCCGCTGATGCCGGGCGCGCAGCTGACCGGCCACGAGGGCGAGGACTACCTGGGCAAGGTCAAGGTCAAGGTCGGCCCGGTCACCAGCGAGTTCAGCGGCAAGGTGCGCTTCGTCGAGCTGGACCGCGACGCGCACCGCGCGGTCATCGACGGCAAGGGCAAGGAAGCGCGCGGCACCGGCAACGCCGCCGCCACGGTCACCGCCCAGCTGCACGAGGACGGGGGCCGGACCAGCGTCACCGTCGACACCGATCTCAAGATCGTCGGCAAGCTGGCCCAGTTCGGCAGCGGCATGCTGCAGCAGGTTTCGGAGAAGCTGCTGGGCCAGTTCGTGGAATCGCTAGAGGCCGAACTGGCCGCGAAGAACGCCCCGGCCCCGGCGAGCGTCAACGGCGCCGCCGCGGCCGAACCCGCACCCGCGCCGCGCCACGCGGCCGCCGAGCCCGAGCCCATCGACCTGCTCGATCTCGCCGGTGGCGACCAGCTCAAGAAGTACGGCGCCGCGGCGGCCGTCGTGCTGGCCGTGCTGGTGCTGATCTGGGTGCTGCGCCGCCGGGGCTAGCGGCTCGTGAGCACCCCACTGCTGTTGCGGGGCGTCGACCTCGCGGCGTTCGCCGCCGCGCTGGTGGCGCGCCTGCGCGGCGCGGGGGTGCTGGTGTCGGCCAACGGGCCGGCCGACTTTGTGCAGGCGCTGCGCCGGTTGGTGCCGGACACCACGTCGGCGCTGTACTGGGCGGCCAGGCTGACGCTGGTCAACCGGATGGAAGACCTGGTCGCCTTCGACGCCGTGTTCGAGGAGGTGTTCGGCGCCGCCCGCCCCGAAGCCGCGGCGGGCCCCGAATCGGTCCTGCCCCTCCCCGGGCCGAAGGCACCCGGGGCCGGCACGCTGCAGCCGACGGGAAGCCGATCGGGTGGCGGCGCCCACGGATTGCCGTGGGCCGCAAGGACGATGGCCGGCGACGACGGCGGAGCCGCCAGCGTCCTCCTGCCGGATCTCCTGCCCAGCCGCATCGCCGCGCGCGCCGACGAACCGTTCGAGCGTTTCGACGCGCAAGACCTTCGCCTGCTCGGCTCCTGGCTGGAGGCGACGGTCGCGCGCTGGCCGCGGCGCCGCAGCATGCGCTTCGAAGCCAGCGCGGGCGGCAAGCGGATCGACCTGCGGGCCACCATGAACGCGTCGCGCGAAACCGGCTGGGAATCCGTGATACTGGCGCGGACGCGGCCCCGCCGGCGGCCCCGGCGGGTCGTCCTGGTCTGCGACGTGAGTCGCTCGATGCAGCCGTACGCCGCGGTCTACCTGCATTTGATGCGTGCGGCCGCGCTGCGCCAGGCGCGCATCCGCCCCGAGGTGTTCGCGTTCTCGACGTCGCTGACCCGGCTTACGGCGGTGCTCTCGCACCGCTCGGCCGAGGTGGCGTTGCAGAAGGCCAACGCGAAGGTCACCGATCGCTACGGCGGCACGTTCATCGGCCGTAGCCTGGGCGCCCTGCTGGCGCCGCCCCACGGCAACGCGCTGCGCGGCGCGGTGGTGATCATCGCCTCCGACGGCTGGGACGCCGACCCGCCCGAGGTGCTCGCCCACGCGATGGCCAGGTTGCGCCGCCGGGCCGCGACGCTGGTGTGGCTCAATCCCCGTGCGGCGCACGGCGATTTCCAGCCGCTGGCCGGGTCGATGGCCGCGGCACTGCCCTATTGCGACCTGTTCCTGCCGGCGCACTCGCTGACCGGGTTGCGCGAATTCCTGCTCGCCCTCGCTAGCCCGGCATCGCGGCGATGAGCTGTTCGGCGGTCAGCGGCAGCGAGCGCACCCGCACGCCGAGCGCGTCGTAAACCGCGTTGGCGATCGCCCCGGCCGTTGGGCCCTGGGCGCACTCGCCGATGCCCAGCGGCGGGTTACCCTGTCCCGCAACTAATTCGACGTCGACCGCGGGCACCTCGGAGAACCGCAGGATGGGGTAGGTCTCCCAGGTGTCGCTGGTGACGTTGAACTCGTCGAACCGCACCCGCTCCTTGAGCGTCCAGCTGGTGGCCTGGATCGCGCCGCCCTCGATCTGGTTGGCCGCGCCGTCCGGGTTGATGATCAGCCCGGCGTCCACCGCGATCACCAGTCGGCGCACCCGGACCTCCTCGACCGCCTCGACCTCGGCCACCACCGCGCAGTAGGCGGCCGAATTCTTGTACCGTGCATAGCCGATGCCGCGACCGACGGCCTCCCGCGGCGCCCACGATTCCCACCCGGCCCCGCAAAGCCGCGGCCCGCAGCACCGCCCGCCCGCGCGGATCCGACAGGTGCGCCAACCGGAACTCGACGGGATCCCGGCCCGCGGCCACGGCCAGCTCGTCCATGAACGACTCCGCGGCAAAGACATTGACGAACGCGCCCAGCGAGCGCAGCGCCGAGGTGCGCAGCGGCATCTCGGTCAGCAGGTGGTTGATCACCCGGTAGGACGGAAAGTCGTAGCCCGGCACCGAGTTACGCCCGGTGCCGCCGCCCCACTCGACCGGCGGCTCGCCGCCGGCGCGGATCGGCTCGCCACCGGCGCGCTCGCTCGCCGCCAGCAACGCCGGCGTCGGCGCCGTGCCGGGACGGCCCATGTAGCTGCCGCTCCAGATCTCGTGGCGCCAGTCCACCACGCCGCCGTCGTCGCCGCAGTCGGCGGCGATCTCGACGACGGCCGCGGGACCGAAAGGCGCCCAGGCCAATTCGTCGGCGCGCGACCAGACCACGTGCACCGGGCGTCCGGGCACCGCCCGGGCCAGCAGCGCGGCGTCCATGGCGGCGTCGTCGGCGCCGTTGTGCCCGTAGCACCCGGCCCCCTCGACGTGGCGCACAACCACCCGGTCGACCGAAAGGCCAAGCGCGGACGCCAATTCCCGCCGCAGCACGTGCACGCCCTGGCTGTGCGACCAGACCTCCAGCCGGCCGTCCGGGTACCACAGCGCCGCCGCGGCCGACGGGCCGATGGAGGCGTGCGCCAGGTACGGACGGTGGTACCGCGCCGAGTGCGATCGCGCCGAACCGACCGGCGCCCCAGCATCTTTCGACGCGAGCACCGACGTCTCGGCCGCCGCCGACACCAGGAACGATGGCAGGTCGTTCTCGTCGGGCAGCGTCGCCCGTCGATCCCACGTGGCGTCGCCGCGCAGCCGCTCGGCGGCGCGCACCGCGACCTCCTCCCGTTCGGCCACCACGCCGAGGAACTCGCCGTCCCGCACGACGGTGATCACACCCGGCAGCGCCAGGGTGGGGCCGGCGTCAAGATCGCGCAGCGTCGCCCCGCGCGACGGCGGGCGCACCACCCGGCCGTACAGCTGCCCGTCCAAAACCAGGTCGTGCAGGTAGCGCGGCCGCCCGGTCAGCTTGTCCGGCAGGTCGAGGCGCGCGACGTCGGTGCCGACGACCGTGTAGGCCGATTCCGGCTTGGGCGCCGCCGCACCGGTGGCCTCCCGGTCCAGCAGCGAATCGTCGGCCAGCTCCCAGTAATTCGTGGCCACCCCGTGCGGGCCGGTGATCTCGCCGTCGGCGACGTCCAGCTCGTCGGGCGCCACGGCGAGCTTGGCGGCCGCGGCTTCGACATAGATCGCCCGCGCCTCGGCGCACGCCTGGCGCAGCGCCGCGCCCGACTGCTGGATCGAGCGGCTGCCGGCGGTAAAGCCCTCGTCCGGGCTGCGGTCGGTGGCCGCGGCGGTCATCCGCACGCGGGCGACGTCGATGTCGAGTTCCTCGGCGGCGATCTGCGCCAGCGCAGTCAGCACGCCCTGACCCAGCTCGACCTTGCCCGAGCGCACCTCCACGACGCCGTCCGGGCCGATCCGAACCCATTCGCCCAGAACGGGATTGGCCGCCAACGACTCCGGCAGGTCACCCATCCAAAGACCCCCGCAGCTCGGCCCCGGCGCTCAGCACCGCCGCCACCACCCGGTTGTGCGAGCCGCAGCGGCACAGGTTGGGGTCCAGCGCCGCGCGCACCTCGGCCTCCGTCGGGTCGGGGTGCTCGGCCAACAGCGCCGCTGCCGCCACCACGATGCCCGACATGCAATACCCGCACTGCGCCGCCTGCCGCGCGATCAGGGCGCGCGAAACCGGGTGCGGCTCGCCGTCGTCGCCGAGCCCCTCGACCGTGCGGATCGACCGGTCGCCCACCGACCACAGCGGGGTGTCGCACGAGTAGATCGGACGGCCGTCGGCCAGGACGAAGCACGCGCCGCACAACCCCACCCCGCAGCCGAACCGCGTCCCCTTCAAACCCAGGTGGTTACGCAGCACGTACAGCAGCGGTATGTCGTCCTCGGCGTCGACCTCGTGGCGCCGCCCATTGACCGTCAGTCTTCGCATGGGCTCCAGCATCCTCCGCCGCGCCGCTAGGGCAGGATCGACAGGTATGGATCAGCTATGGGCCAACCGGGCTGCCAGCTCCGAAGCCGCTGTCGCGCAACGCCACCTGAAACGGTTGTGGGCGCTGCCGGGAACCCAGCTGGGGGTGGTGGCCTGGCCGGCGGCCCGGCCCGACCGCCTGTTCGGCACCTGGCACTACTGGTGGCAGGCGCACCTGCTGGACTGCCTGGTCGACGCGCAGCTGCGCGACCCGCAACCGCACCGGCGCACCATGATCAATCGCCAGGTCCGCTCGCATCGGCTGCGCAACAACCTGCGGTGGACCAACAGCTACTACGACGACATGGCCTGGCTGGCGCTGGCGCTAGAACGGGCCGCCCGGATCGCCGGCGTCGAGCGCCATCGCGCGCTGCCCAAGCTGGCCGACCAGTTCGTCCGGGCGTGGGCACCCGAGCAGGGCGGCGGCATCCCGTGGCGCAAGCAGGACAAGTTCTTCAACGCCCCGGCCAACGGCCCGGCGGGCATCTTCCTCGCCCGCTACGGCGACCACCTGCAGCGGGCCGAGCAGATGGGCGACTGGATCGACCGCACCCTGATCGACCCCGAGACGCACCTGGTGTTCGACGGCATCAAGGACGGCTCGCTGGTCCGTGCCCAGTACACCTATTGCCAGGGCGTGGTGCTGGGCCTGGAGACCGAGCTGGCCGCGCGCACCGGCGCGGAAGCCAGGGCCCGCCACCAGGCGCGGGTGCATCGGCTGGTCGCGGCGGTCGGCGAACACATGGCGCCCTCGGGTGTGCTGCGGGGCGCCGGCGGCGGCGACGGCGGCCTGTTCGCCGGGATCACCGCCCGATACCTCGCGCTGGTCGCCACCACGCTGCCCGGCGACTCCGCGGACGACGCCATGGCCCGCGACGCCGCGCGCACCATCGTGCTGTCGTCGGCGAAATCGGCCTGGGACTACCGGCAAACGGTGGAGGGGCTGCCGCTGTTCGGCGCGTTCTGGGATCGCGACGCCGAGCTGCCCGAGCCGGGCGGCGAACAGGCGCAATTCGTCGAGGGCGCCGTCAACGCCTCCGAGATCGCCGAGCGGGATATGTCCGTTCAGCTATCGGGCTGGATGCTGATGGAGGCCGCATGTAACGTCACCGCCGTGAGCGAGTCATGAGCAAACTCAGCGGCGACTGGACCCCGGACGAGGCAACGCTTGCCGAGGCCAACCTCACCCGCTTCATGGCCTGGCTCGCCGAGACCGGTCGCGGCGAGTACGGCGATTACCACGAGCTCCTGCGCAACTCGGTCGACGACATCGAATGGTTCTGGGACGCGGTCTGGAATTACTTCGACATCCAGGCGGACAGCCCCCCGACCGCGGTGCTGGGCAACCGTTCCATGCCGGGCGCCGAGTGGTTTCCCGGCGCCACGGTCAATTACGCCACCGAGGTGTTCCGGCACGCCACCGACGCGCGCCCGGCCCTCATCGTCGTCGGCGAGGACGGCTCGACCGAATGGTCCTGGGCGCGGCTGCAGCGGGAGACGGCGGCGTTCGCGGCCTACCTGCGCAACCTCGGCGTCAAGCCCGGCGGCGCCGTCGTCGGCTACCTGCCCAACGTCGCCGAGGCCGTCGTCGCCGCCCTGGCCGCGGCCAGCGTCGGCGCCATCTGGGCGGTGTGCAACCAGGACGTGGCCGTCGACGGCGTAATCGCCCGGCTGGGTCAGGTCGAGCCCACCGTGCTGGTGGCCACCGACGGGTCGGTGTACGGCGGCAAGCGCATCGACCGGCGCGCCGAGCTCGCCACGATCCGGGCCGCCATGCCGACGCTGAAGGCCACCGTGGTGGTGCCGCGGCTCGGGCTCGAGATCGACGACGACGCCGTGCCCTGGACCGCGGCGGTCGCCGACGATGCCCCTCTGGAGATCACGCCGGTCCCGTTCGCGCACCCGCTGTGGGTGATGTTCTCGTCGGGAACGACAGGCAAACCGAAGGGCATCGTGCACGGCCACGGCGGCGTGCTGCTCGAGCACCTGAAATACCTTACGCTGCAACTGGATTTGCACCCCGACGACCGTTTCCTGTGGTACTCGTCGACCAGCTGGATGATGTGGAACTTCCTGGTGTCCGGGCTGCTGGTCGACACGACCATCGTGCTCTACGACGGCAGCCCGACGCATCCCGGCACCGATGGCCTCTGGCGGGTCGCCGCCGACACCGGCGTCACGTTCCTCGGCGCCGGCGCGGGCTACCTATTGGCTTGCGCCAAGCAGGAATTGAAGCCGGGCGAGACGTACGCGCTGGACGGGGTGCGCGCCGTGGGATCCACCGGTTCCCCGCTGCCGGCGTCCGGATTCCGCTGGGTGCAGGAGGGGCTCGGCCGCCCCCTTCCGGTGATCTCTATGAGCGGCGGCACCGACGTGTGCACGGCCTTCATCGGCGGCTGCTCGATCGTGCCCGTGGTGGCCGGTGAGCTGTCATGCGTCTGCCTCGGCGTGGCCATCGAGGCGTGGAATGGCCAGGGGCGCCCCGTCATTGGCGAGGAGGGCGAGCTGGTGGTGACCGAGCCGATGCCGTCCATGCCCGTGTTCTTCTGGAACGACGACGACGGCAGCCGCTACCGCGCCGCCTACTTCGACAAGTACCCCGGGGTGTGGTGCCACGGCGACTGGATCACCATCACCGAGCGGGGATCCGTTGTGGTGCACGGCCGTTCGGACGCGACGTTGAACCGGATGGGCGTGCGGATGGGCAGCGCCGAGATCTACACGGCGGTCGAGCGCATGCCCGAGGTGCATGACTGCCTCGTGGTCGGCGTCGAACAGGACGACGGCGGCTACTGGATGCCGCTGTTCGTTTCCCTGGCCGACGGCGTCGAGCTCGACGAGCCGCTGCGGTCGAGGATCGCCGCGGAGATCCGTCAGCACGCGTCGCCGCGCCACGTGCCGGACGACATCCTGGACGTGCCGGGCATACCGCGGACCCTGACCGGCAAGCGGCTGGAGATCCCGATCAAGCGGATCCTGCTGGGGGCCGCGCCGGACCAGGCCGTGCAGCAGAGTTCGATCGACCGGCCGGACCTGCTAGACGCTTTCGTTGCCTACCGCAGAAGCCGCGTCTCCTGAGTCCACGCGGGGAGCGCGACGGCGCCCCCGGTAGCCGCGCCAGGCGGCGATGAACGCGGGGATCAGCGAGACGAACAGGATGCCCAGGATGATCTTTTCCAGGTTCTGGTGCACGAACGGCACGGTGCCCAGGAAGTAGCCCGCCAGCGTCACGCCGCCGCCCCAGGTGATGCCGCCCACGATGTCGAATCCCAGGAACACCGGGTAGCGCATGTACGACACCCCGGCGATCACGGGGACGAACGTGCGCACGAACGGCGCGAAGCGGGCGAGGATGACCGCCCAGGGCCCGTACTTCTCGAAGAACGCGTGCGACTCCGTCACGTAGTGCTTCTTGAAGAACCGGGAATCTTCCTTCTTGAACAGCGCCGGCCCGATCCGCCGCCCGATGAAGTATCCGCATTGATCGCCCAGCACCGCGACAACCGCGACGGACGGCGCCAGCACCCAGATGCTCGTCGGTGGGTTCGGGTGCGCGGTCAGCAGCCCGCCGGTGAACAGCAGCGATTCGCCCGGCAACAGCGGAAACAGCAGCCCCGTCTCGATGAAGACGATGACCAGGATCCCGGGCAGCACCGCTTTGCCGAAGACGCCGCCCGAGCCCAGCCAGTACATCGGGTCGAGGATGTTCGGCAGGGCCGTCACCACGGTGCTCACGATGCTTCAACATACCGGTCTTGCGATACTGGACGGACCCAGCCGCCAGGAGGATCCCATGCCCATCGCCACGCCCGAGGTCTACGCCGAGATGCTGGGACGCGCCAAGGAGAACGCGTACGCCTTCCCGGCCATCAACTGCACGTCGTCGGAGACGGTGAACGCCGCGATCAAGGGCTTCGCCGACGCCGGCAGCGACGGCATCATCCAGTTCTCCACGGGCGGTGCGGAGTTCGCGTCCGGCCTGGGGGTCAAGGACATGGTGGCCGGCGCCGTCGCGCTGGCCGAGTTCACCCGCAGCATCGCGGCCCGATACCCGATCCACGTCGCCCTGCACACCGACCACTGCCCCAAGGACAAGCTGGACAGCTACGTGCGGCCGCTGCTGGCGATCTCCGCCGAACGGGTGGCGTCCGGGCAGGACCCGCTGTTCCAGTCGCACATGTGGGACGGCTCGGCGGTGCCGGTCGAGGAGAACCTCGCCATCGCGCAGGAGCTGCTCAAGGAGGCCGCGGCCGCCAAGATCATCCTCGAGGTCGAGATCGGCGTGGTAGGCGGCGAGGAGGACGGCGTCGCCCACGAGATCAACGACAAGCTCTACTCCACGCCCGAGGATTTCGAGCGGACGGTCGAGGCGCTCGGCCACGGCGAGCACGGCAAGTACCTGCTGGCCGCGACGTTCGGCAACGTGCACGGCGTGTACAAGCCCGGCAACGTCAAGCTGCGCCCCGACGTGCTGGCGCTGGGGCAGCAGGTCGCGGCGGCCAAACTGGGCCTGGCCGCCGACGCCAAGCCGTTCGACTTCGTCTTCCACGGCGGCTCGGGGTCGCTGAAGTCGGAGATCGAGGAGGCGCTGCGCTACGGCGTGGTGAAGATGAACGTCGACACCGACACCCAGTACGCGTTCACCCGCCCGATCGCCGGGCACATGTTCGCCAACTACGACGGCGTGCTCAAGGTCGACGGCGAGGTCGGCGTCAAGAAGGTCTACGACCCGCGCAGCTACCTCAAAAAGGCCGAGGCCGGCATGAGCGAGCGGGTCGTCGAGGCCTGCAACGACCTGCACTGCGCCGGGAAGTCCCTGGGCTGATATCGCCGAGCAGACGCAGAATCGCACGTTTCGGCTACCAAACATGCGATTCTGCGTCTGCTCGCGATGAACAGTTAGCCGCTGGGGGACTGGCAGATCTTCCACTGATCGTCGCGGTACTGCAGGTCGAGGCTGCGCGTGGAACGCAGCGACGGGTCGTACGCCATGAACGTGGTGATGTTCGCCTCGGCGTGCTGGCCGTTGACGACGACCTGGTCGATGCTGGCGATCACCGGATACTGCTTGGCCGCCGAGACCCGCTGATAGGTTTCCTGCCACGCGTGCTCGTCGTAGTCCACGTATCCGTCGCGGACGGTCCCGCATGTCACGGTGCGCAGCGCGGTCAGGTCGCCCCGCTGCACCGCGACGTCGTACTGCTGGATGGTGTGCCGAACCTGGTCTTCCTCAGACACTTTCGTGTGTTTGCCGCGGGTCAGCAGCACGGTGCCCAGGATCGCGATCGCCGCCAGCGCCAGCACGATCACCACCAGCGCCAGCACCCAGCCCCAGTTGAACTGCCGGGTGGTGCGCAGTTTCGCCCCCAGCCGGGGCGGAATCGATTGCGGCACAGCAGCTTTCGGGGGAGTGCCCAGCTGTGTCGTCGCGCCTTCGGCGGGTGGCGGCGACGCGAAGACCTCGGTGGCCGGCTCCGGGGTAGTGGCGATGACCTGGGTTTCCTTCGCGTCGAAGCCGGGTGCGGTGAACCGACGCTCTCGCTGCTGGCCGTCCGCGGCCTCGCTGTCCTGATCGCCCTTGTTGATCACCACGGTCTCGGTCTCGGGGTCGACGGGCACCAGCGGCTGGTCCTCGGCTGCCCCTTCGGGTTCGGGCGGATTGGGCATAGAGGGAGCTTAGCGACCCGCCGCGGGGGAACGGCAAAATAGACGCCATGACGTCGATGGGAGATCTCCTCGGACCCGATCCGATCCTGCTGCCCGCCGATAGCGACGCCGAGGCGGAGCTACTGGCCAACGAGAACCCGACCGCGGTCGCGGCCGCGCACCCGTCGGCGTCGGTCGCCTGGGCCGCGCTCGCCGAAGGGGCGCTGGCCGAGGACAAGGCCGTCACCGCCTACGCGTACGCGCGCACCGGCTACCACCGTGGCCTGGACCAGCTGCGGCGAAACGGCTGGAAGGGCTTCGGCCCGGTGCCGTACGCGCACGAGCCCAACCGCGGCTTCCTGCGTTGCGTGGCGGCGCTGGCGAAGGCGGCCGACACCATCGGCGAGACCGACGAATACCTGCGCTGCCTGGACCTGCTCGACGACTGCGACCCCGCGGCGCGCCAGGCGCTCGGTCTTTAAAAGCTGTCCGTGCAGTCGCCGGGCCGGTCCGGCGGCTCGATCTGGACGGTGGCGTGGTCCAGCCCCCGCGCGGCCAGCACCGCCCGCGCGTCGGCCAGCACCCGGGCGGAGTCGCCGTCGCTGGTGAGGTGCGCTGTGCACATGTCCTTGCCGGGCGAGAGCGTCCACACGTGCAGGTCGTGCACTTCGGTGACGCCGACGACGGCGCCCAGCGCGCCGCGCAGCTCCTCCACGTCGATGTGGGCCGGCGAGGCCTCGGACAGGATGCGCAGCGCGTCGCGGGCCAGCGAGATGGCCCGGGGCGCCACCCACAGCGCGACCAGCACCGCGACCACGACGTCGGCGTACGGCCAGCGCGTCGTCACGGTGACGATGCCGGCGATCAGCACGCCCAGGCTGCCGACGCTGTCGGCGACCACCTCCATGTAGGCGCCCTTGACGGCCAGGCTGCCCTCCGCGTGCGCCCGCAGCAGCAGCGCGACCCCGAGGTTGGCCAGCAGGCCGAGCAGGGCGACGACGATCATCGGCACGCCCGGAATCGACGGGGTCTCCTTGAGCCGCTGGGTCGCCTCCCACAGGATGAACAGGGCCACCCCGATCAGCAGCCCGGCGTTGGCGACGGCGGTGAACACCTCGGCGCGATGCCAGCCGTAGGTGCGCGCGGGCGACGAGCTGCCGCGCTTCGCCAGCGTGACGGCGGCCAGTCCCATGAACACCGCGACGACGTCGGTCAGCATGTGTCCGGCGTCGGCCAGCAGCGCGATCGAGTTGATCAGCAGCGAGGTCGTGAGCTCCACGACGAAGAACACCGCCAGGATCGCCGCCGCGGCGATCATGCGGGGGATCATCCGCGACGAGTCGCCCTCGGCGGGGGTGTGGTTGTGACCGGCGCCCATAGCCAGCAATATATGCGTAACGACGCATATATCGCAAGGGTCAGAACCAGGCGCTCCAGAAGCGGGTCAGCGAGTTGCCCCAGGCCACCAGCACGTGCGGCACCCCGGAGAAGTCGAACAGATAGAGCACGAGCGCGAAGAACCACTGGCTGGCCGCCAGGATCAGGAACAGCAGGATGAAGAAGCCCCACTGCTTGGCGGGCGCCAGCGCGCGCTGCGTCTCGGGGCTCAGGTGCGGCTCCAGGGCGTCGTAGCCGTCCAGGCCCGGGATCGGCAGCAGGTTCAGCAATAGCGCGGTCAGCTGGAGGAACCCGAGGAACGCCACCCCCGACCACAGCACCGCGTGGTCCGGGTCGTAAAAGAACCGGGTCAGCGCCAGCAGCAGCACCGCCAGCACGAGGTTGGCCGCCGGACCCGCCAGGCTGACCATGGTCCGGCGGACCGGCGTCATGAACCACGTCCGCACGTACACCGCGGCCCCGGGCAGGCCGATCCCGCCGAGCAGGATGACCACCACCGGCAGCAGCAGCGAGAGCGCGGGGTGGCTGTAGCGCCGCGGGTCCAGGGTCAGATACCCGCGCACCGCGACGTCGTGATCGCCGAATCGCCAGGCGGTCACGGCGTGCCCGAATTCGTGCAGGCACAGCGACACCAGCCAGCCGGCGATCACGAAGATGAAGACGCCGGCATAGGACAGCGGCCGCACGCTCGATCCGGCCAGCCAGGCCAGCACGCCGCCGGCCGCCGTCACCGCGACCAGGGCGAGGAAGAGCGGGCTGGGCCGCACCGATTCGTGTTGGCGGGCGGGGAAGCTCACCGCTCGAAATTACCGGACCAGCAGCCAGCCCTCGACATTGCGATAGAACGTCGACCGGCGCGCCACGCGCGGCGCCGCGACGCCGTCCCGCTCGACGGTGACGCCGGTGCTGCCCAGCTGCGCCGCGCGGCCGGCCACCCACCGGCGGGTCACGCGGGCCCGCAGGCCCGGCATGGCCTGCGTCGGCTCGATCCGCACGGCGGCGACCTCGCCGTTGAACAGCGTGGTGTCGTCGACGACGGCCTCGCCGTGGACGGTCGCCCGGCCGTCGGACGGCAGCCAGCGCGCCCGGCCCACGATCACCGACCCGGTCTCGTCGCGGATCAGGGTCACCCGCCGGGCGGTGCCGCGCCGGGCGCGCCGCGCCGCGCGACGACCGGCCGGGACCCGGTAGGCCCGGGTGGCCGGGGTGCGGCGGGGCGGCACGTAGGCCACCTCGACGTCGAGCCGCTCGGCGCGCAGCAACCCGGTCAGCACCGCGGCCAGGTCGGCGTCGGCGCCGACGACCACCAGCCGCCGGTATGGCCCGACCGCGGCGTCGACGTCGGACGCATGGACCGGCAGGCCGGCCAGCGCGCGCGGCACCCGCCGCCCGCCGAAGACCAACACCCCCACGTTATTCATGCGTCGCCTGAAAGCTCCTGAGATAGGGTGTGTCACCGGCTGGACCACAATAAGCAGGCGAGATCAGGTTGGAGCAACGTCATGCCGGCAATCGTCCTGATCGGCGCCCAATGGGGCGACGAGGGCAAAGGTAAGGCCACTGACCTGCTCGGCGGCCGCGTGCAGTGGGTGGTGCGCTATCAGGGTGGCAACAATGCCGGGCACACCGTCGTCCTGCCCACCGGCGAACACTTCGCCCTGCACCTGATCCCGTCGGGCGTGCTGACGCCCGGGGTCACCAACGTCATCGGCAACGGCGTGGTGGTCGATCCCGGTGTGCTGCTCGACGAGCTGAAAGGCCTCGAGGACCGCGGCGTCGACACCTCCCGGCTGCTGATCTCCGCCGACGCCCACCTGCTGTTGCCCTACCACGTGGCCATCGACAAGGTCACCGAGCGCTACATGGGCAACAAGAAGATCGGCACCACCGGCCGCGGCATCGGCCCGTGCTACCAGGACAAGATCGCCCGGCAGGGGATCCGGGTCGCCGACGTGCTCGACCCCGACGCGCTGACCCACAAGATCGAGGGGGCGCTGGAGCTCAAGAACCAGATCCTGGTCAAGATCTACAACCGCAAGGCGCTCGACCCGCACCAGGTGGTCGACGCCCTGCTGGAGCAGGCCGAGGGGTTCCGGCACCGCATCGCCGACACCCGGCGGCTGCTCAACACCGCGCTCGAAGACGGTGAAACGGTCCTGCTGGAGGGCTCGCAGGGCACCCTGCTCGACGTCGACCACGGCACCTATCCCTACGTCACGTCGTCGAACCCGACAGCGGGCGGCGCGGCCGTCGGCTCCGGGATCGGGCCGACCCGGATCACCGCCGTGCTCGGGATCCTCAAGGCCTACACCACCCGCGTCGGCTCCGGCCCGTTCCCCACCGAGCTGTTCGACGAGAAGGGCGAGTACCTGTCCAAGACCGGCGGCGAATTCGGCGTCACCACGGGCCGGCGCCGGCGCTGCGGCTGGTTCGACGCCGTGATCGCCCGCTACGCCACCCGGGTCAACGGCATCACCGACTTCTTCCTGACCAAGCTCGACGTGCTGTCCAGCCTGGAAACGGTGCCGGTGTGCGTCGGCTACCGGATCGACGGGGCGAGCATCAATGACATGCCGATGACCCAGAGCGACCTCGCCCGCGCCGAACCGATCTACGAGGAGCTGCCCGGTTGGTGGGAGGACATCTCGGACGCGCGGGAGTTCGACGACCTGCCCGCCAAGGCGCGTGATTACGTGCTGCGCCTGGAAGAGCTTGCGGGAGCACATGTTTCGTGCATCGGCGTCGGACCCGGGCGCGATGAGACGATCGTGCGCCGCGACGTCCTGGCGGCCCGCCCGTGACGGAACCGGACCCGAAGGAACTCGACCCGGAGTACGAACACCACGGCGGTTTCCCGGAATACGGCCCGGCCAGCCCCGGCCCCGGATTCGGCCGGTTTGTGGAGGCCATGCGCCGCCTGCAGGACCTCGCGGTGTCCGCCGACCCCGGTGACGACGTCTGGGACGACGCGGCCGACCGCGCCGTGGCGCTGGTGGAGGTGCTGGGCCCGTTCCAGGTGGAGGAGGGCAAGGCGCCGGCCGGGCGGACGCCCGACGCGCCCGGCATGGGCAGCCTGCTGCTGCCGCCGTGGACGTTGACGCGCTACGCCCCCGATGGTGTCGAAATGACCGGGTATTTCAGCCGGTTTCACGTCGGCGGCAACCACGCCGTGCACGGCGGCGTGCTGCCGCTGCTGTTCGACCACATGTTCGGGATGGTCTCGCACGCCGCCGGCCGGCCGATCAGCCGCACGGCCTTCCTGCACGTCGACTACCGCAAGGTCACGCCGATTGACACGCCGTTGCTGGTGCGTGGCCGCGTCACCCGCACCGAGGGCCGCAAGGCGTTCGTCTCCGCGGAGCTTCTCGACGGTGACGACGCCGTGCTGGCCGAGGCCAACGGCCTGATGGTGCGCTTGCTTCCGGGCCAGCCCTAGCCTCGCCGGAACCGACCTATCCTTGAGCGGTGACTGACGGCTTGAGCCAAGGACAGGACGACAAGACGACGGCGCTCGCCGTGTCGCCGCAGGCTGCCCCCGAACCGCCCGACGACGGCAGGCCGACGGTGCTGCTGCTCGGCTCCGGCGAGCTCGCCCGGGAGCTGGCGGTCGCGCTGCGCAACCTGGGCGCGCGGGTGATCGCCGTCGAACAGCGCTTGACCGACGCCGGCGAACTGGCGAGGGCGGTTCAACGGCACAAACCGGAGTTCGTCGTGACGGCCACCGACGAGGTCGCCGCTCAAGCCCTCGAGGCCCTTTCCGGCGGCCCCGACGGCGAGCTCACCGAACTGGTGCCCAACGCCCGCACCGTCCGGCTCACCTCCGACCGGGAGGCGCTGCGCCGGATGGCCGCCGACGAGCTGGGGTTGCCAACCGCGCCGTTCTGGTTCGTCGGCTCGGTCGGCGAGCTGCGGGCGGTGGCCGCCCACGCCGGCTATCCGCTGCTGGTGAAGCCGGTGTCGGGGCGCGGACATTCGGTGGTCTCCGGGCCCGACGAGATCGAGCCGGCCTGGCAGCGCGCGCAGGGGAATTCGACCGGACGGGTGCTGGCCGAGGCGGTGGTCGAGGTCGACTTCGACGTCACCCTGCTCATCGTGCGCGCCGGGGGCCCGAACGGTCCGCTGATCGAGTTCTGCTCGCCCATCGGCCACCGTGACGTCGACGGCGCCGTGCTGGAATCCTGGCAGCCCCAGCAGACGGGCGAGGCCGCCGTCGATGCGGCCAAGTCGATCGCCGCGCGAATCGTCAAGGCGCTCGGCGGCCGCGGCGTCTTCGCCGTCGAGTTGATGATCAAGGGCGACGAGGTGTACTTCGCCGACGTCACCGCGTGCCCGCACCCGAGCGTCTGGGTGACCCTGCGCAGCCAGCGCCTTTCGGCGTTCGAACTGCAGGCCCGCGCCATCCTGGGCCTGCCGGTGGACACCATGATGATGTCGCCGGCCGCCGCCCACGCGATCGAACCCGGCCCCGACGGCGGGGCGTCGGCCACCGAGGCGCTGACCCGCGCGCTGCGGGTGCCGGAAAGCGACCTGCGCGTCTTCGCCACCGGGCGCGGGGTGGCGCTGGCCACCGCACCGGACGTCTCGGCCGCGCGCGACCGTGCCCGACAGGTGGCGAACGCCCTGAATATGCGAGACTCACGCGGATGAGCTACGCAGGAGACATCACCCCGGAACAGGCGTGGAAGCTACTGAGCGACAACCCCAACGCCGTGCTGGTCGACGTGCGCACCGACGCCGAATGGCGGTTCGTCGGCGTGCCCGACCTGTCGAGCCTGGGCCGCGACGTGGTGTACATCGAATGGGTTAACGGCAACGGCATGCCCAACGCGAACTTCGCCGACGAGCTGCAGGGTCGCGTCCCGCCGGCCGACGAAGAGCGGCCCGTGATCTTCCTGTGTCGCTCGGGCAACCGCTCCATCGGCGCGGCCGAGGTCGCCACCCAGCTGGGCCTCACCCCGGCCTACAACGTGCTGGACGGTTTCGAGGGCCAGCTCACCCCCAGCGGGCATCGCGGCGAGAACGGTTGGCGCGCGGTCGGATTGCCCTGGAGACAGGGGTGACCGGAGGCGACTCCGTCCGCACGCCCAAGGCGCTGCCCGACGGCGTCAGCCAGGCCACCATCGGCGTGCGCGGCGGCCTGCTGCGATCCGGTTTCGAAGAGACCGCCGAGGCGATGTTCCTGACGTCCGGCTACGTCTACGAGTCGGCGGCGGTGGCGGAGCGGTCGTTCACCGGCGAGCTGGACCATTTCGTCTACTCGCGCTACGGCAACCCGACCGTGACGATGTTCGAGGAGCGGTTGCGCCTGATCGAGGGGGCGCCCGCGGCGTTCGCCACCGCGAGCGGCATGGCCGCGGTGTTCACCTCGCTGGGCGCGCTGCTGGGCGCCGGTGACCGGCTGGTCGCGGCGCGCAGCCTGTTCGGGTCGTGCTTCGTGGTGTGCAACGAGATCCTGCCGCGGTGGGGGGTCGAGACCGTCTTCGTCGACGGCGAAGACCTCGCGCAGTGGGAGCGGGCCCTTTCAGTGCCCACGCAGGCGGTGTTCTTCGAGACCCCGTCCAACCCCATGCAGTCGCTGGTCGACATCGCCGCGGTGACCGAGCTTTCCCACGCCGCGGGCGCGAAAGTGGTGCTGGACAACGTCTTTGCCACACCGCTACTGCAGCAGGGCTTCCCGCTCGGCGTGGACGTGGTGGTGTACTCCGGGACCAAGCACATCGACGGGCAGGGCCGGGTGCTGGGCGGCGCCATCCTCGGCGACAAGGAGTACATCGACGGTCCGGTGCAGAAGCTGATGCGGCACACCGGCCCGGCGCTGAGCGCCTTCAACGCCTGGGTGTTGCTGAAAGGCCTTGAGACCCTGGCGGTTCGGGTCGAACACTGCAACGCATCCGCGCACCGCATCGCGGAGTTCCTCGAGACCCACCCCGCGGTGAGCTGGGTGCGCTACCCCTACCTGACATCGCACCCGCAATACGACCTGGCCAAGCGCCAGATGACCGGCGGGGGAACGGTGATCACCTTCGCGCTCGACTGCACCGAAAGCGCCGCAAAGCAACGGGCTTTCGAGGTGCTGGACAAGCTGCGGCTGATCGACATCTCCAACAACCTGGGCGACGCGAAATCCCTGATCACCCATCCGGCGACCACGACGCACCGCGCCATGGGACCGGAGGGTCGCGCCGCGATCGGGCTGGGGGACAACGTGGTTCGCATCTCCGTCGGGCTGGAAGGCACCGACGACCTGATCGCCGATATCGATCAGGCCCTGGGCTAGCCGGCCTGCTTCTCGGCCGCCTCGATGCGCTCGACCGCGGCCAGCGTCCCCTCCTGCGCCTGCTTCTCCACCCAGTCCACCACCGGCCGCGCGTACATCATCTGACTGGTGATGGCCATCTGGCCGCGCGTGCGACCCAGGAAGGAAATGCCCCAGGAGAACATGGCCGCGATCCGGTTGCGGTGGCCCACAAGGTAGTACAGGTGCAGTCCCAGCCACGCCAGCCACGCGATGAAGCCACCGAACTCCAGCTTGCCGACCTTCGCAACGGCGCTGTAGCGGGAGATCAGCGCCATGCTGCCCTTGTCGAAGTACTTGAACGGTTTCCGGGTGGCGGGGTCGTCGTGTCCCTTCAGGGACTGCTTGATGAGCGCGGTCGCGTAGTGCGCGCCCTGGATCGCGCCCTGGGCCATGCCGGGCACGCCAGGCACCGACATCAGGTCGCCGACGACGAAGACGTACGGGTGGCCCTTGACGGAAAGGTCGGGTTCGACGACAACCCGTCCGGCGCGGTCGGTTTCGGTGCCGTCGGACTGGTCGGCGATCATCTTGCCGAGCGGGCTGGCCTGCACGCCGGCGGCCCACACCTTGCACGCGCATTCGATGCGGCGATGGCCGCCGTCCTTTTCCTCGATCGTGATGCCCATGTAGTCCACCGCGGTCACCTTCGCGTTGAGCTGGACCTCGACGTCCATCTTCTCCAGCCGGCGCTGCGCCTTCAGCCCCAGGTTGGCACCCATCGGCGGCAACACCGCGGGCGCCGCGTCGAGCAGAATGACCCGGCATTCGCTGGGGGTGATGGTCCGGAATGCGCCCGCCAGGGTGCGCTCGGCGAGTTGGACGATCTCACCGGCCAGCTCGACGCCCGTCGGCCCGGCGCCGACCACCACGAACGTCAGGCGCCGCTCCCGCTCGGCCGGGTCGGTGGCGACCTCGGCGGCCTCGAACGCGCCGAGGATGCGGCCGCGTAGCTCCAGGGCGTCGTCGATGGATTTCATGCCCGGCGCGAAGGCGGCGTAGTCGTCGTTGCCGAAATAGGACTGCTGCGCGCCGGCGGCCACGATGAGGCTGTCGTAGTGCGTGACGGTCTGCATCCCCATCAGGTGCGACGTGACCGTCTGCGCGGTCAGGTCGATCGCTTCCACTTCGCCCCACAGCACCCGGACGTTCTTCTGCTTGCGCAGGATCAGCCGGGTGGTGGGCGCGATGTCGCCCTCGGACAGGATCCCGGTGGCCACCTGGTAGAGCAGCGGCTGGAAAAGGTGGGTGGTCGTCCTCGAGATCAGGGTGACGTCGACGTCGGCCCGTTTGAGCGACCGCGCCGCGTTCAGGCCCCCGAATCCGCTTCCGACGATGACGACGTGATGGCGCGACATGCCTACCCCTTCGTGTCGTGGTCCCCGCAGCCCATCACCACCCTATGTTGTCGGGGGCCCTTCTATAATCGAACGTATGTTCGACTCAATGAGTGACGCCGGCGTGGTGGACGCCCTGACCGCCGCGGCGCGCGAGAAGAACGCCATGTGGGCGCGGGAGTTCGCGGCCATCGGCGAGTTGTACGCGCGTCGGGCGCCGGAGGACGACATCGGATCCGCGGACCAAGGCCCAGCGCCGCGCCGATTCCCTCGGCGCCCTGGCCGCCGGCCTGGAGGTGCTACGTTGCCAGTGCGGACAGCCCGAGTGTGACGCGGCGCGGCGGGCCGCCACCAATGTGGTGATCCACGTCCTCGCCGAACAGCTCTCCGTCACTGGCGATTCGGAAGCGCCGGGATTCCTGCCCGGTTTTGGCCCGGTGCCCGCGACAGTGCTGCGCGACTTGGCCGGTGCCGCCAAGGTGAAGCCCCTCGTCATGCCGCAGGGCGGCGCCGAGTCCGGGTACCGGCCGTCGGCGTCCTTGGCCGAGTTCGTCAGGTTGCGGGACTTGACCTGCCGATTCCCCGGCTGCGACGCCCCGGCCGAGGTCTGCGACATCGACCACACCGTGCCTTTTCCGTTGGGACCCACGCACCCGTCCAACCTCAAGCTGCTGTGCCGTTATCATTACCGATTGGGCTAAGTACACTCTTGCGCCGGTGAACTTTCCCAACCCGCTCCTCGGCTTACACTTCGGCAATGTTCTCGGAGACGCGCTATGCGATGAACGGGGACTTGCGCGTCGCCTATCGGGCGTCGCCTGAGGGCGAGCGCGACATCGTTGTCGTCCCGTCTTGGTTCAGCAACTGTGACGTGATGCCGGAGCTACCGTCGACCCAAGGGTGGGTCGAGGCGATGATGACGCTCGGTCGATTGATCTTCTTCGACCAGCCTGGCACCGGAGCCTCCGATCCCCTCACTGCGGGCGCGCTGCCGACGTTGGAGCAATGGGCCGACAGCATCACCGCTGTGCTTGATGATCTTGGGAGTCGCGAAGCGGTCCTCGCCGCGGGCATCGGCTCATTCGCGCCTGCCGCGCTATTCGCCGCAACACACCCATCCCGCACCACGGCGTTCATCGCTGTCGAGGGCATCGTGGATCCGACGGCTGAGCGCACTGAAGGGCTCGCTCCCGAGGAAGTCCTCGCTGCATTCGTCAGCGTGTGGGGCACGGGGGAGATGCAGCATGTCTTGAATCCGGATATGCCGTGGAACGAGGAGATCCGGGCATCGTTGGCTCGGCTGGAACGCCTGTCGGCAAGCCCAGGGACCGCTGCTCGCATGATGCCTCTCATGGCTGAAATGGACGTGCGGGCGCTGCTTCCAGCAATCCGCGTGCCTACCCTCGTCCTCCATCACGCCGATAACCCGTTCATCGCGCCCGAGTGGGGCAAGTACATCGCCGATCACATCTCGGGCGCGAAGTACGTCGAGCTTCCAGGGCGCAACCTGTTTCACAACGTCGAACCGTGGCGCGATTCGTTCCGGGAGATCGCCGAGTTCCTCACCGGCCAGCAGGCCGACGTGGCCGATGATCGGGTGCTGGCGACTGTGCTGTTCACCGACATCGTGGAATCGACGCGGCGTGCGGCGGAGATGGGCGACCGTGACTGGCATGCCTTACTTGATGCGCACGACGCCATCGTGCGCGTACAACTCAATCGCTTTCGGGGCCGCGAGGTGAACACGTCGGGAGACGGGTTCCTCGCGATGTTCGACGGCCCGCAGCGAGCGATCCGCTGCGCTATGGCAATTCGTGATGCGGTGCAGGCGCTCGGCATTCAGGTGCGTGCCGGGTTACATACCGGCGAGTGCGAGGTTCGCGGCGACGACATCGGCGGGATCGGCGTGCACATCGGTGCCCGAGTGAGCGCATTGGCCGGCCCGAACGAAGTGCTCGTGTCCAGCACCCTGCGCGACCTCGTGATCGGTTCAGGGCTTGAGTTCGAGGAGCGCGGCGCTCACTCACTCAAGGGCGTTCCCGGTGAATGGCGCATCTTCGCCGTCGCATAGCTTTCTGCACACGGCACCACCTGCTGAAGACCTTCTGCAACGGGTGGGGCGATTGTCAGCGGCCCGACGGAACCCTGGTCTGGACATCCCCGACCGGGCACACCTACGTGACCAAACCCGTTGGGGCCCCGTACTTTCCGGGTCTAGCCGTCCCGACGGGAAAGCTGCTGCTTCCCAACCACACGCCGCCGCAGGATCGGCGCGGACTGATGATGCCCACCCGGCAACGAACCCGGGCCCAGGAGCGCGCCGCGCGCGTCAGCTGGGAACGCGGCATCAACGAAGCCCGCATGGCGGCCGATCCGCCGCCCTTCTAGCGCCACATTTAGAACGGCCACGCCGCGGCGTTGGTCTTGTACTTCCCGTTGAGCTGGTTGCAGAAGTCGTCGTTGGTGCCGGCCAGGAAGATGTAATACGCCTCCGCATTGCTGCGGCGGCTGTCGAAGGAATTAGGCGTCGTCCAGCCGCTGTTGCACGTCGCCGTGTCCGAACCCGTGGTGGGCTTGCGCCAATTGGTCTTCGCGCAGGCGTTCAGCGCGTCGACGTTGGGGGTGGTGCTCTTCGAGGCGACGAGCATCGCGCCGCCCCACAGCCCGTCGTTGCGCCGGTAGGCGCGGGCCCCGAATCCCGCGTTGTTGGTCTGGCACGCCAGCGCCCGCTTGAGCAGCCCGAAGGGGGCGGCGAGCTGCGGATTGCTGACCGCGGCGGCGGCCGTGATGAACTGGGCGGCGTCCGAGCCGTCGACCTCCTGCACGTTCGGGTTGCCCAGGCCCGTCAGCTGCTGCGCAATCCCGGAGTTGTTGCCCCCGCCGATGATCGCTCCGCCGCCGCCGGACGTCATCGGGGGCAGGGTGACGGGATCGGCGGTCGCGACGGGAGCCGACAGCGCCAGCCCGCACGCGGCGACTACAACGCCGATCCGATTTACGACAGATCCCATGAGCGGTTCTCCTATCAGCGGAACGCGTCGCAGCCGGTGAAGGCCTGGCCGAGGACGAGCTGGTGCATCTCCGGGGTGCCCTCGTAGGTGAGCACCGATTCCAGGTTGACCATGTGCCGAATGACGGGGTACTCCAGCGATATCCCGTTGCCGCCCAATATGGTTCGGGCGGTCCGGCAGATCTTGATCGCCTCGCGGGTGTTGTTGAGCTTGCCGAAGCTGACCTGCTCGGGGCGCAGCCCGACGCCGTCCTTGAGGCGGCCGAGGTGTAGCGAGAGCAGCTGCCCCTTGTGCAGTTCGACCGCCATGTCGACGAGTTTGGCCTGCGTCAGCTGGAACCCGGCGATCGGGCGGCCGAACTGGGTGCGCTGCGTGGCGTAGTCGAGCGCGGCCTGCCAGGCCGACCGCGCCGCGCCCATCGACCCCCAGATGATCCCGTAGCGCGCCTCCGACAGGCACGACAGCGGGCCGCGCAAACCCGTAGCCGCGGGCAGCATCGCGTCGGCGGGCACGCGCACGTCGTCGAGCACCAGCTCACTGGTGATCGAGGCCCGCAGCGAGAGCTTGTGGTGGATGGTGTTTGCGGTGAAGCCCGCCGTCTTCGTCGGCACCACGAAGCCGCGAATCCCGTCGTCGGTCGACGCCCACACGATCGCCACGTCGGCGACCGAGCCGTTGGTGATCCACAACTTGCGGCCGTTGAGCACCCAGTCCGAACCATCCTGGCGCGCACGGGTTTTCATCGCCGCCGGATCGCTGCCGACTTCGGGTTCGGTCAGTCCGAAGCAGCCGAGCAGTTCGCCGGCGGCCATGCCGGGCAGCCACTGCTGCTTCTGCTCCTCCGACCCGAACTTCCAGATCGCGAACATCGCCAGCGACCCCTGCACGGAGACCATCGACCGGATGCCGGAGTCGGCGGCCTCCAGCTCGGTACAGGCCAGGCCGTAGTGCACGGCCGACGCGCCGCCACAGCCGTAGCCGTGCAGATGCATCCCGAGCAGTCCGAGCTGGCCGAACTGCTTGGCCAGCTGCCGGACGGGCAGGTCCCCGATCTCGAACCACTCGCCGACGTAGGGGATGACGTGCTCGGCGCAAAACTTTCGCACGGTGTCGCGCACGGCGAGCTCGTCGCCGGACAGCGAGGCGTCCAGGCCCAGGGGGTCGTCCCGGTCGAAGGCGGGCGGTGCATCGGTGCTCATAGCTGCCAGCCTGCCACCCCGGTAGTCTCGCGGCATGCGACGGATGGCCTACCTGCTCGTCGACGTCGTCGCCGTGCTGGTGTTCTGCGCCGCCGGACGCCGCAGCCACGCCGAAGGGCTGACCGTCGGCGGCCTCGCCACCACGGCCTGGCCGTTTCTGACCGGGACCGTCGTCGGGTGGCTGCTGTCCCGCGGCTGGCGGCGACCCACCGCCGTCGCCCCCACCGGGGTGATCGTCTGGGGCTCCACCGTGATGATCGGCATGCTGCTGCGCAAAGCCAGCTCGGCGGGTGTGGCGGCGAGCTTCGTGGTGGTCGCGGCGACCGTCACCGCGGCCCTGTTGCTCGGCTGGCGGGCCGCCGCGGGCTTGGTCTTGCGCCGGCGCACCGACGCCTGAGCACACCATGGCACCCGCCAGCTGGAACCCGGCCTCCGGGGATGGCCTGACCACCACGTTCGACGCCGTCGTCCGGGCCGTGGCCACCAATAAGGGCCTCCTCGACGACCCGTTCGCCGAGCCGCTGGTGCGCGCCGCGGGGGTGCCGTACTTCACCGAGGTGATCGACGACGAGCGATACGCCGACGACGACGGCGGCCACCCGGTCACGGCGGGGCTCATCTACGTCCAGGCGGCGTACGGAAAGTTTCTGGACGACTTTCTCGCCGATGCGGGCCGCTCCGGCATTCGCCAGGTGGTGATCCTGGCGTCGGGCCTCGACACCCGGCCGTACCGGCTGTGGTGGCCGCCGGGCACGACGGTGTACGAGATCGATCGGCCGGACGTCCTCGATTTCAAGGCCGACGTGCTGCGCGGGCTGCACGCCCGGCCCGCCGCGCACCGGCGCGAGATCGGCGTCGACCTCCGTCAGGACTGGCTGGCGGCGCTGCGGCGCGCCGGTTTCGACGCCGCGACGCCCACGGCCTGGATCGCCGAGCAGCTGCTCGTCGGCTACCTGCCGCCCGACGCGCAGCACCGGCTGCTGCGCGGCGTCAGCGAGGCGAGCGCGCCCGGCAGCCGTTTCTCCGCCGATCACATGGCCACCTGGACGCCGGAACGGCAGGCGGCGCGGCAGGCCTTCGTCGAGGGCTGGCGACGGCACGGCCTCGACGTCGACCTGGCGAGCCTGACGTACCCGGGCGAATACCGATACGTCCCCGAATATCTGGCGGCGCACGGCTGGGAGACGGCCCAGCGCAACGTCGTCGAGTTGTTCGCCGGCCTCGGCTTGAGCGGTTTCTGGCGCGGCCGCCGCCAGGACGTGAATCTCATGCCGGGATACGTCACGGCTACTCGTTAACCTACTTAACGGTTCATTTCCTGAAATTTTTCGTTGCGGCCCCATCCACCGGCGCCGCCGCTCCGAATGACCTGTGTTCCAGCAGAAGACGGCGGCGCAGGGCCGCTGTGACGAAGGAGTCGAAACACAATGATGAGCATTCGTGCGAAAACGGTTGCGGCGGCAGGTCTCGCGGCCATCGCTGTCACCGCGCTGCCCACGGTTACGGCCACCGCCGACAACCCGAGTGATCTGATCGGGACGGGTTGCGCGGACTACGCCAAGCAGAATCCGAGCGGTCCCGGGTCCGTGCTGGGGATGTCGCGCGACCCGGTGGCGACGGCGGCGTCGAACAACCCGATGTTGACGACGCTGACCTCGGCGCTGTCGGGGAAGCTGAATCCGAATGTGAACCTGGTCGCCACCCTCAACAACGGCCAGTACACGGTGTTCGCGCCCACCAACGCCGCGTTCGACAAGCTCCCGGCGGGCACCATCGACAAGCTGAAGACGGATTCGCAGCTGCTGACCAGCATCTTGACGTACCACGTGGTGCAGGGTCAGTTGGCCCCGGCGACGGTCGCGGGCGTGCACCCGACTCTGCAGGGCGCGCCGCTGACGGTGGCCGGTCAGGGCAATGACCTGCGGGTCAACAACGCGGGCCTGGTCTGCGGCGGCGTGCACGCGTCCAACGCGACGGTGTACATGATCGACACGGTGCTGATGCCCCCCGGCCAGTAACGGGGATCCCCGGGCTGGGTGGAATGGGTGGGCGTCGGAAACGTTAGATGATTACGTGACGCCCACCGCCCAGCTCCGATTCGTCGCGGCCACGCACGAGGACCCGCTGGCGCAGCCGTTGCTGGCCGAGCTGGCCGTCGAGTACGCGCAGCGCTACGGCGGCACGCCGGACGTGCACCTGGCCTGGCTGCCCGTGCCGGCGGACGAGCTGGCGGCACCCGACGGCGGCCTGCTCATCGGCGTGGTGGACGGCGTGCCGGTCACCGGTGGCGCCTTCCGGCGCTACGACGCCGACACCGCCGAACTCAAGCGGATCTGGACCGACAGCGCGCACCGGCGCCGCGGATACGCCCGGGCGCTGCTGGCGGCGCTGGAGGCCGAGGCCGCCGCGCGCGGGTACCGCCGGCTGTACCTGATCACCGGCAACCGGCAACCCGAGGCCGCGGCGCTCTACGACGCGACGGGCTACACCCGCATCGCCCCCGATCCGCTGCCGGACTGGGGGCCGTTCCTTCCGATCGCCTTCGAAAAGTGGCTGGCATGACCGGTCACTTTCGCCTGGGCGTCGCGCTCGACGGATACGGGTGGCACCCCCAGGCGTGGCGGGCGGCCCTGGCGGCCGGCGCGCCGTCGGTGCTGGACGGTCGGTATTGGGCCGGGCTGGCGGCCACGGCCGAACGCGGGCTGCTGGACTTCCTGACCATCGACGACACCCTGATGCCGCAGATCGGGCGAAGCTCGCGGATTCATCCGGACCGGCTGACCGGCCGCGCCGACGCCGTGCTGGTCGCGGCGCGGATCGCCCCCGCCACGCGGCACATCGGGCTGATCCCGGTGGCCACGGTCACCCACACCGAGCCCTTTCACGTCTCCAAATCCATTGCGACCCTTGACTTCGTCTCCCACGGCCGGGCCGGCTGGCAGCCGCGGGTGAGCGCCACCGCGCACGAGGCGGCGCTGTTCGGCCGCCGGGACCCAACCCAGGTCCCGTTGTTCGAGGAGGCCGTCGAGTACGTCGACGTGGTGCGACGGTTGTGGGACAGCTGGGAGGACGACGCGATCATCCGCGACGCGACCACGGGCCGCTACGTCGACGTGGCCAAACTGCACTACGTCGACTTCGCCGGGAAGTACTTCTCGGTCAAAGGGCCCTCGATCACGCCGCGGCCACCCCAGGGCCAACCGGTGGTGGCCGCGCTGGCACACGTCGGCCCCGCCTACGAATTCGCCGCGGCGGGCGCCGACGTCGTCTTCGTCACCCCCACCGACGGCGACTCGGTGCAAAGCATCCTCGCCGAGGTGAGCGCGGCGGGTGGCATCCACCTGAAAACCCTTGCCGACGTGGTGGTTTCGTTCGACGGCGCGGGAGACTTCCGCTCCGACGCGCTCGTCTTCTGCGGCACCGCAACGGAATTGGTGGAGCTGCTGCTGGACTGGCGGCGGCTGGGCATCGACGGCGCGCGCCTGCGACCCGCCGTCAACGCCACCGACCTGCCGGTGATCGCCGACGAGGTGGTGCCGCTGCTGCAGCGGGCCGGGCTCTTCCGCACCGGCTATCGCGAGGGCGAAACCCTGCGCGCGCGCCTGGGCCTGCCCGTGGCGCCCAATCGCTATGCGGCAGTGCACCGATGACCCCGGTGCCGCTGTCGATCCTCGACCTGTCGCCGATCAGCTCGGGCGGCGATGCCGCGACGGCCCTGCGCAACACCATCGACCTGGCCCAGCGCGCCGAGCGGTGGGGCTATCGCCGGTACTGGCTCGCCGAGCACCACTTCGTCGGCGTGGCCAGCTCTGCGACGGCCGTGCTGATCGGCCAGATCGCGGCCGCCACCAACAGCATTCGGGTCGGCTCGGCCGCCATTCAGCTCGGATACACCACGCCGGTCGCGGTGGTCGAGAGCTTCGGCATGCTCGAGGCCTTCTATCCGGGCCGCATCGATCTGGGCGTCGGACGGGGACAACGCCGCGACACCGGGTACAAACCGAAGTCGCCGTCGGCCAAGTCCCGTCCGCCGCGACAGTGGCACGAGGTCGACGGCGTGGTGGTTCCGCTGCCGTTTGACCTGCGCGGGCTGCTCGACAAGGAACGGGTGCAGGCGACCATGGGAATCCTGCAGCAGCCCGGGGCGGTGGCGCCCGGCTTCGCCGAGCAACTCGGCGACATCATCGCGATGCTGGACGGCACCTACGAGGTCGAGGGTTTCGACGTGCACGCGGTGCCGGGCGAGCGATCCGGGCTGACGCCGTGGATCTTTGGCAGCACTCGGGGTGAAAGCGCCAAGCTTGCCGGTGCGCGGGGGTTGCCGTTCGTCGCCAGCTACCACATCACCCCGGCGACGGCGCTGGAGGCGATCGAGGCCTACCGGGCCGCCTTCGTCCCGTCGGCCGCATTCGCGCGGCCCTACGTCGTGGTGTCCGCCGACATCGTGGTGGCCGACGACGCCGCCACCGCAAGGCATCTGGCGTCCAGCTACGGGCATTGGGTCTATTCCATCCGGACGGGGGTCGGCGCCGTGCCCTATCCCGATCCCGACGACTGCACCCCGCTCACCGAGGAACAGCTACCCGTGGTGAAAGACCGGCTGGAAACGCAGTTCGTCGGCGATCCGGACGAGGTCGCCGAGCGGCTGTCCGCGCTGCAACGCGTCACCAGTGCGGACGAACTCGTCGTCACCTCCGTCACCCACCGGCACGCGGACCGGCTGCGCTCGCACGAACTGATCGCCAAGCGCTGGGGGCTCACCGGATGAGCGTGCGGGAGGGCAAGCAGCGCAAGCCGATTCACCTGGCCGCCCACTTCCCGGGCGTCAACAACACCACGGTGTGGACCGACCCGGGCTCGGGCAGCCAGATCGAGTTCGAGTCGTTCGTGCACCTGGCCCGCACCGCCGAACGGGGATTGTTCGATTTCTTCTTCCTGGCCGAGGGGCTGCGGCTCCGCGAGCACCGCGGCCGCATCTACGACCTGGACGTGGTGGGCCGCCCGGACACCTTCACCGTGCTGGCCGCGCTCGCGGGCGTCACCGACCGGATCGGGCTGACCGGAACCATCAACACCACGTTCAACGAACCCTTTGAAGTGGCAAGGCAATTCGCGTCGCTGGACCACCTGTCCGGTGGCCGCGCCGGCTGGAACATGGTGACCTCGTCGGACGCCTTCACCGGCGCCAACTTCCGCCGCGGCGGGTTCCTCGACCACGCCGACCGCTACCAGCGGGCCGAGGAGTTCCTGTCCGTGGCCCGCCAGTTCTGGGACAGCTGGGCGCCCGACGCCGTGCTGGCCGACGTCGGCGCCGGGGTCTACGTCGATCCCGACCGGATCCGAAGCGTCGAGCACCGCGGCCCGCAGTTCGACGTGCGCGGTTTGGCGACGCTTCCCGCGGGGCCGCAGGGCCACCCGATCTTGCTGCAGGCCGGCGACTCCGACGACGGCCGCGCGTTCGGCGCCCGCAACGCCGACGCGCTGTTCACGCTGCACGGGTCGCTGGAAGACGGTCAGCGCTACTACGCCGACGTCAAGGGCCGCGCCGCGTCCTACGGCCGGGATCCCAACCGGCTCAAGGTCTTTCCCGCGGCGACATTCGTCATCGGCGACACCGACGCCGAGGCGCAGGACCGGGCACGGCACATCCGCCACCAACAGGTCAGCGGCGCGACGGCGATCGCGATGCTCGAACAGGTGTGGGGCCGCGAGCTTTCCGGCCACGACCCGGACGGCCCGCTGCCCGAATTCGATCCGGTCGTCGACAGCGCCATCACCCAGGGCCGGGTCCGGCACGGCGACCCGGTCGCCGTCGCGCGGCGCTACCGCGAACGAGCCGAAGCCGAGAACCTGTCGATCCGCGAGCTGGTCATCGCCGTCACCAGCCGCGAGCAGTTCGTCGGGACGCCGAGTCACATCGCGGACGCCATTGACACCTACATCCAGGCCGACGCCTGCGACGGTTTCATCCTGGTGCCCCACCTGACGCCGCACGGCCTGGACGAGTTCGTCGACCGGGTGGTGCCGGTGCTGCAGGAGCGCGGCGCGTTCCGCACCGAGTACGCCGGCGAGACGCTGCGGGAGCACCTGGGGCTGTGACGCCGGGTCTGCGTCATTGCGCCCGCTTGAGCGCCGCTTCCGTCGCCTCGCGGATCGGGCCGCGCCACACGTCGCCGTGACCGGGCAGTAGCACCTCGGTGTCCAGCGCGGCCAGCGCCTCCAGGCTGCGCAGGCAGTTCGCCTGGTCGTGGCTGAACACCGCCGGCAGCAGCTGCGGCCCGCCGCGGCGCAGCAGCGGGTGGCCGGTGATCAGGGCGTCGCCGCTGGCCAGCACGCCGTCGACGACGTACGAGCAGTGCCCGCCGGTGTGCCCCGGCGTCGCGACGGCCGTCGGGTTGCCGGGCAGGCCCGCCGCCACCTCGGCGGTCAGGGGCCGCGTCGACGGGATGCCGTCGCGGACCAGCCCGCCGTTGCGCACCACGTGCACACCCCACACCGCCCACCGCGGCCGCCAAATGCGCAGTGCGACATCGAAAATGGACACCTGTTCCAGATACTCCCGCTTGGCGTGCCCCACCTCGTCGGCGTGGCAGTACACCGGGGTGCCGTGCTCGCGGGCGAACCAGATCGCCGAGCCCAGGTGGTCGATGTGCGCGTGCGTCAGCAGGATGGCGCGCACGTCGCCCGGCGCGTAACCCAGCTGGCGCAGCGAGGCCAGCACGTCGTCGCGATCCCCGGGGTAACCCGCGTCGATCAGCAGCACGCCGGTGCCGTCGACGACCAGCGTCCAGTTCACGGCGTGGCCCCGGGCGAGGTAGACGGTGTCGGTGACCTGAACTAGCTGCGCCATGCCCGCGAGTGTAGGAGCCGAGACAGGAGTAGAAATAACCCGTGGCTGAACTCAAACTCGGATACAAGGCGTCCGCCGAACAATTCGCACCGCGCGAGCTCGTCGAACTGGCCGTCGCCGCCGAAGCGCACGGCATGGACAGCGCAACCGTCAGTGACCACTTCCAACCGTGGCGGCACAAGGGCGGGCACGCGCCGTTCTCGCTGGCCTGGATGACCGCCGTCGGCGAACGCACCGAGCGCATCGTGCTGGGCACCTCGGTGCTCACCCCGACCTTCCGGTACAACCCCGCCGTCATCGCCCAGGCCTTCGCCACCATGGGCTGCCTGTACCCGAACCGCATCTTCCTCGGCGTCGGCACCGGCGAGGCCCTCAACGAGATCGCGACCGGGTACGAGGGCGAGTGGCCGGAGTTCAAGGAGCGCTACGCGCGACTGCGCGAGTCGGTGCGGCTGATGCGCGAACTGTGGCTCGGCGATCGCGTCGACTTCCAGGGCGAGTACTACAAGACCAAGGGCGCCTCGATCTACGACGTGCCCGAGGGCGGCATCCCGATCTACATCGCCGCGGGCGGACCGCAGGTGGCCAAGTACGCCGGGCGCGCCGGCGACGGGTTCATCTGCACCTCCGGCAAGGGCGAGGAGCTCTACAAGGACAAGCTGATCCCCGCGATGCGCGAGGGCGCCGAAGCGGCGGGCAAGAACGCGCAAGACATCGACCGGATGATCGAGATCAAGATCTCCTACGACACCGATCCCGAACTGGCCCGGGAGAACACCCGGTTCTGGGCGCCGCTCTCGCTGACCGCCGAGCAGAAGCACAGCATTGACGACCCGATCGAGATGGAGAAGGCCGCCGACGCGCTGCCGATCGAGCAGATCACCAAGCGCTGGATCGTCGCGTCGGATCCCGACGAGGCCGTCGAAAAGGTCGGGCAATACGTCGAGTGGGGCCTCAACCACCTGGTGTTCCACGCGCCGGGTCACGACCAGCGCCGGTTCCTGGAGCTCTTCGAAAAGGACCTGGCCCCCAGGCTGCGCCGACTTGGCTGAAAGTTCGGCGATATACATCGCCGCGCCCGAGCCGGAGACCGGCAAGTCGACGATCGCGCTGGGGCTGCTGCACCGGCTGACCGCGACCGTCGCCCGGGTGGGCGTGTTCCGGCCCATCACGCGCCTCGGCGAGGACCGCGACTACATCCTCGAGCTGTTGCTGGAGCACACCACCGCCGGCCTGTCCTACGAGCAGTGCGTCGGCGTGACCTACCAGCAGCTGCACGCCGACAGCGACGCCGCGATCGCCGCCATCGTCGACTCCTATCACGCGATGGCGCAGTCCTGCGACGTCGTGGTGATCGTCGGCAGCGACTACACCGACGTCACCCGGCCCGCCGAGCTCTCGGTCAACGCGCGCATCGCGGCCAACCTCGGCGCGCCGGTGCTGTTGACGGTCAGCGGCAAGGGCCGGACCCCGAAGGAGGTCGCCGGCGTCGTCGAGGTGTGCCTGGCCGAGCTCATCGCCCAGCACGCCCACACCGCGGCGGTGGTGGCCAACCGGTGCGACCCGGCGCGATTGAGCGAGGTCGCCGAGGCGCTGGACGCCTTCGCCCAGCGCAGCTATGTGCTGCCCGAGGCGCCGCTGCTGTGCGCGCCGACGGTGGCCGAGCTGGAGAAGGCCGTGGCCGGAACGCCGGTCAGCGGGGAGGCGTCGCTGCGGGAGCGCGAGGTCACCGACGTGCTGGTCGCCGGGATGACCGCCGACCACGTGCTGGAACGGCTGCGCGACGGCATGGCGGTCATCACCCCCGGCGACCGCTCGGACGTGGTGCTCGCCGTCGCCAGCGCCCATGCGGCGGAAGGGTTTCCGTCACTGTCGTGCCTGGTGCTCAACGGCGGCTTCGAACTGCATCCGTCGATCGCCTCGCTGGTGAGCGGCCTGCGGCTGCGGCTGCCCATCATCGCCACCGCGCTCGGCACCTACGACACCGCCAGCGCGGCCGCCGCCGCCCGCGGCCGGGTCACCGCGATGTCGCAGCGCAAGATCGACACCGCGCTCGAGCTGATGGACCGACACGTCGACATCGCGGATCTGCTGACCCAGCTTGCCATTTCGGTCCCGACCGTGGTCACCCCGCAGATGTTCACCTACCAATTGCGGCTGCGGGCCCGCGCGGATCGCAGGCACATCGTCCTGCCCGAGGGCGACGACGACCGCATCCTGCGCTCGGCCGGGCGCCTGCTGCAGCGCGGCGTCGCCGACCTGACAATCCTGGGCGACGAGGCGCGGATCCGGCTGCGGTCGGCCGAACTCGGTGTGGACCTCGACGGCGCGCACGTCATCGACCCGCTGGCGAGCGACCTGCTTGACCAGTTCGCCGACCAGTACGCGGAGCTGCGCAAGGCGAAGGGCGTCACCGTCGAGCACGCCCGCGAGATCATGCGCGACGCAACGTATTTCGGCACCATGCTGGTGCACAACGGCGCCGTCGACGGCATGGTGTCGGGCGCCGCCCACACCACCGCCCACACCGTCCGGCCGGCGTTCGAGATCATCAAGACCGTTCCGGACGTCTCCACCGTGTCCAGCGTCTTCTTCATGTGCCTGCCCGACCGGGTGCTGGTGTACGGCGACTGCGCGATCATCCCCAACCCGACGTCCGAGCAGCTCGCCGACATCGCGATCAGCTCCGCGCGCACCGCCGCGCAGTTCGGCATCGAGCCGAGGGTGGCCATGCTGTCCTACTCGACCGGCGACTCCGGCACCGGCGCGGACGTCGACAAGGTCAGGGCGGCAACGGATCTGGTGCGGCGGCGTGATCCCGAGTTGCTGGTCGAGGGGCCCATCCAATACGACGCCGCGATAGAGCCGTCGGTGGCGGCGACCAAGCTGCGGGATTCGCCGGTGGCCGGGCACGCCACCGTGCTGATCTTTCCGGACCTCAACACCGGCAACAACACCTACAAGGCGGTGCAACGCAGCGCCGGGGCCATCGCGATCGGCCCGGTGCTGCAGGGGCTGCGCAAGCCGGTGAACGACCTCTCCCGCGGCGCGCTGGTCGAAGACATCGTGAACACCGTGGCGATCACCGCGATCCAGGCGCAGGCCACCCATGGCTAGCGGCACCCGGCTCGTGCTGGTGCTCAACTCCGGCTCGTCGTCGTTGAAATACCAACTGGTCGAGCCGGATTCGGGCGCGGCCCGGGCGTCGGGCCACATCGAGCGGATCGGCGAGGACGGATCCGGCGTTCCCGATCACGAGGCCGCGCTGCATCGCGCCTTCGACACCCTGGCGGGCGATGGCATCGACCTGCGGACCTGCGGGCTGCTGGCGGTGGGGCACCGGGTGGTGCACGGCGGCAACGAGTTCTATCGTCCGACGGTGATGGACGACGCGCGCATCGCCGCGCTGCACAAGCTGTCCGAGTTGGCCCCGTTGCACAATCCGCCCGCGCTCAAGGGGATCGAGGTGGCGCGCAAGCTGCTGCCCGACTTCTCCCACGTGGCCGTGTTCGACACGGCGTTCTTCCACGACATGCCACCCGCGGCGGCGACCTACGCCATCGACCGCGAGGTGGCCGAACGGTGGCAGATCCGCCGCTACGGGTTTCACGGCACGTCGCACCGCTACGTCAGCGAACAGGCCGCCGCCTTCCTGGACCGCCCGCTGGGTGGCCTGAAACAGATTGTGCTGCATCTGGGTAACGGGTCCTCGGCGTCCGCGATCGCCGGCACGCGGCCGATCGACACGTCGATGGGACTGACACCGCTGGAGGGCCTGGTGATGGGCACCCGCAGCGGCGACATCGACCCCAGCATCGTCAGCTACCTGTGGCACCGGGCGAACATGGGCGTCGACGACGTCGAGGCCATGCTCAACGAGGGGTCCGGGGTGCTCGGCCTGGCCGGCGAGCGCGACTTCCGGCGGCTGCGGGCCATGATCGAATCCGGCGACGGCGCCGCGCAATTGGCCTACAGCGTGTTCATTCACCGGCTGCGCAAGTACATCGGCGCCTACCTGGCGGTGCTGGGGCACACGGACGTCATCAGCTTCACCGCCGGGATCGGCGAGAACGACCCGGCGGTGCGCCGCGACGCGGTGGCGGGCCTGGAGGAACTGGGCGTCGTGCTCGACGAGCGCCGCAACCTCAGCGGCGGCCGGGGCGCGCGGCAGATCTCCGCGGAATCGTCTCCGATCGCCGTGCTGGTGATACCGACCAATGAGGAGCTGGCCATCGCCCGCGACTGCGTGCGCGCGCTAAGCGGTTAGGAAGCCCAGGGCCCGGCGGCCCGGGCCGACCGACGGCGTGGGGTCGGCGCCGACGGTTCGGGTCAGCAGTTCGTGGTACACGTCGCGAAAGTCCGTGGTGTACTTCAGGTCCCCGTTGTCGAGGTCGGTGAGGCTGGGTTCCTCGCCGTAGAAGCCGCCCTTAACGGGCGCGCCCGCGACGAAGACGGGACCGGCGGTGCCGTGGTCGGTGCCCTGGGATGCGTTGGCGTGGACGCGGCGGCCGAACTCGGAATACGCCATCACGACGACGTTCGGATCCCCCATCTGTTGCAGGAACGGCGCAACCGCCTCGTCGAACGTCTGCAGCAGCCGCTGCTGGGTTTCGCGTTCGTCGGCGTGGGTGTCGAAGCCGCCCAGTTGCACCGTGTAGACGCGGGTCGGGACCCGGGCCCTGACCGCTGCGGCGACCACGCCCAGCTGCGTGGCAAGCGAATTGTGGCCCTTGGCGGCGGGTTTCACGGACTCGAACGCGCCGTTGGCCGTCCGCGCGGCGCGGTAGGCCTTGCGCACCGCGGCCATCGCCGGGGTGTCGTCGGGGTCATCGGCGCCCAGCGCGGCCATGATGCCGTCGAATTGCTGGGCCTTGCCCGGCGCCCCGCCCGGGGAAAGCGCCGCCGCCGTGCACTTTTCGCCGACCGCCAGCGGCGGCAGGACGGGCCCGACGTTGACCGCGCGCAGCGGGTCGTCGCCGGTGGCGTCGAGCCAGCGGCCGATCCAGCCGGTCGCGACCGGCTCGGCCGGCGAGGCCGTCTGCCAGATGTCCATGGAACGGAAGTGGCTGTGGTCGGGCTTGGGGTAGCCGACGCCGCGCACGATCGCGAGTTGGCGCCGGCCCCACAGTTCGGCAAGGCCCTTCATCGCCGGGTTCAGCCCGAGCCGCTCGTCGAGGTGGATCACGTCGCCCGGGGCGTACGCGAGCTCGGGGCGCGCGTCGTGATATGCGTTGTCCCCGTAGGGGATCAGGGTGTTGATGCCGTCGTTGCCGCCGTACAGTGTGACGAGCACCAGCACGCCGGCGCCCTCGGGCAGCGGCCGGTCCCGGGCCGCGCGCATCAGGTCGGGCCATTCGACCGCCATCGCCGTCGAGAGCAGGCCGGCCGCGCCGACGCCCGCGCTGGCGATCAGGAATTTGCGGCGATTGATGTCGGGCATGCTCGGTCTCACGACGTCAGGTATTCGGGCGTGTTGACCGCGGCCGCGACCAACTGCGGGGGCGTACGCACCAGCGGTGCCAGCGCGTCGGCGGTCCGGTCCGACCAGTCGCCGACGCCGATCAGGTAGCCGACCGCGTCGATGCGGTCGCCGGGCGCCGCGCCTTCGACGGTCGACAGGTCGCCCGCGTGCGCCAACTGCGTCGCGGCGCGCAGCCGCGCCCCGGCGCTGGCGGTGGACAGCCACACCTGGCCGCGGGGCCAGCCGCCGACGCTCGGCGGGTAGAACGGGCGCTGCCCCAGCGCCCGCAGCGTCGCGTCGGCGAGCTTGCGCTGCGCGGGATTTCCGAAGGGTACCCGCAGCGCCCGCAGCACGCCGACGAGCCACTCGACCGGGGTGTTCACCCTGCTTGTCGGCGGGTCCCCGCCTCGATTGGTGAACTCGGCGTCGGTGAGGATCGCCCGGGTCAGCGCCCGCAGGTCGCGGCGCGGGCCGTACGCCGCGACGAGACGGTCGAGCGCCCCCGGCGACGGCGGGTCGTCGGAGGCCAGCTGCTGCCACAGGCGCCCCGCGACGTACTGCGCCGACCTGGGCTGCGCCAGCACGGCGTCGCAGAACGCGGCGGCGTCGAAGTTGCCGGTGGACCCGAACAGCGTCTTGGCCGTCGGGTCATGCCGTTTAGGCACCACCGCGGTTTGGCCGTCGGCGCCGATCACCCACCCCGTCAGAGCCCGCGCTCCGGCCCGCACGTCGTCCTCGGTGTAGCCGTTGCCGTGGCCCAGCGCGAACAGCTCCATGAATTCGCGGGCCAGGTTCTCGTTGGGCGCCTTGGCCGTGCTGGCCTGCCCGTCGAGCCAGCGCAACATCGCGGCGTCGGTCAGCATCGCGTAGGCCAGCGAGCGGAAATCGCCCAGCGCCCCGCTGCGCAGCTTCTGATTTTGCGCGGCCAGGTACGCGGCCACCCGGACCTTCTGTGCGGAAGTGGCGAAGTGGTTGTGCCACAACAGGGTCAGCTTCTCGTGGATCGGCTGCCCGACGCCGACCATGCGGGCCAGCCACCAATCGGACAGCGCGCGCTGCTGCTCGGACAGCGCGGCGTTGTATTGCTTGCGCGCGGCCTGTGGCGCGCCCTTGCCGGGCGCGTGCGGAACCTCCAGGGCGGGCATCGGGGTTGCCGCGGCGCCGGGGTCCGCGTCGGGGTCGGCGGCCAGGATGGCGTCGACGTGGTCCGGCCAGTCCCGGGCGGCGACCGCGTCGACCTCGGGCCCCGTCACGCCGAACCCGGCCCGGCGCAGCGCGCGGGCCGTGGTGATCCACCGCGTGGACTGCCCCGGCATGCCCATAACTGTGCGGCACCAACCTATGTCTGCGCTGTGCGTGTGCCTGTGGCTTTGCGTGTGAACCTGTGGCGGGATAGCGGCCGGTTTCCCGCCCTCGAGTCACCCGGAAAGCCACCAGTTCACACCCAACCGCCCTGTGGATAGCTGTAAACACCGTCACCCATCGGCGTGCGACCGTTCCGGCATGGAATTGGGGAAACCGTTTATCGGCAGCAAGGCGTTGGCATCGGGGGCGTTGAGCCGGCATCAACTGCGGACCCGTTATCGTGCGGTCTTCCCGAACGTATACCTGTCCAACGGCGCTCAGCTTTCGCTCGAGCGCCGGATCTCCGCCGCCTGGCTGTGGTCTGGAGGGAGGGCGACGATCGTGGGGGCGGCCGCCGCGGCGCTGCACGGGTCCAAGTGGATTCCCGACGACGTGCCGATAGAGCTGAACCACTCCAACACCCGCCCGCCCCGCGGCGTGCTGACGCGGCGCGATGCGCTGGCGGACTGCGAGACACAGGTGATCGACGGGCGCAGGGTCACCACACCCGAGCGGACGGCCTTCGACATCGGCCGCCGCGGCGCCATCCGCTCGGCGGTCGTTCGGCTCGACGCGCTCGCGCGCGCAACGGGTTTTAAGGTCGACGACGTGCTACGCATCGCGAGATGCCATCCCCAAACGCCCGGGCTCCGGCGGCTGGAGACCGCGCTGGAGCTGGTCGACCCTGGCTCCGCGTCGCCGAGGGAAAGCTATCTGCGGCTGTTGCTCATCGATGCCGGATTCCCGTGGCCGCAGACCCAGATCCCGGTGCTCGGCGTGGACGGCATGCCAGTCGCTCACATCGACCTGGGCTGGGAGGAGTACCTGGTGGGCATTGAATACGAGGGCGATCAACACCAGACCGACCGTCGGCGGTACGTCTACGACATCCAGCGCTTGGAGACGCTCGAGCGAATGGGCTGGATCATCGTCCGAGTCGTCGCGGAGGACCCTCGCGCCAGCATCGTGCGCCGCGTCCGGGCGGCGCTGGTCGAACGCGGTTGGGTTGCCGGTTGACTCATTCTGTGTGAGGTGACGGCTTTGAGTGTGCGCCTGAGGCTTTGAGTGTGAGCCGGTGGCGGGATCTGAGCGATTCTCCCGCCCACGATTCACACGCAAAGCCCACGATTCACACGCAGAGCCCAGGATTCACACGCCGAACGCGGCCAACGAACTAGAACGTGCTCGTGGGGCGCACCTTGTTCGCCATGTCCACCAGCGTGTAGCGGTGCCGTTGCGTGGGGGCGACGCGGGCCAGGCTGCGCAGCGACGCCTCGACGCCCAGTCGCAGGCCGTGTTCGGTGAACGGGAAGCCGAGGATGTGATTGGTGCTGGCCTCGTTGTCCTGCAGCCAGTCCATCGCTCCGCCCAGCACCAGGGCCCGGATCTGCAGCACGCGCGGCTCGGTGGGCGGCAGGGCCTCGACACGGCGGGCGGCGTCGCGGATCTGCGCCTCGGTGACCTCGCGGGTGGAGCGGCCGGACATCAGCGTCACCGCGCTGGTCAGCCGCGCGGTGGTGAAATGCCTTGAGGTGGGCGGCACCTCGTCCAGCGTGTTCACCGCGTCCTCGCGATTGCCTTCGGCCGACAGGGATCTGGCCAGCCCGAAGGCGGCGGAGATCACGCCGTCGTTGGTCTTCCACACCGTCTCGTAGAACTTGTGCTCGTCGGGGTTACCGGCCAGCTCGGCGGTGGCGGCCAGCGCCAGCTTGGGCGCAAGCTCGCCGGGGAAGGTGTCCAGCACCTCGGTGAAATGCTTTGTGGCCGACTCGTAGTCGCCGGTCAGCAGCTCGGAGACGGCCCGGTACCACACCAGCCGCCACCGCCAGCCGACCCGCTCGGCGAGGTCTTCGAGCTTGCGGGTGGCCTTGGCCACGTCGCCCAGGTCCAGCAGCGCGCGGACCTCCATCAGCGGCAGCTCGATCGACTCGGCCACCTCGATGCCGTCGGCGTCCAGCGAACCGTGCCGCGCCGCGCGCAACGAGTCCAGCGTCTGCACCGGCTGGGAGAGCACCGTCGCCTGCAGCACCGGGGCGGCGACGTCGGCCGGATCGACCAGCGGCACCGGCAGGGCGGTCACGATCTCCCGGGCGGTCAGCTTCTCCGAGTGGACCTGGCCGTCCAGGTATACGTCGGTGTGCGCCACCAGCAGGTCGACCCCGAACGTCGAACGGCTCGGCGAAAAGATCGTCGACAGGCCGGGCCGCGGGATCCGGGTGTCCTGGGCGACCACCTCGCGCAGCACGCCCATCAGCTGGGCCGACATCTCCTCGGCGGTGGAGAACCGGCGCCGCGGATCGGGGTCGGTCGCGCGGCGCAGCAGCCGGCCGAACGAGTCGTAGTTCTTCAGCACCGGATCGTCGTCCGGCAGCCCGTCCACGTAGCGGCCGTTGCGGGTGCGCAGGTTCAGCGTCAGCGCCGCCAGCGTGCGGCCGACCGTGTAGATGTCGGTGGCTATCGTCGGGCCGGTCCGCACGATCTCGGGCGCCTGGAAACCAGGTGTGCCGTAAAGGTATCCGAACGAGTTGATCCGCGACACCGCGCCCAGGTCGATCAGCTTGAGCTGCTCCTCGGTGAGCATGATGTTCTCCGGCTTGAGGTCGTTGTAGACCAGGCCGATGGAATGCAGGTAGCTCAGCGCGGGCATGATCTCGAGCAGGTAGGCGATGGCCTCGGAGACCGGAAGCTTCTCGGATTTCCCGTGTTTGAGGTTGCGCCGCAGCGACTGCCCGCCGATGTACTCCATGACGATGTAGCCGACCGGCTCCCCGTGCCGGTCGGTGTGCTCGACGAAGTTGAAGATCTGCACGATCTGCGGGTGCACCACCTCGGCGAGGAACTGCCGCTCGGCCATCGCGATCGCCTGCGCCTCCGCGTCGCCGGAATGCACCAGGCCCTTGAGCACCACCGGGCGGTCGTTGACGTTGTGGTCGACGGCCAGGTACACCCAGCCCAGCCCGCCGTGCGCGATGCAGCCCTTCACCTCGTACTGGCCCGCGACCGTGTCCCCCGGATTCAGCTGCGGCAGAAACGAATACGGGCTCCCGCAGGCGGGGCACCAGCCCTCCGACGCGCCCTTGCCCTCGGAGCCGGAGCGGCCGACGGGCTTTCCGCAGTTCCAGCAGAAGCGCTTGGACTCCGGCACCACCGGGTTGGTCATCAGCGCCTCGAGCGGATCGATGTCGCGCACGCGCGGGATCTCGACCAGCCCGCCGCCGAGCTGCCGGGTCGGCGGCAGCACCCGCGTGGCCACCGTCATCCGCTCCGGCGCCTCGGTGTCTATGCCGGGGATGAGGAAGTCGTCGTCGTCATCGTCGTCGAAGTCGGGACGGAACAGCGCCTGCGTGGCCTGCGGCCGCGACTCCGCGGCCGCGCCCGTCTGCACGTCCGGCGGCCGGGACTCTTCGGCATCCATCGGCTCGGCCATCAGTCCACGTACCTCGGCGTGGGTGGGGCGGGCGCCGGCCCCAAGACCGTCAACCACTTGCGGTACAACGTGTTCCACGTCCCGTCGCGGCGGATGCGTTCCAGCGTGCCGTTGACGAACCGGACCAGTCCGGGGTTGTTCAGGTTGACCCCGATGCCGTAGGGCTGGGTGGCCATGTTCGGCCCGACGATGTGCAGGTACGGGTCTTCCTCCACCAGCCCGGCCAGGATCGAGTCGTCGGTGCTGACGGCGTCGATCTCGCGCTGCTGCATGGCCACCAGGCAGTCGGCCCAGTTCACCACCGACACGATGACCGGCGCCGGGTCGATCTGCTGGATCCGGTGCAGCGACGTGGTGCCCCGGGCGACGCAGACGCGCTTGCCGGACAGGTCGGCCGCCCTGGCGATCGGCGAGTCGCGCGGGGCCAGGATGCGCTGGTTGGCGTCGAGGTAGACGGTGGAGAAGTTCACCAGCTTGCGCCGCTCGCAGGTGATGGTCATGGTCTTGACGACGACGTCGACCTCCGAGCGCTGCAGCGCGGTGACCCGCTCGTCCGACGACAGGATGCGGTACTCGACGTGCGAGGGGGCGCCGAAGATGTCGCGCGCGATCTCGCCGGCGATGTCGACGTCGAAGCCGGTGATCTCGCCGGTGATCGGGTCGCGGAAGCTGAACAGGTTGCTGCCGATGTCGAGCCCGACGATCAGCCTGCCGCGGGCGCGGATGTCGGCGACGGCGGCGTCGGCCTCGGCCTTGTTCGGGAAGGGGCGCAGGCTGGCCGTCAGGTCGCAGCCCTGACTCGGGTCGTCCGGCGGCAGCGCCGGCTCCGGGGGCAGCTGCTGCATGCCGACCGGCGTGGGCGGCGGCAGGGTCGGCGCGGTGGCCACGGTCAGCGACTCGGTGTGGCCGCAGCCCGCGAGCAGGCCGACCGCGGCGAGCGCCCCGAGGCAGCGCCTGATCACCGGTACTCCTTGAGCCGCGGCCACAGGCCCAGCGCGACGGCGATGGCGGCACCGAGGGACAGCACCACGCCGCCGACCTGGGCGCCGGACAGCCCGCTGCGCGCGTTGATCACGTCGTTGCGCAGGTGGGTGCGGCTCTGGTCCATGGCCTTGCCGAGCTGATCCTCGAGCTTGTCGAACGCCGGGGTGGAGTCGTCCTCGCCGCTGCCCAGCGCGACCTGCGTGGCGGCGCGGTAGTTGCCCACCGAGATGTAGGAGTTGATCCGGTCGTTGGCCTGCCGCCAGCGCAGCAGCAGCTGATCGGCGCCCTGCAGGTCGGGCTTGTCGACGGCGTCGCTGCGCGACATGTACTGGTCGAGCTGTTCGTGCATGGAGTCGATGCGCTGGTAGAACGACTGCTTGCGCATCTCCTCGTCGCCGCGGCGGATCAGCGACAGCGTCTCGTCGGCCCGCGCCTGCTGCGCGGTGATGGCGACGTTGGTGACGGTCCGCAGGGACTCCGCGGCGGTGTCCTTGGCGCTGCGACTCGCGGCCGTCGAGATGGTCAGCGCGGTTCCCACCCATACCACCATGACGAGGATACCGAGGGCGCCGACGACCAGCCCCGGGTTTATTCGGCGCCGGGTGCGGCGGGCCAGCCAGCGATGCGAGAACGCGCCGAAGACCACCGTGCTGGCGACGACGAGGATCACCGGCGCGGGGAAGTGGGTAGACGCCGTGGTTTCGCTGTCCACCCGATCGGTGGTCGCCTGGTACAGCTGCGCCGCGTCGGGCAGGATGCGCGACTGCATAAGCCCGGAGGCCTCCGACAGGTACGACGACCCGACCGGATTGCCCTCCCGGTTGTTGGTCCGCGCGATCTCGATCAGCCCGGTGTAGACGGCCAACTCGGCGTTGATCCGGCCGAGTAACTGCACCAGCGGTTCGTCGGTCAGCCCGCTCGACGCCCGCGTCACGGCCACCGCGGCGTCGGTGATCGCCTGCTCGTAGCGCTGCCGGACCGGGCGCGGCTCGGCCTGCGCGATGAACGCCGTGGCCGCCGCGGCGTCGGCCACCGACAGCGTGGTGTAGAGCCGTCCCGCGGCGAACGACAGCGGCTCGGTGTGGTTGAGCACCGTCGACAGCACCTGCTGGCGGTGGTTGATCGTCGTCGACGTCGCGAAGGCGCTGGAGACGCCGAGGGCCGCCAGCACGATCCCGATCGTGAGGATGAGCCCCGGCGTCGTGGAGATGAACCACCAGCGGGGATGGGCCGGTTCGGCCGGCGACCGCGACCCCTTCGGTTCGGTCGACGGGTGCGCCAGCTCAACCGTCACGTCTGATCAGCCCTCATAACTTTCGGCCCACGAACCCGGATAAAGGAATTCTAAGAGAATGTTCGGGCGGATGGGGGGAGGCGAGTCAATTGACCGCCGGGGTCGCCTGCATATCCTGATCACGTGCACGGCGACGGTGACGGATGGGTGGTCTCCGACAGCGGCGCCCACTACTGGGGCCGCTTCGGCGCGGCCGGCCTGCTGTTGCGCGCGCCGCGCCCCGACGGCACGCCCGCGGTGCTGCTGCAGCACCGGGCGGTGTGGAGCCATCAGGGCGGGACGTGGGGTCTGCCGGGCGGCGCCCGGGACAGCCACGAGACGCCGGAGCAGACCGCCGTCCGCGAAGCGCACGAGGAGGCCGGCCTGCCGGCCGAGCGGCTCGCCGTGCGCGCCACGGTCGTCACCGCCGAGGTGGCCGGGCTCGGCGGCACCGCCTGGACCTACACCACCGTCGTCGCCGACGCGGCCGAGCTGCTGGACACCGTGCCCAACCGGGAAAGCGCCGAGATGCGCTGGGTCGCCGAGAGCGAGGTGGCCGAGCTGCCGCTGCATCCCGGCTTCGCGGCCAGCTGGCAGCGGTTGCGCACGGAGCCGGCGCTGTTGCCGCTGGACCACGGCGACGAGCGGCGCCATCACCTTCCGCGCACCCTCGAGGTCGAGGCCGGGGTCTTCGTCTGGTGCATGCCGGGCGATCCTTCTCAGGCCGACGGGGAGCCGTCGCACCTGAGCCGGCTGATCAGCTCGCTGCTGCAAGCGCCGACCTGAGCGCCGCGGCCGCCGCCCGCGGATCCTGCGCCGCGGTGATCGCCCGCACCACGACGACGCGGCGCGCGCCGGCGCCGAGCACCTCCGGCAGCCGCTGCGCGTCGATGCCGCCGATCGCGAACCACGGCGTGTCCCCGGGCAGTTCGGCCGCGGCACGCACCAGGTCCAGGCCGGGCGCCGGGCGGCCGGGCTTGGTCGGGGTGGGCCAGCAGGGCCCGACGCAGAAGTAATCGCCCTCGGCGGCGGCAGCGGCGGCCTCGTTACGGTCGTGGCTGGACAGGCCGATCAGCGTCTCCGGCCCGACGATGTCGCGGGCAACCGCCGGCGGCAGGTCGCCCTGGCCCAGGTGCAGCACGTCGGCGCCGGCCGCGCGGGCGATGTCGGCGCGGTCGTTGACCGCGAACAGGGCGCCGTGCCGGCGGGCCGCGTCGGCGAGGATCTCGCACGCGGCCAGCTCGTCGCGGGCCTCTAGGGGACCGAACCGCTGTTCACCCACCGAACCCTTGTCGCGCAGCTGGACGATGTCGACCCCACCGGCCAGGGCGGCGTCGACGAACTCGGCCAGGTCGCCGCGCTCGCGGCGCGCGTCGGTACACAGATACAGCCTCGCCGACGCGAGACGGGTGGACTGTTGGTGCACACCGCGACGCTAGCGCGCTAGCGTGGAACCCGAAGAGCACGGGAGTCCCAGCGACCGGGGGCTGAGAGTGGGCGCGCGCGCCCTTACCGTCACACCTGATCCGGGTCATGCCGGCGAAGGGAGCAAAGGATGCCGGACTCACTGGCCGTTGTAGGCGGCGGCGTGATCGGGCTGTCCGTGGCGCGCCACGCGGCGCGGGCCGGATGGTCGGTGGTGGTGCACCACACCGGCGAGCCGGGCGCGTCCTGGGTGGCCGGCGGCATGCTCGCCCCGCACAGCGAGGGCTGGCCCGGCGAGGAGCGGCTGCTGCGGCTGGGCCTGGAGTCGCTGCGGCTGTGGCGCGAGGGCGGCTTCACCGACGGCTGGCCGTCGGGGGTGATCACCGCCCGCGAGTCGCTGGTGGTGGCCGTCGACCGCGCCGACGTCGCGGACCTGCGCACCGTCGCCGACTGGTTGTCCGGGCAAGGCCATCCGGTGGTGTGGGAGCCGGCCGCCCGCGACGTCGAACCGCTGCTGGCGCAGGGCATCCGCCATGGCTTTCGGGCGCCCACCGAGCTGGCGGTGGACAACCGCGCCGTCCTCGACGCGCTGGGCAGCGACTGCGAACGCCTGGGGGTGCGGCGGGCGGGGCCGGTGACCGACCTCGCGCGGGTCGAGGCCGACGCGGTGGTGATCGCCAACGGCATCGACGCGCCGGCGCTGTGGCCGGGCCTGCCGGTGCGGCCGGTGAAGGGCGAGGTGCTGCGGCTGCGCTGGCGAAAGGGATGTATGCCGTTGCCGCAGCGGGTGATTCGCGCCCGCGTGCACGGGCGGCAGGTGTATCTGGTGCCGCGCCCGGACGGGGTGGTCGTCGGCGCCACCCAATACGAGCACGGGCGCGACACGGCGCCGGCGGTGTCGGGGGTGCGGGACCTGCTCGACGACGCGTGCGCGGTGCTGCCGGCGCTGGGCGAGTACGAGCTGGCCGAGTGCGCCGCCGGGCTGCGCCCGATGACACCCGATAACCTGCCCATCGTGGCGCGCGTGGACGAGCGAACCCTGGTGGCGGTGGGCCACGGCCGGTCCGGGTTCCTGCTGGCGCCGTGGACCGCCGAACAGATTGTGGCGGAGCTGAGCCCGGTCGGAGCGCGGTCATGATCGTGACGGTCAACAAGAAACCGGTCGAGGTCGACGAGCGCACCACCGTCGCCGCGCTGCTGGAATCGCTGGGCTTTCCCGCCCGCGGCATCGCGGTGGCGATGGACGACGCAGTGCTCCCGCGATCCGGCTGGACGGCAAGGCTTTCTGAGCTTTCCGGTGCTCCCGTGCGACTCGAGGTGGTGACGGCGGTGCAGGGTGGCTGATTCGAAACTGACGATCGCGGATCGCAGCTTTGCCTCGCGGCTCATCATGGGCACCGGCGGGGCGACGAACCTGGCGGTGCTGGAAGAGGCGCTGATCGCGTCGGGCACCGAGCTGACCACCGTGGCGATCCGGCGTGTCGACGCCGAGGGCGGCACCGGACTGCTGGACCTGCTCAACCGGCTGGGCATCACGCCGCTGCCCAACACCGCGGGCTGCCGCGGCGCGGCCGAGGCGGTGCTCACCGCGCAGCTTGCCCGCGAGGCGCTGGACACCAACTGGGTCAAGCTCGAGGTGATCGCCGACGAACGCACGCTGCTGCCCGACGGTGTCGAATTAGTCCGCGCGGCAGAACAATTGGTCGACGACGGGTTCGTCGTGCTGCCCTATACCAACGATGACCCGGCGCTGGCCCGCCGGCTCGAAGACGCCGGCTGCGCGGCGGTGATGCCGCTGGGCGCCCCCATCGGCACCGGCCTGGGCATCACCAACCCGCACAACATCGAGATGATCGTCGCGCGGGCCGGCGTCCCGGTCGTGCTCGACGCCGGCATCGGCACCGCGAGCGACGCCGCGCTGGCGATGGAATTGGGTTGCGACGCCGTGCTGTTGGCCACCGCGGTCACCCGCGCCGCCGACCCGCCGGCGATGGCCGCCGCCATGGCCGCGGCCGTCACCGCCGGATACCTGGCGCGGCGGGCCGGGCGGATCCCCAAACGATTCTGGGCGCAGGCGTCCTCGCCCGAACGATGAAACGTTATGTCGCGCTGGGCAGTTCGATGGCCGCCGGCCCCGGCATCCGGCCCCGGGCCGCGGACGCCCCGCGGTTCTCGGGCCGCTCGGCCCGCAACTATGCGCACCTGGTCGCCGAGCGGTTGAGCCTCGAACTGGTCGACGTAACCTTTTCCGGCGCCACCACCGCCCACGTCCTCGCCGAGCGCCAGCACGGCCGGCCGCCACAGATCACCGCCCTGGACGGCTCCGAGGCCATCGTCACGGTGACCGTCGGCGGCAACGACGTCGGCTACGTCCCGCTGTTGATGGCCGCGTCACTGCCGCCCGCTGCGCGGCGCCTGCCGCTGCTGGGCGGGCTGATATCCGAACTGCTGGACCGCGACACGCGCGATCGGGCGCTGGCCGCCGTGTTCGATTCGCTGTGCGCGGTCGGGACCGCCCTGCGGCAGCGCGCGCCGAAGGCCCGGATCGTTTTCGTCGACTACCTGACCATCCTGCCGCCCGCGGGTACGCCGGCCCCGCCGCTGTCGCAGGCGGACGCCGACCTCGGGCGGCACGTCGCCGCGAGCCTGGAACGCCGCACCGCCGACGCGGCCGCGGCGACCGGATGCGAGGTGGTGGGCGCCGCCGCGGCCAGCCGGGAGCACCATGCCTGGTCGGCCGAGCCGTGGACGACAACCCCGGCGCGCTATGTCGTGTCGCTGCCGGGCCGGCCGGCCCCGCTGCACCCCAACGAGGCCGGGATGCGCGCGGTCGCGGATCTACTTGCCGCGCAACTGTAGGTCAGCCGTTGGACTGCCACCATTTGTAGAGCGGGCCGACGTCACTGCCGCGCCCGACTATTTGGCCCAACACCTTCTTGCTGTCGGTGGTCCAATGCACCCCCGCGGCGTTCTGGGTGGTGAGGCACGCCAGCTGTCCACCGGTCTGGCCGTTTTGGGACCATGTCGTGGGTGACGGACGGGTGTCTGCGCTGCAGGTGACCGCCGTGGCGTTCTTGAGGGCGTCGGTGAACGTGGCGGCCATGTCGGTGGCATTGGAGAAGAGGGCGTATTGGGCGTTGACCGGTCCGCTGGAGTCGGGACTTTCCCCGCATTCGATCTCGGCCAGTGCACCCTTGTCGGTCACCGGTTGCGCTTTGCAGTTGTTGAGCCCGTAGCCCTTCGACAGCGACCCGGCCAGGGTGTTGATGTCCGCCGAGCTGCCGGTGTTCGGGTCCGCGGACGCCGGCGCCGCGCCCGCGACCGCGAAGCCGGCCACCAGCGCCGCGGCCGACGCGGCGCGCAGCGCTCCGGCGAGCCGAGACGCCGTGCACCCCTTAGCCATTGGTACGCCACCACTGGTAGAGCGCGTTGACGTCGGTGTTGGACGCGCGGATGTGGCTCAACACGTTCTTGGCGTCGGTGGTCCAGGTGATGACCGCCGCGTTCTTGTAGGTCCCGCACGCCACCTGTCCCGCCGTCGCGCCGGTGCTGCCCGTGTGCCAGGTGCCGGGCGACTGGCCGTTGTCCCCGCAGGGGCTGAGCGAGACGCCGTTGATGCCGCCGGTGAACGCGGCGCCGAGGTCGCTGCCGTTGCTGAAGAGCTGGTAGACGCCGGCGGCCGGGCCGTTGGGGTCGGGGCTCTGCCCGCAGTCGAGCTCGGCCAGGATCGGCCCGGACAGCGGGGCCGGCTGGCAATTGTTGAGGCCGTAGCCCTTCGACAGATTGGCGGCCAGGGTGTTGACGTCCGCCGAGCTACCCGTGCCGGGGTCCGCGGTCGCCGTGGCGGTGCCGACGATGACCGACGCGCCCATCAGCGCCGCACCCGACGCCGCCCGCAGCGCCTTGGTCAGAGGGGACATTCTGAACTCCTTCGTCGAGTTGGAAAACCAAGCAGCCGAGCCCCTTTCGGGCGTCAGCCGTTCGCGCGCCACCATTGGTAAAGCGCCGGGACATCGTTGTTCGCCCCACGAATGAGGCTCAGGACGTTTTTGGCGTCCGTGGTCCAGATGATCTCTGCGGCATTCTGATAGGTCCCGCACGCCACCGATCCGGAGTTGGCGTTGTTGCTGCCCTGGTGCCAGGTCGTGGGCGACTGGCCGGCGTCGCCGCAGGCGGTCAGCACGTCGTCCTTGATGCTGGTCTTGAACGAGCCGGCCAGGTTGTCGGAGTTGTTGAACAGGATGTACCTGGCCTGGACCGGTCCGCCGGGGTCGGGGCTCTGCCCGCAGGTGAGTACGGCGAGTTCACCTGCGTCGAGGTTCCCGGCGGTGCAGTTGTTGAGGCCGTAGCCCTTCGACAGCACGGCGGCCAGCGTGTTGATGTCCGACGAGCTACCGGTATTGGTCGGGTCCGCGGCCGCCGTGGCGGCACCGGCGAACGCGCAACCGCTCGCGGCCACTATGGCGGCCGCGGCGCGCAGCGCCTTGCTGAGATGAGACATCTTTGGCTCCTAACGGTGCGTCGCTCACCGGAAATAGTGCATCCGCTAAAGGGATCGTAGGGCTATGTCCTGTCCATGCAACACATTCCGCTGGAAATTATCTGTGTGGTCATCATTGCCGGCGCCTTCGGTCAAAGGTAGGCGATCGGGAAAGCGGTTGGCAGTGCGCGACTTTCGAACTGCCCGGGGCCCGGTCGCCGCGGTGGCGGCAACGCAGGCGAGGCCGGTGGATCCGTCGCGGCGCCGGCGGAAACGGCGAATTTCGCGGAGATAGTGCCCTCGCGGGCCCGCTCCGGTATGGTAAGCACCGCTCGACGCCAGCTAACTCGCCTCGACTGGAGATTCCATGACACAGCCGCCCCCTCCGCCCGGATACCCGCCACAGCAACCTGCCGGGCAACCGCCGAACAACTACTTGGTGTGGTCGATTCTGGTGACGCTCTTCTGCTGTCTGCCCTTCGGGATTGTGGCAATCGTCAAATCCAGCCAGGTCAATGGTTTGTGGGCGCAGGGCCAATACGCGGAGGCCCAGGCGTCCGCCGACAGCGCCAAGAAATGGGTGATCTGGTCGGTAGTCGCCGGTGTGGTCGTGGGCGTCATCTACGGCATCCTGATGGCGGTTGGTGCGCTGAACGTGAACACGAACACCGCGCTCGCCGCGATGTTCTAAGCCGGCATTGCGATCATGGTGACCCGCCACGGGTCGGCGCGCCTCGGTCTTGGCGCGCCGCTCCTGGTGGCGGCGTCCACCACCCTGGTCTGCGCCGCCACCTGGGTGGGTGATCCGACGACCCCGGGCGGGCCACTGCCGGTGTGCCCCACCAAGGCCCTGTTGGGCATCGACTGCCCGGGGTGTGGCAGCGCCCGGATGTTGTATTCCCTTATGCACGGCAACGTGTCGGCGGCCGTCAGGTTCAACGCGCTGGGCCTGGTCGCGCTGGTGTTGTTGGTGTGGGCGTATGGGGCGTGGACCTACGGCCGGCTGACGGGCCGGCCAGTCCGGGGCTGGCAGCACCAGCGCTGGGCGGCGGCCGTGACGCTGGCGCTGGTCATGGCCTGGTTTGTGGTGCGCAATCTGCCGTTTGCGCCATTCAGCGCGCTGTATGTCTAGCCTGCGGGCGGTGCTCGTCGTCGTCGCCCTGACCGCGTCTCTGACCGGGTGCCATCATCACCGCGACAACTCGCAGCAGGCCACCGGCGACCCCGCCGCGGCCGATTTCGCCAACGCCCTGCACAACAAGGTCACGGCCGACGCGATGATGGCGCACCTAACGAAGCTCCAGGACATCGCCAACGCCAACAACGGCACCCGCGCGGTGGGCACTCCCGGCTACGAAGCCAGCGTCGACTACGTGGTTAACACGTTGCGCAACAGCGGCTTTGACGTCCAGACGCCCGAGTTCTCGGCGAGGGTGTTTCACGGTGACAAGCCGACCGTGACGGTCGGCGGGGTGGCCGTCGAGGCGCGGCCGTTGGACTTCAGCCGCGGCACCCCGCCCGATGGGGTGAGCGGGCCGCTGGTGGCGGTGCCCCCGGCGAACAGCGCGGCCTGCGGCCCCGCCGACTTCGACGGGCTTCGCGTGCAGGGCGCGGTGGTGCTGGTGGACCGCGGCACCTGCCCGTTCGCGCAGAAGGAGGACGCCGCCGTGCAGCGCGGCGCCGTGGCGATGATCGTCGCCGACAACGTCGACGAGCAGCAGATGGGCGGCACCCTGGGCCCCGACACCGACGTGAAGATCCCGGTGGTGAGCGTCACCAAGTCGACCGGATTGCAGCTGCGCGGTCAGCCCGGGCCGACCACCATCAAGCTCAACGCCAGCGTCCAAACCTTCAAGGCCCGCAACATCATCGCCCAGACCAAGACCGGGTCGCCCACCGACGTGGTGATGGCCGGTGCGCACCTGGACAGCGTGCCCGAGGGGCCGGGCATCAACGACAACGGGTCCGGAGTCGCCGCCATCCTGGAAACCGCGGTGCAGCTTGGGAACTCACCGCCGGTGCACAACGCGGTGCGGTTTGGCTTCTGGGGGGCCGAGGAACTCGGGCTGATCGGGTCGCGCAACTACGTCGAGTCGCTGAATCTCGACGGGCTCAAAGACATTGCGCTGTACCTGAACTTCGACATGCTCGCATCGCCGAACCCCGGCTACTTCACCTATGACGGGGACCAGTCGCTGCCCGCGGACGCCCGCGGCCAGCCGGTGGTGCCGGAAGGCTCGGCCGGCATCGAGCGCACCCTGGTCGCCTACCTCAAGTCCGCGGGCAAGACCGCGCAGGACACCTCGTTCGACGGGCGTTCGGACTACGACGGATTCACGCTGGCCGGCATCCCGGCGGGCGGCCTGTTCTCGGGCGCCGAGACCAAGATGTCCGCCGATCAGGCCAAGCTCTGGGGCGGAAACGCGGACCAGCCGTTCGACCCCAACTACCACCAGAAGACCGACACCCTCGACCACATCGACCGCACCTCGCTGGGCATCAACGGTGGCGGCGTGGCCTACGCGGTGGCCCTCTACGCGCAGAACCTCGGCGGCCGAAATGGCGTGCCGGTGCTGGCCGATCGCACCCGCCACACGATCAACAAGCCATGATCCGCCGGCTGGCCGCGGCGCTGACGCTGATCGGGCTGGTGGCGGGGTGCTCGCCGTCACGGCCCGCGCCGCAGGCGGCGCCCCCGGACCTGGCCCGGGGACTGGCGGCAAAAGTGACCTCGGACCGGATGCTCGCGCACCTGCGCGCGCTGCAGGCCGTCGCCAACGCCAACCACGGGAACCGCGCCGACGGCACGCCGGGCTTCGACGCCAGCGTCGACTACGTGGCGAAGGCGTTGCGGGACAGGGGCTTTAAGGTCACGACCCCGCAGTTCGATCGGCTCTACAACGTCTCACCGGGTAAGCCGACGCTGGCGGTGGCCGGCCGCACCTATCCGGTCGACCAGGCGTCGATGCTGGTCCGAACGCCGCCCGGCGGCCTGACCGGGCCGCCGGTCCACCCGGCGCGGCCGTCGGGCTGCGCCGCCGGCGATTACCCGGCCGCCCTGCCCGCCGGCGCGATCGCCGTCGTCGACGACGCGGGCTGCTCGGTGGTCGACAAGCAGAACAGCGCCGTGGCCAAGGGAGCGGCGGGGCTGATCGTGGAGAGCGCGCCCAACGGGCAGGGCGCCCCGCCGGCGCTGTTCGGCCCCGGCTATTTCAAGCAGCTGACCGTGCCGGTCGCCGTCGTCGGCGCCAACGGCGCCGCGGCGCTCGCCCATGACACCGCGCCGGTGCGCCTGGTGCTGGACGCCGAGAACCGCACGATCTCGTCGCGAAACGTGTTGGCGCAGACCGAAACCGGCTCACCGCACGATGCCGTCGTGGTCGGCGCGCATCTGGACGGCCCGCGCGACGGTCCGGGCATCAACGACGACGGGACCGGCGTCGCCGCGGTGCTGGAAACCGCGCTGCAGCTGGGGCCGCTGGCCGCGGTCAACAACGCCGTGCGATTCGTGTTCTGGGGCGCCGACGAGGACGGCATCAACGGCGCGATCGACTACGTCTTCGGGATGGACGGCGATCAGCTCAACGACATCGCGATGTACCTCGACTTCAACATCCTCGGCTCGCCGAACGCCGGCTTCTTCACCGACGACGGCGACCAGTCCGGTCCGCCGTCGCCCGGCATCGCATTCGGCGACGTGCCCGACGGCTCGGCGGGCATCGAGCGCACCCTGGGCGGCTACCTCAACCTGGCCGGCAAGCGGCCCGCCGACATGCCGTTGGGCACCATGACGGACTACCACCCCTTCATGGTCGCGGGCGTGCCCGTCGGGGGACTGACCGCCGGCGCCTCGCAGCTCAAGACCACGGTGCAGGCGCGGCTGTGGGGCGGTCAGGCCGGCGCCCCTTTCGACCCCAACTTCCAGAGCCCGCGGGACACCGTCGACGCCGTCAACCGGGACGCGTTGGCGGTCATGGGTTCTGGCGCGGCGTTCGCGGTGGGCACTTACGCCGAGTCGATCGGCGGCGTCAACGGCGTCCCGCCGCACGACAAGCGGCATCGCACGCGGGTGCCGTAGCGGTTCGGGGGATTGTCAGACCCCCGTTTTATACTCGAACACATGTTCGATACTCGGCTTCATGGGTACTGGGAGCCCCCGGCCACGGAGCGCTCGGCGGCGCTGATCGCGCGCATGTGTGGGGCGGGGCGGGCCGAGGCGCGGGCGGCGGCGGATCGGTTGGACGCGGTCGGGGAGTTGTTCGAGCTGCGCCGCACCCAGCGCGGGGAAGAAGCCGATTGGGCGGTGGACACCTGGGCGGCGGTCGGCGCCGAAGTGGCCGCGGCGTTTCGCACCAGCCTGGCCATGGCGGGCAGCTATCTGCGGTACGCGTTGGCGATGCGCGAGCGGCTCCCGCAGGTGGCCGCAGTCTTTCGGGCCGGCGATATCGATTACCGGATGCTTCAGACGCTGGTGTATCGCACCGATCTGATCACCGACCCAAAGGTCTTGTCCCGGGTGGATGCCCAGTTGGCGGTGCGCGCGCCGCGCTGGCCGTCGATGACGCGGGGCCGGCTGGCCGGAGAGATCGATCGGGTGGTCGCGGTGGCGGACCCGGATGCCGTGCGCCGCAACAAGGACCGCATCAAGCGGCGCGAGGTGTCGATCTGGGAAACCGAGCCGGGGATGTCGGAGATCTACGGCCGGCTGTTCAGCACCGACGCCAACGCGCTCGAGCAGCGGCTGGCTGCCCTGGCCGCCAGTGTGTGCGAGGCCGATCCGCGCACTCGTGATCAGCGGCGCGCCGATGCGCTGGGGGCACTGGCCACCGGGGCCGATCGGCTGGGCTGCCGGTGCGGGACGGCCGATTGCGCCGCGGGTGGGCGTGTCCCGGGTCCGGTGGTGATCCATGTCGTCGCCGAGCGGGCCGCCGTCGAGGGCCGCGGGTCGACGCCGGGGGCCATTTTGGGCGCCGAGGAGCTGATTCCCGCCGAGTTGGTCGCCGAACTGGCCAAAACCGCCACGCTGAGGCCACTTTTCGCCCCGACCGATCCGGAGCCCGGCTACACCCCGTCGACCAAGCTGGCCGATTTCGTGCGCTGCAGGGATCTGACGTGCCGGGCCCCGGGCTGTGATCGCCCCGCCATCGACTGCGACATCGACCACACCATCCCCTACGCGGATGGCGGCGCCACGCACGCCTCGAACCTGAAATGCCTTTGCCGGCTTCATCATTTGCTAAAGACTTTCTGGGGCTGGCGCGAGCAACAGTTGCCCGACGGCACCGTCATCTGGGGGCTACCCGGCGGACACACCTATGTCACCACCCCCGGCAGCGCGCTGCTGTTTCCCGGCCTGTGCGCGCCGACCCCGGCCTGCCACCGGGGCGCATCCGCCGAGCGGCGCGGCGAGCGCACCGCGAAGATGCCGTTGCGCGCCACGACCCGCGCCCAAAACCGGGCGCGTTACGTGGCCACCGAACGCCGACACAACCGCGACGCCCGCGCCGCCCGCCGCGCCGAAACCTGGAGCTACACCGGACCCGCCCCACCCACCGACGACGACGAACCCCCGCCCTTTTAAGGCGCATTCGCGACACCGGGAATTTACGGGATGAATACCGCCCGGCCCGTTTAAATTTGGGCTGTCAGAGTTAGCCAGGCGATCTAGAATGAGATCCCTTTGATGCTGCCCTGCAGCCCGGTCGGGATAGAGGTCTTTCATGAGTGTGCGCGGGCGGGTTCGACGTCTGAAGGCGGCAATCGCCTGCGCGGGGGCGGTGCTCGTGGTGGCGGGCTGCACCACGTTCACCGACGGGCGGGCCCTGTCCATGCTCAACGACCCCTTCCGGGTGGGCGGCCTGCCCGCGACCAGCGGCCCCAGCGGAATCCGCGCCAACGCGCCGGAACCCACCGGCACGGTGGTCAACACCGACAACGGGCCGATCGACAAGCTGTCCCTGCTCTCGATCAACGACATCGAGGACTACTGGAAGTCGGTGTACAGCGAATCGCTGAAGGGGACGTTCATCCCGGTCGCCAAGATGGTGTCCTACGACTCCGACAATCCGAACAGCCCCATCGTTTGCCACAGCGAGACCTACAAGCTCGTCAACGCCTTTTTCACGTCGCGCTGCAACCTCATCGCCTGGGACCGCGGCGTGTTCATGGCCATCGCGCAACGCTATTTCGGTGACATGTCCGTGAACGGCGTGTTGGCGCACGAATTCGGCCACGCATTGCAGCAGATGGCGAAATTGGTGACCAGAACGGACCCGACCATCGTCCGCGAACAGCAGGCCGATTGCTTCGCGGGCGTGTATCTGTTCTGGGTGGCCGACGGCAAGTCGCCGCGCTTCACGCTCAGCACCGCCGACGGGCTCGACCACGTGCTGGCCGGGATCATCACCACCCGCGACCCGGTCCTGGACGCCGACACCACCAACGACGACGAACACGGGTCGGCCCTGGACCGGATCAGCGCCTTCCAGATGGGCTTCATCAACGGTGCCTCGGCGTGCGCGGCGATCAACAAGCAGGAAATCGCCCAGCGCCGCGGCGACCTGCCGACCGCCCTACGGACCGACTCCAGCGGCGATCCCGAGACCGGCGAGGTCCCGATCAACGAGGACACGTTGTCCACGCTGATGGAGCTGCTGGGAAAGATCTTCTCCCCCAAGAGCCCGCCGACGCTGTCCTACAAGCCGGCCGATTGCCCCGACGCCAAGGCCAGCCCGCCGGCGTCGTACTGTCCGGCGACCAACACCATCGTGATCGACCTGCCGGGGCTGGCGAAGGCGGGCAAGGTCGCCGCCGAGAACGAGCACACCCTGCCGCAGGGCGACGACACCGCGCTGTCGATGGTGATGTCGAGGTACGCGCTGGCGGTGCAACACGAACGCGGCCTGCCGATGCAGAGCCCGTGGACCGCGCTGCGCACCGCGTGCCTGACCGGCGTGGTGCATCGCAAGATGGCCGAACCCATCGAGCTGCCGTCCCAGAAGCAGCTGGTGCTGACGGCCGGCGATCTCGACGAGGCCGTCTCCGGCCTGCTGATCAACCACCTGGTCGCCAGTGACGCCGACGGCACCAGCGTGCCGGCCGGCTTCACCCGGATCGCGGCGTTCCGCGGCGGCGTGGCCGGCAACATGGACGCCTGCTACTCGCGCTATCCGGGCTAGTATCAGGCGATTTCGGCGATCCGGGGAATCACCTCGTCGCCGAGCCGGCGGATGAAGCCGACCGGGTCGGGGTTGCCGGGCACGGGACCGGTGTTGATCATCTCGAACCCGAGCGAGGCATAACGCTCGACCGCCTTCAGGTACGCGTCGGTGTCGGTGAACGGATCGTCGAAAAAGCCGACGGTCTTGCGGATCTCGCCGGGATCGCGGCCCACCGCGTCGCAGTGCCGGTTCAGCACGCCGAGCTTGTGCTTCAGCGCCTCGACGTCGGTCGTCGTGCTGTTCCAGACGTCGGCGTATTGGGCGACCATCCGCAGCGTCTTCTTCTCGCCGTCGCCGCCGATCAGGATCGGCGGCCGCCGAATCGGTTGCGGCACACAGATCGTCTCGGCCAGCCGGTAGTGCGCGCCGCTGTAGGGCCCGTCGTTGTCGCTCCACATCTGCAGGCAGATCTGCAGCGTCTCTTCCAGCATCTCGAACCGCGCGCCGAGCGGCGGATACGGAACGCCGAGGCCGGCGTGTTCGCGGTCGTACCACGCCGCGCCGAGGCCCAGCATGGACCGGCCCGCCGACAGCACGTCCAGCGTCGTCACCGTCTTGGCCAGCAGGCCCGGGTAGCGGTAGGTGACCCCGGTGACCAGCAGGGTTAGGTCGATGGTCGTGGTCTGCCCGGCCAGGAACCCCAGCGACGTATAGCCCTCGAGAAACGGATCCTCTGCTCGCCCAACGGCTTCCATCTGAAAGAAGTGGTCGGCCAGGGTGAACAGCGTTGCCCCGCCCTGCTCGGCGGCCCTGGCCGCGTCGGCCAGCGTCGGGCCCAGCTTCGCCGGATCCCCCGGCAGGAAGTCGATGAAGTGAACGCCCAATTCCATTGCGGTTTCCCCTCGTCTCGTCAGTCGGTCAGTCGCTCGAGCAGTGACAGCGCGTCGAGGATGACGCGGCGCTCCCGCTCGGAATACCGCTCCTGGATGGCGCGCGCCAGCCATTCCTCGCGCAACCGACGGTCGCTCTCGGCGCGCCGGCGGCCCTTGACGGTTAACGAAACCACCTGGCGGCGGCCGTCTTCGGGATCGGGCGTGCGGTCGACGAGCCCGCGCTGCTCGAGCGCGGCCACGATCGTGGCCATCGACTGCGGTCGCACCCGTTCGGCGCCGGCCAGCGCGCTGGCCGACGACGCTCCCTCTTTCCAGAGCCGGGTGAGCACCGCGGTCTGGGACGGCGTGAGGTCCTCGTCGACCCCCACACTCCGCAGCCGGCGCCGCAGCCGGCTGAACAGCACCCGCAGATCGCGGGCGGCCGCCACGGCCGAGTCGCTGATGCCGTCCATGACCCAACCATAAATTAGACAGTCAAAACTGTCCAGTTGTAACTGGCTAAATCAGTCACGTCATGCAGACGTTGGCGAAGATCAGGACCGGCCACGACACGATCGATCCCAGGAAGGACACCGCCAGGTCGACGCCCTGCATCTGATGCAGATGCTCGGTGTGGGTCGTCGACCAGATGGTCCCCACCAACAGGTAGGGGGTGCCGAGGATGAGCCCGATCGCCATCAGCTGGGCGATGCTCAGCCGGTATTCGAGCACTCGGCGAAGTTTCTCCAACATGGTTCGAGATTATGGCAATCGAACCAGCCGCAGCGCGGCCTCGACCGCGAGCGCGGGCACGTCGAGGGTCTTGGAGCGCAGGTCGTGGCGCGCGCCGGTGATCTCGACGACCTCGGTCGGCGCGGCGATCAGCGCGGCGGCGTCGCGCAGTTCGTCGGGCGTGCCGAACGGGTCGGATGTCCCGTGGGTGAAGACGGTGGGCACCCGGATGTTCCGAAGGTGCTCGGTGCGCGTGCGCTCCGGCTTGCCCGGGGGGTGAACCGGATACGAGAACAGCGTCAGGACGTCCACCGCGGCCTCGCCGGCCGCCGCCACCATGGACGTCTGCCGGCCGCCGTAGGAATGCCCGCCGGCGATCAGCGGGCCGCCGGAAAGGCCGCGGCACAACGTGATCGCCTCGACGATGCCCTCGCGGTCGCCGGCCGCCGAACCGGACGGCGGGCCCTTGGGCCGGCGGCGGCGGTACGGCAGGTTGTAGCGCACCGCGAGCCAGCCGCGCCGGGCCCATTCGTCGCAAACCTGTTGCAGTAAAAGCGATTCGCGGTCGCCGCCGGCTCCGTGCGTCAGCACCACGACACCAGTCGGTGATCCGTCGGGTTCATGCGCGACGCCCGCGATCCCGTCGAGGTTCATGTGCCCTCCGACAGCCTGAACAGGGGCGAGACGGGGCCGTGGCCACCGCCCAGCGGATAGGACGCGCGCAGGGATTCGGTGACCCAGCGCTTACCGAACCCGACCGCGTCGGGCACGGTGAAGCCGTGCGCCAGCGCGCACGCGACCGCGGCCGCGAGCGTGTCGCCGCCGCCGTGGTCGTTGCCGGTGGGCAGCCGCGGCGAGTCGAACTCGTGGAAGTCGGCGCCGTCATAGAGCAGGTCGCAGCTGCGCTCCGATGAGCGCAGGTGGCCGCCCTTGACCAGCACCCAGCGCGGGCCCAGCGCGTGCAGCGCCTTGGCCGCCGCGCGCTGCGACGCGGCGTCGGTCACCTCGATGTCCACCAGCAGCCGCACCTCGTCGAGGTTCGGTGTCACCAGCGTCGCGAGCGGAAACAATTGGCCGCGCAGCGAATCCAGGGCTGAGGACGCCATAAGCGCGTCGCCGTGCATGGACGCGCACACCGGGTCGACGACGAGCGGCACCGTCAACCCGAGGCGGCGCCAGGTGGCGGCCACCGCCGCGATGATGCCCGACGACGCGAGCATCCCGGTCTTGGCCGCCTGGATGCCGATGTCGGTGACCACGGCCTCGATCTGGCCGGCGACGACGTCGTCGGGAACCTCGTGAAAGCTATTGACCCCCAACGTGTTCTGCACGGTGACCGCGGTGACCGCAACGCAGGCGTGCACGCCCAGCAGCGCCATGGTGCGCATGTCGGCCTGGATGCCCGCGCCGCCGCCGGAGTCCGAGCCGGCGATGGTCAGCACGCGGAACGGCGTGGTGCCGGGCGGCGGCACCGGCAGATAATTCACTGGGTGATCGGCAGATACACCCGATTGCCGTGCTCGGCGAACTCCTGCGACTTTTCCGCCATGGCGGCCTCGATCGCCTCCTCGCTGTCGAGGCCGTGCGCGGCCGCGTAGTCGCGGACATCCTGGGTGATGCGCATCGAGCAGAACTTCGGCCCGCACATCGAGCAGAAGTGCGCGGTCTTGGCGGGCTCGGCCGGCAGCGTCTCGTCGTGGAATTCCCGCGCGGTGTCGGGATCCAGCGACAGCGCGAACTGGTCGTTCCAGCGGAACTCGAAACGCGCTGTGCTCAAAGCGTTGTCGCGCTCCTGGGCGCGGGGGTGCCCCTTGGCCAGGTCCGCCGAGTGGGCGGCGATCTTGTAGGCGATCACGCCGTCCTTGACGTCCTTGCGGTCCGGCAGGCCCAGGTGCTCCTTGGGCGTCACGTAGCACAGCATCGCGGTGCCGGCCTGGGCGATGATCGCCGCGCCGATCGCCGAGGTGATGTGGTCGTAGGCCGGCGCGATGTCGGTGGCCAGCGGGCCCAGCGTGTAGAACGGGGCCTCCTCGCACAGCTCCTCTTCCAGCCGCACGTTCTCGACGATCTTGTGCATCGGGACGTGGCCGGGGCCCTCGATCATCACCTGCGCGCCATGGGCTTTCGCGATCTTGGTCAGCTCGCCCAGGGTGCGTAGCTCGGCGAACTGGGCGGCGTCGTTGGCGTCGGCGATCGAGCCCGGCCGCAGCCCGTCGCCGAGCGAGAAGGTGACGTCGTAGCGCGCGAAGATGTCGCACAGCTCGGCAAAGTTGGTGTACAGGAACGATTCCTGGTGATGGGCCAGGCACCAGGCCGCCATGATCGACCCGCCGCGGGACACGATGCCGGTGACGCGCTTGGCGGTCAGCGGCACATACCGCAGCAGCACGCCGGCGTGCACGGTCATGTAGTCCACGCCCTGCTCGCACTGCTCGATCACGGTGTCGCGGTAGATCTCCCAGGTGAGTTCGGTCGGATCGCCGTTGACCTTCTCCAGCGCCTGGTAGATCGGCACCGTGCCCACCGGCACCGGCGAATTGCGCAGGATCCACTCGCGGGTCTCGTGAATGTTCTTGCCGGTGGACAGGTCCATGATGGTGTCGGCGCCCCAGCGGGTGGCCCACACCATCTTGTCGACCTCCTCGGCGATCGACGACGTCACCGCCGAATTGCCGATGTTGGCGTTGACCTTGACCGCGAACGCCTTGCCGATGATCATCGGCTCGATCTCGGGGTGGTTGTGGTTGGCGGGGATCACCGCGCGGCCCCGGGCGACCTCGTCGCGCACCAGCTCGGCGGGCATGCCCTCGCGGGCCGCGATGAACGCCATCTCGGCCGTGATCTCCCCGGCGCGGGCCCGCTGCAGCTGGGTGCCGCGGTCGCGCACCACGCCGGGCCGCGCCGGCAGCCCGGCCGTCAGGTCGATCGCCACGTCGGGATCGGTGTAGGGCCCGGACGTGTCGTAGAGGTCGAAGTGGTCGCCGGTGGACAGGTTGACCCGGCGGAAGGGCACCCGCGCGCCGCCGTCGATCTCGCGGTAGGCCTTGCTGCTGCCCCAGATGGGTCCGGTGGTGACGGACGGTTCGATAGTGGTGGTCATTTTTCGTCTCCCTACGCCGGCATTACCCGGTCAGGTTCGTACGGTCGACGGCCCCGAGCCGTCCTCTCAGCGCACTCGGCGTGCGCTCCCGCGTCTGATGGATTGGTCCGTCCGCGACGTTACCCCCTGAGCGGTAGCCGCGAGTACCCACCTGGTGGGAGGATGCAAACGTGCAACCCGCCGAGAGCCCGACGCAGCCGACCGGTGCAATCGAGGCCGCGACCAGGTACCTGAACGTCGGCGCCTTCCGCTTCTGGTTCGTCGGTCAGCGCTGGGAGTGGTCCGACGAAGTGGCCAGGATGCACGGCTACGAACCCGGCCAGGTGGTGCCGACGACCGAACTGCTGCTGTCGCACAAGCATCCCGACGACCGGGCCCACGTCCAGGACCTGCTGGACTACGCCCTGCGGTCCGAGGAGTCGTTTTCCAGCCGCCACCGCTTCCTCGACACCGCGGGCAACGTGCACGACGCGATCGTGGTCGCCGACCGCATGCTGAACGACTCCGGCGCCGTGGTGGGCACGGCCGGGTATTACATCGACCTCACCGACACCTTCGACGAGGCGCGCCAGGAAGTGCTCGACGAGGCGCTGCCGGACCTGTTCGAGAACCGCGCGGCCATCGAACAGGCCAAGGGCGTGCTGATGTACGTGTACCGCGTCAGCGCCGAGCAGGCCTTCCGCGTGCTGCAGTGGCGCTCGCAGGAGACCAATGTGAAGCTGCGCTCGCTGGCAAAGCAATTGCTCACCGAGGTCCCGACGCTGCCCGCCCCCAGCGCCGCCACCCAAAGCCAGTTCGACCATTTGCTGCTGACGGTGCACGAACGCATTCCGCCGGAGACTTCCGGGTAATCGCTAGGCTTCGAAACACTCTTTCCTGGGCATGCTGCTGATTCGGGACGTCGCAGCGACGCCCAGGGAAGGTCGTCGGCTTGCTCGAGGTGGTGAAAGGCATGGAGTTGTTGGCGGTTGACCACGAGGCCCGGGAGGACGCTGTACTCGTTCGCGTGAAAGGCGATGTCGATTCCAGCACCGTCGACCAGCTCACCCCCCATCTGGTCGCCGCGCTGCAGGTGGCCGCGAAGCACCCGGCCCGATTGGTGATCGTCGACCTGCAACCGGTGACCTTCTTCGGAAGCGCGGCGTTGAACGCGGTTCTCGATTGCCACGAGGGCGGGAAGGAAGCCGGCACGTCGGTGCGACTGGTGGCCGACAACGACCAGGTGCTGCGGCCGATCCAGGTCACCGAGCTCGATCGCATCCTCGAGGTTTACCCGACGCTTTCCGACGCGCTGCAACGCGAACGCCGGCAATGAACCCGCTGCCGGCCGACCTCGCGGCCGCGGTCGCCCTGGGCGGCGAGATGGGCCGCCGGTTTGCCGAGTTCGATTGGGCCGCACACCCTTTGGGGTCGCCGCAGGGGTGGCCTTCCGAGTTCCGCGCGGCGACGGTGACGGCGCTGACGTCGCGGTTCCCGATCGTGCTGTGGCTGGGGGCGCAGGATCTGTTTCTGGTTTACAACGACGCGTACATCTCGGCGCTGTCCGACAAGCACCCGTCCGCGCTGGGCCGGCCCGGCCGCGAAGTGTGGTGGGACATCTGGGAACCGATCAGCCCCATGCTGGAAAGCGTCGTCGCGACGGGCAAGGCCACCTGGTCCGACGACCTGCTGCTGACGATGGTGGTGGAGGGTCGGCGGCTGGATCGGTATTTCACCTTCACGTACGGCCCGTTGATCGGCGACGGCGGCGACGTCTCCGGGATTTTCTGCGCGGTGAACGAAACGACCGAGCGGGTGTTGGGGGAGCGGCGCCTGCACCTGCTCAACGAAGTGGCATCCGCCGCCATGGGCACCCAGAGCATCGACGACGCCGTGAGCGCGGCCGCCGCGGTGTGCGCGGCACAGCCCGCCGACGTGCCGTTCATGGCCGCCTACGGCGCGGGTGCGGACGGCGAGCTCGCCCTGCGGGGCGCGACGCCGTCGGTGCTGCCGGTCCTGCCGCGATCGCTTCGGGCGCTGACCGATTCGGGGTCGAAGTCGGAGATCGGCGACGTCGCGGCGGCCGTTCCCGGAATCGAGGCGATTCTCGGCGGCGACTGTCCGGAGCGGGCGCTGGTGTTGCCGCTGGGCGAGGGCGCCGGCGCCGGGGCGCTGGTGGTCGGGGTCAATCCGCGCTGCCCGCTCGACGACCAGTACCGCGGCTTCTGCCAGCTGCTGGCCGACCAGCTGTCGGCGACATTCGCGCGGATCAACTCCTACGAACAGCAGCGGCTGCGGGCCGACGCGCTCGCCGAGTTGGACCGCGCCAAGACGGCGTTTTTGACGAACGTCAGCCACGAATTCCGCACGCCGCTAACGCTTTTGCTGGGCCCGCTGGAGGACGCGCTAGCCGATGCGCCACCCCAGAGCACGCTGGAGGATCGGTTGACCACGGCGGCGCGCAACACGCGGCGCCTGCAGCGCCTGGTCGACTCGTTGCTCGATTTCTCCCGCATCGAGGCGGGCCGGGCGAACGCGAAACTGGTGTGCACCGACGTCGGCGCGCTCACCGAGCACATCGCGTCGTCGTTCGTCGAGCTGTGCCAGCGGGCGGGCCTGGACCTCGTATTGGACTGCGGCCCCGCGCTTGCCGACGTCGACCCGGGCATGTGGGAAACCATCGTGCTCAACCTGCTTTCCAACGCCGTCAAGTACACGTTGCGCGGCTCGATCACGGTCGAGGTGCGCGCCGAGCCCGCGGATTGCCGAATCACATTGCGGGACACCGGTGTCGGGATCGGCCCGGAGGACCTGGACCGCCTGTTCGAGCGCTTCTACCGGGCCGACAACATGCGCGGCCGCAGCGTGGAGGGCGCCGGCATCGGGCTGTCGCTGGTGCGCGGCCTCGTCGAGCTGCAACGCGGAACGGTGGAGATCGAGAGCGAGCCGGATCGCGGAACCATGGTCACCATCCGGCTGCCGCGGTCGGTCGCGGGCGCGCCGGTCGAGCCGTTGCCCGACGGGACGCCGGACCCGGGCAACCCGTACGTGGCCGATGCGCGGCAGTGGCTGACGGCCGTCGCGGACCCGGCGGCGTCGCCCGCCGCGCCCGACGGGCCGCGCCAATTGGTGCTTGTCGCCGACGACAACGCCGACATGCGGGCCCACCTAGAACGCGTGCTATCACCCCATTGGCAAACGGTTTTGGTCGCCGACGGGCAGTCGGCGCTGGCCGCGGCGCGGGAGCTGCGCCCGGACGCGATCGTGACCGACATCATGATGCCGGGCCTCAGCGGCTTCGACCTGGTGGCGGCGATTCGGGCGGATCCGGCGCTGGCGGCCACGCCGGTCCTGATGCTCTCGGCGCGGGCCGGCGCGGAGGCCGTCGACGAGGGCTTCGCCGGTGGGGCCGACGACTACCTGCCCAAGCCGTTCCGGTCGCAGGAGCTGGTCGACCGGGTGGCGTCGCGGTTGTCCGCGGTCGCCCGCGAGCGTGACCGTATGCGGCGCGAGGCGCCGCTCGACCTGGCGCCGCTCGACTCCGCGCTGCAGGCGACCGACTCGGTGGCCGGGATTTTGCGCGCGCTGATCGACGCGGGCCCCGGTCCGGCGGATGCCGCGGCCGTGACGATCGGGTTGTTCGACGGCGAGCGCCACGTCCGGTTCGAGTACGACGGCGACGTGCCCGCCGAGGTCCGCGACCGCTACCACGTCGCCGCGCTCGACGCCCCGCTGGTCGGGGTCGACGTGGTGAACACCGGAGAGCCGATGGTCGTCGCCGACACCTTCGACCTGCCCCCGCGCTACGAGCACGCGGTGCGCGACACGGCGGCAAGCGTCCGCGCGTGCGTCGCTCATCCGTTGCGGGACAACGGCGGTCGCGTCATCGGCGTGCTGGCGCTGCTGTGGCCGGCGCCGCGCCAGTTCGACGCGGCCGAACTCGACACGTTCCACCGGATGGCGGTGCTCACCCAGTCGGCGGTGGACCGGGTGCGCGTCATGGCGCGCGAGCACCGGATCGCCGTCGACTTCCAGGAGCACCTGCTCGACCTGGATCGCGGCTCGACCGCGGCCGTCGTGGCGGCCGTCTACCAGCCGGCCGGGGAGGCGATGCGCGTCGGCGGCGACTGGTACTCGGTCACCCCGCTGGGCCGCGCCGGCCAGATCGGCATATCGGTCGGCGACGTCGTCGGGCACGGCCTGGCCGCCGCGATCGTGATGAGCAGGCTGCGCGCCGCGGTGGCGGCCTCGGCGCTCAGCGCGGCCGAGCCGGCCGCGGTGCTGGGCGCGCTGGACCGCTACGCCGCCAGCGTCACGGGCGCCCGCTGCGCGACGGTGGCCTACGCCCTGGTCGATGTCGGCGCGGGCGGCGCCACCGTCAGCTACAGCTGCGCCGGGCACCCGTACCCGTTGCTCGTTCCCCCCGACGGTGATCCGGTCTACCTCGAGTCGGGCCGGCGGCCGCCGGTGGCCGTTGCGGACAGTGGCTCGGACTCCGCCCACGACGCCGCGACGGCCGAGCTGGCGCCGGGCAGCCTGATCCTGCTCTATACCGACGGGCTCATCGAGCGCGCCGGGGAGACGCTCGACGACGGGTTCGCCCGTCTGAAGGCAGCGGCCGCCCTATGCGCCGATCTGCCGGTCGAATCGGTGTGTGCCGAGCTGCTGGCGCGGATGACCCCGCCGGCGGGCTATCACGACGACGTGGTGGTGCTCGCCCTGCGCCCGAGCCACACCGGCGCGCGCAGCTTCGCCACCGTGCTGCCGGCGGTGCCGGCGCAGATCCCCGTCGCGCGCCGCCAGCTGCGGGGGTGGCTGGACAGCATCGCCACGGTGCCGCGCCGCGAGGAGGACATCCTGCTGGCGACCGGGGAGGCGGTCACCAACGCGATCGAACACGGCAGCCGCTGCGAGCCGCGCCGGACGGTGTCCGTCGAGGCCTTCGCGCACGGGGAGACCGTCGTGATCACCGTCAGCGACTCCGGGAGTTGGGTCGGCGATTCGTCCGCCAGCCTGCGCAGCCGCCGGCGCGGGCGCGGGCTCACCCTGATCGGTGGGCTGGCCGACCGCGTCGCGACCGTCCGCACCCCGGGAGGCACCCGGGTCACGCTGGAATTCGAGCACGCGGTGGCCGACTAGACGTGGCCGGCTAGACCTCTTCCATGGCCTCGCCGAGCTCCTCGAGGAGCCGGTTGTGGTGGTTGCTCGCCAGCACGTGGCCGGCGGCGATGACCAGCGCGACCGGCCAGTCGATGAGTTCAAACGCCGCCAGGGCGGCCAGGCCGCCGTAGTAGGCCAGCTGCTCCGGGCGCGGGATTTCCACCTGGCCCACCACCGGCACGTTCACCACGAACGTTTCGCCCTCGCGGATCTTCTCCACGGCGTCGCGCTGCGAGGTCCCCTTGCGCGATTTCTTTTCGGCCATGATTCGCCTTTCGGTAACGAAGGGTTTGCCGCCCCGCCGGGTACTCGGACCAACGTCGGACTTATGTCGACGACCGACTCCGTGTCCGACCCCCTGGTTTCGTCGATCGCTTTGGTGCTGAAGGTGCCCCTGGTGGAACTCTATGCGCTGCTGTGGCGGGTCGGGGTGGTCGAGATTCGGCAGTCCGATCGGCCGGCTCGGCGTTCGTCGAGTCAGGTCCTGGTGGCAGCGTGTGCGGCGTGCCCCAACCGTCCGAAACCCGGTTCAGAACGGCTATCGCGACGGTCGCCCCGGCGGCTGCCCCCAGAGCCTGTCCCCAGCCGATCGGACCAAGCGGTGTGCAGCCGAGCAACTGGCTGACCACCGGGATGCTGATCAGCGTTCCCATCGCGCCGAGCGAGCCCACCGCCGTCAGCACCACCAGCGGGGCGTGAGAATCCAGCAGCGTCTGGCCCAGCTCCGCGCCGACTAGCGCGACCAGCGCCACCGTCGAGGCCCGCTGCGGGCGCCCGGTGACGCTGGCCATCGCCCACGCCACCGTCGTCGCCGCCGCCGTCGTGACGCCGCGGATGGCCACGGCGCGCCACAGCGCGGGCTGGTCGGGGCCTCGAACGCCCGGGTCGATCGGGGTGCTCGGCTCGCTGACCGCCAGGGCGGCGGCCGGCAGCGCGTCGGTCATCATGTTCACCAGCAGCAGTTGCCGGGTGTTCAGCGGCGACGTGCCGGTGATCGCGGCACCGATGACGGCGAACAGCACCTCGCCGGCGTTGCCGCCGAGCAGCACGGACACCGCCGCCTGCACCCGCTGCCAGAGCTGGCGCCCCTCCTCGATGGCCTGCACCAGCGCCTCGATGCGGGCGTCCACCAGCACCACGTCGGCCGCCATGTGGGCCGGGTCGCTGCCCCCAGACACGACGCCGATGCCGACGGTGGCGGCCCGGATGGCGGCCGCGTCATTCGAGCCGTCGCCGACCATCGCGCACAGCACGCCCGCACCCTCCAGCGTCTGGACGACCTGCACCTTGTTCTCGGGCGTCATCCGCGCGAAGATCACCCGCTCGGTCACGACCCGCTCCTGGTCCTTGCGCGACAGCGCGTCCCACTCGGAGCCGCTGATGACCTGCTCGTCGGTCACCGACAGGCCCAGCTCCCGGGCGATGGCCAGCGCGGTGATGGGGTGGTCGCCTGTGATCAGCTTCACGCCGACCCCCTGCCGGCGCAGGTTCGCGAGGAGGCCGACCGCCTCGGGGCGCGGCGTGTCGGACAGGCCGAGGAATCCCGTGAGTGTCAGGCCGTCGCGGCAGAAGTCCGCGATGTCGTCCGGGTCGTCCCGGATCGCCTCGGCCTGTTGCGCCGTCAGCCGGCGCTGCGCCACCGCGATCACCCGCAGGCCGCCGGCGGCCAGTTCGCCGACCGCTTTCTGGATCTTCGGGCCGGTGTTCTCGCAGGCGGCCAGCACCACTTCGGGCGCGCCCTTGACGGTCAGCTCCGTGCCGGTGACCGAGGCCGAGAACGACCGACCGGAGCGGAAGGGCAGGTGCGCGTCCGCCTCCCCGCTGGGGGCCGAGCCGTCGAGCGAACGCAGCGCCGCCTCGACGATGGCCGCGTCGGTGGCGTGCGCCTGCGGGCTGCCGTTGGCGGCCGGGGCGGCGTGCGCGGCGTGGCGCAGCACCTCCTCGGGGGAGTGGCCCGGCGCCGGGCGGACCTCCGCCACCCGCAGGCGGTTCTCGCTGAGGGTTCCGGTCTTGTCGAAGCAGACGACGTCGATGCGGCCCAGCGCCTCGACCGAGCGCGGAACGCGGACCAGCGCGCCGTACTTGGTCAGCCGCCGCGCCGACGCCGACTGCGCCAGCGTCGCCACCAGCGGCATCCCTTCGGGGACCGCGGCGACGGCGATGGCGATGCCGCTGGCCACCGCCTGGCGCAGGCCGGTTCCGCGCAGCAGCCCCAGCCCGCCGACCAGCGCGCCGCCGGTGACGCTGACGGGGAACGCCCGGTTGGTGAGCTGGCTGAGCTGGTGCTGCAGGCCGATGTCGGACGAGGTGTCGCCGGACACCAGTTCGGCGGCGCGGCGCTCCTGGGTGTCGGCCCCGACCGCGGTCACCACGGCGACCGCGGTGCCCGCGACGACGGTGGTCCCGGCGTAGAGCATGCAGCGGCGCTCGGCGAGCTCGGCGCCCGGCGTGGCGTCGACCTGCTTCTCCACCGACAGCGACTCGCCGGTCAGCGTCGACTCATCGACCTCGACGTCGACCTCCTCGAGAATCCGGGCGTCGGCGGGCACCACCTCGTGCGTCCGGATTTCGATGACGTCGCCGGGCCGCAATTCCGCCGCGATGACGTCGGTGTATGTGCGCTCGCCGTCCGGGCCCGTGTCGACCCGGCGGGCCGGCGGGATCTGCTGCGCGAGCAGGCGGTCGAGGCGGTTCTCGGCGCGCAGCCGCTGGCTGGCCGCCAGGATCGAGTTGCCGGTCAGGACCGAAAACACCAGGACGGCGTCGACGGGCGACCCGAGCACCGCGCTGGCGGCGGACCCGAGCGCCAGCACCGGGGTCAGCGGGTCGGTCAGCTCGGCGCGGACGGCCTTGAGGAGCTGCCAGACCGGGTTGGGCGGGGCCGGGGCAGGCCCCGCGGGCGAGGCGTCCGCCTCCGACGGGGGCGGTGGCAGGGCCTTGCGCACCTGCTCGACCGACATCGCGTGCCATTCGTGAACGGCCGCCGGCCGCGGCGCGTCCGCGGTCATGATGCCGCGCGCCAGCAGGTAGCCGGACAGCGCGCCCGCCGCCGCGCCAGTGGTGACCGGGCCGGGCCCGAGGCCGCGGACGCCCGGGATCATCAGCAGCGATCCCATGGCCGTCGCACCGGCCGAAATCCCGACCCCGCGCTGGGTGGCGGCCTTGGCGGCCGGAAGCGCGTGCAGGACCCGCCAGGCGGCCGCCAGGTCGGGCAGCAGGAGGTCCGCGCACCAGGGCGGCGCCCCGGCGCCGGGCCGCGGCAGCACGCCCAGCGCCACGTCCGCGGACGAAAGCGCTTGTGCGCCAGCCGATGACAGCACGGCGACCGTGTGACCCGCCCGTTGCAGCTCGGCGACTGCGCGGGCGAGGGCGTCGTCGATCGAGCCGTGGCCGAGCGGGGTGATCTCGTCGAAGGCGGGCCGCAGCTCGCCCAGCGAATCGACGTCGACCGACACCAGGTCCGCCCCGGTGCGATGCGCCTCGGCGACCACGGCGGACGCCAACGGGTCGTGCGACGGGCGGAAAAGCGCCTCGACCGCCGCGTGTGGCTCGCTGGCCGACATCCCGGGCACCCGGTGCCAGCCCGGCCGCTGGCCGTTGTTCTGCAGCACCAGCTGGGCGCGGTTCCACGCCGCGGACAGCTCGCGCTCGTCGGCGCCGCGGATGCGCGCCACCCGCATGCCGCTGGTGCACAACACCCGGGGGTCGATGACGATCGCGTCGACGCGGTCGAGGCGGCGCAGCGCGTCCGGCCGCAGCGACAGGACGGCGTGCCGGTCGGCCAGGCCGCGTCCCAGGGCGGCGGCGAACGCCTCCGGGGTGGTGCGGCTGGCCTTGGGGGCCGTCACCAGCACGGCGGTGGCGGTCATGTTCGGGTTGCGGGTGGTGACGGCGACCAGCCCGGCGCCGAGCGCCTGGACGAGCGCGAAGCGGCCCGCGCTGCGTTCCACCACCCGCGCCCGCGGCGGCCGCGGCGACGACGCGTCGGTGGGCGGTTGGTCGGCGTGGCGAGCCAGCTCGGGTTCGTGCCGGCGCCAGGCCCGGGCCTCGGCGCGGCATTCAGCGGCCTTCATCGATTGCATCAGCAGACCCACCGACAGCGAAGCCGGTGCGAGGGTGACGGTTTCGGCGGCCGCCATGGCCAGCGTCAGCACGGTGTCCGTCGCGGGCCCGCCGATGCGGTCTTCGATCAGGCGCCGCAACCAGGGCTGGTAGTCGATCGCCACGATGGGCGCCTGGACGCCGATCGGCAACCGCGGCCAGTGCAGCGCGCGCCCGGCCAGCGCGATGCCGAGCCCGGCCGCGTTGGCGGCCACCGTCACGGCCCGCGTCGCCGCCACCACGCCGTCGCCCGGCAAAGCCGTTGCGGGCGCCTTGTTGGTTGAGCGGCAACGCTTTTCGGCGTCGTCGACGACGCGGCACAGGTCACGCAGCGAGGCGTCCGGATCGCCGAGGGTGACGACGACGCGCGACAGGGGATGGTTCAGGCTCACCGACGTGACGCCGGGGTGGTCGCGCAGGCCGTCGAGCACGGCCCGGCCCAGCGCATCCGAGCTCGCGTCCTCGAGGCCGCGCACCTCGATCCAGGCGCGGTCCGGGCCGCGCCAACAGCGCCGGCTCAGCGTTTCGGCGGGAAGGTCGCCGGTGAGCGCCCTGGCGCCCTCGCGCAGCGGAATCGCCGCGATGTGAAGCGCCTCTTGTGCCAGTCCGGTGAGAGCCCGCAGCGGCGTCGATCGTGGTAACGACGTGACAATGCTCAAGGGCTCCCCGGACGATTCTTAGTTAGTTGGTGCTGCGCAATGCGGCGGAACCGGCCCGACGCCCGGCCGTCTTCTTGGCCGCGGGTTTGCTGGCGGCCTTTTGCGGCACCGCCTTTTTCGACGGCTCGGACGGGACCGGCTTGAGGTTCGCCTTCGGCGCCGCGCCGTTGCCGGGCTTGCGATTCATCCTGTGCAACAGGAGCGCCCCGCCCCCGACGGCCAGCAGCACCGGCCACTCGACCAGGCCGGCGACGCCGATCGCGCCGAGCGCCAGCGCGGCCGCCGGCGTCGAGTGACTGCCGCTGCTGATCCCGCGCTTCACGCCCTCAGCGGCTCCCGTGACACCGCCGACGATTCCGTTGACCGCGGCGCCACCCACGGCGCCCGCGGCCGCCGTGGTCGCGTCGGCCGCGCGACCCACCGTTTTGCCCACGCTGCGTACTGCCCCACCGACGACACCCATGATCACTCCCTGGTATCTCATCGCTCTCACTGGGAACCGCGTGGCAACCCGTGTACCCGTTGAACGCGAGGTTAACAGCAACAACGAAATTGTTCTCTGCATCTATAAGGCGAAAGCCTGCCACGTTACAAACGCGCGTACAACGAGCAACTTCTTAAAACCGGGCTCACATGGATCTTAAACCTGGCTCACATCGATCAGCACCGGCGCGTGGTCGCTCGGGGCCTTGCCCTTGCGTTCGTCGCGGACGATCTGCGCGCCGGTCACACGGGCGGCCAGCGCCGGCGATGCGAGGATGAAATCGATGCGCATGCCCCGATTCTTCGGGAACCGCAGCTGGGTGTAGTCCCAGTAGGTGTAGACGGCCGGGCCCGGCGTGAAAGGCCTTACCACGTCGGTGAATTGCGCGTCGACGATCGCGTCGAACGCGCGGCGCTCCGGCTCGGAGACGTGGGTGGCGCCGGCATAGAATTCGGTGCTCCACACGTCCTCGTCCGTCGGGGCGATGTTCCAGTCCCCGACCAGCGCGATCGGTGCCGCGGGGTCGTCGCGCAGCCAACCTTGCGCCGCATCCCGCAGCGCGGCAAGCCAATTCAGCTTGTAGGTGTAATGCGGGTCGCCGACGGCGCGGCCGTTGGGCACGTACAGGCTCCACACCCGCACCCCGCCGCAGGTGGCGCCCAGCGCGCGGGCCTCCGCCGTGGCGGCGACCTCCGGTTTGGACGTCCAGGTGGGCTGGCCGTCGAAGCCGATCGCGACGTCGTCGAGGCCGACGCGCGAGGCGATGGCCACGCCGTTCCACTGGTTGAAGCCGGCGTGCGCGACCTCGTAGCCGAGTTCGAAGAACGGCAGGCTGGGGAACTGTCCGTCGGCGCACTTGGTTTCCTGCATGGCGAGCACGTCAACGTCGGCGCGGGCCAGCCAGTCGAGGACGCGGTCCAGGCGCGTGCGAATCGAATTCACGTTCCAGGTGGCCAGCCGCACCGTCCCGTCGGGCATGGCTAGACGGTATCGATCGCGCGGACGTAGCGGCGGCGGTGGTGCAGCCGGAAGCCGAGGGACGCGGCGAGCGCGACGTTGTCGGCGTCGTCGTCGCCGACCAGCAGCACCTCGCCGGAGAGGTCGCGCACGAGGACCTGCTCGGGGCGTTCGCTGCGCACCCCGGGCGGGAGCCTCAGCAGGCGGTCGGGGATGGCCAGCCAGGGTTCGAGGTTTCGCTCCCGGTACCAGTCGATGATCGCGGGGACGGCGCTCAATTGAGCCGAGATATCAAGCGGCACAGCCGAATTGGTGGATAACCCGGCCCCCGGCTCGGCGCGCAGCAGCCAGCCCTCCACCCAAGCGCTTTCGGCGCCGGGCCAGGCCGCGGCGGCCGCGTGCTCGAGCGCCCGGATGTCGGAGGTGCGCACGGGCGCGTCGGTCAGCGCCCGCAGCGCGACGACGTCGGCGGGCGCGAACTGCACCACCGCGCCCGTTTTCGTGCGCACCCGCACCAGCGGGTCGACGGCCAGCAGGTGGCCGACGGCGTCGGTCAGCGGCGGGACCGATCCGGCGGGGAGCCGGTAGCGAACCGTCACCCGCGTTCCCAGGTCCGGCCACGAGACCATCAGTGACCGAACGGGTCCGGCCCCTCGCCCGGCAGCCACGACAGCCCGGGAACGCCCCAGCCGTGTGACTTCACGGCCCGTTTCGCGGCGCGCGCGTGCCGGCCGATGAGGTGATCCAGGTACAGGAAGCCGTCCAGGTGGCCGGTTTCGTGCTGCAGCATCCGCGCGAACAGCCCGGTGCCCTCGATGGTGATCGGGCTGCCGTCGGCGTCGAGGCCGGTCACCCGCGCCCACTTCGCCCGGCCGGTGGGGAACGACTCGCCGGGGACCGACAGGCAGCCCTCGTCGTCGTCGCCTGGGTCGGGCATGGTTTCGGGGATCTCGGAGGTTTCCAGCACCGGGTTGATGACGACGCCGCGGCGGCGGTCGGTCAGGCCGCGGTCCTCGGAGCAGTCGTAGACGAACAGCCGCAGGCCGTAGCCGATCTGGTTGGCGGCGAGCCCGACGCCGTGCGCGGCGTCCATGGTGTCGTACATCGTGGCGATCAGCTCGGGCAGGTCGGCCGGCAGCGAACCGTCGGCGCCGACGGCCACCGGCGTCGTCGGGGCGTGCAGGACGGGATCTCCGACGATGCGTATGGGTACGACTGCCATGATCGGCTAGCTTATTCGGGGCGACGATGCACGCCGGGGGGAGCCGGGCAATCACAGCCAATCGGCCGACTCGCGGGTCTGGATTACGGCTTGAGGGTTCGCGGCGTGGTTCAATATTCGCGCGCAACATGCCCTTGAAACGCCTATGTAAGTCATGTCATTCGAGCACGTTGAGAATCGCCGGAAGGGTCCAGGGGAAGCGGATATGGACAGCGCCATGGCGCGGGCAAATCGATCGGGGGACGACGCTGAAATCGCCGATGGCCTCACCCGTCGCGAACACGACATCCTGGCGTTCGAGCGCCAGTGGTGGAAGTACGCCGGGGTAAAAGAGGACGCCATCAAGGAGCTGTTCTCGATGTCGGCGACGCGGTACTACCAGGTGCTCAACGCGCTGGTCGATCGGCCCGAGGCGCTGGCCGCCGACCCGATGCTGGTGAAACGGCTGCGGCGGCTGCGCGCGAGCCGGCAGAAGGCGCGGGCCGCCCGCCGACTCGGCTTCGAGGTGACCTGACTCGCTACAGTGGGGCTCGATGAAAGAGCGTGTGCCCGACTCCACGGGCCTTCCCCTTCGGGCCATGGTGATGGTGCTGTTGTTCCTTGGCGTCATCTTCCTGCTGCTCGGGTGGCAGGCGCTCAGTTCCTCCGGCAAGTCCGATGACGAGTCGTCGTCGGCGGCATCCAGCGTCACCAGCACCGCCACCACGTCGGCCGCGACCAGCAGCGCCCCCGCGAACCAGGCCGAGGTGCACATCTACAACATCTCGTCCAAAGAGGGCGTCGCCGCAAAGACCAAGGATCAGCTGACGGCCGCCGGGTTCAAGGTGACCGACGTCGGAAACCTGACGATCCCCGACGTCACCGCCACGACGGTGTACTTCACCGACGCCGAGGGCGAGCACGCCACCGCGGACGCGGTGGGCCAGAAGCTGGGAGCGCCCGTCCAGCCGCGGATTCCGGCGCTCAAGGACCAGCCGCCCGGCGTCATCGTCCTGGTGACGGGCTGAGGACCGCTGCTCGGAGATTCGCCGATGCTCGGGATAGGCTTCTCGCTATGTCCAAGCACCGCAATGCCGCTGCCGCCGCCGTGTCCGCAATCGCATTGGTGGCGGGGTGCGCATCGCCCCAACACGCCTCGACCGTCCCCGGCACCACGCCCGCGGTGTGGACCGGGTCGAGCGCGCCGACGGCGGGCGCGGGCACCGAGGGCGATCAGCAGCAGCAGCCCGCGGGGCGCAGCATCACGACCCTGCTGAAGGGGCCCGACGGCGTCGAGGTGGCGACCGCGAAGTTCGACTTCAGCAACGGCTACGCCACCATCACGATCGCGACGAGCGGCCCCGGCCACCTCTCGCCCGGGTTCCACGGCGTGCACATCCACAAGGTCGGCAAGTGCGAGGCCAATTCGACGGCCCCGACCGGCGGCGCGCCCGGCGACTTTTTGTCCGCCGGCGGGCACTTCCAGTCGCCCGGGCATTCCTCCGAGCCCGCCAGCGGCGACCTGACCTCTCTTCAGGTTCGCAAGGACGGGGTCGGCATGCTGGTGACGACCACGGACGCCTTCGCGATGGAGGACCTGATGACCGGCGAGAAGACCGCGATCGTCATCCACGCCGGCGCCGACAACTTCGCCAACATCCCGTCCGATCGGTACAACCAGGCCAACGGAACGCCGGGCCCCGACCAGATGACGATGACGACGGGTGACGCCGGCAAGCGGGTGGCGTGCGGTGTCATCGGTGCCGGCTAGCAGGTCCCGCGCTCACATCGATTTCGCCCGCTCGCCGCGGCCGACGATCGGCGTGGAGTGGGAGTTCGCGCTCATCGACGCGAAGACCCGCGACCTGAGCAACGAAGCGCCCGCGGTGATCGCCGAGATCGGCCAAAACCCGCGCGTGCACAAGGAGTTGCTGCGCAACACCGTCGAGGTGGTCAGCGGCATCTGTGACTGCGCCGCGCAGGCGATGGAGGATCTGCGCGAAACCCTGGGCCCCGCGCGCAGGATCGTCCGGGACCGCGGCATGGAGCTGTTCTGCGCCGGCACGCACCCGTTCGCCAAGTGGTCGTCGCAGAAGCTCACCGACGCGCCGCGCTACGCCGAGCTGATCAAGCGCACCCAGTGGTGGGGACGGCAGATGCTGATCTGGGGAGTGCATGTGCACGTGGGCATCTCGTCGGCCAACAAGGTGATGCCGATCATGACCTCGCTGCTCAACTACTACCCGCACCTGCTGGCGCTGTCGGCGTCGTCGCCGTGGTGGGCCGGGGAGGACACCGGCTACGCGAGCAATCGCGCGATGATGTTCCAACAGCTGCCGACCGCCGGGCTGCCGTTTCACTTTCAGACCTGGGCGGAGTTCGAAGGCTTCGTCTACGACCAGAAGAAGACCGGCATCATCGATCACATGGACGAGATCCGTTGGGACATCAGGCCGTCGCCGCACCTGGGCACGCTCGAGGTGCGGGTGTGCGACGGCGTGCCCAACCTGCGTGAGCTCGGCGCGCTGGTCGCCCTGACGCATTGCCTGGTCGTGGACCTGGACCGCCGGCTGGACGCCGGCGACTCGCTGCCGATCATGCCGCCCTGGCATGTCCAGGAAAACAAGTGGCGCGCAGCGCGATACGGCCTGGACGCGGTGATCATCCTGGACGCCGAGAGCAACGAGCGGCTGGTCACCGAGGACCTCGACGACGTGTTGAACCGGCTGGAGCCGATCGCCAAGTCGTTGCATTGCGTCGACGAACTGGCCGCGGTTTCCGACATCTACCGCGGCGGCGCGTCGTATCAGCGGCAGCGGCGGGTGGCCGAGGAGCACGACGGCGACCTGCGCGCGGTCGTCGACGCGCTGGTGGCCGAGCTGGACGTCTGATGGGTGACACCGAACCCCTTGAGCGGGCGATGTTTCCGCTCGAGTCGGCGCAGCTGCCCGGGCAGGAGCTGCCGCTGCGCATCTTCGAGCCGCGCTACGGCGCGCTGGTGCGGCGCTGCCTCGACCGCGACGAGCCGTTCGGCGTCGTGCTGATCGCGCAGGGCCGCGAGGTCGGCGGCGGCGACGCGCGTTGCGACGTCGGCGTCCTGTCGCGGATCGATGAACACGCCGACCTCGGCGCCGGCCGGTACGCGCTGCGCTGCCACACCGCCGAACGGATCCGGGTGTGCCAGTGGCTGCCCGACGACCCGTATCCGCGTGCGACCGTGACGCTTTGGCCCGACGACCCGGGTGAGCCGGTCACCGGCGCGCAGCTGCTTGACCTCGAGGATCGGGTGATCGCCCTGTTCGAACGGATCGCGCAGGCGCGTGACGTGCGGCTGCCGGAGCGCGACGTCCTGCTGGGCCCGCGCGAATCCGATCCCGGACAACGCCTGTTCGCGTTGGCATCTCGCATCCCGATCGGCGCCGCCGACCGGTACTCCGTGCTGTCGGCGCCGTCGGCCGCCGATCGCTTCACCGCGCTGAGCGAGGCCGTGGACGCGCTTGCCGACATGGTGGAGTTCCAGCTGTCCGAATAGGAGGCTATGCGATGAGCGCCGACGTGACGATCGACATCGACGGGGGCGTGGCGGTCCTGACGCTGAATCGCCCCGAACACCTCAACGCCTACACCGCCGAGATGGGCCGGCTGCTGAGCCGGGCGTACCGCGACTGCGACGGCGACGACGACGTCCGCGCCATCGTGGTAACCGGTGCGGGCAGCGCCTTTTGCGTCGGGGCGGATTTCTCGGGCAACATCTCGCCGTTCGACGCTCCGGCGGACGACAGCGCGTTCTCGGCGTCGCCGATCGACCCGCCCGCCTTCGAGCTGCGCACGCCGGTGATCGCCGCGCTCAACGGTCACGCGATCGGGATCGGCCTGACGATCGCCCTGCAGGCCGACATCCGCGTGGTCGCCGAGGACGCCAAATACGGTGTGGTGCAGGTGCGCCGGGGTGTGATACCCGACTGCATGTCGCACTGGACGCTGGCGCACCTGGCCACCCTGGGGGTGGCCGCCGAGGTGCTCCTGACGGGGCGCACCTTCACGGGCGCCGAGGCGGTGGCGCTCGGCATCGCCAACCGGGCGCTGCCGGCCGAGCGGGTGCTCGACCACGCGGTGGAGATTGCCCGCGACATCGCGGCCCACGTGGCGCCGATGTCCGCCGCGCTGTGCAAGCGACTGCTGTGGGACAGTGCCATCCACGACTACACCCCGCGACAGGTGGCGTCGCTGGAAACTCAGCTGCACCACCGCGTGATGGGCACCGCGGACGCCCGCGAGGGGGTCAGCGCCTTCCTGGATCGCCGGGCGCCGCGGTTCAGCTCACGGGTGTCGGCCGACTGGACGCCGCTGCCTGAACCCTGATCGATAGCGATCGGGTTGGCTCAAGCCGCGCTCCTATAGCCACCTGCGGACGCTGGTCCGGTAGGCCTCGTAATCGGCGCCGAACTTCGCTGCGAGGTAATGCTCCTCGGGGCCGATCGCACCCCAGCGCAGCGCAGCAACACCCAGGGGGAGGAACACCAACGCCCACACGGACGGCGTGAGCAGAGCTAGCCCAGCGTCAAGCGCGATCAGCCCGAGATAGAGCGGATTGCGACTGACCCGGAAGGGCCCGGACCGCAGTACGCCGTTGGTCGAACCGCCGGGCAGGATCGCCGTGCGGTTCGCCGCCATAACCAACAGCGTCCATCCGTTCCAAATCGCGAACATCGATATGAGCGCTGCGCCGGTCAATTGTGGAACCGGGTACGGCATCGTGACCGGATCCCCCAGGGTTGCTGTCAGCGTCCACCCGCACACAAGCGGAACTCCGAGCGCGATTGGTGGCCACACGCGGAACGTCGGTGCGTCTGTCTTGCGGATTCTCATCGAGGGCCCCTTCTGACCTTTTGGCCGGCGTCGTTATACGCAGGATTCCTGCGTATTATTGCGCATGCATCCTGCGTAATGTCAAATGATCAGATGGCGGTTCCGAAGCGGACGCGAGGCGTGCCCTTGATCGCGGTGGTCCGATCGGTCGCGCGACTCATGATCGATGAGCTCATCGCCGGCCTACACGCCGCGGGATATACCGACATGACTGCCGCGCAGCATGTTGTCTTCGAGAACCTCGACCCCGAAGGCACACGATTGACGACGCTTGCTCAGCGTGCCGACATGACGCGACAAGCGATGACTGAGTTGGTCGACGGTTTGCGCCGCAACGGTTACCTCGAGCTCCGGCCTGACCCCTCCGACGGCAGGGCCCGTTTGGTGCACCTGACGAGGAAAGGCAAGGCCGCGGTGCGCGCTGCGATCTCCGAGATCGCGACGATAGAAGCCCGCTGGCAGGAAACCGCCACTCGTGCCGGGTTGACGGTCAACCTGCGACAGTTCTTCGAGGACCTAGAAAATCAACTCAGAGCACACGAGATCCGACAAAGTCGCTGACAGTGCTCGATTGCACACTCGATTCACGCTCTGTCGCATAGCTTTTCGGACAACAGCCACCAGTCCGCGGCGCGCTGCTCATCGCGCGCGTAGGGCGCGACCGCGTCGCTGATCCGGCAGTCTTCCAAATACAGCGCGCCCCGGTCCGCCAGCTCCGGGCTGACCGCGGCCCACACCTGGGTGGCCGCGCCCTGCTCGGGCGTGGTGAGGTCCAGGCCGCCGTCGGACGCCTCGCCGCGGGCGGCGGCTCGGGCGGCCACCATCGTGCGTAGCTCGGAAAAGTCCGCGCGGGACATGTAGCGCGCCAGCGAGGTGGCCACGGTGCCCGGATGGACGGCGTAGGCGCGGATGCCCGAGCCGCGCAGCCGCCTGTCGGCTTCCACCGCGTGCAGGATGTTCGCCGTCTTGGACGCGCCGTACGCGACGAACTTGTCGTACTGGCGGGTCTCCCAGTTGGGGTCGTCGAAGTCGACGTCACCCATGACGTGGCCGCCGGAGGACAGGGTGACGATGCGGGCCCGCCCGGCGGCCGCCAGTTGCGGGAGGAGCAGCCTGGTGAGCTCGAAGTGGCCGAAATGGTTTGTGCCGATTTGCGTTTCGAAGCCATCGGAGGTCCGGCCGAACGGCGTGAACATGACACCGGCGTTGTTCATCAAGACGTCGATCGCCGGCGCGATGTCGCGGATCGCGCCCGCCGCGGCCCGGACGCCGGCCAGCGCAGTCAGGTCGAGCGCCACCGTCGAGGCCCTCGCGCCCGGCACCTCGGCCGCTATCCACTCGGCCGTCTGCGCCAGGGCGTCGGGGTTGCGGGCGGCCAGGACGACGTGCGCGCCGGCGTGGGCGAGCGCGCGTGCGGACTCGCGGCCCAGCCCGGACGACGCACCGGTGATCACACATGTCTTGCCGGACAGGTCGATTCCCTCGACCACCTGCAGGGCGGTGCGGCGTTCGGTCATGCTCGATGACAGTAGCGTTAGCGCGCGGGGTTGAGCTCCATCGGGATGTCGGCGCCGAGCTCGGCCGGCGCGTGCCCGTTCCGGATGGCGAGGCCGCCGACGGCGGCGCCGACGAAGAACAGCGCCGCGCTGACGACGATGAGCCGGGCGAAGCTGGCATCCGTGAGCCGGTTGGCGGTGATCACCCCGACGCAGGCCACCGCGATCAGCGCGGAGGTGCGCCCCGTCGCGTTCTGGATCGCGGCCGCGATCCCGCTGTGCGCGGACTTGACGGCGGACAGATTGACCACGGTCAGGGGCGTGACGGCGAGGACCATGCCGACGGCCAGCACGATCCGGCCCGGCAACACGTCGGTGACGGCGTGCATGCCGTGCGCGGTCGGGCGGATGAGCAGCAGCCCGAGCCCGGCCAGCGCGGGACCCGCCATCAGGAAGATGCGCGGTCCGATCCAGGCGGCCAGTCCGCCGACGCCGCGGGAGAACAGCAACGACATGATCGGGCTGGGCAGCGTGATCAGGCCCGAGGCGGTGGCCGAATACCCCGCGACCTCCTGCAGGTACAGCGCGATCGCCAGCGAACCCATCGTGATGCCGCCGTAGACGAACGCGGTGACGAGGTTGGCCCCGGCGAAGTTGCGCGCCGCGAACAGGCTCAGCGGCACCATCGGGTGGGGCGCGCGGCGCTGCCAGGCCACGAACGCCAGCAGCGCCGCGATGCCCACCGCCAGCGCCACCCGGACCAGTAGGTCGGCCCAGCCCCGCCGGCCCTGTTCGATCAGCGCGTACACCGTGGCGGCCAGCCCGAGCGCCGACAGCGCGGCGCCGACGACGTCGAGCGGGGCGCGTCCGGAGGGTCCGGGGATGCCGCGCAGCCAGTACGTCAGCGCAAAACCGACGGCCATGGGGAGCGCGGACAGGACGTAGATCCAGCGCCAGCCCAGGAAGTCGACGGCCAGCCCGCCCAGCAGCGGCCCCACCGCGAAGGCGGTGCCGGTCCACGCCGTCCAGGATCCGATCGCGGCGGCCCGGTTGCCGGGCGCGAACGTCGAATTGATCAGGGCCAGCGAACCGGGCACCAGGAACGCGCCGCCCAACCCCTGGACGAGGCGCCCGGTGATCAGCATCGACGGGGTGCCCGCGGTGGCCGCCATCGCCGAGCCCAACCCGAAGGCCGCCAGCCCGACGCGCATCACCGGTATCCGCCCGAACAGGTCGGAGATGGCGCCGCCGGGCAGGACCATGGCCGCCACGGCCAACAGGTAGCCGTCGACGACCCACTGCTGGGTGCACATGCCCCCGCCGATGTCGCGCTGCGTGGCCGGCAAGGCCAGGTTCACGACGGTGCCGTCGAGGAACACGACCATCGAGACCATGATCGCCACCGTCATGGCCCGCGTCGTCGGGGCGACATCAGGGAACTTCACGAAACCGGTCCTGCTCTGCTGGGTGAATGTCGGATGCTGGTTAGTAGCCAACCGGGTTACAGCAGTTCCTCACGAGCCGGCGAGCCGAACGGTTCACGCGTGTGCCGCAATGCGTTTCACGAGCCCCGGTGCCACGGCCCGATGCACGGGGCCGACGACGGCCCACACCGTTCGGGCGGCGATCCGGTTGTAGTGCACGCCGGTGATGAGCATGGTGCGACCGTCCCGGCGCCGCAGCGTCAGCCGGCCCCGCATCAGCGGCCCGCCCGACGTCAGCACGATCTCGTCGTCATCCGAGCGGGTGATCGGCCAGCCGATGATGTGATCCGGCGAGGAGTACGGGCCCAGGCGAAGTCGCAGCACGTGGCGGTGGACCCACACGACCAGGCTTCCGCCCGCACCCGGCTTTCGACCCACCGCGTCGCGCAGCGCCCGTTCCGCGGTGCGCGAATCACCTTGCGGGATGGGAACTTCGAAGACGTCCGTGTAGTCGTCTCCGGCCCCGGCGAGCGCCGCCGCCGCGATGCGTCGCAGCATCCCGCGCACCACGATCCGGTGTCCGCGGGTTCCGATGACCAGCGCGCGATAGGCCTTGCCGTGGAGGCCGGGGAAGGCTGCCCACGTCTGGGCGCGCACCCGGGTGCCGGGTGCCACGTCGTCCAACTCGAACACCAGCCGGTAGACCGCGAACGGGTGGCGGCCCTTGAGCGCGAACAGCTCCGGGCGCCGCGCCCGGTCCAGGACGAAACCCGTCGGCACGGTCGACGGGTCGTTCGGGTCCCGGCACATCACCCGCAGCAGCGCCGACCACGTGTCGTCGCGATTCGCGCCCACGGTTATGGCATGCTCATCGATATAGGGTAATCGTTCCATATAGAAGGAATGTACTAGATCATGGCGCCGCCGCGGAAGCATGAAACCGATGTGATCCTCGACGCAGCCCGCGCCCTGGTGCTCGACGGGGGACCGCGGGCGGCCAGCGTCGCGGCGATCTCGCAGGCGAGCGGCGCGCCCGCCGGCACGCTGTACCACCGGTTCGGCAACCGCGACGGCATCCTGACGGCGGCATGGCTGCGGGCGCTCGAACGCTTCCAGTCGCGGGCGCTGGCCGCCGAGGCCGGCACGGCCGTCGACACGGCGGTGGCGATGGCCGTCGCCGCCGTCGGCTTCGCCCGCGAGCTCCCCGCGGACGCCCGGTTGCTGTTGACGATCCGGCCCACCGACCTGCTCGACGACGAGCCCGACGCGGCCTTCCGGGAGACGCTCGCCGCGATGAACGCGCCCCTGACCGACCGGCTTTCGGCCCTGGCGAAGCAGCTCTACGGAAAACGCGATCGGCGATCGGTCGACGCCGTCGCGCGCGCGGTGGCCGACCTGCCGTATGCCGTCGTCCGGCGCCACGCGCACGACGAGCCGATGCCACCCTGGCTCGAGGCCGACGTCGCGGCGTCGGCGCGCGCGGTGCTAGAGAGCTTTGCCGAACGCGCGTAAGGACTCCACCTGCGCGGGGTCCAGCGACGGGCGGACGGTCTTGCGGGCCGCGTCGAGGTCGGCGGCCGTCACGTCGGAGGCGTCGATGGATCGCCGCATGGCGGTAAGCGCGGCCTCCCGCAGCAGCGCGACGCAGTCGGCGGCGCTGTAGCCGTCGAGCGAGGCGGCCACCGAGTCGATGTCGACGTCGTCGCTGAGCGGCATGGATTTGCCAGCGGTGCGCAGGATTTCGCCGCGGGCGGCGGCGTCCGGCGGTTCGACGAACACCAGGCGCTCCAGCCGGCCCGGGCGCAGCAGCGCCGGGTCGATCAGGTCGGGCCGGTTGGTGGCGCCCAGCACCACGACGTCGCGCAGCGGGTCGATGCCGTCGAGCTCGGTCAGCAGCGCGGCCACCACCCGGTCGGTCACGCCGGAGTCGAAGCTCTGCCCGCGCCGGGGCGCCAGCGCGTCCACCTCGTCGAGGAACACCAGCGACGGCGCCGAATCGCGCGCGCGCCGAAACAGTTCGCGCACCGCCTTTTCCGAGCTGCCCACCCACTTGTCCATCAGCTCGGAGCCCTTGACCGCGTGCACGGACAGCTGCCCGGTGCTGGCCAGCGCGCGGACGATGAACGTCTTGCCGCAGCCGGGCGGGCCGTAAAGCAGCACGCCGCGCGGCGGATCCACGCCGAGCCGCGCGAAGGTGTCCGGATGCTGCAGCGGCCACAACACCGCTTCGGTCAGGGCCTGGCGGGCCTCGGCCATGTCGCCGACGTCGTCGAGGGTCACGTTGCCGACGGTCAGCTCCGCGCTGGCCGAGCGGGACAGCGGCCGGATGACGGTCAGCGCACCGACGAGGTCGTCCTGGGTCAGCTTCGGTGGTTGCCCGTCGGCGCTGGCCCGTGAGGCCGCCCGCAGCGCGGCCTCGCGCACCAGCGCGGCGAGGTCGGCGACGACGAAACCCGGTGTGCGGCTGGCGATCTCGTCGAGGTCCAGATCGCCGGTGGGCACCGGCTTGAGCAGCGCCTCGAGCAGCGCCTTGCGGACGGCGGCATCGGGCAGCGGCAGGCCCAGCTCGCGGTCGCACAGGTCGGGGGCGCGCAGCCGGGCATCGAGCTGGTCGGGGTGTGCGGAGGTGGCGATCAACGCGACGCCGCCGGTGGCGACGGCGGCGCGCAGCTCGCCGAGGATCAGGGCGGCCACCGGCTCGGCGGTGGCCGGCAGCAGCGCGTCGACGTCAGCGATCAGCAGGACACCGCCCCCGTCGCGCACCTTCTTAACCGCCGCGGCAACGGTTTTCAGCCGGTCGTCGGCGGCCAGCGCGCCCACCTCCGGCCCGTCGAGTTCGACCAGCCTGCGCCCGTCGCACACCGCGCGCACCAGCGTCACCTTGCCCACCCCGGGCGGGCCCGACACCAGCACACCGAGGTTGGTGGTCGCACCCAGGCTCTCGAGCAGGTGCGGCTCGTCGAGCGAGAGCTTGAGCCATTCGGCGAGTTTGGCGGCCTGCGGCTGCGAGCCCTTGAGCTCCTCGACGAGGATCTCCGGGGTGCCGGTGGGCAGCTCTTCGCGCGGCCCGGCCACCGCCGGGACCCCGGTTCCCCAGCTGACCAACGAGTTCGGCTGCACGCTGACCGGCCCCTGCGGGTCGACGTCGGTGACGGTCAGCAGCTCCGAGGTCCAGCTGATCCCGACCGAGGAGGTTAGCGCCCGGGTGGCCTCGGACGTCGAGAACGGCGGACCCAGGTCGCGCGGCAGCAGCGACACGGCGTCGCCGACCGTCATCACCTTGCCCAGCAACGCCTGCCGCAGGGTGACCGGCGTGATCGAGGCGGCGGCCATCGACGAGCCGGACAGCGTCACCGACCGCGCGCCGTAGACGGTGACGGCACTGACGATCACCGTGGTGCCCTCGCGCAGCCCGGCGTTGGACAGCGTCACGTCGTCGAGCAGCACGATGCCGACCGGGGCGTCCGGGCCGGCCAGGCCGACGACGGCCGCGGTGGTCCGCGACCCGGTCAGCGAGACCGCGTCCCACTCCCGGATGCCAAGGGCAGCAACGGCATTCGGGTGTATTCGGACGACGCCGCGGCGGGAGTCGACGGCGGAGGTGTTCAGCCTGGCGGTGAGCGTGAGCTGACTGCCGGAGGCCGGGATCATCGCAGGCGCCCGCTCGGCTTCCGCAGCCCCAGCCGCGTCATCGACCGGCGGTTCGGCTGCGCCCGGCGGTTCGCGCGCCGCACGGCGCGGCGCTGCTTGGGCTTGTCGTCCCAGACCTCCGGGTGCTTGTCGAGCCAGCGCTTGGTGCGCACCGCGAACGGGACGTGGCACAGGTAGGCGATGATGATGACCCAGATCAGGATGTAGGGCTCCAGCACCGCGGCCGCCGCGACGGCCGCGAGCACCGCCAGCAGGGGGACCGCCCAGTTCGGCGGAATCGCCACGGTGTGCAGCTTCTTCATCGGGATCGCGCTGACCATCAGCATCGACGTGCCGGTGATCCAGATCGCGAGGAACCACACCGACGTCCACCAGCCCTCGCCGAACTGCAGCTTGAGGCCGATGGTGCCGATCATGGAGACCGCGCCCGCCGGCGCGGGCATCCCGACGAAGAATTCGTGCTGGTAGGCGAGCTGGGTTTCGTCGTCCTGCTGGGCGTTGTACCGGGCCAGCCGGAGCACGACGCACACCGCGTACAGCAGCACCACCGCCCAGCCGACCGGCCACTTCGACAGCAGCATCACGTAGACCACCAGGGCGGGTGTCACCCCGAAGTTCACCGCGTCGGCCAGGGAGTCGATCTCGGCGCCGAGCCGCGACTGGGCGCCCAGGATGCGGGCCACCCGTCCGTCCAGCGCGTCCAGGATCGCCGCCGCGGCAATCAGCGCCATCGCGGGTATCGGCTTGCCGTCGAGGGCGAATTTGATCGACGTCATGCCGGCGCAGATGGACAGCACCGTCATCGCGCTGGGCAAAAGTTGCAGGCTCGCGGTTCGCCTATCCCGGCGCTTGTCGGTCATCGCAGTTCGGCCAGCACGGTCTCGCCGCCGACGGCGCGCTGGCCCACCTTCACCAGCGGCTCCGTCCCGGGCGGGAGGTAGGTGTCCAGCCGGGACCCGAACCGGATCAGGCCGTAGGTGTCGCCGATCGACAGCTTGTCCCCGACGCGGGCGTCGCAGATGATGCGGCGCGCGAGCAGCCCGGCGATCTGCACCGCCACCACGTCGGCGCCGGTGTCGGTCCGGATCCGCAGGCTGGTGCGCTCGTTCTCGGTGCTCGCCGCGGCCAGGTCGGCCGACCCGAAGCGGCCCGGCCGGTGTTGCACGTCAATCACCTCGCCGCTCACCGGGGCCCGCTGCACGTGGGCGTCCAGCAGCGACAGGAAGATGCTGACCCGCGGCAGCGGCGCGTCGCCCATGCCGAGCTCGGCCGGCGGGGCGGCCGCGTCGATCACGCAGATCTCGCCGTCGGCGGGGGCGACGACGGCGCCGGGCCGGGAGGGCGGCACCCGCGGGGGATGGCGGAAGAACCCGGCGCAGGCGCCGGCGGCCAGCAGGCCCGCCCGGCGCAGCCAGCGGTGGTTGCGCCCGAGCAGGGCCGCGCCCAGGCCGGCGGCGATGAACGGCCGCCCGGCCGGGTGAACCGGCGGAATGGCGGAGCGCACCAACTCGAGGGCGTGCTGCGGGCTGAAGGCCGGAGCATCGAAGGCCGGGCCTTCCTGACAAGAAGGGCTGCGGGGGCGTCTTGCCACGGCGGCCATCTTACGGACTAGGTCAGGTCCCAGACTTGCAGCTCGGTCCCCGCGGGCACCTCGACGACGTCCTCCGGGATGTCCAGCAGCCCGTTCGCCGACGCCAGCCACCGCAGATGGTGCGAGGCCGGCGGCCCGTAGCTGGTGACGCTGCCGGCGTCGGTGTCGAGGATCGCCCGCCGGAACTGGCGTTTGCCCCGCGGCGAGGTCAGCGATTCGGCCAGGACCGCGGGCCGGTGCGGCCGCTCCGGGTCGGGCAGGCCCATCGCGCGGCGCAGCGCGGGGCGGATGAAGACCTCGAAGGACACCAGCGCGCTGACCGGGTTGCCCGGCAGCGTCACGATGGTCGCGCCGGCCACCCGCCCGATGCCCTGCGGCATGCCCGGCTGCATCGCCACCTTGACGAACTCCACCCCCTGGTCGCCGTCCCGCCCGAACGCGTCCTTGACGACCTCGTAGGCGCCGGCGCTGACGCCGCCGCTGGTGATGATCAGGTCGCAGCCGGCCGCGTGGCGATCGAGGATCGAAGTGAACTGTGCGACATCGTCTTCGGCGGTCGCGACGGCGATCACCTCGGCGCCGGCGTCGCGCACCGCCCCGGCCAGCATGATCGAGTTGGACTCGTAGATCTGCCCGGGCCGCAGCGGCGCGCCGGGCGCCACCAGCTCCGAGCCGGTGGACATCACCAGGACCCGTTGGCGCGGAATGACTTTCAGTTCCGCCATGCCCAGCGCCGACGCCAGGCCGAGCACCGCCGGCGTGACCACCTGGCCCTTGCGCAGGACGGTGGTGCCGGGCGCGACGTCCTCGCCGGCCCGCCGGATGTGGGCGCCCTCCGGGCGCGGCGCCCGGATCGTCACGGATTCGACGCCGCCGTCGGTGTCCTCGACCGGCACCACGGCCGTCGCGCCGGCCGGCAGGGGCGCGCCGGTCATGATGCGGTGCGCGGTTTTCGGTTGCAGGGCCAGCTCGTCGATGCGCCCGGCCGGAATGTCCTCGGCGACTTCCAGCACCACCGGGTGTTCGGGCGTGGCGCCCGCGACGTCCTCGGCGCGCACCGCGTATCCGTCCATCGCGGAGTTGTCGAACACCGGCAGCGCCAGCGACGCCACCACTTCGTCGGCCAGCACCAGCCCCTGGGCCTCGGCCAGCGCGACCGCGACCGCCGGGCGGGCGCGGATCATCTCCGCTACGACTCGCTGATGCTCTTCGACTGAACGCACCCGGCCATTATCGGCCCTCCCCGTTCGGCGGCCTGGAACGTAAGGTTGAGAACGTGATTACCGGGTTGGCCCACACCGGGGTGTGCGTGCCCGACTGCGAAGCCGCAGTGGCGTACTACCGGGACGTATTGGGCCTGCGTGTGCTCTCGCCGCCGTACGTCATGAGCGGTAACGCCATTCGCGAGGACATGGGCGAGCTGGTCGCCGACCCGAGCATGAAGGCGGCCATCGTCGGGTTCGGCGACGACGGCGACCGGGTGCTGGAGGTCATCGAATACCTCAACGTCGACGGCTCGAGTGCCGAGCGCGCCCTGACCGACCACGGGCTCTCGCACGTGGGCCTGATCTGCGAGGACCTCGACGCCACGCGCGCCGAACTGGAGAGCAAAGGGGTGCGCTTCCTGGTCAGCGGGATCGCCGACGTCGCGCGGGTGCGCACCACCTGGTTCGTCGACCCCTTCGGCGTGGTGTTCATCCTGGTGGAAAAGAGCCGCCCCGAGCGACCGTACTTCGCGCAATGGGGGTGAAGCCGCGCGTCGGGATCATCGGCGCGGGTGCCGGCGGCATCGCGATGGGCATCCAACTCGCCCAGGGCGGTTACGACTTCACCATCTTCGACCGGGCCGACGGGTTCGGCGGGACCTGGCGGCACAACACGTTTCCGGGCGCGGCCTGCGACGTGCCGTCGCACCTGTACTCGTATTCGTTCGCGCCCAACCCGCGCTGGAGCAAGACCTACGCCAACCAGCCCGAGATCCTGGCCTATCTGGAGAAGGTCGCCGCCGACCATCAGCTGGCACCGCATCTGCGCGCCCACACCGAGATCACCACGGTGCGCTGGTCGGACGCCGAGCGGCGGTGGACGCTCGGCACCGGCGACGGCGCCGAGCACCACTTCGACGTCGTGGTCAGCGCCGTCGGGATGCTCGACGTGCCCCACGTCCCCGACATTCCCGGCGCGCGGCGGTTCCGCGGGCGCCAATTCCATTCGGCGCGTTGGGATCACAGCAAGCCGACGGCCGGGGAGCGGGTCGCGTCCATCGGAACGGGCGCCAGCGCCATCCAGTACGTGCCCGCGATCGCGCGAGAAGCCGCGCACCTCACCGTGTTTCAGCGGACCCCGATCTGGATCGCGCCGCGGTTCGACTTCCCGTTCACCCCCGAGCAGCACGCGGAGTTCGAGCGCCACCCTGAGACGGCGCGCAAGCTGCGCGACGAGGCGTTCGACGCCTACGAGACATCCGACTTCGACGTCGACGCCGCGCAGACGCGCGAGGCGACCGAGCTGGCCCGCAGCTACTTGATGCGCAAGGTCGCCGATCCCGAGCTGCGCGCCAAGCTGACACCGGACTATCCCGTCGGCTGCAAGCGGCCGCTGATGTCGCGCGAGTGGTACCCGACGTTCGCCCTGCCCAACGTGAGCCTGGAGACGACCGCCATCGCCGAGCTGACCGAGCGCGGGGTGCGCACCGTCGACGGCGTCGAGCACCGCGTCGACACCGTCATCTACGGCACCGGGTTCAAGGCCGCCGACTACTTGGCGAGTATCGACGTGTACGGGTCGGGCGGCCGCCACCTCCGCGACGAGTGGAGCGGGGGCGCCGAGGCCTACCTCGGCACGCTGATCGCCGGGTATCCGAACTTCTTCACGCTGTACGGCCCGAACACCAACGGCGTCAACTCGATCCTGTACATCCACGAGGCGCAGACCACGTTCGTCCGCCACATCCTCGACGTCATGGGCGATCGCGGCGCGCGCACCATCGAGGTCACGGCCGCGGCGCAGCGCCGCTACAACGACGAGATCCAGGCCGCCATGGTGGGCAAGGTCTGGCTCGCCTGCACCAACTACTTCCGGCACCCCAGCGGCAAGGTCGTCACCCAGTTGCCCTACAGCGGCCGGACGTTCTTCGAGCGGACGCGCGAGCTGGTCGACGGCGACTACCGATTCGCTGGCTAGCGGCCGGCGCGGCGCGGTGGCGGCGAATGATGCGCACCCCTCGCTCGCCGCGGTGCCGGGCCGGAGCCCCAGTTCTGGCTTGCCGCAATATGGTTGGCGACGGCGGCCGGCTGCCCTGCCGCAGCCGAGTGACCCGCTCCGCGGCCCTGATCGGGGCGCTGCGCGCCATCTCGATTTTGGTCCGCGCCCACGCGGCTTCCCGCTTTGACTGCGGCTTCTTGGCCTGCACGGCCAAACCCTACGTCGCGGCCCGGCCGGTCATCGCCGCTCAACACCGAATGTTCGCCCAGCATTAACCCGGCTACTGCACCCAATAGTTGTCGTGGCGGATGAACCACTCCCGGCGTTCGTCGTCGGTCATGTCGGCCAGCGCCGCGAAGCCCTCGAAGTAGGCCTCCCGCGGCGCGCCGGGCGCGAACAGCATCAGGACCGACGCCGGTGCGTCCGCCTCGTTGCGGAATCCGTGCACGCCGCCGGGTGGGACGTAGAGGAAGTCGCCCTGGTGGCCGTCGAGCCACTCGTTGCCGTCGAAGAGCTTCACCGTCCCGGACAGGACGAAGAACGCCTCGGACATCGCCCGGTGATAGTGCGCCGGCGGACCGCCGCCTGCCGGGGCGATGTCGACCCGGTACAGGCCGTAGTCGCCGTCGGTGGCCTGCTGGTTGGCCAGGTAGTGGTACTTGGTCCCGAACGTCTCGTAGTCGGGCGGCTGGTCGGCGCGCTTGAGCCACGCGCTGATTTCCGGTTCGTCCTTGGTGTAGCGGGGCGGCGGGTACGGGGGCACAACAAGGGACATGTTTTCCAGTGTGCCCCCGCGCGCCGGTCAGTCGAACGGATAGACGACCCCGGTGAGCTCCTCGGAGACCGCCCACAGCCGCCGCTGCGCGTCGACGTTGTGCGACTTCTTGCTGGACGCAACGATTTTCGGGTAGCCGCGCGTCTCGGCGAAGCCGTCCGGGCCGTAGTACTGGCCGCCGAGCACGCCGGGGTCCGTGGCCGCGCGCAGCGTGGGAAGAGCGCCCATGGCGGCGTCCTGCGCAATCACGTTGAAGAACACGTTGACGAGCGGCCGGAACGCCGCGGGTGTGTAGCGGCCCAGCTCGGTGTTCGACCCGCCGGGGTGGGCCGCGGCGGCGATCGTCGTCCCGTGTGGCGCGAGCCGCCGCTGCAGCTCGTAGGTGAAGAGCAGGTTGGCGAGCTTGGCCTGCCCGTAGGCCGCCACGCGGTTGTAGCCGCGCTCCCACTGCAGGTCGTCGAAGTGGATGTCGGCCAGGATGCGGTGGCCCATGCTGCTGACCGTCACGACCCGTGAACCGGCCACCGGCAGCAGCCGGTCCAGCAGCAGGCCGGTGAGCGCGAAGTGGCCGAGGTGGTTGGTGCCGAACTGCATCTCGAAGCCGTCTTTGGTGGTTTCCTTCGGCGTGTACATGACGCCGGCGTTGTTGATCAGCAGGTCGATGCGGTCGTGCGCGGAGCGCAGCTGCTCGGCCGCGGCGCGGACCGAGTCCAGCGACGTCAGGTCCAGCTCCTGCAGCGCGACGTCGGCCTGCGGGCTCCTGGCGGCGATCCGGGCCGCGGCGTCCTTGCCCTTCTCCAGGTTGCGCACCGCGAGCACGACGTGGGCGCCGTGGTCGGCGAGCGCCAGGGCGGTCTCGTAACCGAGGCCGGTGTTGGCCCCGGTGATGACGGCGACCCTGTCGGTCTGGTCGGGAATGTCCGATGCGGTCCACTTGGCCATGGGAAGCTCCTGAGCTAGTAAGGTAAACGGGGCGAGCGCTCCGGTTGCCTCCAGACTATACGGAACGCACGCCCCGCTTTGTCAACCTCGAGGTGGTGAACAGTTGGCGCAACCCGCACGGCCGCTGCGGGCCGACGCGGCGCGCAACCGCGCGCGGGTGCTGGACGTCGCCTACGAGACGTTCGCGGCCGAGGGCCTGTCGGTGCCGATCGACGAGATAGCCCGGCGCGCCGGCGTCGGGGCCGGCACCGTCTATCGACACTTCCCCACCAAGGAGGCGCTGTTCCGGGCCGTGATCGAGGACCGGATGCGTCGCCTCATCGATGACGGGCGCGCCCTGCTGGAGTCCGCGGGGCCGGCCGAAGCGCTCTTCGTCTTCCTGCGCTCGATGGTGCTGCAGTGGGGCGCGGCGGACCGGGGTCTGGTCGACGCGCTGGCCGGATGGGGCATGGACATCGCCGGCGCGGCGCCCGACGCCGAGGACGCCTTCCTGGCCGTGCTCGACGAGCTCTTGCGGGCCGCGCAGCGAGCCGGCACCGCGCGGGCCGACCTCGGCGTGCGGGAAGTGAAGACGATCCTGGTCGGATGCCAGGCGATGGAGGCCTATGACTCGGCGCTGGCCGAGCGGGTGACCGACGTCGTCGTCGACGGTTTACGCGCGCAGCGATAACCCCGGGCCGTTCTTGCACTCGGCATAGGCGAGTGCTAAGAATGACTTGGCACTCGCGACTGGCGAGTGCTAGGTCGGGACGGTGAGGCCAGCTTGGTCGTCCGTCGCGGGCACTGCACCCGGCCACAGCGTAAATGGGGCGACCCGACAAGCGGCCGCCCTGAGTGTCACCCCATAAATTCGGAGGAATCACTTCGCAATGGCCAAGACAATTGCGTACGACGAAGAGGCCCGGCGCGGTCTCGAGCGGGGCCTGAACGCCCTCGCCGACGCGGTAAAGGTGACGTTGGGCCCCAAGGGCCGCAACGTCGTCCTGGAGAAGAAGTGGGGTGCCCCCACGATCACCAACGATGGCGTGTCCATCGCCAAGGAGATCGAACTGGAGGACCCGTACGAGAAGATCGGCGCCGAGCTGGTCAAGGAAGTCGCCAAGAAGACCGACGACGTCGCCGGTGACGGCACGACGACGGCCACGGTGCTGGCCCAGGCGCTCGTCAAAGAGGGCCTGCGCAACGTCGCCGCCGGCGCCAACCCGCTCGGCCTCAAGCGCGGCATCGAGAAGGCCGTCGAGAAGATCACCGAGACGCTGCTCAAGTCGGCCAAGGACGTGGAGACCAAGGAGCAGATCGCGGCCACCGCGGCCATCTCCGCGGGCGACCAGTCGATCGGCGACCTGATCGCCGAGGCGATGGACAAGGTCGGCAACGAGGGCGTCATCACCGTCGAGGAGTCCAACACCTTCGGCCTGCAGCTCGAGCTCACCGAGGGCATGCGGTTCGACAAGGGCTACATCTCGGGCTACTTCGTCACCGACGCCGAGCGTCAGGAAGCGGTCCTGGAGGACCCCTACATCCTGCTGGTCAGCTCCAAGGTGTCGACCGTCAAGGACCTGCTGCCGCTGCTGGAGAAGGTCATCCAGGGCGGCAAGCCGCTGCTGATCATCGCCGAGGACGTCGAGGGCGAGGCCCTGAGCACCCTGGTCGTCAACAAGATCCGCGGCACCTTCAAGTCGGTGGCCGTCAAGGCCCCCGGCTTCGGTGACCGCCGCAAGGCGATGCTGCAGGACATGGCCATCCTCACCGGTGGTCAGGTCATCAGCGAAGAGGTCGGCCTGTCGCTCGAGACCGCCGACATCTCGCTGCTGGGCAAGGCCCGCAAGGTGGTCATCACCAAGGACGAGACCACCATCGTCGAGGGCGCCGGTGACCCCGACGCCATCGCCGGCCGGGTGGCCCAGATCCGCACCGAGATCGAGAACAGCGACTCCGACTACGACCGCGAGAAGCTGCAGGAGCGCCTGGCCAAGCTGGCCGGCGGTGTTGCGGTGATCAAGGCCGGCGCCGCCACCGAGGTGGAGCTCAAGGAGCGCAAGCACCGCATCGAGGACGCGGTCCGCAACGCCAAGGCGGCCGTCGAGGAGGGCATCGTCGCCGGTGGCGGCGTGGCCCTGCTGCAGTCGGCACCCGTCCTGGACGAGCTGAAGCTCAAGGGTGACGAGGCCACCGGCGCCAACATCGTCAAGGTGGCGCTGGAAGCTCCGCTGAAGCAGATCGCCTTCAACTCCGGGCTGGAGCCCGGCGTTGTCGCCGAGAAGGTCCGCAACTCGAAGGCCGGTACCGGGCTGAACGCCGCGACCGGTGAGTACGAGGACCTGCTCAAGGCCGGCGTTGCCGACCCGGTGAAGGTGACCCGTTCGGCGCTGCAGAACGCGGCGTCCATCGCGGGGCTGTTCCTGACGACCGAGGCCGTCGTGGCCGACAAGCCGGAGAAGGCGGCCGCTCCCGCGGGCGACCCGACCGGTGGCATGGGCGGCATGGACTTCTAGGTCCGCACTACGAAAAAGCCCGGTTCCCTATGGGGGCCGGGCTTTTTCGTGCGCTCGGTGAGTGTCCTCGTTCGTCGAGCGTGCGGCCAGCCGCACATTCGACGCCGAGCGTGCGGCCAGCTTCACGTTCGGCGCCGAAACTCAGGCCGGCAGCGAGAACACCACGCAGTCGTGCAGGCAGCCTTTCGCCGCGCTGGGGGAGTCGGCCTCGCGGTGCAGCAGCGCGCGCTCGGGCACCACGCCCAGGCGGACCGTGTCGTCGGCCGATTCGGTCACCTCGGCGCTGCCGTCGACGATCAGCGAGTAGCCCCCGGGCTCGCGCGGGGGCCAAAGCAGGGTGACGTCGCGGCGGTGGGCGAGGTTTTCGCGGGTGCGGCCGCCGATGAGCCCGACGTCGAGGACCGCGCCGTCACGCAGCCGCGGCTCGACGGTCACGGTGTGCGCGCGGTAGTCCTCGCCGACGGTGATCAGGTACGCGAACGGGAAGTCGCTGAGCGCCGCCGCCAGCCGCTCGACGTCGACCTTTTTCTTCGTGCGCATGGCTTCGAGGATAGGCCGCTAGTCGGTTAGCAGCGGCTCCCTGGTCTCGGGGGCGGGAGCGTCGGGGCCGCGCTCGGCCTTGTTGAAGAAACCGGAGTTGGGGATGTTCGACTCGCGGGCCGGCAGGCTGCGGACGCCGGGGTCGCCGTTGCCGGCCGCGAAGAAGCCCGACGGGGCGCCCGTCGTGGTCCGCAGGGCCGGCGGGGTGGGGGTGGGGCCACCCGCCGCGCTGACCCCGGAATTCGCGTGGCCCGCTTCGAGGCCGCTGGCGAGGGCGGAGGCGTCGGCCGGCGCGGCGAAGCCGGCGTTGCTGAGCAGGCTCGATCCGGCCGCTGCCGGACCCAGGCTGCCGGTCGACGCGCTGACCGAGTTGAGCAGCCCCGAGCTGAGGTTGGCCGCGCTGACGCCGCCCGTCATGTAGTGGCTGGAGTTGACCGCTTCCGCGCTGCTCAGCCCTTCCCCTTGGAAGAGGCCGGTGTTGGCGGTCCCGGTGTTCAAAATGCCGGCATTGACCGAACCCGAATTCAGGAAACCGGTATTCGAGACGCCCGAGTTCCCGATGCCCAAGTTTCCGCTACCGGAGTTGAAAAAGCCGATGTTGCCGGTGCCGGAGTTGAACAACCCGATGTTGCCACTGCCCGAGTTGAAGCCGCCGAAGCCGATCTGATTGCTCCCGGTCAGCCCGATCCCGAAGTCGTTGCTGCCGCTGTTGCCGAAGCCGAAGTTGTTATTTCCGAGGTTGCCGAGACCGAAGTTGTTGTTGCCCGAATTTCCGGAGCCGACATTCAGGCTGCCGCTGTTTCCGAAACCGATGTTCGAATTGCCCATACTTATGGGACCGAAACTCATTCGGCCGTTGGCGAAGCTGAAACCGAGCTTCTGCAGAACCTGCTGCCAGGGCGCCAATTGTGCGACCGCCGAGGACGCGTCCGCGTGGTAGCCGAACATCGCGGCCACGTCCGCCGCCCACATCGCCTCGTAGGCCGCCTCGGTGTCCATGATCGCCGGGATGTTGAACCCGAACCAGTTCGTGGACGCCAGGGCCTTCACCAGGGAGCGGTTGGCCGCGACCACCGCGGGCTGCACGGTGGCCGCCACCGCCGTCTCGAACGCGGCCGCGATGGCCGCGGCCTGGCTCGATGCGGCCTCGGCCTGCGCCGCCGCCGCGCTCAGCCAGCTCACATACTGCGTCGCCACGGTCATCATGGCGGCGGCCGACGCGCCCTGCCACGAACCGTTGGCCAGATCGTTTGTTACCGAAAAGAATGACGAAGCCGACGACGCCAGATCCTCGGCCAACCCATCCCATGCGGCGGCCGCAGCGAGCAGCGGCGCCGCCCCGGGACCGGCGAAGATAAGTGCCGAGTTGATTTCTGGCGGCAACCACGCAAAATGCGGGCTTGTCACTAACCCAACTTAACCGGGATGGGGGGCCCTTCGTGGCGTTATCGACCAGGTACCGGAATAGGCTTTCGGCCCCGGACCAACTTCCCTGGCCGCGCGGCGGTCGGAACGCCATTTTCGGCAATTATTTCACCGGAAACGATCGTTGTCACATATCCTTCGGCGGTCTGGTCCAGTCTTCGGCCCCCGGCGGGTAGGTCGCGCCGGATTACCGGCTTGTGCAGCCGCAGGGCGGCGTGATCGATGACGTTGAGGTCAGCCTTGTAGCCGACGGCGATGCGGCCACGATCGCCCAGCCCGGCGACGCGGGCCGGCACGGAGGTCAGCTCGCGCACGGCCTCCGGCACGGTGAACCGCCCGGACTTGCGATCGCGCGCCCAGTGGGCCAGGAAGTACGTCGTGTAGCTGGCGTCGCAGATCATCCCGTAGTGCGCGCCGCCGTCGCCGAGCCCCAGCACCACGTCGTCGCGGTGCAGCAGCTCACCGACGGTGTCCAGCGTGTTGCCCTGCAGGTTGCTGGTCGCGACCAGCAGCATGGCCCGGCCGTCGTCGTCGAGCAGCCGGTCGTAGGCCTCCTCCATCGGGTCCACCCCGCGGGCCCGGGCGCGGGCCCCGACGCTGGTCGACGGGTCGGGCTCGTAGTCGGGGTCGTCGGTCAGCGGGAAGATCCAGTCCCACATCTGGGCCACGTACAGAATCGGGTGACCGACGCCGGGCTTGTCGGCCAGGATGCGGGCCCGGACCTCCGGCTTGCGCATCTCGGCGACCCGCTCGGCCAGCGGCAGGTGCGCGATCTCGCGGTAGCTGGGGTAGAGCACGAACGGGTTGGCCGACAGTTGCAGCCCGATGATCAGCCCGATCGGGCGCGGCAGCAGCTGCGCGGTCACCTGGGGCTCGTCGCCGCCCACCCGTGAATTGGCCTTCTCGATCATGGTGATGGCGTCCGGCCACGTCGGGTCGCCGGCGTTGGCGACGACCAGCGTGAAGGTGACCGGCAGCCCGACGTCCTCGGCCACGTCGAACACCGTCTGCAGCACCGGCTGATAGCCGCCGGCCGGGATGTCCGGCACGAACTGGAGCAGCCCGCCGCCGCCGTCGACCACACCCCGCGCGATCTCTTCGATCTCCTCGCGGGCGGCGTCGTAACTCGGTATGGGCGAACCGCTTTCGGTCTTGTGGATGGTCAGCCGCGACGACGCGAAGCCCAGCGCGCCGACCTCGATCGCCTCCTTGGCCAGCGCCCGCATCTTGGCGAGGTCCTCGGCGGTGGCCGGCTCGCGGTCGGCGCCGCGCTGACCCATCACGTAGACCCGCAGCGGGGAGTGCGGCAGGTAGGCGGCGACGTCGATATCGCGCTTGCCCGCGTCCAGCGCGTCCATGTACTCGGGGAAGGTCTCCCAGTTCCACGGCAGGCCGTCGGTCATGACGACGCCGGGAATGTCCTCGACCCCGGCCATCACGTCGACGAGCACGTCGTGGTCCGCCCGGCGGCACGGTGCGAAGCCGACCCCGCAGTTGCCCATCACGACGGTGGTCACCCCGTGCGCCGACGACGGCGTCAGCCGCTCCGACCAGATGGACTGGCCGTCGTAGTGGGTGTGCAGGTCGACGAAGCCGGGCGTGACCAGCAGGCCGGTGGCGTCGATCTCCCGCGTCGCGCCGTCCCCGTTCACGGACCCGACCGACGCGATCACGCCGTCGCGCACCGCCACGTCGCCGACGTACGGGTCACCGCCCAGCCCGTCGACGATGGTGCCATTGCGGATGATCAGGTCGTAGGTCATCTAAATAATCTACGACCGGGTCGGTGCGTCGTGCCAGGATCTCTTCCGTGATCGATCACTTCGGAATCAATTGCGCCGATTATTTGAAATCGCAGGATTTTTACGACCACGTGCTGGCAGTGCTCGGGTTCTCGCGGCAGATGGACGTCGGCCCGGCGATCGGGTACGGCCGGGACGGCAAGCCGTCGTTCTGGATCGCGGAAGGGGCGGGCATGGGCCCCAATCGCGAGGTCCACGTGGCCTTCGAGGCCGCCGACGAGGACGCGGTGCGCGCCTTCCACCGGGCGGCGGTGGAACGCGGCGCCGAGTCGTTGCACGAGCCGCGGCTGTGGCCGGAATATCACCCGGGCTATTTCGGCGCCTTCGTGCGCGACCCCGATGGCAACAACGTCGAGGCGGTCTGGCACGGCGCGTAGGGTCGGCCGCATGGGAGCTGAAAGTGACGCCGCCACACGAGAGTTGCTTCGCGACGCGTTCACCCGGTTGATCGAGCACGTCGACGAGATCGCCGACGGGCTGACCGACGAGGTGTCCGACTACCGCCCGACGCCGAACGCCAACAGCATCGCCTGGCTGATCTGGCACAGCGCGCGGGTGCAGGACATCCAGCTCGCCCACGTGGCCGGCGTCGAGCAGGTGTGGACCCGCGACGGCTGGGTGGACCGCTTCGGGCTTGACCTGCCGCGCAACGACACCGGCTACGGCCACGGCCCCGACGAGGTGGCGAAGGTCAAGGCGCCTGCCGAGCTGCTTTCCGGCTACTACCACGCCGTGCACAAGCTGACCCTCGAATACATCGCCAGCGTCACCGCCGACGAGCTGTCCCGCGTCGTCGACACCAACTGGGACCCGCCGGTGACGGCCAGCGCGCGGCTGGTCAGCATCATCGACGACTGCGCCCAGCACCTCGGGCAGGCCGCCTACGTGCGGGGGATTCAGTAGGTTCTAGGGCGTGCGATTCGCCGCGACCCTGGTGCTGTGGCTGGCCGCCACGCTCGCCCTGGCCGTCGCGATCCCGGCGTCCTGGGCGCAGCGCAACCTCGTCAGCGAGGACGGCTACGCCGCGCTGGCGCAGCGCGCGGCCGGCGATCCCGCCCTGCAGTCGGCCATGGCGGCCGAGCTCACCACCCGGGCCATGGCGCTGATCGCGGCGCACGGCGGGGGGCGTTACCCCGTGGACGGCGCGGAGGTGCACGGCGTGGCCGCCGCCTTCACGGCCGGGCCGGGGTTCCCGCCGCTGTTCGCCGAGGCGAACCGCGCGGCGCATCGCTACCTGTTCACGGCCGACGGGTCTGCTCAATGGGCGATCGACGTGGCGCCGATGCTCAAGGACGCCGCCATGCAGCAGGTGCTGGCCCGCCACCACGTGACGGTGCCGGCCAGCCTGACGGTTCCGCTGACGGTGTCGATGCCGTCCTCGGTGCGGCCGGGGCAGCTGAGCCCGCTGGCCACGTGGGGGCCGTGGATCAGCGCCGGGGCGGCGGCGCTGAGCGGCCTGTGCGCGCTGTTGACGCTGGCCGCCGCGCGCCGCCGCGGCAAGGCGCTGACGAGCCTGGGCGTCTCGGCGCTGCTCGTCGGCGGGGCGGGCTGGGCGGGCATCGAGGCCGGCGGCCGCCACGTCGACGACGCGCTCAATCGCACCACCGGGAACATCCGCCAGATCGCCGAGGCGATGGTCGCCCACGCGGAGGCCGGGTTGCGCGACTGGCTCGACCTGACGCTGGTCGCCGGCGCCGGGCTGGTCGCAGCGGGGGTGCTCGTCGCGGTCCTGGGCGGCCTCGCCAGGAAGGCCTAACTGAGTGGGAGCTCGGCGAGGATCGGGGTGGTCGGCTGCGGCGATCCCTTGCCGGGCTCGACGGTGAACGCGAGTTCGGTGGAGGCGCCGATGTTGGTGAGGGTGTCTTTCGTCGACGGCGACACCGCCGCCGCGTCCATCGTTCCGGCCGAGGTCGGGCCGTTGGCCGAGATCAGCCACATCTGATAGACGGTGCCGGGCGAGGGGGGCGGCACGTTGTTCATCACCAGCACCGCCGCGTTGCGGTCGCGGGAGAACATCACCGTCGCGGTGCCGTTGGCCAGCGGCCGCGACACCGTCTGGACGTCCGGGGCCGACAGGACCTGTTCGGCGACCGAGTGCTTGGCCGGGGGACGCATCAGCACGCCGGCGCCGAACGCCGCGGCGCCCACCACGACCGCCGCCGCCGCGGAAGCCAATATGGCTCTGCGCCAAGGCATCTGGCGGACGTTGTCCGGCGCCACGGCCGACAGGGTGGTCGCGCGCAGGCGCGGCGGCGGTTCGTTCGCGGTGGCCGCCGACACCACCGCCATCGTCTCGCGGACGGCGCGGACCTCGTCGTTGAAGGCCTGGGCCACCGGCGACGGCGCCGCGGCGACCCGGCGCTCGATCTCGGCGCGCTCCGCCTCCGACACCGCGTGCAGGGCGTACGGCGTGGCCAGCTCGAGCAGCTCGAATTCAATAGGTTCGGTCATGGCACGTCCAGGCAGTTACGCAGGCCGCGCAGCGCGTCGCGGATGCGGGATTTGATCGTCGACAGGTTGGCGGCCAGCCGCTGCGACACCTCGCTGTACGTCAGCCCCTGGTAGTAGGCCAGCTCGATGCACTGCCGCTGCGCGTCGCTCAACCCCTCCAGGCATTGGGTCACCCGGCGCCGCTCGTCACCGGCGATCGCCGAGTCCGCGACGACGTCGGAGGCCGGTTCCGCGCTGGCCGCACCGTAGCGGGATTCCCGGTTGCTGCCGGCCTGTTCGGCGCGCACCCGGTCCACGGCCCGCCGGTGCGCGATGGTCAGCAGCCAGGCCAGGGGAGAACCCTTGGCCGGGTCGTACTGCGCGGCGGTGCGCCACACCTCGAGGTAGACCTCCTGGGTGGTTTCTTCGCCGTAGCCGGGATCACGCACCACCCGCGTCACCAGTCCATACACCCGAGCTTTGGTGAGGTCGTAGACCGTCGCGAAGGCGGCGCCGTCCCCGCGCGCGACCTGGCGCAGCAGGGCGTCCAGCTCGTTGCTCATCGATCGGTAGCCTAGCGCCCGTCATCGCTTTCCCTATCCCGGTGGCCGGGGAAAGAAATACGCCGTCCGTTCCCGGTATTCGTCGAAGCCGGGGCGCCCGGCCATCAGCTTCTCGGTCAGCCGTGCGCCGCTCACGTGCACCAGGAAGTAGGTCATGAGCAGCGGCGAGCCGACCGTGACCAGAGGCAACCAGCCGTTGATGGTGATCAGCCACAATCCCCACCACACCGCCGCGTCGCCGAAGTAGTTGGGGTGCCGCGTCCACGCCCACAGGCCGCGGTCCATCACCGCGCCGCGGTTCGCCGGGTCGGCCTTGAAGGCCCGCAGCTGCTGATCGCCGACGGCTTCGAATGCGAATCCGACCAGCCACACCGCGATGCCCGCCGCCATGACGGCTTTGACCGGTCCCACCGTGGGGCCGGTCACCGACGACAGCTGCAGCGGCACCGAGACGAACCAGGTGATGAGGGCTTGCAGCACAAAGACCTTGCGGACGATCTGGGCGAGGGTGGCGCCCCGGAGCAGGGCGGCGTAGCGGGGGTCCTCGCCCTTGCCGGCGGTCTTGCGCTGGATGTGCCAGCTCAACCGCAGCCCCCAGATCGCCACCAGCGCCAGCAGCAGCCACCGCCGGGTCACGTCACCGTGGCCGAGCGCGGCGGCGACGGCGGCGATGGCGACGAACCCCACGCCCCACGCCACGTCGACGACGTTGTAGCGCCCGATTCGCCGGCCGACGGCGAAGGCCACCGCATGCACGACGGCCAGCGCCAGCAGCGAGGCGCCGCTGACCTGCAGGAGATTGACGAGGTTCGATGCGCTCATCGGCCGCCCTCCCGGGTGAACGTCCACTGATACACATCAAGGTAGCCCGACCGGAAGCCGGCCTCCGAGTACGCCAGGTACAGCTCCCACATGCGGGCGAATACCTCGTCGAAACCCAGGCGCGCCAGCGCATCTCGCCGCGCGACGAACCGTTCGCGCCAGAGCCGCAGCGTCTCGGCGTAATGCGCGCGCAGCGAGGTCGCCTCGACCGTGCGTAATCCCGTGTGCCGCCCGGTGATAGCGGAGATCGCCTGCGTGGACGGCAGCAGCCCGCCGGGAAAGATGTACTTCTGGATCCAGGTGTGCGTGTTGCGGGTGGCCAGCATCCGGTCGTGCGGCATCGTGATCACCTGGATCGCGACGCGCCCGCCGGGCCGCACCAGGCGTTCGACCGCGGCGAAATACGTTGGCCACGAACGGTATCCCACCGCCTCGATCATCTCGACCGAGACGACGGCGTCATAGCTGCCGGTGACGTCGCGGTAGTCGCACAGCTCGATCTCCACCAGGTCCGACAGCCCCGCCGCGGTGACCCGCAGCCGCGCCAGCCGCTGCTGTTCGACCGACAGGGTGACCGAGCGGACGCGCGCGCCGCGGGCGGCCGCCCGGATGCACAACTCGCCCCAGCCGGTGCCGATCTCGAGGACGCGGCTGCCGCGTCGCACCCCGGCCGCGTCGAGCAGCCGGTCGATCTTGCGGCGTTGCGCGGCGGCCAGGTCCTCCGGCGCGGCCGGCAGCCGGTCGAACAACGCTGAGGAGTAAGTCATTGTCTCGTCGAGGAATTCGGCGAACAACTCGTTCGACAGGTCGTAGTGCTCGGCGACGTTGCGCCGGGCCCGTTCCCGGCTGGGGGCCCGCCAACCGGGCCGGAACGCGGGAGCGAAGGGCCGCAGCCACTGCAGGGTGGCCGGCACCAGGTCGGCCACCGAGGCGGCCAGGACCGTCAACGCGCCGGTGAGGTCGTTCGACGACCATTCGCCCGCCATGTAGGACTCGCCGAAGCCGATCAGGCCGTGCCGCCCGATGCGGCGGGCCAGCGCCTCGGGTCGGTGGATGAACAGGGTCGGCGCCGTCGGATCGGCCGCGCCGACGAAGGTGCGGTCGGGATAGACCAGGCGCAGCGGCAGGCGAGCGGCGGCGCGCCGCAGCAGCCGGCCGGCGACGGCGCCCGACGCCGCCGCGAGCGGGCCCGACGGCACGCTCGCGACCGCGGGCCAGCGGCCCGGATCGATTGCCGCCGGGGGTTTTTCAATGGCCGCGACGCTCATCGCGGTACCACCGGAACTCGACGTAACCACAACTTGATCCCCTGTATCCGGATCCGCGCCGACACCGTCAGCGGTGCCAGCGGTGCGATGAACTGCATGACGGCGACCTGGCTCACGGTGGCCGGCCGGCGGCGTCCGCGCAGCTCGGCGGTGAAGACCGGGCACGCCGGGCGGCGGTCCCGGTGCAGCGCCACGGTGACGTCCACCTCGTCGCCCGGTTTCGGCGCCTGCACCAGGTAGTAGCCGTCCACCTGATTGAAGGGCGACACGTAAAAATTCTTGGCGGTCACGACGGGCAGATCGGCCGGCGGCAACAGGTAGGCGTGGCGCTCGCCGTAGGTGTTGTGTACCTCGGCGATCACGTGGCACAGCCGGCCGTCCCGGTCGTGGCACCAGAAGACGCTCAGCGGGTTGAAGACGTAGCCGAAGACGCGGGCCTGCAGCAGGGCGGTGACGCGGCCGTCGGGGGCCGGCAGTCCGTGGTCGGCGAAGAAGGCGCCGAGCCTCGCGCGCAGCGAGCCGTGCGAGTCGCCCGAAAAGTGGTCCTCGGCATGGAATCGCGCGAACGGTCGCAGCCACCAGGGCAGCCGGGGGAGGTCGTCGATGTCGACATACCAGCTGTAGCTTCGGTATTCGAAGGAGTGGTGCACCGGTGCCCGCCGCGAATGCGTGATGGTGGCGCGGTAGATCGCCGGCGTCAGCACGTGGTCACCGCCTCGCGCCGGGCCGCGGCGGGCCAATCGGCGCCGAGCCGGCGGGCCGCGCGCAGCCCGGACGCGGCGCCGTCCTCGTGGAAGCCCCAGCCGTGGTAGGCGCCCGCGAACACCACCCGATCGTCGTCAAGGCTGGCCAATTTGGCTTGGGCGGCAACGGATTCCGGTGTGTAGAGCGGGTGGCTGTAGGTCATCTCGGCGATCACTGAGGCCGGGTCCACCCGGTCGCGGCCGCCCAGGGTGACCAGGTAGCGGCGCCTGGCGTCCAGCCGCATCAGCCGGCTGATGTCATAGCTGACCACCACGTGGTCCGCTCCGGGTGCCACCAGGTAGTTCCACGAGGCGCGGGCGCGGCGGTGGCGGGGCAGCACGGACTCGTCGGTGTGCAACTGCGCGCGGTTGGTCGAGTAACCGATGGCGCCCAGGACGGCGCGCTCCCGCGGGGTGGCGCCGTCGAGCAGCAGCAGCGCCTGGTCGGGGTGCACCGCGACGACGGCGGCGTCGAAGATCCGTGGCGCCTGCCCGCCCGCGCGCACCAGGACCCCGTGGGTCAGCCGCCGCAGCGAGTGCACCGGCGTCGCGGTGCAGACGCGATCCAGGCGAGAAGCGATGGCCCGCACGTAATTCGCCGAGCCGCCCGTGACCGTCCGCCATGTTGGGGAGCCGAAGACCGACAGCATGCCGTGGTGGGCGAGGAAGACGAACAGGTAGCGGGCCGGATAGTGCAGGGCGTCGCCCGCGGCGCAGGACCACACCGCCGCCACCAACGGCGTGATGAAGTAGTCGACGAAGTGGCCGGAGAAGCGGTGCCGGTTCAGGAAGGCCGCCAGGGTCTCCAGGTCGTCCTGGGCGGGGTCGTGCAGCAGGCGCGTCGCGGCGCGGTGGAAGCGGAGGATCTCGGCGAGCATCAGCAGATGGCGGGGCCGCAGCGACTGCCGGCAGGCGAACAGGCCCCGAATGCCAAGGGCCCCGGCGTATTCGAGGCCGATGTCGTCGGCGCGCACCGACATCGACATGTCGGACTCCTGGGTCGCGACGCCGAGCTCGGTGAACAATCGGCACAGCGTGGGGTAGGTCCGGTCGTTGTGCACCAGGAACGCCGAGTCGACGGCGACGACCCGGCCGTCACCGTCGTCGACGTAGTGGGTGTGCGCGTGGCCGCCGAGTCGAGTGTCGGCCTCGTACAGGGTGACCCGGTCGCGCCCGGACAGGACGTAGGCGGCGGTGAGGCCGGCGACGCCGCTGCCGATCACCGCGACCGAGCGGGGTTCTGGCTGATCCACACCCGTTATTCGGAGCCACCGGCGAAATGGACGGGTTCAGCCGAATGTGAACGAAAACACCTGCAGGCCTTTGCCGACCCGCATGTCCAGCTGGTCGCGGTGCGCGGTGTCATCGGAGGCGATCTGGTGCAGCGTGGGCGGCCCGTCGATCGGCGTCGTGGTCGTCTTGCCGCCCCGGGTCACGCTGATGGTGCCGGTGCCGCCGACGACCACGTAGACGCTCTTGCCGGTGTAGTTCAGCCGGATGCCGGCGTCGTCGCCGTCGGCGGTGGCGCCCTGGTCGTCCAGCGTCCAGCGGCCGCGCAGCGCGAACCGGTCGTCGGGCATCCTCGTCGGGTAGGCGAACGTGGCGGTGCCCGCGCGGTATTCGCCGGCGCCGTCGTAGTTGACGGCCTTGCCGGCGCCCAGGTAGGTCTCCGGCGTGAGCCTGGTCCGCGGGGTGGCGTCCACCGCGTTCGTCGGGGCGGGCAATTTGACGTCCGGGTTGGCGGCGGTCAGCAATTCGCGGATCAGCTTTTCGGTCGTGTCGTAGTCGCCCTCGCCGAACTTGGTGTGGCGGATCGTCCCGTTGGCGTCGATGAGGTACTCGGCCGGCCAATACAGGTTCTGGTAGGCGTTCCAGGTCGCGTAGTCGTTGTCCAGCGCGACGGGATAGGCGATGTGCAGCGCGGCGGCGCCGCTGGCCACGTTGGCGGGAACCCGTTCGAACGCGTACTCGGGCGTGTGCACCCCGATGACGACCAGGCCGGCGTCGCGATACCGGTCGTACCAACCCACCGCGTGCGGGATGGCGCGCTGGCAGTTGATGCACGAGTACGCCCAGAAGTCGATCAGGACCACCTTGCCGCGCAGCGAGGCCGGGTCGACCGGCGCGCCGCCCGGGGTGTTGAGCCACTCGGTGATCCCCGTGATGGCGGGTGCCGGGCCGCACTGCTGCAGTTGGTTGGAGCCGTCAACGCAGTCGGCCAGTTGGCCCGTCACCGCGCCGCGTAGCTGGTGCCGAATCTCGTTGGCGCCGATGTCTTTCTGCATCGCGGTGGTGTAGTCGGGGACGGCGCGCTGCAGCGTGGCGGGCAGGTTGAAGACCAGCGCCACGGCCAGCACGATCATCGTGATTCCGCCGGCGACCCGGATCACGTGTTGGCGGCGGCGGAATGCGGCGACGCGCTCGGCCAGGCGCCGCCCGGCCAGCGCGAAAACCAGCAGCGGCAGCGCGGTGCCGATCGCGAACGCCGCCGTCAACAGCAGCACCGGCGGGCCGATGGACGCGGTGCCGCCCGCGACGACGATGGCCGCCAGCACCGGTCCGGCGCACGGCACGTACAGCGCGCCCAACGTCAGGCCCAGCCCAAAACCGTTTCGGCTCAGGCTATTCGAGCCGAGCGCGGGCAGCGGGATGCGGGCGAACGGGCGCTCGATCAGGTGCGCCAGCGGCGGGAAGATCAATCCGAGGCCGATGAGCGTCAGCGTCACCAGCGCGGCCCAGCGGATCGCGTCCTGCGGCAGGCGCAGCGCCGACAGCAGGGCCGAGCCGGCCAGGGTGACCACGCTGAAGCTGCAGACCAGCCCGGCGATCACCAGGTACGGCCGGGCCGCCGGGCTGCTGTCGCGCGTGCTGCCGGCCCCGGAGAAGAACACCACCGGAAGCACCGGCAGGATGCACGGCGAGACGCCGGTGATCAGGCCGCCGAGGAATCCGATCAGCGCGATGGTGGGCATGGCTGTTATTCGGAGCTGATGCGGCTAGGGACTGGTCGGGATCAGTCGCTGTAGGCCAGGGAGCGGTCCGGCGGATGGGGCTGCACCGGCTGCGACGGAACCCGCAGCGGCCGGGAGCGCACCCGCATCGGCCACCAGAACCAGCGGCCCAGCAGCGCGGCGATGGACGGGGTCATGAACGCGCGGATGATCAGCGTGTCGAACATCAGGCCCAGCCCGATCGTGGTGCCCACCTGACCGACGATCCGCACGTCGCTGACGACCATGGACGCCATCGTGAACGCGAACACCAGGCCCGCGTTGGTCACCACCTTGCCGGTGCCGCCCATCGACCGGATGATGCCCGTGTTCAGACCGGCATGAATTTCCTGCTTGAACCGGGAGACCAACAACAGGTTGTAGTCCGAGCCCACGGCCAACAAGACGATCACGGACATCGCCAAAACCATCCAGTGCAGATCGATGCCGAGGATGTGCTGCCAGACGAGCACCGACAGCCCGAACGAGGCGCCCAGCGAAACCGCCACCGTGCCAACGATTACCGCGGCGGCGACCAGCGCGCGGGTCAGGATCAACATGATGATGAAAATCAGGCACAGGGAGGAGACTCCGGCGATCACCAGGTCCCATTTGGCGCCCTCGGCGATGTCCTTGAAGACGGCCCCCGTGCCGGCCACGTAGATCTTCGCGTCCTCCAACGGGGTTCCCTTGAGCGACTCCTCGGCCGCGGTGCGTATCTTGTCGATGCTGGCGATGCCCTCGGCCGACGCGGGATCGCCGCGATGCAGGATGATCATCCGCGCCGCGCGCCCGTCGGGGGACAGGAAGTTCTTCATGGCGCGCTGAAAGTCTTTGTTCTTGAACACTTCTGGTGGCAGATAGAACGAGTCGTCGTTCTTGGAGGCGTCGAAGGCGTGGCCCATCGCCGTCGCGTTGTCGCTCATCTCGTTCATCTGGTCGAAGATCCCGGACATGGTGCTGTGCATGTCCAGCATCATGGTCCGCATGTTGACCATGGTCTGGATCATCGGCGGGAACTGGGCGACCATCTGCGGCATCAGCCGATCCAGGTCCTTGATGTCACCGACCAACGTGTTGAGTTTCTCGTCGATCTGGTCCAGGCCGTCCAGCGCGTCGAATATCGAGCGAATCGACCAGCAGATCGGGATGTCGAAACAGTGCCTCTCCCAATAGAAGTAGCTGCGGATCGGCCGCCAGAAATCGTCGAAGTCCGAGATGCGGTCCCGGAGCTCGTTGGTGATCTCCTGCATCTGTTCGGTGTCGCCGACCATGCGGTGGGTGGTGCCGACGAGCTGCGTCATCAAGTCGTACATCCGCTGCATGTTGGCGATCGTCTTGGTCATCTCGTCGGCCTGCTTGACCATGTTGTCCATCTGATCGCGCTGGTATTTCATGGTCTGCGTCTGAGCGGCGTTCTGCATGCTCATCTGGAACGGAATCGACGTGTGGTCCATCGTCGTCCCGTCGGGCCGGGTGATGGCCTGGACGCGGGAGATCCCCGGGACCCGAAAGATGCCCTTGGCCAACCTATCCAGGACCAGGAAGTCGGTCGGGTTACGCATGTCGTGGTTCGCCTGGATCATCAAGATTTCCGGCTTCATCCGGGCCTGGGAGAAGTGGCGATCCGCGGCCGTCAGGCCCGCGTTGGCGGGGATGGTGCTGGGCAGGTACTCGCGGTCGTTGTAGTTGGCGCGGTAGCCGGGCAGGGTCAGCAGACCGATGAGGGCGACGGCGAATGTGACGGCGAGGATGGGCAGCGGCCAGCGGACCACCGCGGTGCCGACCCGGCGCCAGCCCCGCACCCCGAGCTTGCGCTTGGGGTCGAAGACGCCGAACCGGCTGCCGACGGTGAGGATCGCGGGGCCCAGCGTCAGCGCGACGAGCACCGCGAGCAGCATCCCCACCGCACACGGAATGCCGAGGGTCTGGAAATACGGCATCCGCGCGAAGCTGAGGCAGAACATCGCCCCCGCGATGGTCAGGCCGGAGCCCAGGATGACGTGGGCCGTCCCGCGGTACATGGTGTAGAAGGCCGATTCCCGGTCTTCGCCGGCATGGCGGGCCTCCTGATAGCGGCCGACGATGAAGATGCCGTAGTCCGTCCCGGCCGCGATCGCCAGCGAAGTGAGCAGGCTGACGGCGAAGGTGGAAAGCCCGATGAGCCCGAAGTGCCCCATCACCGCGACGGCCCCGCGCGCAGAGGTCAATTCGAAGCCCACCGTGACCAGCAACAGGATCACGGTGAGGATCGACCGGTAGACGAACAGCAACACGATCAAAATCACCGCGACCGTCGTCAGCGTGATCCTGACCATGGACTTGTCGCCGCTGTGGTGCAGATCCGCGGCCATCGCCGAGACGCCGGTGACGTACGCCTTGACCCCGGGCGGCGCGGGCACGCTGTTCACGATCTTGCGCACGGATTCGACGGATTCGTTGGCCAGCGGCTCGCCCTGATTACCGGCGAGATTGACCTGCACGGTCACGGCCTTGCCGTCGTTGCTCTGCGCGCCCGCCGCCGTGAGCGGATCGCCCCAGAAGTCCTGGATGCTCAGCACGTGCGCCTTGTCGTCGCGCAACTTGCGGATGATGGTGTCGTAGTACCGGTGGGCGTCGTCGCCGAGGGGCTGGCTGCCCTCCAGCACGATCATCGCCGAGCTGTCGGTCTCGCCTTCGTTGAACGCGTGGCCGATCTGTTTCATCGCGACGAAAGACGGTGCGTCCTTTGGGCTTAGCGAGACCGACCGCTCCTGCCCGACCACTTCCAGCGCCGGCACGAACAGGCTCAGGACGACGGCGACGCCCACCCAGAACAGGATGATCGGCACCGCGAGGGTGTGGATCGTCCGCGCGATGCGCGGCCGCTCGGCGTGGGTGTCGGCGGCGAATCCGGCGAATCGGGTGGTCACGCGGACTTCACCACGCAGAAGGTGAAGGCGTGGACCCCGTTGGAGAATCGCTCGGCCTTGACCACGTCGTCCACCGTGATGCGGCAGCCGATGCTGTCGCTATCGCCCCGCGCCGTGAGGTTTCCCATCATGGCCGCCTTGTCGGTGGTGACGCGCAGCGTCCACGGCAGCGGCGCCCCGTCGATGCGCTGCGGGTCGGCGTTCACGTCGAAATAGCTGATGTCGGCGCGCGTTCCGGGCGGCCCGAACACCTCGTAGACAATCCGTTTCGGGTTGAACGGCTTGGGATTCTGCAGGTTGCTGTCGGCATACGATTCACGCTTTTCCGAGCCGAAGTAGCCGTGGACCCGATACACGATGAAGCCACCGACCATCACGACCGCGACGATGACCAGTGGAATCCACGTCCGGGACAGCACCTTGAAAATTGGAATCCCTTTCAGCGGTCGGTAGTTCTGCGTGCGGTCCGTCGCCGCCGAACGTGGTCAACTACGGATCGCCGCGCTGCGCCCGTCCGCCGATCCCGGTGAGAACAGCCAAGGCTTACCTAAGTAAATCACGGCCGAATTGTCGCCCGGTCCGGGACCGTTGACTCCTTCCCCTCGCGCCCTGGAGTGTAACGCATATCACGTGCGTAACCGGAATCGACTGCGAGCTGTGACCTAGGACAAATCACATGGCGTGCGTTATACAAATCACGTAATGTGCGTTATCCTCGCCCGATGGCGCAACTGACCTTTCAGCGCGCCCGCACGGAGGAGAACAAGCGCCAGCGTGCGGCGGCACTCGTCGAAGCCGCGCGGTCACTGGCGCTCGAGACGGGCGTCGCGTCGGTCACCCTGACCGCCGTCGCCGGTCGCGCCGGAATCCACTATTCCGCGGTGCGCCGCTACTTCACCTCGCACAAGGAGGTCCTGCTGCACCTCGCCGCCGAAGGCTGGGTGCGCTGGTCGACCACGGTGTGCGAGCAGCTCGGCGAGCCCGGTCCGATGTCGCCCGAGCGGGTCGCCGAGACCCTGGCCAACGGGCTGGGGGCCGACCCGCTGTTCTGCGACCTGCTCGCCAACCTGCACCTGCACCTCGAGCACGAGGTGGAGGTCGAGCGGGTCGTCGACATCAGGCGCACCATTTCCGCCGCCGCCGTCGCGCTGGCCGACGCGATCGAGCGCGCGCTGCCGAAGCTCGGCCGGTCCGGTTCCTTCGACATCCTGATCGCCGCCTACTCGCTGGCGGCCGCCTTCTGGCACATCGCCAATCCGCCGGAGCGGCTCACCACCGCCTACGCCGACGAGCCGGAGGTGCTGGTGCCCGAGTGGAACATCGAATTCCCGTCGGCCCTCACCCGGGTGCTCACGGCAACGTGCATCGGCCTCGTCACCGAGTCCCCACGACAAGACAGGGAGGCATGAGCGCCATGGCTTGGCGAACTGCAACCGGTGCGAACGATGCCGAGCTGTCCGACCGCTCGGCGCCTGAGCCGAGGACGGAGCCGCTGATGAAGCAGGGCTCCGCCGCCGGTGGCGAGGGCAACAAGGTCGCCCCGCAGCGCGCCCAGAAGAAGGGGTTGTTGAGCCGTTTCTGGCTGGTGCTCACGATCATGGCCGTGGTCGCGGTGTCGGGCTTCGTGGTGTTCCGGTTGCACGGCGTCTTCGGCGTTCACAAGGGTTCGTTCGGTGGTGGCACCTCGGGCGAGGTCCTCGACGAGTTCAACGCCAAGACGATCACGCTCGAGGTGTGGGGCTCACCGGGCAGCACGGCAACCATCAACTACCTCGACGAAAACTCCCATCCGCAGCAGGCCCTCAACGTGCCCTTGCCTTGGAGCAAAATATTGAGTTCAACAAAGCCCGGCATCCCGGCAAACCTGGTGGCGCAAGGCGACGGCAGTTGGATCGCCTGCCAGTTCGTCGTGAACAACCACGACGGGCACGGTGACGTCATCAAGGCTCCGAATCGCTCGGATGCCAACGAAAACGTGAATCCCTTCGTCTACTGCCTGGACAAGTCCGCATGAGCGAGCCGGGCGTGGTTCCGCCTCGCGTCGACCAGCCGCTGATTCCGCCGTTCCTGCCGCGGATGATCCACCGGCTCGCCCTGCCGATCGTCCTGGTGTGGTTGGGCATCGTCTTCATCACCAACACTGCGGCTCCGCAGCTGGAGGTCGTCTCCAAGACGCACTCGGTGTCGATGAGTCCGACCGACGCGGCATCCTTTCAGTCGACGATGAAGGTCGGATCGACGTTCAAAGAGTTCAACTCGGACAACTCGGCCATGATCTTGCTGGAGGGTGACAAGCCGCTCGGGGCGGAAGCCCACGCCTATTACGACGAGATCGTCAGGCGCGTCGAGCAAGACAAGCAACACGTTCAGCACGTCCAGGATTTTTGGAGTGATCCGCTGACGGCGGCCGGTTCCCAGAGCCACGACCAGAAGGCCGCGTACGTGCAGGTCTACCTCGCCGGCAACATGGGTGGCGGGCTGGCCAGCGAGTCTGCCCTGGCGCTGCGCAAGATCGTGGACTCGGTGCCCGCGCCGCCGGGAATCAAGGCGTACGTCACCGGCCCGGGTCCGCTGTTCGCCGACCAGTCCCACGCGGGCGAGAAGGGCGTCGCGCTCGTCACGCTTATCACGTTTGTGGTGATCGTGGTGATGCTGCTGTTCGTCTACCGCTCGGTCACCACCATGCTGATCATGCTGGCGATGGTGTTCATCGAGTTGGCCGCGGCTCGAGGCGTCGTTGCCTTGCTGGCCAACAACGAGATCATCGGACTCTCCACGTTCGCCAACAACTTGTTGGTGTTGATGGCGATCGCCGCCGGAACGGACTACGCGATTTTCGTGGTCGGCCGCTACCACGAGGCCCGCGGCCTGGGCGAGAGCCGCGAACAAGCCTTCTACACCATGTTCCATAGCACCGCGCATGTCGTGCTCGGGTCGGGCCTGACCATCGCCGGCGCGATGTACTGCATGAGCTTCTGCCGATTGCCGTATTTCCAGTCATTGGGCGCACCGTGCGCCATCGGCATGTTGGTGGCGGTGCTCGCGGCGTTGACCCTAGGCCCCGCAGTGCTGACCGTGGCTTCGTTCTTCAAGCTCATGGATCCGAAGCGCAAGCTGCAGACCCGGGGCTGGCGTCGCATCGGCACCGCGGTCGTCCGCTGGCCCGCACCGGTTCTCGCGGTGACCATCGGGATCGCGTTGGTCGGACTGCTCGCCCTGCCCGGTTACAAGACGGACTACGACAACCGCCACTTCCTGCCGGGAGACACCCCGGCCAACGTCGGTTATGCCGTCGCGGACAAGCACTTCGACCAGGCTCGGCTCAATCCCGAGCTGTTGATGATCCAGACCGATCACGACCTGCGTAACCCGGCCGATTTCCTGATCCTGGACAAGGTGGCCAAGGCGGTCTTCCACATCCCCGGTATCGGACGGGTGCAGACCATCACCCGACCGTTGGGCACGCCGCTCGACCACAGCACCCTCGGTTTTCAGATGGGTGCACAGGCCGCAGGGCGGATCCAGACCCAGCACTATCAGGAAGAGCAGGCGGCAAACCTGCTCAAGCAGGCCGACGAGCTGAAGAAGACCATGGCAACGCTGCATGAGCAGATGCAGGTGACCCAGGACCTGAGCAACACGACGCACGAAACCACCAGGCTCACCAAGGAAACCGTGCAGATCACCGAGTCGTTGCGGGACGACATCGCCAACTTCGACGACTTCTTCCGGCCAATTCGTAGTTACTTCTACTGGGAGCGGCACTGCTACGACATTCCGGCCTGCTGGGCGATCCGGTCGATCTTCAACGCGCTCGATGGCATCGACCAGGTGGCGCAGAACATCGTGAACCTCAGCGCGAACCTGGACAAGCTGGATCAGATCCAGCCGAAGCTGGTGGCGCTGATACCGCCGCAGATCGAGAGCCAGCAGCGCAACCTCGACACCGTCATGTCGAACTACGCGACCACGACGGGTCTCAACGAACAGGCGAAAGCGCAGTCCGACAACGCCACCGCCCAAGGCGATGCCTTCGACAAGGCCAAGAACGACGACACGTTCTACCTTCCGCCGGAGGCGTTCAAGAGCCCGGATTTCGCGCGGGGTCTGAAGAACTTCATCTCGCCGGATGGGCACGCCGTCCGGTTGATCATCTCCCATGAAGGCGACCCGGCGAGTCCCGAAGGCATCCGCCACATCGAACCGATCAAGCAGGCCGTGCACGAGGCGATCAAGGGCACGCCCTGGGAGGGCTCCAAGGTCTACCTCGGCGGTACCGCCGCGACGTACAAGGACATGCACGACGGCTCTGACATCGACCTGCTGATCGCCGCAATTGCCGCCGCCACACTGATTTTCATCATCATGCTGGTGATCACCCGAAGCGTCGTGGCGGCCGTTGTGATCGTCGGTACGGTGTTGCTGTCACTGGGCGCCTCGTTCGGACTCTCCGTGCTCCTATGGCAGTACATCCTGGGCATGAAGTTGCACTGGATGGTGCTGGCGATGGCGATCATCATGCTGCTGGCGGTCGGCTCGGACTACAACCTGCTGCTGATATCGCGGTTCAAAGAGGAAATTCACGCCGGGCTCAAGACGGGGACGATCCGCGCGATGGCCGGTTCGGGCTCGGTGGTGACCTCCGCCGGTCTGGTGTTCGCCGCGACCATGGCCACGTTCATGTTCAGCCCGCTGCTGGTGATGGCCCAGGTGGGTACGACGATCGCGCTGGGTTTGTTGTTCGACACCTTGATCGTGCGGTCGTTCATGACGCCGTCGCTGGCCACCCTGCTGGGGCGCTGGTTCTGGTGGCCGCAGCACGTGCGGCCACGGCCGGCCAGCACCATGCTGCGGCCGTACGGGCCGCGTCCCGCCGTGCGCGAGCTGATCCTGCACGACGTCGACGGGGCCCCGGCGGGCGGAGTGGTACAACCGCGCTGACCTTACGTGGGGCTATGAGGGGATTCCGCTACGCCCGAAGGCATTTCGCACTACCGAAGCGGGCTCAGGTTCAGGCGTAGGTGCGCAGCTGCACCATCTTGCGCATGACGTCGGAGAGCTTGTGCACCGGCGCCCCGCACGTCAGGCAGTAGCCGCCCGGGCAGCGGTTGATCCGGTCGACCTGCGCCAGCACCTGGGTCTTGAGCCGGCGCAGGCAACCGATGCACAGGATCTCGACGACGTTGCCGGACGGGTCGAGGTTGGGCCGGTTGCATTGATCCACGGCGTGCCGGTACACGATGTGCGTTGCGCGGTTGGTGCAGCCGCCCTCGGATTGGCACGCGATCTCCTGCCAGTCCAGCGTCGCCAGCGCGTCCGACTGGGGGTCAACCGCGCTCATCGCGTCCCCAAGGGGTCGCAGCATCCCGGCATGCGCATGATGTCAATCCTGTAAAAGGTGGTCGAGCGGACCGGCGTCCCCAATTGCACGGAATACCAGTCAAGAACTATTGATTTGTCCCCAAAAGCGGGGAAATAAACGATTCCCGACAGTCGCCGAGTTTAAACCGGCGCGTGAATAAAGACCAGAGTGGATCTAGGACCAGTTCCATACCGACATGTCGCCGGGTGGGTATTGGTTGCACACGTCGGTGGCCTTGGCGACGACGCCCTTGTTGTTGAAGAAGATCTTCATGTGGTTGACCCAGGCGAAGGTCAGCGGATCGCCGTTGTAGAAGTTTTCGGAATAAGTCCGGCGGTCCGCGGGCGACAGCGAGTAAAACCAGTGCGCCTTATCGATCGTCGCCTGCTGAAGGTTGGCGTGGTTGTTGAAGTCGATCATGTACCGCTGGTAGTACACCGGGCTGGTGTCCCGGACGGCCGCCAGGTACTGCTCGGCGTCGCAGGTGGTCTCGATCTGCCGGCGTGGGACCGGGAAGTCCTCCGTGGAATCGGCCGCGGCCGTCTTCGGGAAGGTCGCAGCCGCAATGCTCATGGCTACCAGGAAAGCAACAAAAACAACGCCTGCGCGCAGGGCAGTACTCAGCCGAGACATAGTCGTTACGGTAGCACTTTCTCCGGCCGCGGTGGGGTGCCTGGGGCATATTCGTAGTCCATCTCACTATCCATCGCGATCAGGCACGATGACGTGGCGGGGATCCGGTCGCAGCTCCGGTGGGGCCTGGCTGTAATCGCCGAACGGGCCGTCGCGGCGCTCGACCGCGGCGCGCACGCCCTGGGTCTGGGCGGTGTTGATGAAGTCGAGCGCGTCGGGGGTGTTGCGCATCAGGCCGTCGAGGATGCCGCCCAGCATCTGCGTGGAGGCCAGGCCCATGTTCTCGTAGGCCTGGTTGACGACCAGCTTCTGCGCCCGCAGCTGCGACAACGGGATTCGCGCCAGCTCGGCGGCGACCTCGGCGACGCGCGCCTCGAGCCGCTCGAACGGCACCGCCTCGTTGATCAGCTCGACCTCGGCGGCCTGGACGCCGGTCAGCGGCCTGCCGGTCAGCGAGTGCCACTTGGCCTTGGCCAGGCTAAGCCGGTAGAGCCACATGCCGGTCAGATACGCGCCCCACATCCGGCTGTACGGGGTGCCGATCACCGCGTCGTCGCTGGCGATCACGATGTCGGCGCACAGCGCGTAGTCGCTGGCCCCGCCGACGCACCAGCCGTGCACCTGCGCGATCACCGGTTTGGATGCGCGCCAGATGGCCATGAACTTCTGCGTCGGCCCGGTCTCGCGCGCGGTGACCATGGCGAAGTCCTTGCCGGGGTCCCACTGGCCGTCGGTCATCATCGCGTCGCCCCAGTGCTGGAAGCCGCCGCCGAAGTCGTAGCCGCCGGAGAACGCGCGGCCGGCGCCGCGCAGCACGATGACCTTGATCTCGTGGTCGCGTTCGGCCAGCCCGATCGCCGCCTCGATCTCGTCGGGCATGGGCGGGACGATCGTGTTGAGGTGCTCGGGGCGGTTCAGCGTGATGGTGGCGACCGGGCCGGCCGTCCGGTATAGCAGGGTTTCGAACTCGGGCATGGCTTCCTAGGGGTCGGGCTGGCGGTTTTCCGGCGACGACGCATAGATTCGCCCGCCGATCTTCAGGTACGGCGTCGTCAGGTAGGCCGAGAAGGCGACGACCGCGGAAAAGATGACCGCCACGACGACGGCGTTGGGCCAGAATTTGCCCACCCCGGCCGCGAACGAGACGATGCCGATGATCGAGGTGGCCCAGTAGAACCGGCGAGCGGGACGGCGTTCCTTGATGAATCGGTAGCGCGCCTGCGCGGCCCCCACCACGATGAAGATCAAACCGGTCGCCAGCAGGGTGAGTTCGATGCGTTCGGTGGCCGCCACGCGACGATCCTATGGCCGGCCGGGGCGCGCCGCCCCGAACCGCCCCCACAGCCGGGGCCGCTAGCATGTCCAACCAGGTGGGGGTGGGAAGGTCTGCCAGTGGGCGGGGCGGCGTTCGAACGTAACCGGCAGCCCAGGTTGATCGGCCAGGGAGCAATGGGCAAGGTGATCGCGACGGCTGCGGCCGTCGCGTTGGCGCTGGCGCCGTTGACCGTGCCGGCCACCACACCCGGTGTGGCACAAGCGGCTCCGTGCGCCGGCGACGGGTCAAACCCCGCGTCCTGCCAGAACTGCCTGGCTTACGTGGAGGAGTACCACACCGCGAACGTGTGCTACAACGCCGCGCCGGCCCGGCCCGCCCAACCGCCGCTGAGCGCGGTGCCGGTGTGGACGCCGGAACCGCTTCCCGTGGAGCCCGTGCCGCCGGTGCAACCGCCGCCGCGCGCCGTTCCGCCGAGCCCCTCGACCCCCACCCCGGTTCCGCCGCAGACCCCGAAACTGCCACCCGGGGCGGCGGGCAACGCCCCGGTGGTGGCGCCGCCGAAGGGCCTGGACGCGCCACCGAACGCGGTCACGGACGCCAAGGCCGCACCGGCGACGCGCATCAACCCCGCCAGCCCCCTGGAGCCGCCGAGCCAGGTGTACGACTTCAATCGCCAGGTGCAGAACGTGGTCGACGCCCGCAGCGGCAACGTCGACCTGATCAAGGCCGACAACCAGGAGCTGGTGCGCCCCCGGCACTGGGACTACGTCGACTACGACGACGACCACCGCCCGGCCCTGTTCAATCCGCTCAGCGAGGCGATGACCTTCCGCTACTTCTACGACGGCGCCTATCGGGAGGCGTTCGTGCCGGCCGGGGGCCGGATCGTGCTCGACGCCGCCACGGCCGGCGTGGTCCCGTTCACCGCGGTCGGCTACAGCCATGTCGTGTCGGGCAGCTTCTACGGCGGGGCCTGGATACCGCCGGCGGGGTCGAGCGCCCCAGCGCCGTCGAGCTACACGCCGCCGGCGCCCCCGGAGGTGTACCAAAACGTCGCCGCCGATGTCGTCGCGGCCAACCAGACCGTGGCGGTCGGCCAGGTGGTGGTGCTGGGCCACGACGCCGGCCAGCCCGTGGGCAGCCAGGACACCTTCCTGCTCGACGACTCGACCCTGGCCTGGGGTCAGGTGAACGATCCCAGCAGCCCGGCCCAGATCAGGGTGACCAGGACCCAGTCGCTACCGGGCGCCGGGCCGACCGACAACGGCAGCTACCTGGTGGCGCTGGCCGCTCTCAAGGCACCCGCCCAACACGCCGAACCCTGGTGGCCGTCGGCGCTGAGGTACGGGGGGCTCGCGATGGCGGTCGTCGTTGTCGCCTGGATGATCGGTCGCCGGAACCGGCGCGAGGAGCTAGACGTCTAGTGGCGATCGCGAGCGCGGCGCTTGCGCCGGGCGAAGCGGGTCGGCACCACCCGGCTCAGGGATGGTTGACGCAGAAGGCCACGCACATCGCCGAGACGGGAATGGACACCCATTGCGTCTGCCCGTCCGCCTGGCGCTCGCAGTAGATCGGGCCGGGATTGCCCCACACTTTCGCGCCCTCCGGTGCGCATGGCTTCCCGAGGTCGGTATCGGCGTGCGCCGGGCCACTTCCCAGGAGGATCGCGATGGGAGCGACGGCCGTCAACGTCGCCACGCCGATGAACCTCAGTGCTCGCATGATGCACGCCTTCCTCGAACAAAATCAGTTAGATCATCTTAGATCTTAGTCCCGCCGACAGCGTGCGCCACAGGAACGAGAAGCTGAGCGCCGATTTGAACGCGACCTGTTCGTTGTCGGCGGCGCCGGCATGCCCGCCCTCGATGTTCTCGTAGTACCAGACCCGGTGGCCCGCGGCCTGCAGGGCGGCCGTCATCTTGCGGGCGTGGCCCGGATGCACCCGATCGTCGCGGGTGGACGTGGTCATCAGCACCGGCGGGTAGTCGCGGGCCTGCGAAATGTTCTGGTATGGGGAGTATTCGGAGATGAACGCCCAATCCTCGGGGTTGTCCGGGTCGCCGTATTCGGCCATCCATGACGCCCCGGCCAGCAGCAGGTGGTAGCGCTTCATGTCCAGCAGCGGCACGTCGCAGACCAGCGCGCCGAACCGCTCCGGGTATTGGGTCAGCATGATGCCCATCAGCAGCCCGCCGTTGCTGCCGCCCCGGGCGCCCAGCTGTCCGACCGTCGTGATCCCGCGATCCACCAGATCGGCCGCCACCGCGGCGAAGTCCTCGGCGACCTTGTGCCGGTTCTCGCGCATCGCCTGGGTGTGCCAGCCGGGCCCGTACTCCCCGCCGCCGCGGATGTTGGCCAACACGTAGCTGCCCCCGTGGGCCAGCCACAGCCGGCCGAGCACGCCGCTGTAGGCCGGCGTGTTGGCGGTTTCGAATCCGCCGTAGCCGCTCAGCAGCGTGGGACCGGGTCCGTCGGCACCGCTGCGCCGCACGACGAAGTACGGGATCGAGGTGCCGTCCTGTGACGCAACGAAATGCTGTGACACGGACAGGTTTTCGGCGTCGAAGAACGCCGGGGCCGACTTGATAGGGTCGAGCGGGCCCTCGCCGGTGCCCCGCATCAGGCGCGACGGCGCGAGGAATCCGCTGGAGTCGAGGAAGAACTCGTCGCCCTTGTCGTCGGCCGCGACGACGACGGTGTTGGTCGCCGCCGGAATGCCCGCGACCGGCTCGCGGTGCCACTCGCCCCGTGACGGCGAGGGTGGGGTGACGATCTCCACCCGGCTGGCCACGTCGGCCAGCGTGACCATCAGCAGGCGGTCCTTCGTCCACGCGTAGTGGTTCAGGGCGGTGTGCTCGTCGGGCTCGAACACCACGTGTAATTCCGCTGTGCCCGCGAGGAATTCGTCGTAGTCGGCGGCCAGCAGCGATCCCGCGGCGTACGTCGCGTCGCCGAGGTACCAGTCCGTGCGCAGCTCGATGAGGATCCACTCGCAGTGCATCGACAGGCCCGCGTCTGTGGGCGCGTCGATGCGGATCAGCTCCGGGCCGCGCAGCTCGTAGACCTCTTCGTTCCAGAAGTCGAGCGCCCGGCCCAGGAAGGTGCGCTCGAAGCCCGGGGTCCGATCCACCGAGGCCGAGACCCGCACGTCGTCGCGGGCGCCCTCGAAGACGGTCTGCGCCTCGGCCAGCGGGGTGCCGCGCCGCCATCGCTTGATCACGCGCGGGTAGCCGGACTCGGTGAGCGAGTCGGCACCGAAGTCGGTGCCGACCAGCACGGTGTCCATGTCGGCCCAGGCGACCTGCGACTTGGCCTCGGGCAGTTCGAACCCGCCGGGGACGAATTCGCGTGTGATCATGTCGAATTCGCGCACGACCGACGCGTCCGAGCCGCCGCGGGACAGGCCGATCAGCGCCCGGGTGTGGTCGGGTTCGATGACACCCGCGCCCGCCCACACCCATTTCGTGTCGTCGGTGCGGCCCAGCTCGTCGACGTCGATGAGCACGTCCCACTCCGGCGAAGAGGTGCGGTAGCTGTCCAGCGTGGTGCGGCGCCACAGCCCGCGCGGGTTGGTGGCGTCGCGCCAGAAGTTGTAGAGGTGTTCGCCGCGGCGGACCACATACGGGATGCGGGCATCGGTGTCGAGCACCTCGAGGGCCTCGCCGCGCATCCGCTCGAACTCCGCGTCGCAGAACTCGGCCAGGGTGGGCTCGTTGCGCGCGCGCACCCAGGCCAGCGCGTCGTCGCCGGTGACGTCCTCGAGCCAGAGGTAGGGGTCTGGTGAGCTCGGGTCGGGGGGCGCGGCGCCTTCAGATGATGTCATGGCAGCCATTCTGGCCGTTGCAAGTGGGTGATCTTTAGTGGTCACGCGACTTGCACCCCGTCTCGGGGTTGTTCGGCAGCCGTGCGGCTGCGTCCCTTCCGCGCTTCACGGCCACCAGCCCGGCCAGGCCGGGTCTTACGGTCGGCTCCACGCTTGACGGCGGCCCCAACTGGGCCGACGACGCTAACGGGTTCCTCGTAGCGTGCGAGGTTTATCGCGGCGTTGTCATCACGCTGGTGCGATGCTGAGCAACAGTCGCAATGCCAGTGCTCGTCCCAGCCGATGTCTTGCACATACCCGCAGGCATGGCAGGTTTTTGAGGACGGGAACCAGCGGTCAGCGATCACCAGCTGCGATCCATACCAGCCTGTCTTGTAAGACAGGCGCCGGCGCGGGGCGCCCAAGGCGGCATCGGCGAGCCCGCGCCGTCTGGCGCGGGCACCGGGCAGCCCTTTCTGCCGCAGCATGCTGGCGGCGTCCAAACCTTCCACCACGATGCGGCCGTGAGTTTGAGCCAATCGTGTGGTCAGGACGTGCAAATGATGAGTGCGGACATCGTTGACCCGGCGATGTAGCCGGGATAGCTCGGTGGTGCGCTCCCGGTACCGCCGGGAGCCTTTCAGACAACGGGAGCGAGCACGCGAAACGTGACGCAGTTCCCGTAGCGCGGTATCGAGTGCGCGTGGATTGGCTACCCGCTCAATCACGCGCCCGTCGGTTGTGGCGACGGTGGCCAAGCGTCGGACTCCGACGTCAACACCGACCCTCGAGTCCGGCCTCGCCACGCGAGGCTGCTGAGGGCGCTGCACCACAACCCGCACGGACGCATCCAACCGGGTGCCGTTGCGGCGCACACTGATCGCCAACACGCGCGCCCGGTCCTTGGCGATCAACCGTTGAACACGGCGGGTGTTCTCATGGGTGCGCACGGTGCCGATCACCGGCAAAGTGAGATGGCGGCGGTCCGGTTCGACGCGCATCGCACCGGTGGTGAAACACACCCGGTCCGCGTCGCGGCCCTTCTTCTTGAAGCGGGGCAAACCCATCCGTTTACCGCCACGGTCACCGGAGCGGGACTGCTGCCAATTCCAGTACGCCTCCACCGCACCCCGGACGCCGTCGCCATAGGCTTCTTTCGAGCATTCCGGCCACCACACCTGCCCGGTCTCGCGGTTGACGCACACCTCGTTCTTGACCCGGTTCCAGCGGTCCCGCATCACCCGAAACGACGGCTTCACCGTCTCGATACCCGTCTGCTTCCACGCCACGTGATCGGCCTTCAGCGCGGCCACGGTCCAGTTGAATGCCTTACGCCGGGCACCGAAATGCCGTGCCAACGCGCGAGCTTGCTCGTCGGTCGGGTCCAGGGTGAACTTGAACGCCTGAACCGTGAAACCTTCGGGGACCTCAAACCTGGCCATCACGCCACCTGATGCTCTGCGTCATCGGCAGTGGCGGCGATCGCACGCCGGGCACGGTTGGCAGCAGCGCGTTGCCGTACAAGCGAGCGCACATCAAGGTCAGGATCGCAGTCATGTCCCGCACTACGTCGTCATCGACCCCAGCGGTGTCGACGACGACCAGTTCCCGTCCTTGCACTGCCAGCGCGGCTTGCCCGTACTCGGCATCGAATCGGCAGAACCGATCACGGTGCTCCACCACAATCCGCGTCACCGCCGGATCACCCAGCAGCGCAAGGAACTTGCGGGGATGCCCGTTCAACGCCGAACCGACCTCCGTCACCACCTTATCGACCGGGCTCTGTTCGGCCGTGGCCCACGCGCTCACCCGCGCAACACCGTTGCGCTCAGCCCACGTCGCGAGATGCATGACTTCGTTCCTACAGCACATCACTGACAACTACCGATCACTCAACCCGCAACAGCTGGCAACCCCGGCGGTAGTGTGAGGTGTGTTACACACGGTCGAATGAGGAGCGGGCAGATGACTGTTTTCGCACGTCCGGGCGCCGCCGGGGCATTGATGTCGTACGAAAGCCGGTACGAGAACTTCATTGGGGGCCAGTGGGTCGCCCCCGCGGCCGGCCGCTATTTCGAAAACCCGACGCCGGTGACCGGCCAGACCTTCTGCGAGGTCGCCCGCTCCGACGAGGCCGACATCGCTCACGCGCTGGACGCCGCGCACGCGGCGGCCCCGGCGTGGGGCAAGACCGCGCCCGCCGAGCGCGCGGCGATCCTGAACAAGATCGCCGACCGCATCGAGGAGAACACGGCCGCGCTGGCGGTCGCCGAAGTCTGGGACAACGGCAAACCGATCCGCGAGGCGCTGGCCGCCGACATCCCGCTAGCGGCCGACCACTTCCGGTATTTCGCGGCGGCACTCCGTGCGCAGGAGGGTTCGCTGTCGCAGATCGACGAGGACACCGTCGCCTACCACTTCCACGAGCCGCTCGGCGTGGTGGGACAGATCATTCCGTGGAACTTCCCCATCCTGATGGCCGCGTGGAAGATGGCGCCGGCGCTGGCCGCCGGCAATGCGGTGGTGCTCAAACCCGCGGAGCAGACGCCGGTTTCGGTGCTGTACCTGATGTCGCTGATCGGTGACCTGTTGCCGGCCGGCGTGCTCAACGTCGTCAACGGCTTCGGCGCCGAGGCGGGCAAGCCGCTGGCGTCGAGCAACCGGATCGCCAAGATCGCGTTCACCGGCGAAACCACCACCGGGCGGCTGATCATGCAGTACGCCTCGCAGAACCTGATTCCGGTGACCCTGGAGCTCGGTGGCAAGAGCCCCAACATCTTCTTCTCCGACGTGATGGCCAAAGGGGACGACTTCCAGGACAAGGCGCTGGAGGGCTTCACCATGTTCGCCCTCAACCAGGGCGAGGTGTGCACCTGCCCGTCGCGCAGCCTGATCCAGGCCGACATCTACGACGAGTTCCTCGAGCTGGCCGCGATCCGCACCAAGGCGGTCCGGCAGGGCGACCCGCTGGACAGCGAGACGATGCTGGGTTCGCAGGCGTCCAACGATCAGATGGAAAAGATCCTGTCCTACATCGAGATCGGCAAAAACGAAGGCGCGCGGGTGATTTGCGGCGGCGAGCGCGCCGAGCTGGGCGGCGACCTCTCCGGCGGCTACTACATGCAGCCGACCATCTTCGGCGGCAACAACAAGATGCGGATCTTCCAGGAGGAGATCTTCGGGCCGGTGGTGGCGGTGACGTCGTTCACCGACTACGACGACGCGATCTCGATCGCCAACGACACCCTCTACGGCCTGGGCGCCGGCGTGTGGAGCCGCGACGGCAACACCGCCTACCGGGCCGGGCGCGACATCCAGGCCGGCCGGGTGTGGGTCAACTGCTACCACGCCTATCCCGCGCACGCCGCGTTCGGCGGCTACAAGCAGTCCGGCATCGGCCGGGAGAACCACAAGATGATGCTCGACCACTACCAGCAGACCAAGAACATGCTGGTGTCTTACGCCGAAAAGGCGCAGGGATTCTTCTGATGGTCGCCGGCGACGATGCAGAGCGCAGCGATGAGGTGGGGGCACCTCCCGCTCGCGGGGGAGAGCGGCGCCGTGATACCGCCGGTGCGGTCATCACCGCCACGGCCGCGGAACTGCTGGAGTCGTTGCAGCAGCGGCATGGCCCGGTGATGTTCCACCAGTCCGGCGGCTGCTGCGACGGGTCGTCGCCGATGTGCTACCCGCGCGGGGATTTCCTCGTCGGCGACCGCGACGTGTTGCTCGGCGTGCTCGACGTCGGGGACGGCGTGCCGGTGTGGATCTCGGGCCCGCAGTACCAGACCTGGAAGCACACCCAGCTGGTCATCGACGTCGTCCCCGGGCGCGGCGGCGGGTTCAGCCTGGAGGCGCCCGAGGGCGTGCGGTTCCTGTCCCGCGGGCGCGTCTTCACCGACGAAGAGCAGGCCGAGCTGGCGGCCGGACCCGTCATCACGGGCGCCGCCTACGAGCGCGGCGAACGCCCGGCGGCGCGCGGGCGCGTGGTGGCCGTCGACGCCGGATGACGGCGCTACCCTCGTCAGCGTGATCCCGCTCCCGCGCCCCTGGCTGCTGGCCGGCGCCATGCTGATGGGCTGCGCGGTCGGGCTGTTGGCCGGGGTCGCGCTCACCGTGTTGGTCCACGCGAGGATCCGGCCCGACGTCGCCGTCGCGCTGGTGCTCGGGGCTCCCGGCGCGCTCGGCCTGCTGACGGTCCTGTTCTCGGGGCGCCGCTGGGTCACCGCGCTGGGCGCGTTCATCCTGTCGCTCGGGCCGGGCTGGTTCGGCGTGCTCGTCGCGCTGCGGGTGACCTGCGGTGGCTGACGACGAGGACACCGGGACGCAATCGTGGGTGCCGGACTTCTCCGACGACGACGACGAGGCCCCCGGCCCGCGGCCGCCCGAGGAGGCCGAGGCCGCACCGAAGGTCAAGGAGGTGCCCGCCGACGAGGGTGCCGGGGCCGACGGCGGCGGCCTGCCGGTGCAACCGGTCACCGTGCCCGGTCGCTACCAGTACCTGCGGTGGTGGCACCTGGTTCTGGTGCTTTTCGGCGGGTGGATCGTGGCGGGCGTGGTCGGGCTCGGGCTGTTCTATTGGTGGTATCACTCGACCGGCAAGACGCCCGCGGTGTTCACCGTCCTGGTCTACGTCGTGGCCTGCGCGGTGGGCGGCGTGCTGCTGGCGATGGCGGAGGGCAGGCCGCTGATCTCCGCGCTGTCGCTCGCGGTGATGTCGGGGCCGTTCGCCTCGGTCGCCGCCGCGGCGCCGCTGTACGGCTACTACTACTGTGCCCACACCGGCCACTGCCTGATCGGCGTCATCCCGTACTAGCCCATTAGGGTAGGGCTCGTGACTGCTCACTATGACGTCGTCGTCCTCGGGGCCGGTCCCGGCGGATACGTCGCGGCCATCCGCGCCGCGCAGCTCGGATTGAACACCGCGATCATCGAGCCGAAGTACTGGGGCGGAGTCTGCCTCAACGTCGGCTGCATCCCGTCCAAGGCGTTGCTGCGCAACGCCGAACTCGCGCACATCTTCACCAAGGAGGCGCAGACCTTCGGCATCGGCGGCGAGGCGACCTTCGACTACGGCGTCGCCTTCGACCGCAGCCGCAAGGTGGCCGAGGGCCGCGTCGCCGGCGTGCACTTCCTGATGAAGAAGAACAAGATCACCGAGATCCACGGGTACGGCCGGTTCACCGACCCGCACACGCTGTCCGTCGACCTCAACGACGGCGGCACCGATACCGTCACGTTCGACAATGTCATCATCGCCACCGGCAGCAGCACCCGGCTGGTCCCGGGAACGTCGCTGTCGGAAAACGTGGTCACCTATGAGGAACTGATCCTGACGCGGGAGCTGCCGCAGTCGATCGTCATCGCCGGCGCGGGGGCCATCGGCATGGAGTTCGGCTACGTCCTGAAGAATTACGGCGTCGACGTCACCATCGTCGAGTTCCTGCCGCGCGCGCTGCCCAACGAGGACGCCGAGGTGTCCAAGGAGATCGAGAAGCAGTTCAAGAAGCTCGGCGTCAAGGTCCTGACCGGAACTAAGGTGGAGGCCATCAACGACGACGGCGCGGTGGTCACGGTCACCGTCAGCAAGGATGGCAAGTCCGAGGACCTCAAGGCCGAAAAGGTGTTGCAGGCCATCGGTTTCGCGCCCAACGTCGAGGGTTACGGCCTGGAGGCGGCCGGCGTCGCGCTGACCGACCGCAAGGCGATCGGCGTCACCGACTACATGCGCACCAACGTCGAACACATCTACGCGATCGGCGACGTGACCGGCAAGCTGATGCTCGCCCACGTCGCCGAGGCCATGGGCGTGGTGGCGGCCGAAACCATCGCCGGCGCCGAGACTTTGGCGCTCGGCGACTACCGCATGCTGCCGCGCGCGACCTTCTGCCAGCCCAACGTCGCGAGCTTCGGGCTCACCGAGGAGCAGGCCCGCGAGGAAGGCCACGACGTCGTGGTCGCCAAGTTCCCGTTCACCGCCAACGCCAAGGCGCACGGGGTGGGCGACCCGAGCGGCTTCGTCAAGCTGGTCGCCGACAGCAAGTACGGCGAGCTGCTGGGCGGGCACCTGATCGGCCACGACGTGTCCGAGTTGCTGCCCGAGCTGACGCTGGCCCAGAAGTGGGACCTCACCGCCACCGAGCTGGCCCGCAACGTGCACACCCACCCGACCATGTCGGAGGCGCTGCAGGAATGCTTCCACGGCTTGACCGGCCACATGATCAACTTCTGAGTCTGCCAATGATCCGCAGCGACACCGTGATTGGCGTCCTCGGCGGCGTCGCCGCGGGTTATGTCCTGTGGTTGGTGGCCTTTTCGATCGCCGACGACAACGCGGCGGTGGGGACCTGGGCCCCGCCGGTGCTGCTCGGCTCGGCCGTGCTCGCGGTCGTTGCCGTGCTGTGGGGCCTCGTGCAACGCCGCCGCGGGAAATACGCGTGGTCGGGGTTCGGCCTCGGCCTGCCGGTCGCGCCCCTGGCGCTGACGCTGGCGGTGCTGGCCGACGTGTACTTCTAGCGGGGCTTGTCCAACGGGATCGCCAGGGCCGACATCGTCGCGGCCAGGCCGTCGTATTGGCTTGCCAGCAAGCAGAATTCGATGAGCTGGCGCCGATCCAGGTGCGTCGCCAGCTGCCGCCAGGTGTCCTCGGTGACGGTGCGACCCTTGACGAACTCGTCGGTGGCCGCCAGCAGCGCCTGCTGCCGCACGGTCAGGCGCGCCTCGACCCGGTCCAGCGTCTCGGGCCAGGCGAAGATGGCGGCCTGCAGGTCGTCGTCCAGGCCCTGATGGCGCGCCATCCCGCGGTGGTGCTGCAGCTCGTATTCGCAGCCGCGCACGTGCGCGACCCGCAGGATCACCAACTCGGTGTCGATCGCCGGCAGCCGGCCCCGCAGCAGGCGCCCGCTGTACATCGACCAGGTCCAGAACAGCGCGCGGCGCTGTCCCAGGGTGGTGAACAGGTGCATCTCCGGCACCCCCATCCGGCGCGCGGCCGCCTTCGACATCACCCAGTTGATGGGCCCCAGCTCGCGGAACCGCCCCGACGGGATCCGGCCGGCCGGCGCGCTCATGGCTGCTTCACCAGGTACGGCGACACGGTGCTGCGGTGCTCGTCCAGATCCAGCGCGCGGCCCAACGCCGGGAACGCCCGCTGTGGGCAGTTGTCGCGTTCGCAGACCCGGCAGCCCGCGCCGATCGGTGTGGCGATATCACCCGACAAGTCGAGTCCTTCCGAGTAGGCGAGCCGGTGCGCGTGGCGGAGCTCGCAGCCCAGCCCGATCGCGAAGGTCTTACCGGGCTGACCATACCGCGCGGCGCGGCGCTCCACGGTGCGAGCCACCCACATGTAGTTGCGCCCGTCGGGCATCTGGGCGATCTGCACCAGGATCTTGCCCGGGTTGGCGAACGTCTCGTAGACGTTCCACAGCGGGCACGTCCCGCCGCTGGAGGAGAAGTGAAAACCGGTGGCCGACTGACGTTTTGACATGTTGCCGGCGCGGTCCACCCGGACGAACGAGAACGGCACGCCCCGCATCGTCGGCCGTTGCAGCGTCGAAAGCCGGTGTGCGATGGTCTCGTAACTGGCCGAGTAGAACGACGACAGCCGCTCGACGTCGTAGCGGAAGTTCTCTGCGACGTCGTGGAATTGGCGGTAGGGCAGCACCGCGGCCGCCGCGAAGTAGTTCGCCAGCCCCAGCCGCAGCAGCGTGTGCGACTCCTCGCTGGTGAACTTGCCCTCGGCGACCAGGCTGTCGATCAGGTCGCCGAACTCCAGGAAGGCCAACTCGGCGGCCAGCTTGAACACCTGCTGACCCGGCGAGAGGTGATTGCTGATCTCCAGCGTCTTGGTGCCGGGGTCGAAGCGGTGCAGGACGCTGTCCCCGAGATCGATGCGCCTGACGATGTGCACCCCGTGCACCTCGGTGAGCCGGCGGGTCAGCTCGCGGGCCAGGTCGCCGTGGTGCAACCGCATCTTGATCGTGAGGTCCTCGGCGGCGGTGTCCAGCTCGTGCAGGTAGTTCTGGCGTTGGTAGAAGTAGTCGCGCACCTCTTCGTGGGGCATCGTGATGGATCCGCTGCCGCTGCCGTCGGAGTACCGCTCCTCGGTGGCCGCGGCCAGCTGCGCGGTGGTGATCCGGTAGCGCCGGTGCAGGTTGACCACCGCGCGGGCCAGCCCCGGATGGGCGCTGACCATCTCGGCCACTTCGGTCGGGTCGACGTCGATGTCCAGGTCGCGGTCCATGGTCACCTCGCGCAGCTCGGCGACCAGCCGGGTGTCGTCCTGGGAGGCGAAGAACGTCGCGTCCACCCCGAACACCTCGGTGATCCGCAGCAGCACGGCGACCGTCAGCGGGCGAACATCGTGCTCGATCTGGTTGAGGTAGCTGGGCGAGATCTCCAGCATCTGGGCCAGCGCGGCCTGGGAAAACCCGCGCTCGTTGCGGAGTTGCCGAACGCGGGCGCCGACGAAAGTTTTGGCCACCTAACGAATCGTACCCGGCGCTGCGAAGGCCCGGTTCGCAGAGTTGGCACCGCCGCGCTTTCGGGTCAGGATTGGTGTTTCCGAGTTGCTATTTGGCATTATCCGCGTCGGGTATGGGGGCTAACCTGGGTTAGCGATCCGGAGGGAGGGAAGCCGTGAGCCTGGACAAAGAACTGATGCCGGTTCCCGACGGCCATCCCGACGTGTTCGGTCGCGAGTGGCCGCTGCGGGTCGGCGACATCGACCGCACCGGCCGGCTGCGGCTGGACGCGGCCGCCCGCCACATCCAGGACATCGGCCAGGACCAGCTTCGCGAGATGGGCTTCGAGGAGACCCATCCGCTGTGGATCGTCCGGCGCACCATGGTCGACCTGATCCGCCCGATCGAGTTCCAGGACATGCTGCGGTGCCGGCGCTGGTGTTCGGGCACCTCGAACCGCTGGTGCGAGATGCGGGTCCGCATCGACGGACGCAAGGGTGGCCTGATCGAATCCGAGGCGTTCTGGATCAACATCAATCGGGAAACCCAGATGCCGTCGCGCATCGCCGACGACTTCCTGGCGGGACTGCACAAGACCACCTCCGTGAACCGCCTCAAGTGGAAGGGCTACCTCAAGCCCGGCAGCCGCGACGACGCGACCGAGATCCACGAGTTCCCGGTCCGGGTGACCGACATCGACCTGTTCGACCACATGAACAACTCGGTGTATTGGAGCGTCATCGAGGACTACCTGGCGTCGCACCCCGAGCTGCTGCAGTGGCCGCTGCGCACCACGATCGAGCACGAGGCGCCGGTCGCGCTGGGCGACAAGCTGGAGATCATCTCGCACGTCCACCCGGCCGGCTCGACCGATCAGTTCGGTCCCGACCTGGCCGACCGCGCTGTTACAACGCTCACATACGCCGTCGGGGACGAGACGAAAGCCGTCGCCGCGATCTTCGCTTTGTAGCGGTACCCCCGGTCCCGTCAATTCCCGTTCTGACCTGCTGAAATATGGTTACCGACCGGTAGCTTCTGAAACGGTTCAGTTAGCGTTCATCTTTGCAATATTTGCAAAGTCGTTCGATCGTGTGGCGGAAATTCGCAAATGAAACGGGTGGACCTGCAGGAACAAGCTGTGCCATCTTCGAGTTAGCACGCCAGTGAAGTTGAGCCATAGCTACCGTCGCAAGCCGGTTGGCGTGGACCGTTCAGCGTTAACTCAAGCAATGATGACCGTTTAAGGAGTAAGCCCAATGTCCGTCGTTGGCACCCCCAAGAGCGCCGAGCAGATCCAGCACGACTGGGACACGAACCCCCGGTGGAAGGGCGTCACGCGCACCTACACCGCCGAGGACGTCGTCGCGCTGCAAGGCACCGTCGTCGAGGAGAACACCCTGGCCCGCCGCGGCGCGGAGGTGTTGTGGGAAGAGCTGCACGACCTGGAGTGGGTCAACGCGCTGGGCGCGCTGACCGGCAACCAGGCCGTACAGCAGGTGCGCGCCGGCCTGAAGGCCATCTACCTGTCCGGGTGGCAGGTCGCCGGTGACGCCAACCTGTCCGGCCACACCTACCCCGACCAGAGCCTGTACCCCGCCAACTCGGTGCCGCAGGTGGTTCGCCGGATCAACAACGCGCTGCTGCGCGCCGACCAGATCGCCAAGGTCGAGGGCGACCGGTCGGTGGAGAACTGGCTGGCGCCGATCGTGGCGGACGGCGAGGCCGGCTTCGGCGGCGCGCTCAACGTCTTCGAGCTGCAGAAGGCCATGATCGCGGCCGGTGTCGCGGGTTCGCACTGGGAGGACCAGCTGGCCTCGGAGAAGAAGTGCGGTCACCTGGGTGGCAAGGTGCTGATCCCGACCCAGCAGCACATCCGCACGCTCACCTCGGCGCGCCTGGCCGCCGACGTCTGCGACGTTCCGACCGTGGTGATCGCCCGGACCGACGCCGAGGCGGCCACGCTCATCACGTCCGACGTCGACGAGCGCGACCAGCCGTTCATCACCGGCGAGCGCACCCGCGAGGGCTTCTACCGGACCAAGAACGGCATCGAGCCCTGCATCGCGCGGGCCAAGGCCTACGCCCCGTTCGCCGACCTGATCTGGATGGAGACCGGCACGCCCGACCTCGAGCTGGCGCGCAAGTTCTCCGAGTCGGTGAAGGCGGAGTTCCCCGACCAGATGCTGGCGTACAACTGCTCGCCGTCGTTCAACTGGCGCAAGCACCTCGACGACGGCACCATCGCGAAGTTCCAGAAGGAGCTTGCCGCAATGGGATTCAAGTTCCAGTTCATCACGCTGGCCGGGTTCCACGCGCTGAACTACTCGATGTTCGATCTGGCCTACGGCTACGCCCGCAACCAGATGAGCGCCTACGTGGAGCTGCAGGAGCGCGAGTTCGCCGCCGAGGAGCGTGGCTACACCGCCACCAAGCACCAGCGCGAGGTCGGTGCCGGTTACTTCGACCGGATCGCGACCACGGTGGACCCCACCTCGTCGACCACGGCGCTGACCGGTTCGACCGAAGAGGGCCAGTTCCACTGAGCCTCTGAAGTCTGCCGAGCAGACGCGGAATCGCACGTTTGCGATTGAGATCATGCGAGTCTGCGTCTGCTCGCGGCTGAAGTAGCATTGGCCCCGCCCGGCCACGCTGGGCGGGGCCTATTGCGGTGCATGACAATACGACTCGGGAGAGAGACAACAAGTGAGCGACGCAGCGATCCAGCGGGTCGGGGTTGTCGGTGCGGGGCAGATGGGCTCCGGCATCGCCGAGGTCTCCGTCCGCGCGGGAGTCGACGTGACGGTGTACGAGCCGACCGAGGCGCTGATCACGGCGGGGCGCAACCGCATCGTCAAGTCGCTGGAGCGGGGCGTCAGCGCCGGCAAGGTGACCGAGCGGGAGCGGGACCGCGCGCTCGGCAAGCTGACCTTCACCACCGACCTCAAAGACCTGGCCGACCGCCAACTGGTGATCGAGGCCATCGTCGAGGACGAGGCCGTCAAGGCCGAGCTCTTCGCCGAGCTGGACCGGGTCATCACCGATCCCGACGCCGTGCTGGCGTCCAACACCTCCAGCATCCCGATCATGAAGGTCGCCGCGGCCACCAAGAACCCACAACGCGTGCTGGGGCTGCACTTCTTCAACCCGGTCCCGGTGCTGCCGCTGGTCGAGCTGGTGAGCACGCTGGTCACCGACGAGGCCGCCGCCGCCCGCACCGAGCAGTTCGCCGGCGCGGTGCTGGGCAAGCAGGTGGTGCGCTGCTCGGACCGGTCCGGCTTCGTGGTCAACGCGCTGCTGGTGCCCTACCTGCTGTCCGCGATCCGGATGGTGGAGGCCGGTTTCGCCACCGTCGAGGACGTCGACAAGGCCGTCGTCGCCGGGCTGTCGCACCCGATGGGCCCGCTGCGGCTGTCCGACCTCGTCGGCCTCGACACCCTCAAACTCATCGCGGATAAAATGTTCGAAGAATTCAAAGAACCGCAATACGGTCCGCCGCCGCTGCTGCTGCGCATGGTGGAGGCCGGTCGGCTGGGCAAAAAGTCCGGCCAGGGTTTTTATAATTACTGACGCCGCCGCGTGGCCCTGTAGCGGCCGATCTGCGCATCCGATATTATCCTCCGGGTCAACAAACGAGAGGTGTATCGGGCAACCATGACTTCGTTGGAGCCGTATTACGAAGAGTCGCAATCCATCTACGACGTTTCGGACGAGTTTTTTGCGCTATTCCTAGACCCGACAATGGGCTACACCTGCGCTTACTTCGAGCGAGACGATATGACCCTCGAGGAAGCGCAGAATGCGAAGTTCGACCTGGCGCTGGGAAAGCTGAACCTCGAGCCCGGGATGACGCTGCTCGACATCGGCTGCGGCTGGGGCGGGGCGCTGCAGCGGGCGGTCGAGAAATTCGATGTCAACGTGATCGGAATTACGCTCAGCCGCAATCAGTTTGAGTACAGCAAGGCCAGGCTGGCGGCGATCCCGACCGAGCGCGACGTCGAAGTGCGGCTGCAGGGCTGGGAAGAGTTCGACGACAAGGTCGACCGGATCGTCAGCATAGGGGCATTCGAGGCGTTCAAGGCCGAGCGTTGGCCCGCGTTTTTCGACCGCGCCTATGACATCCTTCCCGATGACGGTCGGATGCTCTTGCACACAATTTTGGGGCATTCACAGAAGCAGATGCACGAGCGCGGCATCACGCTGACGATGAAGGACATACGATTCACGCGATTCATCTACATGGAAATTTTCCCGGGCGGGCAGTTGCCAGCGCAGGAAGACATTGTGGCACTGGCGCCGGCGGCTGGATTTTCCGTCGAAAAAGTGCAATTGCTGCGCGAGCATTATGAACGGACGCTGAATATCTGGGCGGCCAATCTAGAGGCGAACAAAGAAAAGGCGATCGCCATCCAGTCCGAAGAGGTCTACGAGCGCTATATGCACTATTTGACGGGCTGCGAGGATTTCTTCCGCAAGGGCATCAGCAACGTCGGCCAGTTCACCCT